>CAZFKC010000061.1:24273-61609 GCA_964519175.1 uncultured Nannocystaceae bacterium
CGCACCTCAGCGCTCGAGCGCGATGCCGAGCAAGCTGTGCGGTGGCAGCACGACCGCGAGCCGATCGCCGCGCAGCTCGACCTCGGCGTCGGTGAGCTCGATCGGCGCGTCGCCGATCGGCACGTCGACCTGCATCGGGGCGTAGCTGCGTGCCGAGGCCAGCCGCCAGTGGCCGGGCGGTAGATCGATCGTCAGCGTGTGCGCGCGCGCGAGCTCGCGGTGCAACACCACCACGGTCACCTCGTCGTCGTCTTCGAACGCGATTGCGCGCACGAGCGGAAAGTCGAGCGCGAAGGCGTCCTCGACGTAGTGGCCCGACGGCACCGCCACCGGCTCCACCGTGCCGGTGCGCGATCGCAGGTGCTCGGCGACGAGCGCGGTCGCGACGAGCGACGGGCGCGGCACCACCTCGCCCCCGACGACGCGCAGCGGGTTGTACCAGGGCTCGAACAGGCCCTCGGCCTGGCTCGCCGCGTCGAAGGCGATCGCCATGTGCTGTGCGGCGTGCTCGATGCCGAGCTCCGCGAACGAGAGCAGCACGTCGGCGACGCCGAGCCCGACGACGTGCGTGTCGGCCAGCGGATCGAATGCGCCCAGCGTGAATGCACCCGCGACGTGGTACTCGGTGATCGCGATCTGCAGCGGCGTCGCGCGGGGAATCCCGGCCAGCCGTTCGCGGAGCTCGCGGTAGCCCGGGGCGAGGAGCTCCGAGCCCGCGAGCGCGAGCTCGGGTGCCGCCTTCTGCGTCGCGCCGAACGGCGCCAGGTCGTCGACCTGGTAGTGGTGCACGACCACCGCATCGACACGCTCGTCGCGGAGCAACGGATCGAGCGCCGCGAGCGAGCTCGCGAGCCCACCCCACGCATCCATCGACGACTGGGCGAGCGGCACCCAGAAGCGCGCGTCGGGCTGCACCGCCGAGATCGCATCCGCGTACGCGAGCGCGCGCGCGGCATAGTCGGCCGCGAGGGCGCTCGGTCGGCCGTGCCAGTCCGGATCCCCGCCGTGCGCCGCATCGGGGTTCGCGTACGAGTACGTGCCGCTCGCCGAGTAGCCGGTGTTCCAGAACCCGTACACCTCGTTGCCGAGCTCGTAGATCGACGTGGGGTAGGGCGCGGGGTGGCCCCAGTGCGCGCGCGCCTGCGCTTCCTCGCTGCCGTCCTCGGCGACGAGGTGCCGCACGTACCGCGCGGCTTCGTCGGCGGTGCCCGAGCCGAAGTCGACGGTGACGAGCGGATCGCCGCCGAGCTCGGCGACGATCGTCTGCGCCTGGTACGGCGCCATGTTGTCGTCGGCCGCGACCTCGCGATCGGGCGCCGCGTAGCGCCAGAAGTGATAGCCGTCCTTGCCGAGCGCGCCGTCGATCTGCAGCCCCGAGAAGCGCACGTACGGCGCGGCGTCGTCGGGACCGCGCACATCGGCGAGCTGCGCGAGCGCGGAGGTGCGCTCGGGCGAGCGCCACTCGGGATGGATGCCGTCGCCCGCCGCCGCGTAGAGCGTGCCGCGTCCGATGTTCCAGCCGACGAGCCGCCCGGTGGGCCGGGTGTCGTCGAGCTCGACGCGGAGCTGGATCTCGCCGTCCGGCAGCGGGTCCAGCGGCGCGGCCGAGCACGCGAGCACGAGCCCACCCCAGAGCCCAACCGAGCGCGCCACGTGTCGCTTGGCCACCATCACGCGAGCGTACCAGCGCGCCGCGCCCGTCCACGCTCGCGCTGCTCGCCGACGTGCGGTTGGGCTTTTTGCTAACCTGTTGCGCAAGATGTCCGACGCGACATTCGAGCGCAATCTCCTCTACTGCCAGATCGTCGCGCAGCTGCTCATCGTCGACGCCGCTGTCACCGACTCCGAACGCGACTTCCTCGAGCGGCTGATGAACCGCTTCGGGTTCGACAAGGCCCAGAAGCAGGCGGTCTTCGACGGCGTCGACATCGGCGAGCCGATCGACACCAAGCTCACCTTGCTCGACGAGCCCAGCCGCCTGCAGCTGCTCGGCGAGCTCGAGGCCGCGGCCGCGGTCGACGGCGAGATCGACGAGGGCGAGCTCGAGATCATCGACGAGGTGCGGCGCGCGATCGGCCAGCCCACGAGCTGATCGTCACGGTCGGCGCGCGCGCTGGTACTCGCGCAGCTCGACCACCCACTGGGCGTCGCTCGGCTGGTCCGCGAAGGCGCCCTGGGCGTCGGACAGCGCGAGCTCGGCGGCCGCCCGATCGCCGGCGTGATCGAGCGCGCGTCCGAGCCGCAGCAGCAACTTGCCCAGCATCACGGTGTCGCCGGTCTCGCGCGCGAGCGCGATGGCGCGGCGGACGACCTCGATCGCCTCGCGCGGACGACCGGCGTCGTCGAGCGCCGTCGCGAAGTTGAGCTGCACCATCAGGCCGTCGCTGGTGCGCTCGAAGCCGCTGGCGTGCATGCGCTCGAGCAACCGCTCGTAGCCGACGATCGCCTGCTCGCGCCGACCGCTGCGGCGATGCAGCTCGACGAGGTTCGCCTCGATCGCGATCGCGTTGGGATGCTCGGGCCCGAAGCCGGCCTGGGTGAGCTCGTCCTCCGCGCGCTCGAGCGTGCTCACGGCCTCGTCCCCGCGGCCGAGATCGGTGAGCGCGGCGCCGATGTTCGCGAGCGTGGTGGCGCGACCGACCGGATCTCCGCCGTGGCGCGCGTCGGCACGCCCCGCGAGCGCGGCCCGGAAGTGCTCGAGCGCGCGCTCGCTCTCGTGCGCGCGCAGCTCGGCGGTCGCCAGCGTCTCCAGCAGATCGAGCGTGCGCGGGTGCGTGTCGCCGCGGCTCTTCCGGAGTCGCTCGACCAGGCTCTCGCCGAGCACGCGCGCCTCGTCGAGGTTGCCCGTGTGGCTGAGCGCCTGCGCCACCCACTCGTCGAGCAGGATGCGCTCGCCGTCGAGCTCCGACGCCACGGCGGCCGCGCGTTCGGCCGCACTGCGGTAGCGCTCGAGCGCGGTGCCGTAGTCGCCGCGCGCGTAGGGTTCGTGTCCGCGACAGCCGTCGGCGAGCAGCGTGTCGATGTGATCGGGGCCGAGCTCGCGACGCCGCAGCTCGAACGCGCGCTGGTAGGGCTGCGCGATCGCGGTGTGCTCGCCGAGCTGGTAGAGCAGATCGGCATAGTCGCCGTTCCACTGCGCGGCCAAGAGCGGCGCCGCGGCACCCAGCCCCTCCTGCGCACCGAGCTCGAGCTCCGCACGCGCGCGGCCGATGTTGCCGAGCCCCTTCTCGAGCGCGCTCCTCACCATGCGGTGCTCCAGCGCGATCGCGGGCGTGAGCGCGCCGGGCTCGAGCTCGTCGAGCGCGCGCAGACCGGCCGCGTGCTGGCCGAGATCGAGGCGCTGTCGGGCCTGGGCGAGCCGCTCGAGCGCGTGCCGGCGCAGCCCGTCGCCGTCGCCGTCGGACTCGTCGAACTGCGCGAGGTAGGCCGGCTCGTCGCAGCGACCGAGCTCGCGCTCGAGTCGCTCGATCGCGTCGACGGCATGGGTGAGCGTCTCGGCATCGGGAGCGGCGAGCGACTCGACCAGCTCGCGCTCGCGCGCGAGCACGCGATCGAGACACGCGCCGATCGTGAGCTGGACGCGGGCCTGCGGGCGCTCGGCGTCGGTGTTGCTCGCGGTGCACCAGCGCAGCCGCGCAGAGCGCCAGCCCTCGCTCATGCGGTCGAGCGCATCGCTCGCACGCGTTGCGGTGTCGGCTGCGAACGGCACGTCGACGGCCGCGATCGCGTCGCGCGTGCGCACGGCGATCTCGCTGCTCCACACGTCCTCGACGGTTGCGGCCTCGGCGTTGCAGCGCCGCTCCTGGGCGTCGGTGGGGCGCGCGAGCTCGCCGATGCCGAGCGTGAGCGTGCCGCCGAGCGCCACCGCGCCGCCGAGTCGCAGCGCGCGACGGCGACGCGCCGCCGGATCGCGGCCGAGCTCGTCGAGCAGCGGTCGCAGGCTCGCGAAGCGCACGCGCGGATCGGGCTCGAGCGCGCGGAAGATCGCGCGCTGCAAGCGACCCGGCACCGACGTGCCGCGCGGGAACTCCAGCATCTTCGCCTCGAGCACCGCGATCGCGTACTCGGCCGGACCGTCGCCGGGGAACGGCAGATAGCCGCACAGCCCCTCGTAGAGCGCGACGGCGAACGAGAACTGATCGGCGCGCGGTGTGGCGGGCGTGCCCGCCGATTGCTCGGGCGGCATGTAGGCCGGCGTGCCGAGCCGCGCGCCGATCGGCGTGATGTCGCTGCCGAAGGCCGGGCTCGCGCGACCGGAGCTGCGCCCGAGCGTGGTTCGGCCCGACGACGCCGGCTCGCCCGCGCGCGAGGCCTGGCCCACGCGTCGATGCGGACGTGCGGGCCGATGCCCGACGTCTTCGTCGGTGCGCGCCGTGATGCCGGCCGGCTTCGCGAGCCCGAAGTCGACCACCTTCGCCACGCCGTCGCGACCGACGAGCACGTTCTCGGGCTTGAAGTCGCGGTGCACGATGCCTTGCTCGTGCGCGGCGAGCAGACCTTCACCGGCCTGTGCGTAGACGTCGGCGATCTCGCGGAAGCTGCGATCCTCGGCCCGCAACCACTGTCGCAGCGTCACGCCGTCGACCAGCTCCATCGCGATGAACATGTCGCCGGTCGTCGCGTCGCGGCCGACGTCGTACACCTGCACGACGTTGCGATGGCTGAGCCGCGCGATGGCCTGACCTTCGCGCTGCAGCCGAATGCGGGCCTCGTCGTCGTCGGACCACGCGATGAGCCGCTTGATTGCGATGGCGCGATCGAGCTCGGGATCGTGGGCGCGGAACACCTCGCCCATGCCACCCTTGCCGAGCCGGTCTTCGAGCAGATAGCGCCCGAGATTCGTGATCTCGGGCGCGAGCTCGGTCCGCGATGCGAGCGCGTCGTCGCCGGTCGTCTCGACCAGCGGCTGGGTACGCGGCAACAGCCTCGCTGGCGCCGCCCCATCCTCGGGGGAGCTCTTCGACACCTCGGCGGCAAGCTGTCGCGCCCCGCCGCGTTTGTCAATCCTCGAAGCTGACGGCGGAGAACGAGCGCAGGATGTAGTCGTACGCAGGCACGGGCCCGCCGCTCTGGATCACCACGGCGATGTTCTGAACGTCGCTCCAGTCGACGTCGCCGGTGAAGTCGGTGAACGCGACGTCGTGGGTGAGCGATTGCTCGACGATTCCGAGCGGGATCGACGAGGCTCCGCTCGTGCTCCACACGACGATGGCGCCGGTGGTGCCCATGTCGATGGCGCCGTAGATCTCGTAGAGCGGGGCGAACTCGAGCCGCAGGTGCGTGTAGGGGCTGAAGTCCGTGGCCAGCGGTGCGCCGCCGTTGCAGCCGTCGCCGTAGCCGTAGAGCAGGTTCATCGACTGGTGGATGCCGGCGCCGGACTCGAACGCGAGGTAGCCGTCCTCGCCTTCGCGCACTTCGACGCCGAGCGGGCGTTCGTAGGGGTTCACCGACGCGCCGAGCTCGAGGCAGCGCCAACCGCCGAGGATGCCTGCGCCGGCCTGCGAGGTCTGCTCCTGGTCGACGGTGTCGATCTCGATCTGCACGGGACCGGTCTTGAAGTCGTCGATCACGAGCTGGTCGAGCACGCGGAAGGAGGCTTCGGTCTCGGGCGAGGTGGCGCCCTCGTCGCAGGCGAGCCCGAGCGAGAGCGCGAGGCCGAGTCCGAGTCGGAGCGAGGTCTGGATGGCGATTCCGTTCGTCATGCCGAGCTACGCCCCGGGCCCGACCGAATCCCCTCATGCGATCTGCGATGAGGGGATCGGGGCCCGTTCGGGGCGTTGGGGTCCGCGGATCGTCACATCCCGCGCAGCAGCTCGGCCAGCACCTGCTTGTCGTTGGCCGTGCTCACCGCCAGCTCGGTGGAAAGTCGGCCGGCGCGCACGAGCTTGGCCATCGACAGCTCGAAGCTGACCATGCCCTCGGAGCGGCCCTTTTGGATCTCGCTCTGGATCTGGTGACCCCGCAGCTCGCGGATCTTCGCGGCGACGGCGGTGGTCACGAGCAGCTTCTCGTACGCGGGCACGCGCGCGGGCGGACGCGTCGAGGGCAGCAGCACCTGGGTGACCACGGCGCGCAGCACTGCAGCGAGCTGCGCCCGCACCTGCGATTGCTGGTGCTCGGGGAACACGTCGACGATGCGATCGATCGCCATCGCGGCACTGCCCGCGTGCAGCGTCGCGAGCACGAGGTGGCCGGTCTCGGCGGCGGTCAGCGCGGCGGAGACGGTCTCGCGATCGCGCATCTCGCCGACCATGATGATGTCGGGCGACTCGCGCAGCGCGGCGCGAAGCCCCGTGGCGAAGTCGTCGACGTGCCGACCGATCTCGCGCTGGTGCACCAGCGCGCGCCCGGGCCCGTACTCGTACTCGATCGGATCCTCGAGCGTGATGACGTGTTTCGCGGCCGTGCGATTGACGTGCTCGACGAGCGCGACGAGCGTGGTCGACTTGCCCGAGCCGGTCGCACCCGTGACGAGCACGAGCCCGGTGCGGTGCTGCGTGAGCTCGAGGAAGTCGTCGGGCAGGTTCAGCTCGCGCATCGTGGGCACGTCGGTGCGGATCGGTCGCATCGCGGCGGCGAGCCCCGCCTGCTGACGGAACAGGTTCACGCGCCAGCGTCGGCCGCCCGGCTCGTGGCGCAGATCGAGCGCGAGATCGGTGCTCCCGCGGCTCGCGAGCTCCTCGCGGGCCGTCGCGCCGAGCAGCGGTGCGAAGAAGCGCTCGAGCGCGGGCTCGTCGATCACCAGGTCGTCGAGCTCGACGAGCGAGCCGGCCACGCGCAGCCGCACGGGCCGGCCGCAGGAGATGAGCAGATCGGAGGCGCGCTCGTGATCGCTGCGTGCCAGTGCGCGCGCGATGTCGCCGTCGGTGTTCGCGTGGACCGGGGCCGCGACGATCTCCTCGAGCGAGGGCGGTGCACGCACGAGCTCGAGCGGCGCGCTCGTCTCTCGCGCCACCGGCGTGGGCACGGCGACGGCCACGGCGGGTGCAGGCGCGGCGGCCGGGCGCGCCGCCGGTTTCGCCGCCTGCACCGGACGGAACGTGAGGCGCAGCTCACCGCCCGGCTTGTCGACGAACGTCGTGTAGCACTTGCCGTCGGCGGCGCGGTACTCGGTCTCGAGCGTGCTGCCGCGATCGATCTCGCTGCGCTGCTCCGGCGAGGCGACCTCCTCGAGCATCATCGTCACCATCTCGGCGTCGAGGCTCGGCATGCTGAGCGGCAACGAGCCGCTGCGGCGCTCGAGGGTGGGGGGTGCGCCAGCGCGGATGAGCAGCCCCGAGGCGGCCTGGGCCTCGATGAGCTTGAGCAGCGGATCGACGATCATCTCGGGTGACAGTCTTGCAGCCGGCGTGCCCGCGCGCATGCCCTTGTTGGTCGAAGACTGCGAAGGGTGTGTCGCCCAGTCACGGACGCGATGTGGCACGCGGGTCGCCGCGTGCGCGACACGATGTCAGCGCGAGGATCTACCTGTGGCGCTGCGATCGCGACGCTGGTGGTCGGCATCGTGGCGTGCGCCCGGACGTGCGAAGCTGGTCTGGTGGGCTTGCAACCCGCCATCTCGAACGGAGCCGAGGTCGCGCCGGTCGAGCGCTCGCTCGCGGAGCTGCAGGCCTTCGTCGACGCGCACGGCCTGGGTGTGCGCGGGATCGTGCCGATGCTCGCGACCGGCATGGCCAACGACATCTGGGCGCTCGGCGACGACCTCGTGATGCGTGTCGGCCGTCGCTGGGAGGAGGCCTGGACCGACGCGCGCACCGAGAGCGTCGCGGTTCCGGTCGCGTGTGCGATCGGCATCCGCACGCCGGCGCTGGTGCTCCACGATTTCTCGCAGGCGATCCTCGACGCGCCCGTGACGGTGTACGAGCGCGTGCACGGTGACACGCTGGGGCTCGTGATCGACGCGCGCGCCGACTGGTCGTCGGCGATGCGCAGCCTCGGTCGCGAGCTCGCGAAGCTGCACCTCGAGGTCGCGCACGTCGACGATCCGAACGGCTGGCTCGACGATCCCGGGCACGAGGATCCGCGCGCCTGGCTGGCCGAGTGTTGCGCGCACGGCCACCTCGACGCCGACGAGGGCGCGCTCGTCGAACGCTGGCTCGATCGGCTCGAGCCCGCGCTCGCATCCGCCGTCACACCGCGCTTTTTGCACGACGACGTGCATGCGAACAACGTGATGGTCGACGCCGCCGGCGAGTACCTCGCGCTGCTCGACTGGGGCGACGCCGGCTGGGGCGACCCCGCCATCGAGCTCGCGACGTTCGTCATCGACTGGGTCGAGCCGATGCTCGCCGGCTACAGTGAAGCGGGCCCCGAGCTCGTCGACGATGCCTTCGCCGCGCGCGTGCTGTGGAACCAGCTGGGCCACAGCCTGCGCAAGATCGTGCTGCCACGGCCGGGGAGGGCGCCCGCGGTCGGGCTCGCGAGGCTGCGGCGCCTGCTCGCGCTCGCGCGCCGCGAGCCGACCTTCTGGCGGCCGTGGCTGCCGGCGGGCTGATCGCCTCAGCTGATGTTCACGGTCGACACGTTGCGCTCGCGGGAGAGCTGCCAGAAGCGCTCCGCGATCGCGCTGGCTTCGAGCGTCGCGTTGCCGTGGTCCCACGAGGTGCCCTTCACCACGCCGAGCACGACGACCTCGCCGACGTAGATCGAGTCCCCCTTCAGGCGGTGGTGCAGCACGCCGACGGTCTTGTGCTGTGACGCCTTCGCGATCGCGAGCCCCATCGCCTTCCAGTCGACGGCCATCGCGTCGACCTTCTCGTCGTAGAACGAGAGGCCACCACCCGTGACCAGCACCGCGGCGTCGGGCTGCGTGCGGAGATCGGGCAGGGCGGCCTGCACCGCGACCACGAGGCTCGTCGTCGAGACGTCGATCGCCGCCTTCAGCTCGCCGATGTCGGCATCGACGAGATCGCCAGCGCCGCCTTGGTACGCGTTCCAGTGGATCACCGCGATCGGGCCCAGCTGCTCGCGCACCTGACCGATCATCCGGCCGACCGCCTTCGCGTCCGCGAGATCGCACGCGAATGCCTTGGCCGTGATCCCGGCCTGGCCGAGCGCCTTCGCGCCCGCCTCGAGCTTGTCCGCGCTGCGCGAGACGAGCGCGACCTTGTAGCCTTCCTTGCCGAATCGCTGCGCGACCGCACTGGAGATCCCCGAACCGTACCCACAGATGACGATGGTGCCTGCCATGCCCTCGCCCGTTCGCCACCGCGACCTGCGGCGTTACAGGGCTAGGCGGACGGTCGCGCGAGCACCCGGTCCGCGCGCTCTTGGTCGAGGTTCAGCGCCGTGACCGGGAAGGGGATCACGATGCCCTCGGCGGCGAACCGCTGGGACAGCCGCACGATGAACTCGCTGCGCACCCGCATGCTCTCGCGGAAGCCGACCGCGCGCAGGTGGATGACCAGCTCGACGGCCGAGCTGCCGAACTTCGTGAAGTACATGAACGGCACGTGGGTCTGCACCGCGCCCTCGACCTCGGCGGTGACCTGGGTCGCGACCTCGAGCACCACGCGCTCGACCAGCCGCAGGTCGCTCTTGTAATGCACGCCCACCTCGACCAGCACGCCGACCTCGGAGGTGGGCTGGTCGTGGTTCGTGATCATGTCGTGGGCGAGCCGCGAGTTCGGCAGGATCACGGTCGCGTCGGTGAACAGCTTGCGCATCCGCACCGCACGCCAGCCGATGTCCTCGAGCACGAGCTCCTCGCCGCCCTCGAGCCGCAGGATGTCGCCGACGCGGACGTTGCGGGCGATCGTGAGCTGCATGCCGGCGAACACGTTGGCCAGCGTCTCCTGCAGACCGAGCGCGACCGCGAGCCCGCCGATGCCGAGGCCGGTGAGCATGGGCGCCACCGAGATGCCGAAGTTGCCGAGCACGAGCACGAGCCCGACCAGCATCACGAAGATCCGCACCACGTTCTGGACGACGCCGGTGATCGGCGACGCGCGCCCGGGCCGGTTCGGCACTGCCGCGACCATGAGCCGGACCACGAGCTCGGCGAACCAGATCGAGATCGAGATGATGAAGATCGCGGAGAGCAGGTCCGTGAGCACCTGCTGCACGTCGGGGTCGAGCTCGACGAGCACGATCGCGACGTAGAAGCCGCCCATCGTGAACCAGAGCACGACGGGTCGCCGCAGCGAGCGGACGATGTCCTCGTCGAGGGTGGTCTTCGTGCGCTTCTCGAGCACGTTCGCGATGCGATCGAGCCCGAACGTGCGTACGAGCTGCCCGGCGATCGCGCACACGAGCACCACCACGAAGGCCAAGAGCCACGAGGTGTGCGTCCGCGCGAGCGTCCAGAGGTCGTCCACCGTGGGCCACGCTATCATGGCTCCAGGACGGCCGGCGCCGCGCCCGGGGGCAGTTGGCGCGTTTCGGGGCCGGATCTCGCACTTCCGACCGAGGACCCGAGCCATGTCGACACGCCAGCTTTCCTTGCCCACCTCGTTGACCGTCCTGCTGCTCGCCGGGTGCGTGGTGAGCACCTCGGACGACGACGGTGCGGACGGCCCCACCGAGGGCGGCACGACCGCACCGACCACGACGAACGCGCAGACCACGACCGCCGAGGGCTCGGGCACCGACGATCCGACGGCATCGACCACGGCATCGACGAGCGCCTCGACCACGATGACGAGCGGCGATCCGACCACCGACACCGCCGATACGACGGATGCGACCGATGACACCGGTCCGCCGACGGGCGCGTGCGGCAACGCCGAGGGGCAGCTGCTGCTGCCGAGCATGCCGTGGAACACGGACATCACTGCGGCGCCCGTGGCCGGCGACTCGGAGGCAGTGATCGGCCACCTGCAGGACAACGTGCAGTCGGATGCCCGGTTCCAGATCGACTTCTCGATCCCGATCCTCTACGCGGACGCGAGCACGCCGCACATGGCGTTCACGCCGAGCGAGGACTTCTACGATCCGGACTGCGATCCCGCGCCGATCCCCGTGCCGAAGGACGGGCACATCGAAGGCGAAGAGGGCTACACGTGCGATGGCGGTGGCGACTGCCACCTCATCGTCGTCGACTGGGACGCGTGCCGTCTGTACGAGCAGTGGCGCTCGAACTTCGGCGGCGACGGCGGTGGCTGCCTCGCGATCTGGGAGCTCGACCGCGAGTACGACGAGACGATGCGCGGCGACTACTGCAGCAGCGCGGATGGTGCGGGGCTACCGATCGCGCCGCTGCTCTTCACCGCGGACGAGATCGCGGCGGGCGAGATCCGGCACGCGATTCGCTTCATCCTGCCGAACGAGAACATCCGCGACGACAGCTACGTGCGGCCGGGCACGCACGCGCCTCCGCAGACGTCGGGCCCGGGCGATGCACCGCCGTACGCGGCGCACCTGCGGCTGCGTGGCGACGTCGACATCTCGGGGCTGAATCCCGCGGCCCAGGTCGTGGCGCAGGCGATGAAGACCTACGGGATGATCATGGCCGACGGTGGCAACATCACCTTCACCGCGGCGGCCGACGACGTGACGACCGCGAAGTGGGACGACGTCGGGCTCGGACCCCACGATCTGAAGGATCTGCAGTGGGATCAGTTCGAGGTGATCGATCACGGGCCGGCGATCACGTGGAGCGAAGGCGACTGCTCGCGGACGCCGATCGCGAAGTGAAGCGCGACGCGGCGACGCGCGAATCGGCACGATCGCGGAAAGTCGAGGCGACCGAGGCGCTCGGACGCTCGATCTTTCCGTGTCCGTGCCGATTCGTTTCGGTCACCGACGAGACGCGCTGAATCGGCGAGGTGACGACGACCGCTACTCGAGGCGATCGAGCTCCGCCTCGATGTCCGTGCGGAGCTGCTCCGCGTCGACGAGCACGCCGGGTTCGGCGGGCGTCGGGAAGACCGCGACCTGGCGGTGCGCTTCGGCGAGCTCGGGCAGGTAGTCGTCGATCCACTCGTGGACCTCGATCGCGGTCGGCTCGGCGTCGGCCCACGCGTCGATCGCGAGCAGCCGCGCATAGGCCTCGTGCGGCCAGACGGGAAACGCCGCCGTCTCGCGCCCGTCCGCCGTCGACACCCAGCCACCGGCGGCGCGCAAGCCCCAGACGAGCTGCCAGTCGGCGGCCTGCTTCACGAAGTGCTCGTAGCGGCGCGGTCCATCGGTGGCGAGGACGCCCGCGATCTCGCGCTCGCCGAGCTGCTTCGCAGGGATCGGCGCGAAGACGTGCGCTCGATCGGCGAAGAGGGCCTCGAAGTGCTCGGCCAGCTTCGACTCGTCGGGGATCGACGCCCGGTAGCGTTCGTCCGCGGCATCGCTGCGATTCGCGGGCACGCCCGCGCGCAGCTGCCCGAACAGATCTGCGATATCGTCGAACGCGAAGTATCGGTAGCCCGCGATCGCGTGCGCGAGCTCCTCGTCGGTCAGGCGCTCGATCGCGTGCGCGAGCCCGCCGTGCATCACGAAGCGGTGCGCGTACAGGAGCCCGGCGAGCGCGCGATCGCCCTCGCGCGCATCCGGGCCGCCCTGCTCGAGCGCCGCACGATTCCAGACGCGGAGCGCCTCGGTCTGCATGCTCTCGATTCTACCCGCGACACCGCGAGTGATCTTCACACCGCGAAGCCCCACTGTTGCAGCACCTGCGTCGCCTGCACGAGCCATGCGGGCGGGTGCTTCGACACGAGAAAGAGCCCCGCGAGCCCGTCGTCGGGCGCGAGCAGGATCCGCAGCGTCTCGTTGCGCCAGCGCAGCTCGAACGACCACCGCAGGGGCTTGCCCATCTGCACGAAGCCGAACGTGCGGCGGATCGACACGCGGACCTCCGCGAGCGGAACGCCGGCCGTGGCGCTCGTCCAGAACCACCCGCGGGCCGGATCGGCACACGCGATGCGCTGCCACATCGGCTCGTGGGCGGGAGCGATCGACGGACGCGAGCGCAGGCTCGCGCGATACAGCGAGAACGAGAACGCGGCGAAGATCGCGACGACGACGACCTCCGGTCCGGGCGTGTCCGTGCGGGATGCGTCGCCGGAGTGCAGCATCGCGGGGATGAATGGCACCGCGAGCACCATCAGCGTCGCGATCGCGAGCAGCACGGTGAGCCCACGCTGGCCGGAGCGGTTCTCCTCGATCCACACGCAGTTGCCGTGGATCACGACCCTGCGCGTGATGCCTGCGGCCACGATGGCCGGGCCCGGGGCGACCTGCTGGGGCTGCACGACCGAGGGTGCCCGCTCGCACGCGGTTGTGACGCGCCGAGGGCCGCGACCCGGTAGGCGTCGCCGCGTTAGCCTCAGCGCCGCCGCGCGGCTGCGACCGCCGGAGGACGAGCTCCTCGCGTAGCGCCCGGTCGAATTCCCTCGCCTGCGTCGCAACGAAGCGCGCCTACCAGCGCGGCGTCGACACGGGCAGCTGCGTCGCGCAGCGGCTGCTCCCAGGATTGTCCCAGCGACGACGTCCCGAGCTCGACGAACACACCGCATCGCAGCAGCCCGATCACGACCGAGAGCTCGGACGAGTCCGCGCCGCGCACCCGCATGAGCTCGCCGAGCTCACCGAGCCCGAGCCGCTCGCGGCTCGTCGACATGCCGAGGTCGGCCTCGTGGCTGGCGCTCGTCGTCTCGTCCCGGAACCGTCGCACCCGCATGCCGAGCTCGCGTTCGGTCGGCGGTGTCGAGACGAAGAGCTCGCCGCCGCCCCGTCCTCGTAGCGTCATGAATTGCTTCTGCGTGTGCGCCCGTTCCGTGGTCGCGACGCGCCCGTCGGCGCGCGTCGTCATCACACGGAGTGCGGGATCCTGCTCGATCGCCCGCGTGATCGACGGAAGCAGGCGTGCCAGCAGCTCATCGCTCGGTTCGTCGCGTAGCGGCGCGGTCGAGCCGGCGCGCGAGAGATCCTCGAGCCCGGTCCTGAACCGATCGATCGCTTCGGCGAGCCACCACCGCGACGTCGCTTCGGACAGCGTCTGCACGTACTCGACCTCGCCGATGATCACGCGCTCCGGAGCATCGACGAACACGCCCTCGAGCGTACGGAAGGCGTCGGACGTGTGCGCGTACTCGAGGCGGAAGGTGGGCGAGAACGGATTCCGTGCGTCGCGCTCGGGCCGGTCCGCACGACCGGCGTGGAGCGCATCGAGGATCGCGAACGCATCGTCCGGATACTGCGGTCGCCAGTCGCCCTTGTCGAGCACGACGACGCGGTAGCGCAGCGCATCGACGTCGCACCGACTCGCGCGCAGCTCGAAGCGTCGAGCGCCGAGCTCGATCGTCTGCGACTCGGACACGAGCTCGCAGCCTTCGGGCAGCGGCGCGAGCACACCGGGGAGCGCGGCGCGGACATCCGGCTCCGGTCGCGTGTCGAGGGTGCTTTCCGCAGGCGTGGCGATCGGCGTGGGCGAGGGCTGCAGCGAAGGCTCGGCGCTGCGCCCGGTGCACGCGAGGGCGACGAAGAACGCGAGGAGCATCGTTCGACGCATGGGCTCGCCCGTGTCGTACACGCTGCGAGCGTAGCGCGGTGCCGGAGTGGATCACCAGCGCGTGCGGAGCGACAGCATCGCCGTCGTGCGCGTGAGGAGCGGGGCGACGGTGAGCCGCTCTCGAATGGCGAGTCGACGGCCTCGTGCAGCGCCGGCCATCAGCGCGCCGGCGACCGCGAGCGAGCCCCCGCCGACCTGCGCGAACGTGTTGATGCCGGGCGCCCACCAGGTGCCCACGATCGCGCCGGTGCCGATGATCGTCATGGCCAAGCCGGCACCGAAGAGTCCGCGTCGTTGTGGCTTCGGCGCTCGACGATCCGCGAGATCACGCCACGCGAGCATGTGGCTGCGGTGCTGCATGCCGCCCCCGAGCATGCCGATCCCCACGAGCCACGGCACCGGTGCGGCGATCGAGGTGAAGATCGCACCGTAGGGCTCGCAGAAACCGTTGCAGGGTCTGAACCACGCGGCGATCGAGATGACCGACATCGCGAAGCCCGTGCCTGCGAACACGCCACCGGCGATGAGCAGGCCGCGTCCGGTTCGCTGATGCACGGGCGGCTCGACGGGCCCGGTGCCCGGCATGCGAGGTTGCCTCGCGTACGTGCGGCCGAGCGCGGGCGCGGGCGCGTCGATGGGCGCGGTGCTCGGGTCGCGCTCGAGCGGCGCGTAGACGGGCTCGCGGGCCGTCGCGACGGCGGGCGAAGGTGGTGCTTCGTCGGGCGGCTCGAGCTGCGATTCGCCCGACGGGGCCTCGCGCGGGCCCGCGTAGCCGCGCGGATCTCCGCACGCGATCGCAGCGACCAGGAGCAGCACGACGCGAGCATACCGCGCGAGCGGGGGACGGATCGATCGGCTGGCGCGCGACCTGGCACGCGGCTGGTGGCGCGGGCGACCGCCGGTGTCGACGCTGGGCTACCGCTGGCGGCGACGTGCTTCCGCGATCGAGGCAGTGACGATCTCCTCGAGCACCGCTCGGTCGAGATCGGCGAGCCGCTTGATGTAGAGACACACCTTGCCGAGCCGGTGCTGGCCGAGCTTCGCGAGCAGACGCTTCTGCGCGTCGCCGGCGTCGATGTAGACCACGATCTCGCGTCCACGGATCGCGAAGGCGGCGAGCGGGCTCTCGCCGGAGCGACCGCTCTCGTAGGTGTACCGATACGAGCCGAAGCCGACGATGCTGGGCCCCCACATCTTGGGCGGCTTGCCGGTGGCCTTGCGCATCATCGCGATGAGCTCGCGGCAGTCGGCGATCTGTTGCTCGCTACCGCGCTCGGCGAGGTAGTCGGCGACGCTCGCATCGGTGGGCTTGGTCTTGTTCGCGGCCATCGCTGCGCAGCGATGACGGTAGCTGCTCGCTTCATGGGTCGCAACGCAGCTCGGCAGCCGACTCCCACGCCGTCGGATAGGATCGCGATCCGACGAATTCGGTGACGGGAAGCGTCGGCTCGCGACAATGGGGCCGATGATCTGCATCGAGCGCCTACCTCCGGGAGCTGGTCGACGATGGCGCGAGATCCGACTGCGGGCGCTGCGGGAGGCGCCGCATGCGTTCGGGATCACCGCGGCCGAAGCATCGACGTGGCCCGATGCGCGCTGGGAGGCGCAGATACTCGAGGTCGCGACATTCGTGGCGGTCGCGGACGGCCGCGACGTCGGCGTCGCCCGAGGCGCGGCCCACGAGCGCAGCGACACGCGAGAGCTGGTGGGGATGTGGGTCGATCCCGAGATCCGGCGACGTGGCGTCGCGGCGCGTCTGATCGAGACGGTCGCGGCGTGGGCGAGGGACTCGGGCGCCGAGCACCTCGTGCTCGATGTCGTCGACACCAACGCGCCGGCGATCTCGCTCTACGAGCGGACGGGGTTCGTGCCGTTCGAGGGTCACGCGATGGGTGTCCGTGCGCCCGGCGAGCGTCGCTTCGTGCGAGCGCTGCCGCGGGGCGGGCTCGAGCGCGTGATCGCGGCGCCCACCGAGATCCGCACTGCGCGTCTCCTGCTGCGCCCGTTCCACACCGGTGATGTCGACGACTCGCTGGCGTATCGCAACGATGCCGAGTTCGCCCGCTTCCTCCCGCACATACCGCAGCCGTTCACGCGCGCCGACGCCGAAGCGTTCGTGGCGTTGAACGCCTCGGAGCCGTGGGATCGCTCTCCGACGTTTGCAGTCGTGCTGGGCGGACGCGTGATCGGCACCGTGAGCTTCGAGGTGGACCAGGCGAAGCGCGAGGCGATGCTCGGCTACGCGATCGGGCGCGATTGGTGGGGACAGGGCATTGCGGTCGAGGCTACGCGTGCGGCGATGGAGTGGGCGGTGTCGACATTCGGGCTCGTGCGGATCTGGGCGTCGACCGACCCCGGCAACCTCCGCTCGATGCGGGTCTTGGCGAAGCTGGGGATGACGCGCGAGCAGGAGGGCGACGAGGGCGGAACGGAAGAGCCGGTGTACTCCATCGACATGCGCGGCGGATCGCAGGCCGCGCCGACGGAATGAAGGGTTCACCCGTGCGAAATGGCGACGATGGTGCGAATCGGCACAATTGCGGCGATTCAGGTCGAGTGAGCCGCTCACTCGTCGCTTCTTGCCGTAATCGTGCCGATTCGCCTACGGCCCGATCACGTGCTCGTCGCATCGAGCTCCCGCACCGCGCGGCCATCGGTGCGACCACGCGTCTCAAGGTACGAAGCGCACACCGTCGAACAAGCGCGCGCATTCGTCGTGCAGCTCGGGCCCGTCGCCGGAGCAGTCGAACGTCCAGAGCTCGCCGCCGTGCACGGCGAATCCATGCAGCGTCCACGGGACCTCGCCCACCGTGTCGAGGCCGACGGCGACGAGACAGACCGGTCCGAGCGCGAACGTCTGCAGGTGAGGCGCGTGCACGGTGTCGCGATGGTGCGGTAGCCCGAAGACGCTCTTGACGGCGGTCGGTAGCTCGTCAGCCGGGGTTGGCGTCGCCTCGCCGGCTTCGATCTGCTCGCGCAGCGTCGCGCATGTCGCATCGTCGATCGCGACGATGGGGCTCGCGCGTCGACGGATCCGGATGCTCGTGCCCATCGACGAGCCCGGCTCGTAGGCCGCGAGCAGCGGTGGATCCTCGAGCGTCGAAGTGTCGAGCACCTTGTACCCGTGCGGGAGTTGCAGCTCGACGCCGGCCGCGCGGACCGTGCTCGGCGCGCGCTCGCATGCGCTTGCGAGCGCGAAGCCCAGTGCGCAGGCGAAGACGCGGGCCGCCATGCCGCGATGGTAGCGCGCTGCACGAACGCGCGCCCGCGCAGCGCATCGGCGGCCGACCACGGACGACGGTGGCTGCAACTGGACCGCCCCGTCCGACAGCATTCCCGCGGTCTGCCGGATCCTGGATGAGCGTGCGCGCAGAGAAGCCGCTCGAGCAAGGATGCGAGAGTGCAGGGACGACCTTGCGGAGCAGCATCTTACGTTCGACGTTGCCAGATGCTGGGATCGCGCCGCAGGTGCGTTATTGCGAGGACCGAGATCGAGTCGCTCTCGAAAACGAAGAACAGGCCATACGGGAATCGATGCAGAAGCGCGCGGCGAACGGTCTTGTGCACGACCGGGAACTGGAGAGGCGTGCGCTGCACCCGTTCGAGGACGGCGCTCACCTCGTCGAGGAGGCGGACGCCGAGCCCCGACTTCTGACGCTCGTACCACGCCATCGCGTCGTCGAGGTCCGAGGTCGCCTCCGGCCGGACGTAGAGGCGGTGGGACGTCACGGCGTCCGGCGATACTTCGCAGCGAGCTCGGACCGCACCTGCTCCCACGGCACGCCTGCGTCGGGATCCGCATCGTGTGCAGCGAGGCGCTCGTCCAGCAGCCGACGCTGCCAGTCTGGGACGGGGACGCGATCGGGAGCGGCGGCGACACGGTCCCACAGCGCCTGCACGTAGTCGATCTGCTCTTCGACCGGAAGGTCGTCGAACCCGGCTGGCGGCAACCGGAGAGGCTCACCCATGGGGGAAAGCGTAGCGCCTGCACGGCAGGCGAGCAAAGCGCTGGCGACGGCGAGTCCGCGCGGCGGCGCCACGAGCGAGAGCGACGGCAAGAGCGAACGCGCCGCAGGGTGCGGCGCGACGGATCCGCGAGGTCGCGGACGCAACGTCTCCGGTCCACTCACGACCGCGGTGGTGCCCACGTGTTCCAATACGAGGTGACGTACGAGCTCGGGTGGGCGGCGCTGGCCGTGGAGCGAACGGACGCCTGCGGCTCAGGGCGCCCGACGTTCCGCAGCGTGGTAGCCCAGCACGCGGCGTGATGTGTCTGCGCGGCGGCGCCCGATCACGCGACGCATTGCGCCCGCAGCGTCCACGGCGGTGACGCCCACCACGACGCCCGCGCTGGCCCACCGCGAGCCCGCGAGCTGCCTCGGGTCGCCCCGCATCGTCCGCCGCGCGCGGGAGGTCATCGTCGCGGCCAAGCTGTACCGCAGGCGTCCACCGAGCACCGCGAGCGGGAGCACGGGACCGAGCCGTCGGATCCACGCCGGGTGCACGCCGGCGGCCTCGGCGATCGCGGGCGCCATCTCGGTGGTGTCGCTGCCACGGAGCCATCGCAGCTCGACGAGCTCGCGCCACGAATCCGGGAGGCGATGCACGGTGTGCGCTGCGGCGACGAACCTCACGGGCACGGCGTCGGCGTGGAGCGCCATCCCCAGCCGTTGACACGGGCCGCGGTAGATCTCGGGCGAGACCGAGTACCGCCGTGCCTCGAAGACCTCGCGGCGAAACGCGACGTTGTTCGCGTAGAAGTTGCGCGTGCAGCTCGGCCCGTGGTCGCTCGGAAAGTACATGAAGTCGATCGCCGAGAGGCCCCGTCCGAGGACGTCGTCGCGGTAGCTCGTGCGGCCCGCGACCACTTCGACCGGCGCGTCGGGACCGGTCTCGAAGAACGGCGCCACGAGAGCGGCCAGCCACTGCGGCTCGGGCACGCAATCGGAGTCCGCGAACACGACCACGTCCGCGGTCGTCGCGTCGAATCCGGCGTTCTTGGCCGCGTAGTAGTCGGCGTCCGTGGCGTGCGCGAGCAGTTGCACCGAGCGCCCGAGGTCGCCCTCGATCAGCGCGTGGTGAGGATCGAGCCAGCCATCGTGGGTGACGACGATGGATCGAAGGGAGGACAGATCATGCGTCTGCGCGCGCAACGAAGCGAGCACGCGTCGCAGCGAGGCGAGCGCGAAGTGCTGGGCGTTGCCGCCTCCGAGATTGTTGGTCTCGAGGACGAGGGAGATGGACGGCTGCTGCAGGGTCGTGGTCATCGGTGTTCCTGTCGTCTGGGTTCGCACGTGCTCGATCGACGAGCTGCAAGAAGGTCTCGGTCCAGCGCGCCTCGTTGGCTCGCGCAGCGGCGATCGGATCGCGACGCGCGAAGCTCTCGCGCTGCAGCGCCGCGGCGACGGTTGCAAGGCGGACTCCGAGGTCGTCGCCCAGCTCGACGATGCGCACGTTCGGCAGGTCGCGGATCTCCTCCGCGTTGGCACGCTGCTCGGGTTGATCCGACAGGAGCACGATCGTCGGGACTCCGAAGGCCTGCGCCATCCCGAGCCCGCCCATACCGCCGCCCGTGACGAAGACCGAGGCATGTGCAATGCGGTCGACGAGCCTCGGGTCGACCGCGCACCAATGCGAACGATCTGCGAAGCCCTCGGCGACGCCGTACAAGTCGCGTCCCAGTGCATCCTCGATGGCGCGGGCGACCCGCTCGTCGGTGAAATGAGGGTTGAGATAGGCGACCGGTCGAGCGCGGCCGTCGATCGGTCGAGGGATCGGCAGGATCGGTGGCACGCGGAAGATGCGGTCGTCCGTCGCCGCGTCACCGAGCCGGTGCTCGACGCGCGCGAAAGCCCCGCCGAGGGCGCGTTCGAGCGCACGCGCACCGATGGGTGCGAGCGCACCGATTCCTGGGAGCTCGGCTCGCGTCGCGCGAAGGATGTTCTCGCCGAAGACCTGGACGACACGGAGCGACGGAGGCGCGAACAAGAGCGCGGGATGGAGCGAGTCGCTCACGACGAAGAGCGACCCGCGCGCGCGGGCGCAGATCCAGGCTCGGTCCGCGCGCATCCCCGAAGGCCGAGCGAGGTAGCCCAGCAGTGCCCTCGCCGTGGCGCGTCGCCGCAGGCCGTGCATCCCGTCGAACGCGAGCGCCATGCGACCGGGCAGCACTTCCGCCGGTGTCCCCAGGGCGGCGAGGAACCGCGCTCCGGCCGACGACGTCGTCACGACGTCGACCTCCAGCCCATCCGACGCCAATCGCTCGCGGAGCAGGTGCGCCCGCATCAAGTGGCCGCGGGCCTCGGCGAGGGCGACGTAGAGGATTCGCTCGCGCATGGTCGGCGAAGCATGGATCCCCGATGTCGACCTGCCGTCGACGCGGTGTGAATCGTGGTTGAACTCCAGCCGGCGGGGACTTTGCGGAGCGTGAGCGCTCCGGTCAGGGCGAGCGCTCGGCCACGAGGATGTTGCGCGTCCCCTCCACCACGCGGAGGAGGTAGAGCCGACAACCATCGGACGAGAGCCAGCCGGGATGCTCGTCCTCGATCGTGTTCAGCTCGTCGACGTTGGTCGGCGCGCCGAAGCCGTCGTCGAGGGTCGACCTCTTCGCGGTCCAGATGTCCGACTCTCCGACACCACCTGCTCGGGCAGAGGCGAAGAAGATGGTGAGCCCGTCCTCGCTCAGGATCGGGAAGTCCTCGGTTTCTTCGGTGTCGAGCTCACCGACCAACACGGGCTCCGCGAAGGCCCCGCTCGGTCCGCGTTCGGTGACGAAGATCTCGCTGTTCCCGGTGCGCTCGGAATTGAAGTAGAGCACGTCGCCGTCGGCGGAGATCCAAGGGTGGTAGTCGCCGGCGGCGTCGTTGATGCCTGCGACCGGCGCCGGCGTCCCGAATTCCGCGACGACGCTGTCCCGCACCGAGACGTACGTATCGTAGTTGTACGTGAAGTAGAGGCTGAGCCCATCACTAGTGAGCGCGGGGCTGAACTCCTCGCCGCTGGTGCTGATGCTCAGACGCATCGGTTCCCCGAACGACGACGCGATGTCGTCGCGAGTGGACACGAAGAGATCGAACCCACCGGGACCGCCTGCGCGGTTGCTGCTGAAGTAGAGCGTGAGCTCGTCGGGGGAGAGCCACGGGCGACCTTCGCCGGCGTCGGTGTTGAGGCGGTCGAGCGGGGTCGGTTCGCCGAAGGGCGCGTCGCTGTCGAGACACGTCGGGAGGTCGCCGGTGCTGGTGCTGTCGTCCTCGCCGGTGGAGGTGCTGGTGCTGTCGTCGGTGATGGACGTCGTGGTCTCGGCCGTGGAGTCGGACGACGTGTCGTGCTCGGTGGTGGAGGACGAGGTATCGGATGTGCTCGTCGAGCCGGTGCTGGAGTCGGACGACGTCGAGCTGCCGGCGGAGGGCATCGCGTCGGGGTCGAAGCAGGCTGCGATGCAGAGGAGCGACAGGAGCGAGGATCGGAGGGTCATGTGGGTCACCGAGGCCGGGGCCGACCTCGGGGTAGAGTGACGGGGCTCGACGGATCGATTGCCGACGCGTGGCGTCGAGCTCCGGTGCCTCCGCCTCACCGCTCAGGGTGGTGGCCCGACGCAGTCGGCGTGACTGCAGCCGACAACGCTGTCGGTGAGCAGGCGCACCACGAACCGATCGCAGATCTCCTGCATCACGTTCGCGGTGTCGGGGTGACGCAGGGGGTTGCCGCGGAGGTCGATCTCCAGGCAACCGCCCGGGCCGCCCTCCCAGGGAATCTCGAGCAGCGGGGACAGATCGTCGATCTCGTTGTCGGCGAGGTCGATCCTGCCGGGATCGTCCCAGCTCGTGAACGGCGCGATGTCGACGATGCCGTTGCGGGCGAAATGCGCATGGTGGAGCGGCATGCGTTCCGGCAGGACGCCGAGATCGAGCTCGTCGGCCCAGAGCAGCTCGAGCCCGGTGTCGCGGAAGACGCTGACGTTCGAGACGGCGGTGCCCGACACCTTCAGGCGGTAGAGACCTTCGATTCGGGCGAGCGGCGTCACATCGGAGACGAGCGTGTCGTCGAGCTCGATGCTTCGCAATGATGGAGCGGCGGCGAGCGGCTCGACGTCGGATATCGGAGTGCCGGATGCATAGAGCATCTCGAGGGCCGAGCAGTCCGCGAGCGGACCGAGGTCGCTGACGCCGGTGCGCTCGATGTCGAGGAAGGTGAGCAACGGCAGCGTGGGCAGTGTCGAGAGATCGGTGATCGGGTTGTCGCCGAGGTGGAGCCGCTCGAGCCGCGGAAGGCCGGCGATCGGAGCGAGATCGGTCACCGCGTTGGTGTGGCCGGTCTTGTCGCGTGCGATCGAGAGCGACTCGATGCCCACGGCACACTCGACGCCGGCGAGCGTGGTGACGCCCAGGCCCGCGACGTCGATCCACGGGAGGGTTGCGAGCGCATCGGAGGGGATGATCGAGCCCGGCGGAAGGTCGAGCTCGTGCCACAGGTATGCGGCCAGCGCGGGATCGCGGACGACGCTGTTGCACGCGCCCTCGACGACTGCGGTGTCGTTCGTGTCGGTCGTGCTGGATCCGCCGCCGCTCGCTTCGGCACCGACGGAGGTGGGCGTGTCTCCGCCGCAGGCGAGGAGGTGGAGGGCAGTGGGGATTGCGAGCGCGCGGTGGCGACGAGCGGTGCGAGCTCTGGTCGCCGGGCGCATGCGGTCATGGTTACACGCGAGCGGCGGGGGTGGGCGTCGACTCTGTTGCTCGGCCGCGGGCTGCGAGCTGCGCTGTCCTCCTGGGCCTGCGCGCAACTGTCGAGAACGGGCGCCGGGTGGTCGACGAGGCCACGGTCGAGCACGCCTGGCCAGGGTCGGCGGCACAGGCCGGCTCGCGAGCGATCGACTCACGGCAAAGGCCCGCGCAGCTGGAACGCGACGCCTCGCGTATCGCCGGTTGCGCGCGAGAGCCGGACGACGATGCGTCCGGCGGCCAGCTCCACGTTCTCTTGCCGACGAGCGTCTTCCCAGCGGAGGTCGATGTCCTCCCCGCAGATCTCGTCGCATGCGGTGAGCTCGAGTCGCTGGCCGTCCTCGGACTCGACATCGAGGTCGTACGCACCTGCGTCTGCGATATCGATGGTGGCGAAGGTCCAGAGCCGCCCCTCGAGCGGACCGAGCGTCCTCGGATCCTCGCAGGCGAGACTCCCGACCGCGTGGATGATGTACGGCGCGTCCGACCACGGGGCTTCCGCCCAGGCCACGGGCTCCGCGGCGCACTCGACCAGCATCCTCATGCGCGCCGCGGCGGAGCAGTGGGGCTCGCCGGACACCATCGCATCGAGACCTGCCAGGTCGACGCCCACGACGCTCTGCACGATCGCGTCGATGTCCGTGCCTTCCTGCGAATCGCCGGAGCGATCCACGAGCGCCTCCGCGACGGCGAACGACTCTTCGTGCGCGACGACGCCGACGAGGTTCGCCGCGGGATCGTAGAGATCGCGGGGAAGCGGTGCCGCGAGGATCGCGGGCAGGTCGCGCGCCGAGAAGGCGTCGCTCCAGCCGACTTCCGCGGGGTAGTGCAGCTGAGCGATGCCCTCTTCGAAGAACCGCGCTCCCGGGAAACGTCCGCCGTGCTGCAGCTGCCGCACGGCGTGCACGACCTCGTGCGTGTTGATCGGCGAAGGCGCGTACACGACTCCGTCGCGCGCGCATGCCTCCGAGCTCGAACCGCAGATCTCACCGCGCTGGATGGTCGCGGCGTCGACATAGTAGTACTCGATGGGCTCGGAGATCGGGCCGCTCGCGGAGCCTGCGATGTAGAGCTCGATGAACCGGTCGAGGTAGTCGAGCGATGCACCGCAGACCTCGAGCCCCTCCAGCGCACCGAACTCGATGGAGTCGGATGCGTAGGTGACGTCGGCGGGCGCTGGCGTGTGATCGCGGTCCTCCGGGCTGCTCGCGCAGGACGCAAGCAGCAGCGGGACGGCGAAGCAGAGCTCGGACGGGCGACGCATCTCACTTGCTCGAGGAGTCAGGGCGTAGCGGTACGTCTGGAGCGCAACGGATCGCTCGACCTCGAGTGTGAAGGATCTCCGTCCGGCCAACGGACGTCACCGCGACCGCGTACCTGGCGGCGTGTTGGCTTGCCCGGACTCGACGCTCACCGCCCAGATGTCGCGGGTGCTGGGATGCTCGGAGTCGTCGTCGACCTCGCCTGGCCTGCGGCGCCGACGAGCGAGGCCCAGAGAAGCGCGGCCCCGCCGGGGAGCGTGGATGACGGATCCTCGAGGGCAGGGCGAACCGATTGCGGGGATCGTCGGGACGCCGGGCGTCACTAGCTCGTCATGTCCCCGCCGCGTGCCTTCGCGATCGCGTCGCTGGCCCTGGCCGGGTGCGCGTGCCCGGGTGCCGGCAAGCCGAGCGCCGAGCAGAATCCTCCGGCGATCGGGAGGCTCGAAGTGGCCGCACAGCGCGTCGTGCCGCTCTCGGGGCGAGGCGAGTACGGAAGCACCGTGTACCGCATCGAGTTCCCACCGGCGCTCGGCTTCGTCGCGACCTGGCTCGAGCTCCGCGACTCCGGCAGCGTGGAGGGCAACGGCGGCGGGGACACCGGCTTCGATCTCGATGCCGTGCTGGTCTCCCCGGTGCTCTGCGAGGACGTGGACTGCGTGGAGCGCACGGCGAGCGCCTCGTCGCACGTCGGGTGGGAGCTGCTGGTGCGACCGGGCGCGATGCGAGGCATCTCGGATCTGCGGCTGCACGGCACCGACTGGTCCGGGACGCGAATCGACGAGGAGGAAGCCAGCCTGTTCGAGTTCGACGGCGACGACTACCTCAGCATGGGCGAGCGCGGCCGCGTGGCGATCCAAGCCACGGCGGGCTTTCCGAAGGGCAGCTACGTGTACGTCGCGGAGGTCGGTGGACACGGGGGGATCGAGCCGGCGACGGCGTTCTTCGCCAACGCGCCCGCGCCTCCTCCGCTACCGCCCGCCAGCCTCGACACCGCGGGACCCTGCACCGACGCGGCGCGCGGGTTCGACGAGGCCTCGCTGCGCGAGCGCATGATGAGTCAGCTCGACACCGGGCTCTTCTGCCTGCAGTCCTTCGCGGACCTCTCCGGCGATCGCGAATTGGTCGACAAGCTGCGCGCAGTCGTACCCGAGCAGGTGAAGCTGCGCTGCTACGAGGACGCGCTCGACCTGTCGTGCGCCTGGGGCGGCCCCGCGGGGACCATCTACGTCAACATGGCGTGGTTCCCCGACTGCAACGAGAAGAGCACGCTCTTCCACGAGCTCATGCATGTCGCGGGCGTTCCCATCGACAGGGGCTTCCACGGCCGCGGCGATCCGGTCGATCGGGTCTACGGCTGCGAGTACGCCTGCTTCGCGATCACCAACGACCTCGATCTCATCCGCAACGGCTGCATGGCCTGCAACGGGAACCAAGCGGCGATGAAGCCGGCTTGCGACGTCATGGCGTGCCAGGAGCTCGGGTGCGAGGAGTGCATCGAGTGCGACGGCAAGCTGCGCTGCGGGAAGAAGTGCGACGTGTGCTACGCGTGCCCGTGCGACCCCGAGGGCCACCGACCGCCGTCGGGGGACTTCGTCTTCTATGGGAGCTACGACGAGTGCATGCCCAACTGCATCGCGCGCACGCTGTCCTGCTTCGCGACGTCGACGGTGTGCGAAGCGATGCCGTGCCAGTGAGACCCGGTGTGCAAACGCTGGCAGCAGGGCGTCCATCCGTGGACGCCAAGTCCGTGGATCGATCTCGGCGCTCGCGACACTGCTCAGCATGCCGCTCGAGCTCATCCCGCCCGGACTTGGAGTTCCCACCGACCTCCTGGTCAATATCGATCGCTTCGGTCGCGACCTGGCACGAATGCCGATGGATGGTCGACTGCCTCGGCTCGTGCGGACGCGTGCCGAGAAGCAGCAGTGGATTCTGGCGTGTCTCGCCGCCGGCGAGTTGATGACTCATCCAGAGCTCCGCTCCACAGGCTCAGCGCTCGGTCGCAGGCCGCGCGGTGCGGCTGCTAGCGCTGAGGCGTCGGCATCCGCCGACTTCGTGCGTCGCGTCTGCTCGCCGCTCGACGGCGTCGCCGAGCCGTACCAATCCCAGCTGCGTGCGGCACTCGCGGCGCTCGTCGAATCGACCGGGGCGGGCGTCGCACCGACTTCGACCCTGGCGACGCGCGCGGCCCTGGGCGTCACAACCTCGACCTTCAATCGCGCACCGTCCTTGTTCGGGGCGATCGTCGACGCGATGTCTCCGTTCGGCCCGTATCGGCATCTCGATCCGGTGCGCTTGAAGGCGGAATGTCCATTCAAGCCTTCCAAAGGCAGCCCCGCCCGAGTCTTCGACGAGGCGTCCGCGGACGAGTACACCACGTACTACGCGCCGAAGAAGGCTCGACTTCGCATGGACCTCCTGCGCTGTAACACGCCCACAGAGGGGGACGGCGACGAGGCGTACCTGATGGTCGGGGCGCTCACCGTCCCGCCGGCCCTCGTCCGGAAGTTCGCGAAGTCTGGGAACCTGCAGGATCTCGGCAACCTGACCCCGTCTTTCCGGAGATTCAACAGTCCGACGGCAATGTTCGCCGGAACCGAATTCTCGCCGCACGACGTGGTGTGTGACGCGCGCATCGGGGACGACGGCCTCGGCATCTGGATGTGTTCCTACTCGCTGTGGGAAGACGATCTCGTCGACGCATCGAAGTCCGCAGAGGATGCGAAGATCGCCGGGCAGCTGGTCGACGAGATCTGCTCGCAGATCGGCACGGTCCTCGACGCGACTGGTAACGTCTACGCCCAAGCAGCGGGTCTCGTCGTGCAGATCGTCGGGCTGATCGTCGACGCTGTCTGCCAGGCGTACGCAGCGATCGTCAGGCTCGCCGCCCACGACCAGCCGCTCGGGGCGGGCAGCCTCAGCTCCGACGTCGTCTACGCGTACAGCGATGGCCAGTCGTTCCCGCCATCCCGGACGCGAGTGGCGCATCTGAGCGCGTCGGGGTACGACTACGTCGTGCGATTCGTCGAAGAGCGGATCGACGAGCAAGTGCTGAAGAAGGGGAAGTTGCCGCCGGTTGGGCAGGTCCTGAAGATCCCGCCGTTGGCCCAGACGTTCCACTTCCCCGAGGGACATGACATCTCGTATTGGGCGGGGGACAAAGGTGACTTCACCGTCCGCCTCGAGTGGAAGGGCTACTCGTCCGCCGAGGCGCGCTGGGAGCTGGCGCTGCGCGAGGACACGGCGGAAGAACAGGTCTCGGTCACTGAGGTCAGCCGGCGAGCCTACAAGAAGGGAGACTCGCGCAAGTCGGTCGATGGCGGCGGCACCGCAGCCGTCGACGAGGTGTATGTCGAGCTCCAGGTGCACTACTGGTTCAATGCATGGGGGATCTGGTCGCTCAACACGTTTCTGAAACCAGTCGGCGGGAACGGCCGCTGCGTCTTCTCGATCAGTCCGGTGTAGCTGATCGATTGTTCGGTTGTAGAAAAAACGTGCGAAGGCGAGTCGAAGCAATAGCGGCCCCATCCGTCCGCTGAAGCTATCCGCGACGACGGACCCGTTCAAGTTCCCATCAGGGAGCACTCTCCGACGATGACCGCTGTATAACAGCAATGCCGCGAGCCCGCGGAAGCGGGAATGAGTTCCTGCTCGTACATGCAGCCGCGCTCGAAGTCGATCAACTCGTGCGGGCTATCCGGGCAGCGCTCGGCGTATCGCGCACCCAGCGCCACGAGAACGTCGTGATCGAGTTCTTCGGCGGGACAGGTCTGACATGCCTGATCCCTCGGCACCCCTTTACAAGTGATGAATGTGTCCACGCAGTTTCCCGCGGGGCAGTGTTCATCGATGAGCGGGCTGATATCGTGAGGACCGTAGTCGCACCAATCTCGCCATGCCATTGGCCCCGTCGAGTACTTGTCCGCGTCTTCGCTGTCGTCGAAGTAGCATTGCTCGTCCGCATGCCGATCGCTGCACGAAATCGTGGAGGCGATGGTCAACCCGAGCGAGAGGCCGACCAGTAGCACTGGGTAGGTGGAGTTCATTGGCAGATCTTTCCGCCCGCACTGATAGTGACGCATGAAAGCCCTGCCGGACACGACGCGTTGTTGGTGCACCCGCGGTAGGCGAAGCCGGCGGGTCTCGGCACGGCTTTGCCCGGACTGTACGTCGACCACGCCGCATAGTTCGTGAGACCACCCGGGTTGACGAGCGATGGGACGTCGCCACTCAGGATCGGTGCCGTGCCGCCAGTCGGGGACATGAAGCTGTCGAGCGTGCCGATCTCAGCTCCTGGATTCTTGGAAAGAGGTCGCCATCCGAATGTGACGTGATCGAGTCGATGGCCTATTCGAGTGAGGCTGCGTCGAGTGTCATAGCGGGGTCCTTGCTGGGCGACTCTTCTCGCGAAGCCGCTGGATGCTTCGCCTGCGGCTAAATTCACACTGCGATCAACCGCGGCACGCCAGAGCGTACCGCTCGTTCGCGTCCGTTGCAACGGATCGCTAATTCGGTCAGATCGATCTTGGATTGGCGCGCCGTAAGAGCGTCCTCATCCTCTACCGCGCGGCCATGACACGCGTGGCGTCTGGCAGTGGTGTACGCCACAGCGCCTTCAAAAGAACGCGGACCCGTCCTCGCCTTCATCGAACCCGGCTCTCGTCCGTCCAACGATCAGGCGCTAAGCTGCGGCCGCGAAGCGGCCGTCAGTTTCAGCGGCTTTGTTGGGCGGCGTAACCGCGGCTCGCAATCAGGACAGTACTCAAGGGTACCATTTAGACACTCCGCCTACGATCTCCGCCACGTGCCACCCGCACGCCATCAAATTCGCCACATGCTGGTTCAGCGACGCAGCATCTCCGAGAACCGATCGCGGAATGGCAAGGCAGACGAGGTGACTGGGTCGAGTCATGGCGACATACGTGTGCTGCAGGCGGACTCGATCCCGAGCTCCCGCGCCGTTGAGGTTCACCTTGTGGCCCAGCAGCCACGGCAGCATCCTCTTCGCCGAGTGGTCGTGCCAGTACGTGCTCAAGAGCAGTGTTGCCAGGTGGGTCTGGCCCTTCATCGAGTGTACCGAGCCGAGGCGGATGTCGACGCTCCGCCCATCGCCATCGTCGACGCGGTAGACGTTCGGCCCCGCATCCTGCGGGGACGTTGCTGCAGGAACCGCTTGAAGCGGGTCGTGCTGGTCCCAGCGGAGAAAGTCGTCTGCAGTGCTTGGCGCCGTACCCGAAGTGCCGAGGCCGGCCGCTACCAGGCGAATGTCGGCTTGTCGCTGCGCCCACGACACAGCTGACAGAGTCGCCCGTTCTATGAGGAACGCTCGAAGGATACGTCGGTACGCCGACGACGCCTGTGCGTTCGTCGAGAGCGCGTCGACCACCGCGCGGTGGCTCGGGGCGCGCCGACCAAAGAGGTCGGCGCGCCCCCCGCGACGCGCCAACCGGACGAGCCCGGACGCAATCTTCTCTACGCCGGGCGCAAGATCGCGTCCGTCCCGCACGAGAGCCTGGGCGACACGGATGTACTGAATGAGTGTCGGGGGATGTGGATCCCGACGCCCCACCTCCGCGGTATAGCCGCTCCAGTAGTGCGACACGGTCTTCGGAAACTTGGGGTCGCCGGCCATCACGTCGCTCGCGTTCTGATGGACCGCCCCCATTGCCGTGACGTCTCCGATGGCCAGAGTATCGTCGCAAAAAGACGAGAGAACGTGCCGGCCGTAGGCATCGAGAACACCCTGCGCCTCGGTATCCTGGAAGATGAACAGCGCGTTCGAGCAGCACTCGGGAGCGCCTTCGAGCGCACGCGGCCCTACACCCTGAAGGCCATCCGCGCCAGCTGCATCGACAGCGAAGGGTGATGCCAGCGACGCGATCGCTGGTCCGAAGCGGAAGCTGTTCGGGATCTTTAGGCAGGTCGAAACGTCTGGGTACGCACCTGGCGCGGCGGCCCCTGCTCGAGCCTCGTCGAAGATGGCCTGGTTCGGATCACCGACGCGCTGCAGCGCGACCTGTGAGCCCTTTTGCGGGAACACCGCCTCCAGGATGCCGGCCTGAAGTTCCGATGTGTCCTGCATCTCATCGACGACTACCAGCGGAAACCGATTCTGCAGCAACGTCGCGACGCCAGGGCAGTCGTTGAGCAGGGCCTTTGCCCAGATGAACATCTCGTCGTAGCAGAAGTACCCCGCCTCGGATGACGCCTTCACGGCGCGCTTCGCGATCTGATGCGTCGCGGCGCTTGGATCCGCCGGGAACGACTGATCGTCCAGCCCGATATTGAGGTTCCGGTCCTTGAGGCGTATGCGGTCGAAACCGCTGTGCTTCTTTCTTAGGTAGCCCTCGACCTTCCAGTAGTCAGAGTTGGTGAGCGCGCGACGGCGATATGCACTGGTCACGTCGTCATCGACCGTGGCCGCCGGAAAGCCGTTCGAGTTCAACCACGGCAAGGCGAGGAACCGGTTCACGAAGCTGTGGATGGTGTCGACAAAGTGCGGATAGGACAGCAGTTGCTGCCCGACGACCGTGCCGCGCAGGCGCCGCTGGATCTCCTCACGTGCTGCGTTGGTGTGGGAAAGTACGCAGATGCCTTTCGTCCGGTGCGGCCACTTCCGGGCCAAGATGGCGAGCTTGGCGACGACCAGTGTGGTCTTGCCGCTCCCCGGGCACGCGGACACATCGAGTGTCGTCGTTGCGCGGAGGAAGTCCTGTCGGAACTGGTCGAATTTGCGAAGGCCCATGACACTGCAGATCCACTCGACATCGTCGTCGGCGACCTGCGGAATGACGGACTGCGGGTCAGCCATCGGTGTCCTCCATGGGGCTCTCGTTGTCGACCGGAAGCGCCGGGACGGCGCTTCCAGTCGCGTGAGCAATCGCCGCGACGATGTAGGGCGGCAGCTTCCCGGCGAACGTTGCACCGTCGAAGTCGTCCTTCTCCGCCTCGGCCTTGAGTATGTTGGCCAAGTACTGGGCAGAGATCGCCTTGGATGCGCCGCCCGAGTGAAACATCTTGTAGATGTGGCTGCATAGCATCGCGCGATCGCCGCCCGTCGACTCCTCGAGCGCCTTGAATTCTGCCTTTGCGACCGCCTCGACGTCAGTGGTGGCCTTCCGCCCCTCCAGGATCGCCCCGTCGTTCTTTGCCAGGCTGGCAGCGACGTAGACCTCCTCGGCGAGACCGCAATATGCCAGGTCGTACTCGAGCGTCCAGTGGTCCGCGACGAACGTGCAGACGGATTGGCCGTCCGAGCCACGCAGGTGCTGGCGCCACTCGCCCAGAGCCTGCTCCGTTGACTTATGCTGATCCTTGAAGTCGCGCGTCGCCTTCCAACGCCGTTTCGGACTCACCCATTTCTCGTCATCGTCGCCTGTGACGAGCTCAAGGATGGCAGGAGCGCAGTCGGGCATCACGTCCATGTCGGCGAGGCTAGCAACGCGGATGGAGATGGGTGGCGAAACCTCGTCGGACCGCTGGAAGATCCTACTAAAGCGTCTAAGACCCGTTCCGCCGACGTTGACGACGGAGACGCCGTGCTCTGTCAGGTCGGTGCCCAGAATCCGGGCGAGCGTGGGCAGCAATAGGGCCTCGGCGTCACCCTCGACGATGATGACGCCGTGAGCGAAGAAGAGGTTGGCCTTCGTGACGTCGAGGAAACGTTCTAAGAACCGATAGTCGCCGCTGCTCAGCTTGGTCTGGCCTTCGGCGAGGGAGAAAGCGCGTCCCCCTTCCAACATGACCAGATTCTCGAGCGGGATGGTGGACGCCAAGTTCGGGCTATGGGTCGACAGGATGACTTGGACCGCGCGGGATGATTCCTTCACCTTGCCGGCGGCGGCGCTGGACAGGAAGTCCATCAGCCGTAGCTGGCGTTGGGGGTGGAGGTGCGCTTCGGGCTCTTCGATGAGCAGGAGAGGCAACCCTTCGGGCTCGCGCCCGAGCAGCAGCAGCTCGCACGCCATGTAGAGAATGTTGTTCGAGCCGAGGCCGTAGTATCCGCGAACGCTGGACGTCGATGTGTCGAACAGGCCCAACTCTAGCCGCTCGAGGATCCGACGCAGTCGAATCGCGTCGCTCCCGTTCTCGGTGAGGTCGATGCGGCCTCGCAGCTTATCGCCCCGCAGAAAAAGCGAGGACAGGTACTGAGTGTTGATCGCGGTCTCGGCGGCGCTCACACCCTGGTGCGCCTTTACGCGATAACGAAGGTAGTCCGCGAGGCCCAGAAGGCTCAGCTTGCTCACTTCGGTCCCGTCGGCTGGAAGGGCGTTCTCGTCAAATGCCTCGCCCAGGCTGGTCTCCGGGACGTTCGCCAGGATCTGCGAGAGGCGAGAGCCGCGACCGGACGACATCTCTCGCGCTGCGTCGCGGAGCGGGCGAAGGTACGTACTCGACAGTAGCTCGCGCACAGACGCCTCAAATGTGGGGCCCGCGCCGTCCACGCCACTACGAACCGACACGTCGACCCAACGACGAGCGCTGGGGGACTCGCTGCGCCTTCGGGCAGACCAATTCACAATCAGCGAGACATCGGCGCCGTCGTAGGTCAGGTACTCCGCGAAAGCTCCCCTCTCATCGTCGCTGAGGCCGTTCAGCTGGCACCGAATGAAGATCTCATCGGCCTGTGCGCCGGACACATCTATGTGGAAGTCCTCTGGCAGGGCGCGGATGTAGCTTTGGTCTCGTGTTAGGAGCGCGTAACGGATGGCGTCGATCAGCGCCGACTTCCCGCTGTCATTGCGCCCGACAAGCGCGGTCACGCCTCTGCTCAACGCGAGTTCCAGCTTGTTGTCGTTGTCGCCGAACTGACGAAAGTTGCGTAGGGTTAGATGCGACACGTACATGGTGAACCCTCAGGCTTGCACAAGAATCTTCGACATGGATCTGGTTGTGGGGTACACGAGCGAATCTGCCTACAGCCTGCGCAACTACCGGCATTCACCTGCGAGGTCCGAAGCTCGGCGACGGCCTCGTCCGGTGCAATAGCCAATCATGCTGCCTCGTCAGGGGAGGTCGTGAAGGAGTAGTCTGCAGCCGGAGAACTCCGCACTAGATCGCAGAAGTCCGGCCACGTCAAGCTGCGAGGAAAGTAGCTGAAGGACTTGAGGTCGAAGTAGTCTCGTGCCGACATGAACGACCGCGAGAGCCGCTTTGCTTCAGCCTGAGCACTCTCATGCGACAAGCTCGGGCTCAAATGAAGATGAGCGTAGCCGTCGCGGTCAAGCGCGTCCGGGTCCACGACTGAAGCGCCCTGACGCTCAAAATCGGTCAGCAGTGCGCGGGTCGCAGAACCGTACCGGAAGAGGATCGTCGGACCAACTGATACGCCCTTTACGCAGCTCCGGTGACGCTCCAACCATTCCTCCGTCTCAGAAATGGTGTCCGGAGTTTCGCCAGGATGGAGGAGGACGTTGACCTTGGCCCACACGCCGGCATCCTCGCAAGCACGCAGGAGGTCTGACGCGCGGCGGAGGTAGACTGTTGGCTGGGTCGTCTTCTTCATCCCGGCTAGCTGAGCGGGACTGGCCGACTCCAGACCGAGGTCGACGACCTTGAGCCCGACTGCCGCAAGCTCGTGCACGAGCTTCGGGGAGAGCGAGTCGACGCGAGTTTCCGCGCGCCAACTGAGCGCAGCGCCGATGTCATCCAGCGCCGCGCGAAAGCGCGTGACCCATGGCGTAGACGGTCGAAAGAGCGAGGCCTCCAGATATGGGTGGATTGCGTCAGACCCATACCAGGCGGTCAGTCGGGCGAAGTCCTGAGCCAGCTCGAACGGGTCTTTCAAGCCGCTCAAGGGTTCCGTGGCTTCAGCGCAGAAAGTACAGCCCATGCCGCAACCACGCGATACCTCGAGGCTTGGCTGATACTCCTCCCAGCGGTCTAGCAGCGAGTAGTCCAAGGTCGGAATGGCTGTCGCCTCGGCGGTGGACGGTCCCTTGCCCAGTCTCGCCAGTCCCGTCTTGCCCGTGCCTACGAGGTTGACAATGAGTCCCTCGGCTAGTCCAGGGATGATCTGGTCGGCGTCGGGCAAGTGCGATCGAATCCAGGCTGCGTCGTCTGCCACGACCCAGCGTCCCCCGACGATCACTCGCACGCCCAAGTGGTGGAGCCGCATCTCGCGGCAGGCACGTCGAGCCCACGAGAGGGCAAAGCTACTGGGAACCGAAAGCAAAACGACAGTACGCGAGGGCTCGCAGTCACTGAGTGCCTCCGGGACGACCTCTTCTGGATCCCTGAACCTGCCGTGATGAACCACAACCCCGTAGCCAGCTTCACGCAGAATGCTTGCGAGCCCAAGCAGGCCGTAATTTAGGTACAAGTGCATCCGACTGACCGGGTTGTCGGACTTCTTCGGCGACAGCATGCCTGCAGAAATGCAGACGATTCGGAGACTCCTCGTCACGTGTGCTGTCCCCGCTCTGGGCCAAGGTGATGTCGACTTGAGTGCACAGCAGCGTCCGTTCCCCGCCCACTCATCGTCCTCCAGAGCGGCGGCAGAGCGTCGCTACTGAAGGGCAAGGGACTGCCCGCCTGGTCAGCGGCCCGAAGCAGTTCGCGTGGGTCTGCCCAACGCACAGGGCGTTGACCTGCGGATTGGTTGAGCGTAGCTCAACCAGTCCGTCTGGTCCAACGGCTTGTTGGGCAGGTCCGCGGATGCTTCCGGATGATCAATATCCGCCCTGTCCCGAGGACAACTGCGTCAGACGCTTCTCCAGGCTCGCCACTGCAGCATCGAATGACTCACGGCAGGCTGGAAGAAGTGCGTTTGCCGGATCCGTCGCAACGCATTGTGCAATTCCGAGCTTTACCTCCGCCTTCAACACGTCGTTCCAAGGTTTCCCTTGGCCCTTGAATACACTTTTCATTCGCTCCGACCATTTCTTGTTTGACTTGAAGCTCCCTGTCAGGTTGACCCCGTACTTGTTCCGCAGCAGGCCGACGTAGATCTTCGGATCGTAGAGGTCTTCGATTTCGGCCTCCGCGCGCCCCTTGCAGGTCAGGAAATTTACTTCGGCAAGAGAAACTACTCCCTCGGCTTTCGCCTTTTCCACCGCGCCGTGGGCGGCCTTGTCGTCGTCAAGAATGCAGTGAGCCGAGCACACCGCGGCCTTCACCAATCCCACTTTGTAGCCCAGATTGGTGGCACCTTGCAACCAGTCGAGAACAAGCACGTTGCTGCCGAAGGCGGACGCGAGTTTCGTGGAAGCATTCGCAAGCAGAGCCCGGAGAGAAAGTACGTCATCGGATCCCTCAACGACGAGGACGAGCGCCGCGTGGAGCAGGTTGTCGGAAGCTCGTACCCCGAGAACCTTCCTCACGTCGTCAATGCACTTTGCGGGTTTGGCTCGTCCGCCGCTTACGAGGATATTTGCTGTGGGGCGGACGCGATCGACGAAGAGTGGGTTGTGTGTCGTGAGCACGACCTGATGGCGCTCGCTCAGTTCGCCAAGCACCTCTCGGATTTCGTGGATCGCATGAGAATGAAGGTGCGACTCGGGCTCCTCAATTGCCAGAACGAGATTCTTGCCTTTTGCGGCGGTCTCAGCCGCATGCCGCATGAGCGCGAGTGCCGCAAGGCTCTGGACGCCGTCTCCTTTGGACACGAGCGACGTTCGCGTGCCATCGTCTACAAGGATTTCACAGGCGCGGCGCACAGCCCGATATCGGGCGCTCTCAGGAATCTCCACTCTTACGTCACGTACGCGCGGAAGGAACTTGACCAAAGTCTGCTTGATGCCAGCGGAGAGCGCCTCCATCACGGGCTGCTGCAGAGTCGCGATCTTCTTGATCGTCTCGACATATTCGGGATTCGCCTCAAGCCGCGCAAGTTCGCGATCCACCAGGTCGCCCACGATGCGTTGGGCCGATTCGGCGGTCCTGACGGCGGGTATGTGCTGAAACTCGACACGACTCGCGACGAACTTCGCGATCGCCTCTGACTTCTTCGTGAGCGCAGGCCCGCCAGGGCCCTTCTTGTACACCGAGATCTTGGCGCCTTGGGGGCCGAGGCACACGCGTAGCGGAAGACTGTCTTTGAGCTTGCTGCCAATCTGAGATTTGAACTGCTCGATTTCTTCCTTTGTCGGCCGGAAATCCAAGATGATGACCGACTCGCCTTGGGGTTTCGAACTCTGAAGGGCGATTGGAAAATCCGTCTCCCAGTCGTAGACTTCTCGCGACCGATTCCCGACAATCACCCTGCCGCTCCCAGTGCGCACAACTCGCACGAGAGACGACGTCAACGTGTCCATTGCTGCAACTAGCGCTTTCAGGATGTTGGACTTCCCCTCGTTATTGGGACCAACAAGTACGGTCCGCTCGCCTATCGCGACGCGATGGGCCTTGGTGATAGACCTGTAGTTTTCAACCGTGATTGAGACGAGTCGCATCTTTGCTCGCGGGATCGTGTCGTGCCGGATGGGACGGCGACGGGCTCCGGAGCCTCGAGCCGAGTCGGCTAGCCACGCTACCATCTTCGCACCCTCGCCGTCCGCCCCGCAAGTCTGCTCGGTTCGTCGGCCCGATGGGAGTGAGGAGCTCGACTCGGACTCGGCGAGCTCTGTCCGAAAGATCGGCGCCAGGCAGGCGACGGCCCGTGGCAACCCGGGACCGGAGCCCAAACCGCCCGCACTCTGCCCAACTATAATTGGACTGACCAGCTCTCCGCCAGCGCCTTGGCGAAACAGGTCTGCTTTCGCAGGGGTGCCAGGTGCCCGCACTACGTATAATACGTGTCATCCCGGGAACATCGACGCCGCCGGGACCGTTGGAGCGACCGCGTTATCCTGCGAGCTCGCAGCGTTGCTCGCATTCGCAACACCTGCGAGAGGCGAGTCCACCAAGCTTCCGATCACCCCCCCGGGGGGGGGGGGGGGTGGGGGGGGGGGGGGGGGGGGGGGGGGGGGGGGGGGGGG
>CAZFKC010000062.1:0-60951 GCA_964519175.1 uncultured Nannocystaceae bacterium
GCCCGTGGGCCGTGGCGGCGGTGCGGCGGCGGCCGGCGCCGCCGCGGCCGCGGGCGACACGATCCCACCGCCGGCAGCCAGGCACGCGATGAGCCGGAGCAAGGCAGCGCTGCGCACGGAGTGTCCCTACTCCGCAGACGCCCATCGATCAAGGGGCAAGCCTTGCGCGTTGTGATCCGTGCTTCGTAAAGTGCACCCGTGGTCCTCTGCTGCGCCCTACTCGACGAGCTCCCGGGTCGCGCGCGGGCGCTCGTGCGATTGCGCGGCCCCGATGCGCGCCGCTTCCTTCAGGGCAGCGTCTCGGGTGATCTCGAGCAGCTCGACGACACGCGCGCGGTCGCGGCGGCTCTGCTCACGGCGAAGGGCAAGCTGATCTCCGAGCTCGTCTTGTTGCCCGCGGTCGCGGACACGTTCGACGTGCTCGTTCCGCACGCGCAGGCCGCGGCCGTGGTCGAGTCGTTCGATGCGCACATCGTGATGGACGACGTCACCGTCGAGCGCGTCGACGACATCGCGATCGCGATCGCGTGGGATGACGACGGCGAGCCACTGTCGCTCGCAGCCGACGGTGTGCGTGTGGTGGAAACGCGACACCCGTTGCCGGCGACGTTGGTGGTCGGGCCCCGCGATGCGGTGCATGCGGTACTCGCGAGCGGCGAGCGACAGACCGCGGCCGACTTCGATCGCGCGCGCATCGAGAGCGGCACACCGGGGTGGGGCGCCGAGCTGCAGCCGGGGTTCTTCCCCCCGGAGGTCGGCTTCGTCTACGCGGTGTCCTACGACAAGGGCTGCTACATGGGCCAGGAGCCGCTCGCCCGGATCCACGCGCGCGGTCAGGTGAACCGCGTGATGGTGCGGGTCGTGCTCGACCGCGCGGTCGACGTGCCCACGCCGCTCGCCTCCGACGCGCGCGAGGATGCGGGCACGCTGACGACCTGCGTCGCCGAGCTCGCGGGCGCAGGCGGGCTCGCGATCGTGCGCCGCGACGCCGCCGTGCCGGGCACGCTGCTCCGCGCGGGCACGACCGGCGTCCGCGTGGTGTCGGGCCCGCTCGGCGACGACCCGGGCATCCCGGGCAAGCGCGCCTGAGCGCGGCGATCAGCCTTCGAGCACGGCGGCCGCCGCCATGTGGCCGCTCTGGCAGGCGGACTCGATCGTCGCCGGGATGCCCGTGCGCACCCAGTCGCCGGCGAAGAACAGGCCCGTGACCGGGCTGCGCGTCTCCGGGCGGCGGTGGTAGGTGCCCGCCGCGTGCGTGATCGTGGCGCGCTTCTCCTTCACGACCTTCGCGTCGAGCACCTGTGGGAGGCGGCCCGGGAAGTAGCGCGAGAGCTCGCTCTTCGCCATGTCGACCAGCGTCTCCGCGCTGTCGTCGACGAAGCCGCGTGCGCCGGAGATCGTGCAGTTCAAGAGCGTGCGCCCCCCGTTGTCGAGGCCCTCGATGCGCGTGCGATCGAAGAGCCAGTGCAGCGGGCTCGCGACCAGCCCGCAGAACGGCATGTCGTCGAACAGCGGCCGGTCGAGGAAGAGCCACAGGTTGATGATCGGGCTCGTGCCCAGCTTCGCGACGTCCTGCAGCACCGGATGGCGCAGCACCGTCGCCGGCAACACGTCGAGCAACGCCGCCGGCGGGACCGCGGTGACCACCTCGCGCGCCTCGATGCGCTCGCCGCCGCGCAGCACCAACCCGCTCACGCCCCGATCGTCGCACTCGATCTGTCGCACGCTCTGCCCGAAACGCAGGTCGGCATCGTGCGCACGCAGCCAGCTCACCGCGTCGTCCACGTAGAGCCGCGACAGCGGCACGCGCGGCACGCCGAGCCGCGACGCATCGCGCGTGCCGAGGAAGGCCCGCTCGAGCACCGCGACCAGCATCGCTGCCGACGCGACCAGGGGATCGTCGTTGAGCACCGCCCAGATGAGCGGATCCCAGAACGCGCCGCGGATCCCCTGCGTCTGCCCGAGCCGGCGCAGCCACGCGTCGCAGGTCTCGTTGTCGTCGGGCCGCACCACTTCGCCGCGCAGGAACATGCCGACGCGCAGCGCGGACGCCTTGTGCAGCACGCCGAGCCCGCGCATGCCGAGCAGGCCGGCCGCGAGGTGCAGCGGTGCCGGCAGTGCAGGGCAGCGCAGCTTGATGCGCCCGCCGCCCGGCTTGATCATGTCGAGCGCCAGGTTGCGCTGGAAGTCGACCGCGCCCTCGCGCCCGATCGTGCGCAGGAACGCGAGCGTCTCGTAGTAGCAGCCCATCATCAGGTGCTGCCCGTTGTCGAGCTCGATGCCGCTGTCGTGCGCGAACGAGCGCGACCGCCCGCCGCCCGCCTTCGTGGCCTCGAGCACGATCACGCGGCGGCCCGCCTCGGCGAGCCGCACCGCCGCGGCGAGGCCCGCGAAGCCGGCCCCGATCACGACGACCGGCGGCCCCGCGGCACTGCCCTTCGTCCGCGTCCCTCCGGACGAGCTGGTGGCCGACACGTCCATCCCGCCTAGTGACGCAGCCCGAAGCCCGCGCGCGCGATGGCCAGCGCGGCGACCTTGAGCTTGTCGCGGCGACGCAGCGCGGCGCGACGGGTGAACACGTTGAACTGCCGCTCGCGGATCTCCCGGAGGATGCGGTGGTAGGTGCGACCCATGACCTCCGCGGGCAGCAGCGCACGCAGGTCCGCGCGCGACAGCGACTCCCACGCGAGCCGGTACTCGCGCTCGGCCGCGTCCGCGAAGTCGCCGGCGAGCGCGACGAAGCGATCGTCGTAGCGCTGCTGCAGGATCGCGTCGTCGTCGAGCCCGTGGCGGGCCAGCAGCGTCTGCGGCAGGTAGATGCGCCCGCGCAGCGCATCCTCGCCGACGTCGCGCAAGATGTTGGTGAGCTGCAGCGCGAGCCCGAGGTGCTCGGCGTACTCCTGCGCGTGCGGCGAGGTGTCGCCGAACACCGCGATGCACAAGAGGCCCACGCAGGACGCGACGCGGTAGCAATACAGCCGCAGCTCGTCCATGTCGGCGTAGCGCGAGCGCTCGAGGTCCATCTCGCAGCCCGCGATGATCTCGTCGAAGCCCTTGCGCGGGTAGTCGAACAGCTTGCGGCTCTCGGCGAGCGCGCGGCCGAGCTCGGTGCTGGGCGTCTCCCCGGCGTAGATCTTCGCGACCTCGTCGCGCCAGCGCGCGAGGCCTTCGCGGGCCTGCGCCACCCCCTCGTCGCCCGGCGGACGCTCGTCGACGATGTCGTCGACCACGCGGCAGAACTCGTAGATCTGCTTCAGCCCATCGCGCTGCTGCGGGCCGAGGAAGAGGAACGCGAACGCGAAGTTCGACGACGACCGCTTGGTCAGCCGACGCAGCAGCTTCACACCGCGGCGCGGGAGCTTGGAAGCGACGGTGCCGAGGCGTTCCATTCGCGTTCTCCGACCGAGCAGGCTCACGCCTCGCCGCGCAGGAACCGGCGCCCGAACGCGAAGAGCGAACGCAGCGCGATGCCGGCCATGTCGCGCTTCTCGAGCGTCGGCCGGGTGATGATGGTGGTGTACTCGAGATCCTCGATGCGCTGCAGGATCGCCATGCCGCCGCGCCACGTCGCGTCGAGCTCCATCGACAGCCCCGGCGACACGCGGCGGACGAGCGGACGCCCGCGGTGGAACATCGCCCGCACGCGCGCGACCTCGTAGCGCATCAGCTCGCGGAACTCCTCGGTGACGCGGCGCGCGAACAGATCGTCGTGCGCGACGCCGAAGTGCACGAGGTCCTCCTGCGGGATGTAGATGCGCCCGCGCGGCACGTCGACCGAGAGGTCCTGCAGGAAGTTCGCGATCTGCAGCGCGCTGCAGATCTCGTCGCTGAAGCGGTGCAGATCGGGCTCGCGGTGGCCGTGCACGAACAGCACGAGCTGGCCGACCGGGTTCGCCGAGTGGCTGCAGTAGCCGAGCAGCTCGTTGAAGCTGGTGTAGCGGTGCTTCGTGAGGTCCATGCGGAACGCGGTGAGCAGCGCACGCAGCGGACCGATCGGGATGTTGTGGCGGCGCACCGTGTCGCGCAGCGCGATGAACACCGGGTGCTGCACCTCGCGGTGGTAGCAGGCCTCGAGCAGGTGCTCCCACGACGCGAGCGCCTGGTCGCGGCGGCCTTCGAAGCGCGGCTCGTCGGCGAAGTCGTCGGCCGTGCGCGCGAACGCGTAGATCGCCGCGACGTGCGGGCGCAGCTGCGGCGGCAGGAACTTCGACGCGACCGGGAAGTTCTCGTAGTGCGTCTGCGCCATGCGCTCGCACCAGCGATAGCCGGCCTGCACCGTCCACGGTCCGGGCGGCGCGCCATCGGGCGGTGCAAAGCGCTCGCTGGTGTCGTCCTCGGTGGCCAAGCCGGAGCTGGCAGCGGGCACGCAGTAGAGACGGGGTTCGGTGGCTGCGACCATGGTGTGTGTTCCGTGGGGGACTGGCGTCTCGTCAGTGCGTGACGCCGGAATCGTGTCTGAGCTGGGCGAGGAGCTGGACGGCACGCTCGGCCTTGATCTCGCCGACCTCGATGAGCCGGCTGGCGAGCAGCTCGACCTCGGGACCGACCGCGCCCGCAGTGAGCGCGACGGAGCGTGCGTGCAGCGACATGTGTCCGCGCTGGATGCCTTCGGTGGCCATCGCCTTCAGCGCGGCGAGGTTGCTGGCGAGCCCGGCCGCGGCCATCACCTGGCCGAGGAACGCGGCGCTCGGGTTGCCGAGGATCTCGAGCGCGAGCTTGGCGACCGGATGGGCCTGGGTCGCGCCTCCGACGACGCCGACCGCCGCGGGCAGGCTCATCGTGCCCTCGAGCCAGCCGCCGGGGCCGACCTTCCACGTCGCCAGCGGGCCGTAGCGGCCGGGCAGCGCGGCATAGGCGTGGGCCGACGACTCCATCGCGCGCCAGTCGTTGCCCGTGGCCAGCACCACCGCGTCGACGCCGTTCATGATGCCCTTGTTGTGCGTGGCGGCGCGATAAGGGTCCAGCTCGGCGAAACGCGAGGCCGAAGCGATGCGTACGGCGACCTCGGAGCCCGCGAAGCCCTTGGTCGCGAGGGACTCGGGGGACACGCGCGCCGAGACGTGGGCGCGGCGGCGATCGGCGAGGTTCGAGAGGATGCGCAGGCCCGGCTCCCAGCCGGTCAGCGCGAGCAGGCGCTCGGCGACCGCCTCGGCGACCGCGTTGATGAGGTTCGCCCCCATCGCATCCTGACAGTCGACGAGCACGTGCACGACGGCCATGTCGTCGGCCAGCGCGCGGGCCTCGATCGCCCTTGCACCGCCGCCGCGACCGACGAGCCGCGGGTGCTCGGCGTCGGCGACCGCGAGCAGCTCGCCCTCGTGCTCGCGGACGAGCGCGAGCACGCCCATCACTTCGTGGCGGGCCGCGACCGGACGGCAGAGCTGCACCTGCGCGATCATCCACGGCGGATCGCTGTGCGCCGCGAAGCCGCCGCCCTCGCGGATCATCTTCGCGGCGTTGCTCGCCGCGGCGACGACCGAGGCCTCCTCGACGCACATCGGCACGAGCACGTCGCGGCCGTTGATGCGGAAGTTCGTCGCGACCGCGAGCGGGAGGTCGAACGTCCCGACGACGTTCTCGATCATGTGATTCGCGTGGTGCTCGTCGAGCCCGGCGTCCGCGAGCTCGTCGAGCCGCGCGATCGGCAGGCCGGTCGCGTGGGCGACGGCGCGACGACGGTCGGCGACGCTCAGCTTGAAGAAGCCGGACAGGCGCGACACGGTGGGCACGCGCGCCTCGGCCCGCAGACCGTCGGAGGCCGCCCGCAGCTCGCCGAGCAGCGGCCAGCCGGCCTTGCGCAGCGACTCGGCGAGGCGATCGATCGCGCCGCGATCGGCGGCGAAGAGCACCACGAGATCGCCACCGCCGGCGCCCGAGGGCTTGGCCGCGACGCCGGCCTTGCTGCACAGCTCGATGATCGCCTCGATCTCGGCGGTGACGATCGGCACCTCGGCGCAGGCCTGCAGCGCACGCAGCCCGCGGACGTGCAGCTCGACCGCGCGCCGCAGCGCCGTGAAGCCGCTGCGATCGGCCTGGGCCGCGTCGGCGAACTGGGCCGAGGCGTCGCGCAGCATGTTGATCGCGTCGCGATGTGCGGCCGGCGTGCGCAGCTGCGCCGCCTTCACGGCCTGCACGAACGAGCTCGTGACCGCAGGCGCGCCGGCATCGACGAAGCCGATCGCGAGCCAGGGCGAGAGCGCGACCGGCTCGGCGCGGCGCTCGACGAAGCGGATCGTGCCGCCGAGCACCGCGGTCGCGACGTCGGCACCGCTGCCCGTGCCGCCCTGGGCCTCGGAGTGCGCGGCCTGGGCGATCGCCAGCGCGTGCTGGCGCACCTCGGGATCGGTGGGATCGAGCCCGCTGCCCGCGAGGTGGTAGCCCACGACTGCGGCCGCGACGGCGGCCGACGAGCCGAGGCCGAGCTTGCGCTGGCCGAGCGTGAAGCCGCCGGTCTCGATCGCCGGCGGGCCCGCGATCGTCTCGCCGCGGCCCTCGAGGAACGTGCCGACGCGGGCGTGGGCGCAGTGCACGACCGCCGAGCTCGCCGCCGGGCGATCGTCCGAGGGCGCATGCGCGACGGCACGGACGTCGACGGCGGTGACGAGCGCGGGCGCACCGTCGAGCACCGCGTACTCGCCGATGAGAAAGGCCTTGCCGGGCGCGGAGACGGGCACGCTCATGCCAGCACCTCGGCGGCGGCGTCGGGGCCCGGCGCGCAGCTGCGGACGGCGACGACGCCCGGCACCTCGCCGAGTCGCTTGCCGAGCACATCGGCGGTCGCGGCCTCGCACAGCACCTTGACGTGGGGACCGGCGTCGATGGTGACGTAGCCGGCGAGACCGTCGGCGCGCGCCTGCCAGACGGCGCGCATCACCTCCACGGTGGTGCCGTTCCAGTAGAGGATGGACGGGCTGCTCGCGATCATGCAGGCGTGCATCTTGAGCGCGCTGTGCTCCACGACGACGCCGAGCGCACCGAGATCGCGGGCGACGAGCGCCGCCTGGGCGCGCTCCAGGTCGGCCTCGGAGCCGTCGATCCAGGCCCCGTAGTACGGCGAGGTGGTACGCGAGCGTTCCATGCCGGCGGTCGATCCGATGGGCTTTTTGCCAGCGGTCGTCTGGATCACCAACAACCGCACATCCCAGTGTTCCGCGGGAAGCACCGGCTTCGCCAGGCAATCGCTGCCGTCCGGTCGATGTCCGCGGTCGAGCCGCACGAATCCACCCCACAGCGACCGCGCGGCGCTACCCGAGCCCATGCGCGCGAGCCCCGACAGCGCGCTGCGATCGAGCTGCACGTCGAACGCCGCGGCTGCCGCCAGCGTGAGCGCAGCGAAACCGCTCGCGCTGCTCGCGAGCCCCGCCGCGGTCGGCAGATGGTTGGTCGATCGGACGGACACGGTGGGCCTGTTCCCCGTACGTCCGTCGGCGTTCCACAGCCGATCGAGGTGCGCCCATACTTTTCGCGCGACCTCGTCGCTGTGGACGACGCCGTCGAGCTCGAAGCGGTCGCTGGCGGCCGGGTGCAGCTCGGTCTCGGTCCAGAGCCCGTCGAGCGTCATCGACAGCGAGCTCGTCGCGGGCAGGTTCAGCTCCGCAGGCACGCCCGTGCGCTTCCCCCAGTACTTGCAGAGGGCGATGTTCGAGTGCGCGGTGGCCTTGGCGGGCTTCATCCCTGGATCTGTTCCTGGGCCTACGCGGAGGCGGGCCCGATCTCGAAGCGCAGCGGGTGGAGCCGCCGGCGCTCGAATGCGGCGAGCAAGGGCCCCGGCTCGCCCGAGGGCAGGGCAAGGATGCAGCCACCACCCCCGGCCCCGGTGAGCTTCGCTCCGAGGGCGCCGGCCCCACGTGCGACGTAGCACAGTTCATCGAGGATCCACGATGAGACCCCCAGCCCGCCGAGCAGGGCGTGATCGAGGTCGGCGAGCTCCCCGAGTGCGGCATGATCCCCAGCGATCATGGCAGCTTGGCCCTGGTCGACGAGGCGGCCGACCAGCTCGATCATCGGTCGGGCGAGCATGGGCCATCGGTCGACTGCCCGGTGCACCTTGGCGACCTGATCGGCGGTGCTGCGGGGTACGCCGGAGGGGACGACGACGACCGGCAGGGGGCGCTCGAGAGCGATCGCCTCGGGGGGCTGACCGCGCACGTAGCGGAGCACGCCGCCGCGCGCGGCGACCTCGCTGTCGATGCCGGACGGGGTCCCGTGGAAGACGCGCTCGCCGGCGAGCGAGGCCTCGACGACCGCGTCGACGTCGGCGTCCTGTCCCATCGCGAGGCGCGCGAGCGCGACGGTGAGCGCGGCCGACGAGCCGAGGCCCGCGCGCGCGGGGATCGTGGCGCGCCCGTCGATCGCCCAGCCGGTGAGCGGACCGTCGCACATCGCGAGCACCTCGAGGCACGCGCGCGCGACCGGATGATCGCTGTCGCCGTCGAGCGTGATCGCGAGCTCCCACGCCGGGATCGTGAGCCTGCTCGGCGCGCGGCGATCGTCGAGCGCGCGCGCACGCAGCAAGAGCGCATCGGGCAGCCCGGCCGCGAGCGCGGGCTGACCGTGCACGACCGCATGCTCGCCGAGCAGGATGATCTTGCCGCACGCGCTCGCGGCGGGATGGAGCTGCAGGGTCATGGCGCGGGCTGCCACATGCGCAGCGGCTCGCCGAGCAGCTTCGGTGCGCGACGCAGCGCTGCGACGTCCTTGCAGCCGGTGAGCAGCATGATCGCCTTCACCGAGGCCATCGCGCGGCGCAGGAACGCCTTCGCACCGTCGAAGCCGCCGGCCTTGTGGGCGCGCAGCACCTCGGCCGCGATGCCGCCGCAGGTGGCTCCGAGCGCGACGGCCCGCGCGACGTCGCTGCCCGACTTGAGCCCGCCGGTCGCGATGATCTCGAGCGGCAGGCCGGAGAGCTGCAGCACCGACGCGCCGGTGGGGATGCCCCAGTCCCACAGCTCCTCGGCCAGCGCCTTGTCGTCGTCGTCGATCGCACGGTGGGCCTCGACGCCGACCCAGCTGGTACCGCCGGCACCGCTCGTGTCGACCGCCTTGCAGCCGGTCGCGACGATGCGCTCGCCGGCCCTGCGCGACAGCCCACAGCCGGTCTCCTTGGCGACGACGGGCACCGGCAGCGACTCGACGAGCCGCGCGAGCGTGTCGAGCCCGCTCGAGAAGTCGCGATCGCCTCCCGGCTGCACGATCTCCATCGCGGGGTTGAGGTGCACGCACAGCGCGTTCGCACCGACCTCGCCGACGAGGTCGGCGATCTGCTGCGTCGTCATCTGCCGCGCCTGCACGACGCCGAGGTTGCCGAGCACGAGCACGTTCGGCGCGACGTCGCGGACCTTGAACGTCCACGCGGTCTCGGGCCGCACGAACATCGCGCGCTGCGAGCCGAGCCCGAACGCGAGCCCGAGCTCGTCGGCCGCGCGCGCGAGGTCCTTGTTCACCTCGGCGGCGCGATCGGTGCCGCCGGTCATCGCCGCGACGATGACGGGCGCGGCGAGCTTGTGTCCGAGCAGCGTCGTGGTCGTGTCGACCTCGTCCGCGTGCATCTCGGGCAGCGCGTCGTGCACGAGGTGCACGTGCTCGAGCATCGTGGACTTGCCGCGGAATCCGACGTTGGGACCCGCGCAGAGCGCCAGGTGATCCTTCTTGCGCTGCGAGATGTCGAGGCGGTCGGCCACGGAGGCGGAGCTTACAGAGTCGCCGTTGCGACGCCACCTCTCGCGCGTGATGCTCCGCACGGGTTGGCGCGCGACACCGCGAGCAGCGATGATGCGCACGTGAGCGAGCTTCGCGGCCGCTATGCGCCTTCGCCCACCGGGCGTCAGCACCTCGGCAACGCGCGCACTGCATTGCTCGCGTGGCTGCAGATCCGCGCGGGCGGCGGTCGCTTCGTGTTGCGAATTGAAGACATCGATCCGCAGCGCGCGAAGCGAACGTTCGAGGACACGGTGCTCGCCGATCTGCGCTGGCTCGGGCTCGACTGGGACGAGGGCCCCGACGTCGGCGGGCCACACGGCCCCTACCGCCAGTCGGAGCGCGGCGAGCACTACGCCGCGGCGCTCGATCGCCTGGCGACGTTTCCGTGCTCGTGCACGCGTCGCGAGCTGCGTGACGCCGCGCTCGCGCCCCATGGCTGCGAGCCGGTCTATCCCGGCACCTGCGTGGACGGTCCCGCGGATCCGTCGCGCCCGCTGTCGCTGCGCTGGCGTGCACCGCCCGGTACCGCGCGCGCCGACGACACCCTCGTCGGCACGCTCGAGCAGGACGTCGCCAGCGAGATCGGCGACTTCGTGCTGCGGCGCGGCGACGGTGCGTGGGCCTACCAGCTCGCGGTGGTCGTCGACGACGCCGCGATGGGCATCACCCACGTGCTGCGCGGTGAAGATCTGTGGCCGAGCACGCCGCGGCAGGTGTGGCTCGCGCGCGCGCTCGGACTGCCCACACCGACGTGGACCCACGTTCCGCTCGTGTGCGGGCCGGGCGGCGAGAAGCTGTCGAAGCGCGACGGCGTGCCGGACATGGCGAGCCTGCGCGAAGGCGGTGCCGATCCCGCCCGCGTCGTCGCCGAGCTCGCGCGATCGTGCGGGCTCGTGCAGGACGCAGCGCGCGTGCATCCGCGCGAGCTCGTCGCCGACTTCGAGCTCGACGCGCTGCGTGTCGGCCCACACGTGCTCGACCTCGCTCGGCTGTGACGGCCGCCTTGTCGAGCGCGCGGGCGCAGTGTTAGCACCGATCGTCATGCGTCGACTCCTCGTCTGCACCGCCCTCGTGCTCGCCTGTCGTCCCGATCGCCCGGTCGAGGATCCGCAGCCGCGCTACGAGCAGCGCCCCGAGGCCGACGACTCGCACGACGCCGCCCCGAGCCCGATCGCGTATCCGAAGGCGACGCGCGGCGACACGACGGACAGCTACCACGGGGTCACGATCGCCGATCCGTATCGCTGGCTCGAGGCCATGGACAGCGCCGAGACCCGCGCGTGGATCGAGGCCGAGAACGCGATCACCACCGCGCACCTCGAGCAGATCCCCGCGCGCGCCGAGCTGCGCGCACGCCTGCAGACGCTGTGGGACTACGAGCGCTGGGGCGTGCCGCAGCGTGAAGGCGACCACCTCGTCGTCGCGCGCAACGACGGCCTGCAGAACCAGTCGCCGATCTACGTGCTCGACAAGCAGGGCAAGGAGCGCGTGCTGCTCGATCCGAACCTCTTGTCCGCGGACGGCACCGTCGCGCTCGCGGGCCAGGCCTTCGACGACGGCGGCAGCAAGGTCGCGTACGGCGTGTCGGCCTCGGGCTCCGACTGGCAGGTGTGGAAGGTCCGCGACGTGGCCTCGGGCTCCGACGCGAGCGACGAGCTCAAGTGGATCAAGTTCAGCGGGCCGGCCTGGACGAAGGACGGCAAGGGCCTGTTCTACCCGCGCTACGACGAGCCCAAGGCCGGCGAGAGCCTGTCGGGCGAGAACTACGGGCAGAAGGTGTTCTTCCACGCGCTCGGCACTCCGCAGTCGCAGGACAAGCTGGTCTACGCGCGCAAGGACCAGCCGAAGTGGGGCTTCGAGACCGACGTCACCGACGATGGACGCTGGCTGGTCATCACCGTGAAGCTCGGCACCGACCCGAAGACGAGCATCGTCGTGCAGGATCTGCGCAAGCCGGCGAAGGCGCGCAAGGCCATCGAGCTGTTGCCCGGCTTCAGCGCGCGCTGGCGGATGGTCGGCAGCGAGGGCGACACGCTCTGGTTCCTCACCGACGAAGGTGCACCGCGCGGCAAGCTGGTCGCCATCGACGTGAAGCACCCGAAGAAGCGCAAGGTGCTCATCGACGAGTCGATGCGCACGCTGCAGAGCGTCGCGGTGGTCGGCGAGCGCTTCATCGCGAGCTACCTCGAGAACGCGCAGTCGAAGGTCGCGATCCACACGAAGGACGGCAAGCTCGAGCGCGAGCTGGAGCTGCCGGGCATCGGCACCGTGGCCGGCTTCACCGGCAAGCCCCGCGACACCGAGACGTGGTTCTCGTTCACCGGCTTCGCCACCCCGACCGAGATCTGGAAGCTCGACGTGGCGAGCGGCAAGACCGAGGCGTGGCGCAAGCCCAAGGTCGCGTTCGACCCGAACGACTACGTGACCGAGCAGGTGTTCTACCCGAGCGCCGACGGCACCAACATCCCGATGTTCCTGTCGCACAAGCGCGGGCTCGCGAAGGACGGCAACGCCCCGACCTACCTCTTCGGCTACGGCGGGTTCAACGTCTCGCTCACGCCGTCGTTCAGCGTGCCGAACCTGGTGTGGATGGAGATGGGCGGGATCTATGCCGTGCCGAACCTGCGCGGCGGCGGCGAGTTCGGCGAGGAGTGGCACCAGGCGGGCATCAAGCTCGCGAAGCAGAACGTGTTCGACGACTTCATCGCGGCCGCCGAGTTCCTGGTCGCGAAGAAGTACACGAAGCGCGCACGGCTCGCGATCGGCGGGCGCAGCAACGGCGGGCTGCTGGTCGGCGCCGTGATGACGCAGCGCCCCGATCTGTTCGGGGCCGCGCTGCCCGGCGTGGGCGTGATGGACATGCTGCGCTTCGAGAAGTTCACGATCGGCTGGGCGTGGGCGAGCGACTACGGCTCGGTCGCGAACGCCGACGAGTTCGCCGCGCTGCTGGCGTACTCGCCGTACCACAACCTCGAAGCGGGCACCGCGTATCCGCCCACCATGATCTACACCGCCGACCACGACGATCGCGTCGTGCCGGCGCACAGCTACAAGTTCGCGGCGGCGCTGCAGCATGCCCAGAAGGGCAGCGCGCCGGTGCTCATCCGCATCGACACGAAGTCGGGGCACGGCGCCGGCAAGCCGACGGGCAAGCAGATCGACGAGTGGGCGGACCTGTGGGGCTTCCTCGTCCGCCACCTGCACATGGACATCTCGCAGCTCGGCGGCGCTCAGGGGCCGACGGCGGCGAGCGCCCAGGCCAAGTAGTCGTCGTTCACGCCGATGGGGTCGAGCACGACGAGCTTCGGGCACTCGTAGGGATGCAGCGCGCGCAGGCGTGCGAGCGCATCGTCCAGCCGCGCCGCGGTGGTCTCCATGAGCAGCACCGCCTCGGTGTCGCGGCAGAGCTCGCCCTTCCACACGTAGATCGAGCGCGCGCCCGGCAAGATGTTGCCGCACGCGACGAGCCGCTCCTCGACGAGCCTCTGCACGATGCGCTCGGCGTCGGCCTCGGGCGCGGTGACGAAGAGCAGGCGCAGCTCGCCCATCACCCGGGCTCCTCGTCGACGTGCATGCCGGCGAGCCCGGCCGCCGCGCCGCTGCCGAGCGTCCGCGCCTGGTCGAACGCACCGCGCACGAGCGGTGCGTAGCGCACGACGTCGTGGGCGATGCGCTCGATGCGATCGACGAGCTTCGCGGACACGATGCGATCGGCCTCGACGTCCGAGGGACGCACGGTCGCGTGGAACGGCAGCGTGAAGCCGTGGCACCACGCGAAGCAGGTCTTCACCGCGGCGATCGACATGTCGCCCGTGCCGCCACCGGTCACCGAGATCACGCCCGCGACCTTGCCGGCGAGCTCGGGGTAGTGGAAGTCGAACCAGTTCTTGAGCGCGCCGCTCATGCTGCCGTGGTACTCGGGCGTGACGAGCACGAAGCCGATCGCCCAGCGCGACAGCTCGCGCACGCGGGCGATCTCGGGCAGCCGCGCCTGGGCCTCGCTGCCCGCCTCGAGGATCGGCAGCGGGGTCTGGGCCAGATCGAGCACCTGCACGTCGGCGCCGGCCGCTGCGAGCGCATGCTCGACGGCGGCGATCGCCGCGCGGAGGTTGCTCTCGGGCCGCGAGGCCCCCGACACGACGAGGACGTTTGGCACGCTCGGCGGATCGTGGGCGCGAGGGCGACGACCTGCAAGGTCGGCGATGGCGGCCGGCCGCGGTGCTTCCTGCTATGCTCCGCCGCGGATGGATCGGGCGATGCGCTCGGATGGGGTGACGGGCACGCTCGGCGAGGCCGAGGCGGTGCTCCCGGCCGTGGTCGAGCGCGTGCCTGCGCCTGCGGTGGCCGCCGGGCCTGCGACGCTCGAGGGGTGGGGCCGCGTACCGCTGCCGGGGCGCGAGCTTCGCAGCGAGGATCTCGAGCGCATCACGGCCGACGTCCCGCTGACGCGTGGGCTCGCGCGCTCGTACGGCGACTCGTCGTTGCCGGCTCCGGGCGACGTCGTGCTCGCCGCGAGCCCGCTCGCCGATCGCATCCTCGCGTTCGACGAGGACACCGGCCGGCTGCGGGCCGAGGCCGGGCTCTCGCTGCACGCGCTGAACTCGCTGTTCCTGCGCCGCGGTTGGTTCCCACCCGTCACGCCCGGCACGCAGTACGTGACGCTCGGCGGCATGGTCGCGTCGGACGTGCACGGCAAGAACCACCACGTGGCGGGCTGCTTCGGCGATCACGTCACGCAGCTGCGCATGCGCGTCGCGGACGGACGGATCCTCGACTGCTCGCCGACCGAGCACCCCGATCTGTTCTGGGCCACGGTCGGCGGCATGGGCCTCACCGGGCACATCCTCGAGGTCGAGTTCACGATGGAGCGGGTGAGCTCGCCGTGGATCTGGCAGGAGAGCGAGCGCATCGACGACATCGACACCTACGTCGAGCGGCTGGAGCAGAACGCCGCGACGTGGCCGATGACGATGGGCTGGATCGACTGCCTCTCGCGCGGGCGCGGCATGGGCCGCGGCATCCTCATGCGCGGGCGGTGGGCGACGCCGGCCGAGGCCCCGCCCGCGCCGCCACAGCCCAAGCGACGCGTCGCGATGCCGTTCGTGCTGCCCCAGCTCGCGCTGAACCGGCTGTCGATCCGCGCGTTCAACTGGCTGCTCTGGCACAAGCACTTCCGGCGGCTCGTCACCGGCATCGTGCATCCCGAGACGTTCTTCTATCCGCTCGACATGATCCTGCACTGGAACCGCATGTACGGCCCGCGCGGGTTCACGCAGTTCCAGTGCGTGCTGCCGCGCTCGGCGGGCAAGGACGCCGCGCGGCGCTTCCTCGAGCTGCTCACCACCAAGGGCGGCGCGTCCTTCCTCTGCGTCATCAAGGACTGCGGCGCCGAGGGCAGGGGCATGCTGTCGTTTCCCATGGCGGGCGTCTCGATCGCGCTCGACATCGCGGTGCGCGACGACACGCAGGCGATCGTCGACGCGCTGAACGAGAAGGTCATCGAGATGGGCGGGCGCATCTACCTCACCAAGGACGGGTTCACGCGCGCGGAGCACTACCGCGCGATGGAGCCGCGGCTCGCCGCCTTCGAGGCCGTCCGCCGCCGCTGGGATCCCGAGGGCCGCTTCCGCAGCGCGCAGTCGGTGCGCGTGCTCGGCGATGCGCCTCCGGTGCCGCACCGATGAGGGTCGCGATCGCCGGTGCGACCAAGGGCATGGGTCGCGCGCTCGCCCGCGAGCTGGCCGCACGCGGTGACTCGCTGTGCCTGCTCGGCCGCGACCCCGCCGATCTCGAGAAGAGCGCCGCGGACCTGCGCGTGCGAGCACCCCAGGTCACCATCGCGACGGCGAGCTGCGATCTCGAGGCGCCCGAGGGCTTCGACGTCGCGCTCGCCGAGGCCGAGCGCGCGCTGGGCGGGCTCGAGGCCGTGGTCGTCACCGCGGGGATGTTCGCCACGCAGGACGCCCTCGAGGCCGACCCGGCACTGCTGCGTCGCGTGCTCGCGGTCGACTTCACGAACACGGTGTTGCTCTGCGAGTCCGCGCGCAAGCGACTGCTCGCGCGCGGCGGCGGTACGCTCTGCGTGTTCTCGTCGGTCGCCGGCGAGCGCGGGCGCAAGCCCGTCGTGCTCTACGGCGCCGCGAAGGCCGGGCTCTCCGCGTACCTCGAGGGCCTCGATCACCGCTTCCACGCCGCGGGGCTGCGGGTCGTCTGCGTGAAGCCGGGCTTCGTGAAGACCGGCATGACCGCGGGGCTGCGGCCCCCGCCGTTCGCCGGCGAGCCCGAGGCCGTCGCGACCGCGGTCGTGCGCGCCATCGATCGCGGACGTCCGGTCGTCTACGCGCCCGGCATATGGCGCTACATCATGATGGTCATCCGTGCGCTCCCGCGCTTCGTGATGCGCCGCATCGGGTTCTGAACGGCGCTCGCGCGCGTTCGTCCCGCCTCGGGACGACCCCACTCCCTTGAGCGCGCGATCGGTTGCGGGCATGCTCGATCGGCTGGACTCGAGATGTCGTCGGAGCGATCCACGGGCGAGCTGGTGGTGTTGGCGGGCGGAAGGATCAGCTCGCCGACGGTGGGCTACGACGAGCCCGCCCAGGTCGCCGAGCCGCCTCCGCCCACCGAGCTGCCCGACCGCATCGGCCGCTACCTCGTGCTCGAGGTCGTCGGCATGGGCGGCATGGGCGTGGTGTGCACGGCCTACGATCCGAAGCTGGATCGCAAGGTCGCGCTCAAGCTCCTGCGCGAGCGCGAGTTCGCCGACGCCAAGCGCACGACCACCGGCCATGCGCGTCTGCACCGCGAGGCTCGTGCGCTCGCGAAGCTGAAGCACGTCAACGTCGTCGCGGTGCACGACGTCGACGTGTTCGACGATCGGCTCTACATCGCGATGGAGTTCGTCGAGGGTGAGCCGCTGTCGCGCTGGTTCGAGCAGCGCGCACGCAGCTGGCGCGAGATCGTCGACGTGTTCGTGCAGGCGGCGCGTGGGCTCGCGGCCGCCCACGCCGCCGGCATCACCCACCGCGACTTCAAGCCGGCCAACGTGCGCATCGAGCCCAGCCCGCAGGATCCCGGCGCGGTTCGTCGCGTGGTCGTGCTCGACTTCGGGCTCGCGCTCGAGCACGGGGACAGCGACGGCGACGGCCCCGACACCGACGTCGAGGAAGACAGCGAGCCGCAGAGCGAGCACAAGAAGCGGCTGACCGCGGTGGGCCGACGCGTGGGCACGCCGGCGTACATGGCCCCCGAGCAGATCCTCGGCCAACCCGTCGGGCCCGCCGCGGATCAGTTCTCGTTCGGCGTGTCGCTGTTCGAGGCGCTGTGGGGGACGTTGCCGTTCCAGGGCGACCTGCAGGCCGCGATGTGGAACGCGATCGACGGCAAGGTGACCCCGGGCCCCAAGGACCGCGAGGTGCCGGGCTGGCTGCAGCGCGTCGTGCTGCGCATGCTGCAGCCCCACGTCGAGCAGCGCTACGCCGACATGCACGCGGTCATCGCGGCGCTCGAGCAGCACGTCGCTCGCCGTCGCCGTCGCGTACGGGTCGCGATCGCCGGCACGGCGGGGCTGGGCGCGCTCGCAGGCGCGCTCGCGCTCGCCGGCCGCGAGGACGCGTGTCCGGGCGCGACCGATCGCATCGAGGCGGTGTGGAGCCCCGAGCGCAACGCCGAGATCGGAGCGGCCTTCGCCGCCACCGGCGTGCCGTTCGCGGAGAAGGCCTGGGATCGCACCTCCGCGATCTTCGACGAGCGCGCGGCGAGCTGGGCGAGCAGTCACGTCGCGATCTGCGAGGCGACCGCCGTGCGCGGCGAGCAGTCGGCCGAGCTGCTCGATCGCCGGATGGAGTGCCTCGACCAGCGACTGCGCGAGGTGTCGGCGCTGCTCGACGTGCTCGGCAACGCCGACGCGCCGCTCATCGAGACCGCCACCGGGGCCGCGCTGCGGCTCGGGCAGCCGGCGGACTGCGTCGAGCTGCGCCCGGGCTCGAGCGACGCGCCGCCCACTGCCGACGAGCGCCCGCGCGTGTCGTCCGTGCTCGATCTGCTCGCGCGTGCGACTGCGGAGCTCGACGCGCGCCACGGCGAGGCCGCGGTCGCGATCGCCGAGCAGGCGTGGAGCGATGCCGCGACGCTGGCCCACGCGCCGACGCGGATCTCGGCGCGGCTCGTGCTCGGCCGCGCGCGCGGGGTCGGTGGCGATGCGGCGAGCGCCGAAGCCGACCTGCGGGCCGTGGTGAGCGAAGCCGCGAGCGCGCAGCAGCCCGTGCTCGAGGCCAACGCGTGGATCCACCTCGTGCAGGTCGTAGGGCTCACGCTGCGGCGCCCCGACGACGCGCTCGCGCTGCGCTTTGCCGCGGAGGTCGCCGTGCAGCGGGCCGGGGCCCCGCCGGAGCTCGAGGCCGGGGTCGCGCACGCGATCGCCGGCGCGCTCGGGGTGCACGGCGATCACGAGCAGGCCGCTGCGCAGTTCCGGCGCGCGATCGAGGTGCGGCTCGCCGCGTTCGGCGAGACCTATCCGGATCTGCCGAGCAGCCGCAACGACCTCGGCGCGACCTTGGTCGTGCTCGGCAAGTACGACGAGGCCGAGCAGGAGTTCCGCGCCGCGCTCGATGCGGTGCTGCAGCTGTACGGTCCCGACCACCCGCAGATCGCGAGCCTGTCGCTCAACCTCGGCAATCTGCGCGCCGACACGCACGACTTCGCGGCCGCCGAGCAGCTCTACGGCCGCGCGCTGACGATCCGCGAGGCTGCGTTCGGTCCCGCCCATCCCAAGGTCGCCGAGGTGCTGGTCTCGCTCGGCGGCAACGCGCTCGGTCGGGGCGACTACGACAAGGCCCGCGCGATGTTCGAGCGCGCGCGCGACATCTTCGCGGGCCAGCGCGCCGACGACCCGCGGCTGGCGATGACGCTCAACAACCTCGGGCTCACGCTGATGGCCCAGGGTCGCCTCGCCGACGCCGAAGATGCCTACGACCGCGCCATCGCGATCCTGCAGGGCACGCACGGACAGCGCCACGTGTCGCTCGTGCGCAGCCTGGCCAAGCGCTGCGAGACGCGGATCGGGCTGGGCGAGCTGGAGGGCGCGGCCGAGGACTGCAGCGCGGCGCTGGAGACCGCGCAGAAGCTGTTCACGCCGCCGCACCGGCACATCGTCGATGCCCGGCTCTCGCAGGTGATGCTGCTCATCGCACGGCACCGCGCGAGCGAGGCGGTCACGCTCGCGCGCCAGTGCGTGGCCGAGGGCATCGAGCTGGAGCGACCCGCGGATGCCCAGCTCGCCTCGACGTTCGAGCTCGCGCGCGCGCTCGCGATCGCCGAGCCGAAGAGCACCGAGCTGCAGAGCCTCGTCGCCGACATCAGGTCGGCCCGGGCCACGCTGCAGGACCGCCCGCTGGCCGATCGCATCGACACCTGGCTACGCGAGCGCTAGCGCCCTCGAGCCCGCCGTGGCTCTGCCACGGCGGACAGCGAGCCACGACTGCCCGCACCAGGAAGAGCGCCGGACGGCGCGACCAAAGACCGTCCGAGCGCCCTCGAGCCCGCCGTGGCTCTGCCACGGCGGACAGCGAGCCACGGCTGCCCGCACCAGGAAGAGCGCCGGAGGCGCGACCAAAGCTACTCCGCGTGGACGCCGTCTTCTTCGGTGTAGAGCCCGAGCCCACCGCACTCGCCGGCGATGAGCGAGGTGATGACCAGCTTGCGGGTCTTGTTCGCGTTCGTGAGCGGCTTCGTGGCCGTCGCCAGGATCTCGCCGTCCCACGGCGAGTGCTCGTAGATGTGCGGCCCCTGGAACGTGTAGAGCAGCTGCTCGTCGAGCTGGTTCAGGATCTGCAAGATGTTGCCGTTCAGGTTCAGCTCGCCCTCGAACACCCAGCGACCGACCACCGTGAACAGCACCTCGCCGCTGCCCGAGGATCCGTCGCGGACCCGCTCGAACAGCTCGTTGCCCTCGCGCGTGCAGATCGCGAGGCCGGTCGTCGGGTCCACGATGGAGTTGCCGACGATGTTCATGATCCCTTGCCCGCCATTGACCTGGCTGGCGTTCACCTGCGTGCCGAGGATGTCGTAGATCCGGCAGGGCTCGCTGGCGGTGTTCTGGCCCTCGTAGATGGTCAGATCGCCGTTGCCGGGGTAGTTGGCGGGCTCGGGGAAGATGCCCGCGCGCAGGGTCGCTTCCATCTCCGCCCGGTCGGGATTGCCCTCGTCCGAGGTGGCACATGCGCACACGAGCCCGACGGCCATTGTCCAACGACGCATCGAATCAGCGTAGCGAGCCTCGCTTCACGCGCAATAGGTAATCTCTCGGCCCATAACGAAACGGTCGCACACGGAGCACGCGATCGATCGATCAGATCAGCGATCCATCGCGCGTGGCGATGGGGATCGTGACCGGTCCTTCGCCCATCGCATCGACCTGCATGTATGCCCCGAAGACCCCGGTCTGCACGGGTACCCCGAGCTCCGCGACGAGCGTGCAGACGCGCTGGTAGAGCGAACGCGCGCGCTCGGGCGCTTCGGCCCCGTCGAAGCTCGGCCTGCGCCCGCGCTTGATCGAGGCCGCGAGCGTGAACTGACTGATCACCAGCACAGCGCCCCCGATTTCGCGCACGTCGAGGTCCATCGGCGTGCGCCCGGGGAAGAGCCGCAGCGCGGTCAACTTCCTCGCGACCGTGCTCGCATCCGCCTCGCCGTCGCCCGTCTCGACGCCGAGGTAGACCACGAGCCCGCGCTCGATGGCACCCACGACCGCGCCTTCGACGATGACGCGCGCGGAGGACACGCGCTGCACGATCGCCTTCACGACGCGCGCTCCCGCTCGGCCGGGGCCGGCAACGCTGCGGGTGCGTCGACCGCGGGCAGCTTCGCCCGGGGCGCGGGCTCACGCACCGACACGACCTCGCGCGACGTGATCGTCGTGCGCACGAGCAGCTCGGCCACGAGCCCGATGCCGATGAACTGCACGGACGCGATCGTCAGCAGCACGCCGAACGTGAGCAGCGGGCGCGTGCCGATCGGCTCGCCCATGAACCAGAGCACGGTGAGGTAGAGCAGCACCGAGACCCCGGTGACGCCGCTGATGCCACCGAGGAAGCCGAACAGGTGCAGGGGCCGCGTGCGGAAGCGGGTCACCATCAGCACCGTCAGCAGGTCGAGCGAGCCCTCGAACAGCCGCGCCGCGCCGAACTTGCTCGCGCCGTGCTGCCGCGCGCGGTGCCGGACCACCAGCTCCTCGACCCGGAAGCCGCGCTCGCTCGCGAGCACCGGCAGGAAGCGGTGGAAGCCGCCGTAGACCGACAGCTCGCGGATGCACGCGATGCGGTAGGCCTTGAACCCGCAGTTGAAGTCCGAGAGCGGCACGCCAGAGACGCGCCGCACCACCGCGTTGAACAGCCGCGAGGGCAGGGTCTTGCCCAGCGGATCGTGGCGGTCGCGCTTCCACCCCGACACGAGGTCCGCGCCCGCATCGATGCGCGCGACCATCTCGGGGATGTGCGCGGGGTCGTCCTGCAGATCGGCGTCGAGCGTCAGCACGATCTCGCCGCGCACGCGATCGAACGCGGCCGCCAGCGCCGGCGACTTGCCGAAGTGCTTGCGCAGGTGCACGACGAGGATGCGCGGGTCGAGGGCGGCGAAGCGATCGAGCAGCTCGGCCGAGCCGTCGGTGCTGCCGTCGTCGGCGAACAGGATCTCGAAGCTGCGGCCGGTGGCTGCGAGGCCGGCGAGCAGCTCGGTGCGCAGCTGCTCGAGCGACTCGCGCTCGTCCCACACCGGCACGACGACCGAGAGCTCGACCGCGGCGATGTCTCCGCCGGATTGCGGCTCGACCACGTCGGCAGCGTACCGCATGCCTCGCGCGCGGTCCCAGCAAGCGGCGCAGCAGGCCGGCGATCAGCGCGGCCGCGCCACCACCATCGTCCACGGCCACACGGCAGGGCAGGCGATCGGCTCGAAGTGAGTGCGTACGAGCGCGACGAGCTCGGCCTTGCCGAACTGCTGCAGGTGCTCGGGATGGTTGCCGAGCCGCGCGAGGTGACGCCCGCGCAGGAGGTTCAGCGCGCGGAACCACGGCTCCCACGGCACCGAGAGCACCACCGCATGGCGACACAGCCGCGCGAGCACGGGCAGCATCGCCGCGGGGTCCTCGAGGTGCTCGAGCACCTCGAGCATCAGCACCACGTCGAAGCGTCGGCCGTCGGTGCCGAGCTCGCGCGCATCGCCTTGCTCGATGCGCGCGCGGGTCCCGAGCCGCGCGCGCGCGTCGGCCACCGCGGTCGCCGACAGCTCGACGCCGACGAGCTCGGCCCCGAGGCCGGCGTCGGCCAGCGCGGCCAGCATGTAGCCCTCGCCGCAGCCGACCTCGAGCACGCTCGCCGGCCGCAGCTTCGTGACCTCCGCGACGAGCGCCCGCGTGAAGCGGCCGATCAGCGCGCGCTGGATCGGATTGCGGCTCTCGTGCTTGCGCGCGTTGCTCGAGCGACTCGCCACCTGCCGCGACGATCGCCGATTGCATCGCCGCCGTCGCGGCTATACTCCGCGGACGCCCCGGCGGCCTTCCCCGAACGGGCGCCCTAGCCATATGCCAAGCGGAAAGCTCCTCGTCACCGGTGGTGCGGGCTTCATCGGCAGCCACCTCGTCGATCGCCTGCTCGCGCGCGGCGCCGAGGTCGTGGTGGTCGACGACTTCAACGACTACTACGACCCGGCCCTCAAGCGACAGAACGTGCGGGCGCACCTCGAGCACCCCGCGTACCGGCTGGTCGAGCACGACATCCGCGACGGCCAGAAGATGGCCGAGCTCGTGCGCTCGTTCGCGCCCGACTGCATCGTCCACCTCGCCGCGCGCGCGGGCGTGCGACCGTCGCTCTCCGATCCGCTGCTCTACGAGACCACGAACGCCCAGGGCACGCTGCACCTGCTCGAGGCGGCCCGGCACGCGAACGTGCCGAAGTTCGTGTTCGCGTCGTCCAGCTCGGTCTACGGGCTCAACACCAAGGTGCCGTTCGCCGAGGGCGATCCGCTCCTGCGCCCCGCCTCGCCGTACGGCGCGACCAAGCTCGCCAACGAGGCGATGTGCCACGCGTACAGCCACCTGTACGGGCTGCCCATCGTCTCGCTGCGCTTCTTCACGGTCTACGGCCCGCGCCAGCGCCCCGACCTCGCGATCCGCAAGTTCGCCGAGCGCATGCTCGCGGGCCGGGCCATCGAGCTCTACGGCGACGGCTCCACCAGCCGCGACTACACCTTCATCGACGACATCGTGAAGGGCGTGCTCGCGGCGGTCGACCTCGACGCCCACGGCCACGAGGTGTTCAACCTCGGCAACTCGAGCCCGGTGACGCTCGCCGAGCTGGTGACCGCGCTCGAGCGCGTGCTGGGCGTGCAGGCGAAGATCGAGCGGCTGCCGGAGCAAGCGGGCGACGTGCCGCGCACGTTCGCCGACGTCACAAAAGCCGAGCGGCGGCTGGGCTTCCGCCCGAGCACGCCGCTCGATCACGGGCTCGCGGTCTTCGCCGACTGGCTGCGCGCCCAGCCGCGGAGCTGAGCCGACTACTTCGCGTACTTCTGGTGCAGCACCCAGATGATGGTCTGGACGCTGCGGTCGTCGATGTCGAGCAGGCGCTGCATCGTCTCGAGCAGCTGATCCTCGGTCTCGTCGACGTCGCCCGAGGCCATCGCGATGTCGGCCGCGAGCACGAACGCCTTGTGCTTGAGCGCCGGCGTGCTGAACCCGGCGATCGCCGCGACCGACTCCTTGACGCTCGGGTACTTGCGCATCATCTTGCGCGCGTCCTCGACGAGCTGACCGAAGTCCTTGTCCTTGAACTCGGAGAGCGTGGTGGCGAAGGCCTCGACCGTCGCGATCTCCTCGTCTTCGATGACGCCGTCGGCACCCGCCATCAGCAGCATCGTGTGGACGAGCAGCACCTCGTCGGTCGGCTGCTTGGTGGAGTTCATCCCGGTCAGTTTCGAGAGCAGGCCCATGTCGTTCTCCTCGGCTGGTGAGCAGCGGGTTGGATGCGAGAGAATAGCGGATGTGACTGCCCCCGGGAGGGCACGACGCGAGCCCGCCGCGGCTTTGCCGCGACCCGAGCTACCCCAACGGGCGGCCGACGCGGGCGCGGCTGACCACGCGGACGGGTAGCTCGAGCTCGCGGTCCTTGTTGAGCGTGGGGCAGAGCGCCGAGAGCTCGGACCAGGGCAGCAGCATCGACTCCTGGAAGTTCGTCGAGTTCGCGACGTAGATGCTGGTCGCGTCGCTGCCGACGGCGAGCCGCGCGAACGTGGCGTCGCTCTTCTTCGCATCGAGCTTGTCGCGGATCGTGATCTCCTCGTCGCCGAGCTCGATCTGCCGCGAGAACGCGACCTCGGTGCGCGGCTTGCCGGTGATGAGGATCTTCTGCAGCGTCGTGCGCACGAGGTTCGGGTTGTAGCGCCCGAGGGTGAGGTTCATCGCCCGGAACGCCGCCTGCTTCACCGGGCTGGCCAGCTGGTGCTTGCGCTTGCTCATGCGCCCGCGCACCGAGAAGCGCCCGCTCGCGGGCTCGGCCTCGACCTGGTGCTCGTCGACCATGTGCGAGACCAGCACGTCGCCCGCGGTGGTCTTCGCGATCGGCCCGGTGTCGCTGTAGAGCGGGCCGGTGTCGTCGTAGACCTTGAGCACCCCGCCCTTGCTCATGTTCAGCACCGCGTAGTAGTGCGGGGTCTTCTTCACCAGCATCTTCGCGTTGGGGAACCACTTCGTGAACGGCCCGCGGTGCTGCTCGAGCGTGCCGTCGCGGTGCTGCGGCTGGTGGTCGAGCCACGCCTGCATCCAGTCGTAGACGTAGTGCGCGCACATGCGGTTGTCGTCGTTGTAGTAGCGACGCCGCTCGGGCAGCCCGCGCTCGAGGTAGGTCTGCGCGATGCGACCCGCGAGCGGGAAGCGGTCGGCGAACACCTCGAAGCCGTGCGGATAGAAGTGGTAGGTGTTGCGGCTGCCGTACTCGCCCGCGTACGAGCCGTCGGGGTGCATGAAGTAGCTGGCGAACTCGATCGCGCGGCCGATGGGCGCGAGCATCGAGTCGTCGTGCGACTTCTGCCAGAGCTTGGCGAGGAACGCGATCGAGCAGGAGTGGTAGCCCGGATCGGCGCCCTCGTACTCCTGGAACCAGCCCTCTTCGTTCTGCCACGACAGCGTGATGTCGCGGAACTCGTCGCTCTTGGCCTTGTACTTCGCGTCGCCCGTGAGCATGTAGACGTTGTAGAGCGCCAGCGCGGCGAGGGCCTGGTGGTTGGCGAGCTGGCCGCTCTCGTTGTGCTTGCACAGCCAGTCGCCGCGCCGCGCGAGGAACTCGACGAGATCGGGGCGCTCGAGCCCGAGCACCATGTACGACTCGCTCATCGCGTACGTCGAGAACACGTGGGCCCCGAGCGCGCGCTCGAACGGGAAGTAGTCGTCGCAGGAGCTGTCGGCGTGCGACCAGTTCTTCGCGAACTCGATCGAGCCGATCACGATCTCGCGCAGTCGCTCGTTGCGGTAGTAGGGATTGTGCGGGAACGGGTGCGCGTAGGCCATCGCCAGCGCGAGCCCGAACTCCTGGCTCATGCCGCACGGGAAGTCGATCGTGCGGTAGTGCCAGAACTCGCGATCGAAGCACCCGAACGTCTCGGAGAACGGGTTCTTGTCGACCATGAGGATGATGCGCGGCAGGGCGCGGATCGCCTCGAACGAGTACCAATCGCGGTGGCCCGGCGCGGGCTGGGGGAATCTCTCGGTCATGGCAGGCCTACGACTCGCTGGCTGGAGTAGGAGCGGGCGCGCCCGTGGCGGGCATGCGCTCGCGCGGTGTGCGTAGCACGAACTGCACGGTGAAGGGGATGCCGATCACCGCGAGCAGCACGGTGCCGAGCACGGAGTAGCCGAACGTCGACGCGAGCAGCGCCCCCTCGAGGATGGGCGCCCAGCCGCTGACGCGCAGCAGGTAGATGAACGCGAGGTCGCGCGTGCCCATGCCGGCGAGCGTCACGGGCAGCATCCCGGTGAAGACGGCCGCGGGCCACAGCGCGAGCGTGGGCCCGATCTCGACCTCGGCGTGGGTCATCACGAGCAGCGTGTAGAGCATGCCGGTCGACATGATCCACGAGAGCAGCGAGGTGATGCCGGCGAGCGCGAGCCGGCCGGGCCGCGCCAGCAACCCGGTGAACGCCATCAGTAGCTGCGCGACCTTCTCGGGCTTGCGGCGCAGGAGCGGCATGTTCGCGATCAGCTCGCGCTTGCGCACGATGAGCAGGATCACGATCCACTCGGCGACGATCATGGCGATCGCCAGCACCGCGGCGAGCGGCACGTCGTAGAGCACCGCGCCGACGATCGTCATCACGCACAGGCTCTGCACGTCGATGGCCTTCTCGGCGAGCACGCTGCCGGCCCCGACGAAGGTGGGTGCGAGGTCGCGGACCGCGACGCCGCGCAACAAATCGCTCGCGCGCGCGGGGGTCAGCATCGCCATCGGCCACGTCGCGAGCATCGCCGCGAGCGCGCGCCCGAGCGGGATCGGATAGCCGAGCGTATCGAGGATGATCACCCAGCGCACCGCGGCCACGAGCAGGTTGAGCCCGAGCAGCACGAGCGCGACGGAGATGAGCGGCCAGTCGGCGGCCTTCAGCGCATCGAAGAACTCGTCGGGCCCGGCGAGCTGCCGGACGAGCACGAACAAGAAGAGCCCGGTGAGCGCGAGGATCGGGAGGATGCGCCAGTCGAAGCGGATGCGCCGTGCCGGAGGCTCGCCCGGTCCGGGCTCGGCCGGGGGGGGCTCGGCAATTGGGGTCACGGCAGCCTGCGGTTGAGCATGTCGGCGAGCATGCCGAGCATGAGCAGCTGGAAGCCGGTCGTGAACAGCAGCACCGTGGTCACATCCATGATGTGGCCGGTGATGGTGAGGCTGCCGACCGCGACCCCGATCGCGGCGAAGATGAACAGGAACGCCGCCGGCACGAACACCCGCAGCGGATCGAAGTAGAGCACCGTGCGGAAGATGAGTTTCGTGAAGCCGATCGTGTCCGCGATGGGGCGGATCTTCGACTTGCCCTCGCGCTTCAGATAATCGATCTGGATGTACTTCACCTGCAGGCCCGCGGAGAACATCGCGAGCGTGATCGTGGTGGTGTAGCTGAACTGATCGGGCAAGATGTTGGCGAAGCGCTCGAGGATGTCCTTACGCATCAGCCGGAGCCCGCTGTTGAGATCGGGGATCTCCTGCCGGCTCAGATACGACGCGAGCCGACGCAGCACCCACTTCGGCGGGCGGCGCAAGAGCGCGACCGCGGCCTTCGGGCCCGTGCGCGCGCCGACGACCATGTGGTAGTGGCGACGGTGCACGAGCAGCTCGGGGATGTGCTTGCTCGGATAGGTGCCGTCCGCGTCGGTGATGAGGATCCACGGATGCGCCGCGGCGTTGACCCCGGTCTTGATCGCCGCGCCGTAGCCCTTGTTGACGGGGTGCCGGATGAGCCGCAGCTCGTCGCACACGTGCTTCTCGATCACCTCCGCGGTCTTGTCGGAGCTACCGTCGTCGACGACGAGCACCTCGAACGGGATCCCCGGCAGCTCGCGGCGCAGCAGCTCGAGCAGCTCGACGAGCACGGGCCCGGCCCCACGCTCCTCGTTGTAGGCGGGGATCACGATCGATACGCCCGCACGCTCGTGCATGAAGGCACCCGTCGTGGTGATCGAGGTGTCGGGAGAGGAGATCGGGACCAACTCGCTCATGGAAGTTCCAGCGGCCCAAGTACTCCGGCGAGGGCCAGTGCTCTAGCGCGAGCACCGTGCGTTTCCACATGGCCTCGCGAGTCTTTACCACAGCGCGCGGCCGAGCGTGTAGACTCCGCGCCTCTTCGCCGACATGTCCTCGACGCCGACCGGTCGCGCAAAGGCCGTCGCGGCCAAGGTCCTCCGGCTATGGCCGAGCTGGACGGTGGCTGCCCTCGCTTGCTGGCTCATCTGGCCGGGCCCCATCGGCGCGATGCCGATGTCGCAGGATCACACGATCCACCTCGCGCGCGCGTGGATGTTCGCCGAGGAGCTGAAGAGCGGGCACCTCAGCGGGTGGAGCAGCTACTGGTACTTCGGGTTCCCGATCGGTGAGCTCTACCCGGTGCTCGGAGATCTCGCGGTGACGATCGTCCGCGCGCTCTCGTTCGGGTTCCTGCCGTGGCCCAACTGTTACGCGTTCGTGTTCACCGCGGGCTACCTCGTGCAGGGGCTCTCGCTGCTGCGGGTCTCGCGTGCGACCGGGCTCGGGCCGATCCCCGGGGTCGTCGCCGCGGTGCTGCTCTACCTCGACGCCGGCGTGCTGCGCGAAGGCGGGTGGAGCTACACCGTGCACTACGGCGTGTGGATGCAGCCGGTCGCGTGCGCGCTCATCTGGTGGGCGCTCGCCGAGGTCGCGATGCAGGTGCAGCAGGACGGCTGGCGTCCGAAGAAGCTCGTCATGCCGTCGCTGCTGGTCGCGATGGCCTTCCTCGCGCACCCGATCGCGCTGCCCATGATCGCGCTCGGCGCGGTGTTCATGGTGCTGGTGGTCGGCATCAAGAACCACCTGCCGCGCGTGCTGATCTCGACCGGCGTCGTCGTCGGGCTCGGCACCGCGCTGGCCGCGTGGTGGGTGCTGCCGCTGATGGCCAACAGCGCCTGGATGGCGAACTTCGGCACGCTCTACAGCGACCTCGGCACGATGCTCGGCCGCGTCGCGAAGTCCGGCGCGTGGGCGAAGCACATGCCGCCGGCGGTCGGCTACGCGATCGTCGTGGGCGTCGTGTGGGCCGTCGTCCGCGGCACTCGCTTCACCCGCTGCATCGCGCTGCTCTCGGTCGCGCTGTGGATGATGAGCACGTCGGACTTCTTCTTCCGATTCCGGCTCGACTGGCTGACCCAGAGCTTCCGCTACCTGCAGTACCAGCGCTTCATCATCTGCGCGAAGCCGGGGCTCTACATCCTCGTCGGCTGTCTGCCGGTCGTGCTCGGCCGCTACGCGCTCGCGCGCTGGCGCGACGTCGAGCGCACCCCGAAGGGCACGGTGCTCGGCGGCCTCGCCGGCGCGGCCGCGGTCGGCATCGTGCTGGCAGTCTTCGCCGGTGCGGTCGCCAGCGCGAAGGCCAACAACGTCGGCAGCTACCGCACGCAGCGGCTGAAGGGCGACAAGAAGTTCGAGAAGGACTGGGCCGCGTTCAACGAGTGGGCGAGGAAGAAGTGGGAGAGCTCGGACGAGTACTTCCGCTTCGCCTACAAAGCGCGCCGGCACAGCCACGTCTACGCCGACGCGCCCGCGTTCAACCACGCGCCGGCGTACAAGCTCGGCTACACGCCCGGCGAGGTGTTCGTGCACCGCCCCGAGAGCGAGCAGGCCGCGGTGCTCGATCGCCTGCGCGTGAAGTACATCGTGGGCGTCAGCGGCGGACGCAACGCGAAGCAGGTCAAGCGCTTCGGCAAGGTGAAGGTGTTCGAGCGCAAGATCGACGAGCAGGTCGGTCGGCTCGTCGGCGGCGGCGAGCTCGAGGTGCTCGAGGACGACGCCGATCACGAGCGCGTCTCCGTGCGGCTGTCGAACGTCGAGCCCGGTGCGCGGCTCGAGCTCAACATCGCCGGCTATCCGCGCTGGCAGCTGTTCAAGGACGGCGTGGAGGTCGAGTGGTACGAGGTGCCCGCGGTGGGCAAGGGCGAGTTCGCCACGCAGGCGGCCCGCCGCGCGGGCGAGTTCCGCACCGGCAAGGGCAACAGCACGCCGCCCACCGATCCGATGCTGCTCGCGGTCGACGCCGAGGACGGGGTCTACGAGCTGCGCTGGCGCCACTGGATGGCCGCCGACGTGATCGGCTGCAGCGCGGCCGCGGTCGCGGCGCTGCTCTGCGCGCTGATGCTCGCGCGCCCGCTGCTCGTCGCGGCCTGGCTCGCGCGGCTCGAGGCACTCCTGCGCCCCTGGGTGCTCGGCACGCTCGGTGCGCTCGTGCTCACGGTGCTCGTGCTGCGCTACGCGATGGGCTTCCGCGCCGAGGCCTCGCTCGCGAGCGGATGGCTACGGGTCGGCAAGGCCGACGACGTGGTCGGCATGAGCAACGGCCCGCTCAAGGTCGACCGGCTCATCGGTCCCGCGGTGCTGGTCTCGGCGGCGAAGGACGAGCCCGCGACGATGGTGCTCGGCGGCATCCGTCCGAGCGTCGATCCGATCCCGGGATGGTTCGCGGTCGATGATCACGAGATCAAGGACCTCAAGGGCGACTTCGAGTTCGTGATCGAGGGCCGCGCCGCCGGCGAAGGTGGCGGCGACGAAGGCTGGGTCGATCTCGTGCGCGCGCCGATCCGAGCGCGCGGCGGCAAGCAGAAGCTCGACGTCCCGCTGCGCAAGCTCGGCGAGCCCGAGCTCCTGGAGCTCCGGATCACCGTCCAGGGCAGGAGCGGCAAGACGCCGCGCATGGGCTTCGACCTCGAGCTGGGCTAGCGCGCCCCTGGGGTGTGCAGGACGTCACGCGCGCCGGGAGATTCGGCGCTACCATCTGGGCATGATTCCTTCGCCTCGCGCTTGGTCGCTGCTCGCGCTCGCCTTGCTCGCCGCCGGATGTCCGGGCGACGACGGCAGCGCCACCGGCCAGGAGAGCGAGGGCAGCAGCACGACGCTCGCGACCACCGGGCCGACGACCACCACGGGGGTCGACATCTCCTGCAACCCGGGCGACGTGCGCTGCAGCGACGATGCCTCGGCGATCGAGCGCTGCGCGCCGACCGGGCAGGACTGGCTGCCCGAGGCGTGTCCGAGCAAGACGACCTGCCAGTCGTGCGACGCCGACAACTGCGCCGAGGCCTCGGCGTGCATCGGGCCCTGCGACTCGGTCGACGATCTGCCGTCGTCGGCCGGCTGCTCGTTCATCGCGAACCGGCAGATCCTCCGCGAGCAGAAGTTCTTCGACTCGCTCATCGTCGCGAACCCGAACAGCAGCGAGGCCGCGACGGTGCAGCTCTACCAGGCGCCCGAGGGCACCAACATCGAGAAGCCGCTCGGCATGCCGATCACGCTGCAGCCGCTCGAGTCGACGGTCTTCGAGCTCGACACGAACTTCGTCGTGTCCGACACGTCGGCGTTCCGCACCGGCGGCATCTACCGCGTGCAGAGCGACGAGCCCATCGTCGCGTACCACCACGCGCCGGGTCAGCTGAGCAACGGCAACGACTCGTCGCTCTTGTTCCCCGAGACCGCGCTGCGCCAGGACTACATCGCGATCTCGTACGCACCGCACGAGCCGCTCGGCGGTCAGCCCAGCTACTTCGAGGTCGTCGCGCTCGAGAACTTCACGACGCTCGAGTGGACGCCGCCGGTCGACACCGCGGGCAACGGGCTGCCGGTGCCGTTCGTCGCGGCCGGCGAGACCGGCAAGCTCAAGATGAACCGCTTCGACACCGTGCGCATCGCGGCGTCGGGCAACAACGAGGACGATCCGAACCTGCGCGACGTGTCGGGCACGCTGGTGCACGCCGACAAGCCGATCTGGATGACCTCGGGCACGAAGTGCTCGCGCGTGCCCGTGCGCGAGGAGCCCTACCACGTGGGGCACTGCGATCCGCTGCAGGAGATGCCGATCCCGCTCGCGTACTGGGGCACGAAGTACGTCGCGCCCGCGTCGCCCGGCCGCCTCGATCTCGAGCAGGAGGGCGCACCGCAGGACGACCCGCAGCTCGGCAAGGAGCGCCACCACTGGCGCATCTTCGCCGGCGCGGACGACGTGATGATCACGACCGATCCGGAGCTGCCGGACACGCCGATCATGCTGGCGAAGCGCGGCGACTACGTCGACTTCAGCGTGCCCAACCAGGTCAGCTTCGTGATGGAGAGCAACCGCGTGTTCATGCCGGTGCAGTACCTCCAGGCCCAGCACCGTGGCGACAACCCCGACGGCTCGGGGCCCTGGGAGCCCGAGGAGCTCGTCGAGTACACGAACGTCGGCGACCCCGCGATGTACCAGATGGTGCCGGTCGAGCAGTTCCTCGAGACCTACGTCTTCGTGACCGCGATCGGCTTCCCGCAGAACTACGTGCAGATCATCCGCGCCGCGGGCAGCTCCGGCGTCCGCCTCGATGGCGAGCTCGTCTCCGCGTACATCCCCATCAACAGCGAGTGGCAGCTCGCCACGGTGCGGCTCGAGCAAGAGGGCCCGCACATCGTCGAGAGCGAGGACGAGTTCGGCATCCTGCAGGTCGGCTACAGCACCGACACGCCGAACGAGGCCTGCCTGAAGGACGACGTCGACCCGGAGGAGGACATGCCGCCGTACAAGTGCCTGTCGTCCTACGCGTATCCCGGCGGGATGCGCTCCGAGCAGATCTACACGCCCTGACGCGCGGAACGCCCGGGGCCGTTTGACTTCCGGCGGGGCCCGGATTAAGGCTTCCACCGTGGTTTCCGTCAGCACCGATGAGCAGCGTCGCTACTGGGATCAACCGGGTGAGCGCCGCTCGCCCTACCATCCCTCGGTCCAGGCGTTCGCGCGCCCGAAGATCGAGATCGCGATGTCGGGCATGGACCTCTCGGGTGCCCCTCGTCCGACGTTGCTCGAGGTCGGCTGCGGCAACGGCTACTTCAGCGTGGTGTGGAACGAGCACTTCGAGCTGACCTGCGTCGACTTCTCGCAGCACATGCTCGACACCAACCCGGTCGAGGCCGAGAAGGTGCTCGGCGACGCACAGAACCTGCAGTTCGCCGACAAGAGCTACGAGTTCGTGTTCTGCGGCAACCTGCTGCACCACCTGCCCGATCCGGTGCAGGCGCTCCGCGAGCTTCGACGCGTCGCGCGGCGCCAGGTGGTGCTGGTCGAGCCCAACGCGACCAACCCGCTCATGTTCGCGTTCTCCGGGCTCAAGAAAGAAGAGCGCGGCGCGCTCAAGTTCACCGCGAAGCACGTGCGCGGGCTGGCCGAGGCCGCGGGGCTGCGCACGCGGATGTTCGTGACGCAGGGCTCCATCGTGCCCAACGCGACGCCGCCTGCGCTCGTGCCGTGGCTGCAGCGGGTCGACTTCCGCCAGCCGCTCGGCTTCTACCACATCGGCGTCTTCGACAGCTGAGCTCTGGTCGCGCCCTCCGGCGCTCTTCCTGGCGCGCGCGGCCATGCTCGCTGTCCGCCGTGGCGAAGCCACGTCGGGCTCGTCGGGGTCGGTCGCTGAGCTCTGGTCGCGCCCTCCGGCGCTCTTCCTGGCGCGCGCGGCCATGCTCGCTGTCCGCCGTGGCGAAGCCACGTCGGGCTCGTCGGGGTCGGTCTGCGAGCCTACTCGGGCTCGGGATCGTCGGCCGGCGGCTCGTCGGCGGCCGGCTCTTCGGCGTCGCCCTCGTCGTCGGTGGGCTTCGCCTTGCCCTTCGTGGCCTCGATGTTCTCGATCGCCTTCTTCGCCTCGCGGCGAAACCAGCTGTTGTAGTGGGACTTGGCGATCTTCTTGAGGAAGGGCAGGCCCTTCGGTGAGCCGAGCAGCGCGAGCTGACGCAGCACGATGAGCGTGAGCAGCGGGTCGTCGCCCGCGGCGACCAGCGCCTTGATGCTCGACACGCCACCGACCAGCCGCAACGCCTCGGCGGCGTTGCGACGCACGCGGGGGTCTTCCTTCGCGTCGGCCATCAGCCCGCGCAGGAACGCGTCCGAGGAGCGGTCGCGCAGGGCGCCCAGCGCCCGCACGGCGGCACCGCGGATGCGCGCGTCCTCCGACTTCGCCAGCACGCGCACCGAGACCGCGAGCGGCTCGGTCGCACCGGAGTGGGGCCGCAGCGTCGCGACGTCGTCGAGCGCGAGCTCGACGATGGGCGCGGGCACCTGGCCGGGCTGCTTCACCGCGCGATCGAGCATCGCGGACAGCGGCGGCGTGAAGACGCTGACGCTCTTCTTCCACGGCTTCACGAGCTGCAGCCACGGCTCCCACTGCGCGGGCGTACCGGCCGCGGCGAAGTGCTCCATGCGATCGACGACGTGCTTGCCGCCGAACGAGCCCTGGCCCTGACGCGCGAGCGCGGCCACGATCTCGAGCTCCTCCGGCTTGCCCGTCAGCTCCTCGAGCCACTTCACGACGAGCGGCGTGTACGTCTTCGGCGCGGGAACGAACAGGTGCCGCAGCAGCAGCAGGCGCAGCTCGACGTTCTTCGTGGCCTTGAACACCGCCGCGGTGCGACGCACGAGCGGCGGATCGTGGCGCAGCGCCACCAGCTTCACGAGCAACGGCAGCGCAGCGCCGGGCGCGTCGGGATCGATGGCATCGAGCCGCTGCTGCAGCAGATCGACGACCCCCGCATCCTCGAGCTCGTCGGCGACGAGCCCGGGGTTGTAGGTCATGAGCTCGCGCAGCAGCTGGCGATCGAGCTCGCCCTGCGCATCGAAGGCGTCCTCGTCCTCACCGGGATCGTTGCGCAGATCGAAGCGATAGACGACGTCGGCCTTCTTCTCGTAGACGAGCTTCTGGTGGTCGCGGATGACCCCGTAGCTGTTGCCGCTCGAGTTCGTGAAGTAGTAGGTGCCCGGGCGCCAGTCGGGCGCAGCGTCGGCGATGAGCGGCACGAGCGAGCGGCCGCGATCGGCGGGGCCGGGCGGAGCGCCCAGCAGATCCACGAGCGTGGGCACGAGATCGATGTTGCCGACCGGCGTGTCGATCACGCGCCCGGGCACGCCGGGGATGTAGAACGCGAGCGGGATGTGCAGGTCCTCTTCGTAGACGTTCGGGCCGTGCAGCATCTGCGTGTGGCTGCCGAGCCCTTCGCCGTGATCCGAGACCATCACGATGATCGTGTTCTCGGCGAGCCCGAGCGGACCGAGGCCTTCGATCAGCTTGCGCATCTCGCCGTCGAGCCACTTCAGCGACTCGCGGTAGCGCTCGGGGCGGCTGCCGTCGCTGCCCTTCAGCAAGCGGCCCGCATAGCCGGTGTCGTGCATGTTGTACATGTGCAGCCACAGGAAGAACCGGCGGTCCTTCAGGCGGCCGAGCGCATCGAGGGCCTGCGGCACCGCGGTGTCGCAGTTCTTCTTGTCGTAGACCGCGACGTCGTCGAAGCCATCGAGCAGCGCGCCCGCGGCCGGGTACTTGGCCGCGAAGAAGTAGTCGATGACCACCGCCTCGGGCACGCGCCCGAGCTCCTCCATGCGCCGGCCGAGCGGCACGCCGGTGAGGATCGGGTCGTCCGAGACCTCGATCGAGCGGAACATGTTCGGCATCGACTTGTGGGTCATCGTCGCGGCCGCGTGCGCGTTGGAGAAGCGCACGGTGCCGTCCAGCCACGCGTCGATGAACGGGGTGTCGCCGGGCTTCGCGAACTCGGTGCCCTCGGCCGGACGCGTGGGCGGGATCGCGTCGGCGCGCAGCGTGTCGACGACCACGAACAGAATGTTCATGTCCTTGCCGTCGACGAGCCCGCGCGGGAGCTCGCCGTGCACCGCCGCCGCCAGCTCGCCGGCGTGCACGTCCATCTGCACGAGCTCGTCGCGCAGCAGCGACGCAGCGCGCTCGGGCATCGCGTTGCGGATCCACTCGCGCGCGATCGGTGAGCGCAGGATGAGCGCAGCGCGGGTCGTGCCCGACATCCCGAACCATGCCGCCAGCGCCACGATGCAGGCCGGCAGCGCCGCGCGGGCGAGCCACCGCCGCGCCCCGGCGAAGCGCGTGCCGGGCAGGGGCAGCACGCGGCGCACGACGACGAGCGCGGCGATCGCCGAGATCGCCTGCAGCATCATGTGCAGCTCCGGATAGAGGCCCGGCGCGACGACGTGGTCGGCGACCTGCAGCACGACCACCCCGAGCGCGAGCACGGCGGTGAGCATGCGGACGCGCCGTGGCGAGGACGACGGGCGCCCGAACGCGACCCACGCGACGATCGGGGCCGCGAGCGCGCCGAGCCCGAGTGGAGCGAGCCGAACCGCGGGCGCGAACCACTGCTCGGAGATCCAGCCGCCCGACGCGAGCCCACGACCGGCGAGCAAGAGCGGCCAGGCGAGCGCGGCGAGCCACACGAGCGCGGGGATCACGATGCGGCCGAGCACGCCGCGGACGCCCTCGCGCTGCGCGAAGCGGTGCCCCAGCAGCCAGCCGAGCGCGCCGAGCAGGAGCGCGAGCAACGGCAGCACGATCATGCCGGCCAGCAGCGTCAGCATCGGGGCCGCGCGCAGGAAGCTGCGCCGGCCGGTCTCGACCAGGCCGCGCAGTCGGTCGGAGCCGAGCAAGAGGCCCCCGGTCACGACCGCGGCGACGCACCACGGCAGGGCGACGGCGGCGATGGCTTGCACGCGTGACCGCGCCGCGGCGGGCTCGGAACCAGCGCGTGACGCAGCCGCGGGCGTGGCATTGCCTTCGGACGGTGGCTGGTCCATCGAACGGATCGCTCAGCTCGGCTGCCAGTACAGGATCGCGAAGGTCGCGATCACGTAGAGCACCAGGTTCGCCATGAACAGGCCGTCGCGCAGCATCTCTTCGGTGGGGCTCTCGGCCTCGTGGCGTGTGATCGCCAGATGCGAGAAGCGCAGGATGCCGATGACGGGGAAGGGCACCGTCCAGATGAGCGCGTCGGTGCCGAACAGCGCGACGGTGTGATCGCTCTGGGTGTAGAGCGCGTACACCACCAGCACGAGCCCCGCGAGCACGTAGAGGATCACGCGCAGTGCGGGCAGGTTGTAGCTGGCCAGCACGGAGCGCTGCTGCTCGGCCTCGCTGCTGCCGGCGAGCTCGTGGGCGCGCTTGCCGAAGCCGAGGAACGTCGCGAGCAGGAACGTGCACCCGAGCAGCCACGGCGAGGCCTCGACGCCGATCGCGAACGCACCCGCGAGCACGCGCAGGATGAAGAACGTCGCGATCGACAGCACGTCGAGGTACGCGATCTTCTTCAGCCGGAAGCTGTACGCGATGTTGAGCACGAAGTAGCTGCCGAGCACGGCGGCGTACGGCGGCGCGAGCAACAGCGCAGCGGAGATGCAGCCCGGCACCGCGACGACGAGGAACGTGCGCGCGACGCCGATCGGCAGCCGGCCCGAGGGAATCGGACGGTTGCGTTTCTGCGGATGGCGACGATCCTGCTCGACATCGACGATGTCGTTCAGCACGTAGACGCAGCCCGAGATCAGACAGAAGAGCGCGACCGCAGCGGCGGATCGCAGCAAGCTGTCCGTGTCGAACAAACGCAGGGAAAAGAACAGCGGAGCGGCCACGAACAGGTTCTTGACCCACTGCTGCGGCCGCAGGGTCTTGATGAGCGCAAACAGCACGGCTATGCCCGAAACTATGGCACGGGGCTTTCCGATGTTCCATCATCGCCCCGCATGACGTCGACCAGCGGGCCCGCCGAGCGCGGACGTGGAGCCGGGCCGGGGCAGCCGCGGGCGGCAATGGCGAGGGCGATGGCGGGCCTCGCAGCGTGGTTGGCCGTGATTGCGATCATGCTGACCTCGGCGGTGCCGGCTGCGGCCGCGCCGGCCGCCGAGGGCGCGGCGACCCCGTGGGCCGATGCGGCCGCGCGCGCGCGGGGCGGACGAGGCCGATTCGAGCACGAGCTCGAGCGGCGCCGGGCGCTGCTGCGCAGGCACGGCGGGCGCGATCCCGCGGCCGTGCTCGCGCTCACCGGTGTGGTCGGCGAGCTCGCCGGAGAGATCGAGCCCGAGCGCCTGCGCTCGTTCGTCGACGCCGTCGCCCGCGATCGCAAGCGACATCCGCTCGTGCGCAGCTACGCCGGGTACCTGCTCGGGCGGCTACTCGAACAAAAGGGCGATCTCCGCGGCGCCGGTGATCGCCTGCGCGCCGAGGGCTACCTCGTGTCGTGGCAGATCGTGGGCCCGTTCGACAACGCGAACCGTGCGGGCGAGCAGGCCGTCTACGATCCGCAGCGGGCGAGCTTCGCCCGCGATGCGACGTTCGTCGGCAAGCTCGCCGACGAGCCGCTCGGGTGGCGCGCCTGGGACTACGAGAGCCTGCCGCGCGGCGGCTACGTCGCGCTCGACGATCTGCTGCGGCCTGCAGAACAGGCCACCGGCTACGCGACGACGTGGGTCCACGTCGAGAGCGACGTCGACGCGGCCATCCACCTCGGCACGGCGGGGCCATACGAGGTGTGGATCGACGGCACGTCGGTGGGGCAGGGCCGGGCCTATCGCGCGCCCGATCCGCTGCAGGACAGCCACGCGGTGCGGCTGCGCCGGGGCTGGAACCGCGTGCTCGTGAAGGTCTCGACGCTCGAGGGCATGTGGGGCTTCTACGCGCGGATCTCCACCGCGGACGGCTCGCCGATCGCGAAGCTGCAGCAGCGCTCCGATCCGCCCGAAGGTGCCGCGCCGCCCACGGGTGGCGCCGCGCCGACGCACGCGGTGGCGTCGCTGCGCGCCGAGCTGGAGAAGCGCAGCAACGCGCGTGGGGCCAGGCCGGCCGCGGCGCTGCAGCTCGTCGAGCTCTACCGCTACGTGCATCCCTTCGACCGCGACGATCGCAGCGTCGTCGAGCTCGCCCGCGAGATGGACGCGAAGGTGAAGAGCGCCCGCTCGGCGCTGATGCTCGCCATCGTCGATCCCGAGCCGAACGGCAGCCGACAGGCGCTGGCCGAGGGGGCCGCCCGCGCCGCGAAGGAGGGCCGCGCATCGGCGCCGCTGCACGGCCAGGTGCTGCTCGAGCTGGCGTGGCGCGAGCGCTCGCTCGGGCTCGACCGGCGCTACGACGAGCTGCTCGAGGCGGCCCATCGCGCCGCGCCCGACGATCCGATCATCGAGCTCGCGCTGGCCGATCGGCTCGGCGAGCGCGGCATGCCGTGGACGTCGCTGCGCTGGACCGAGGACCTCGCGCGGCGACATCCCGAGTCGCAGACGATGCAGCACGCGCTCGCATCGCGGCTGCGCGACCTCGGACGCACCGAGCAGTCGCTCGCGGTGCTCGAGGCGATGCAGTCGCGGCACGGCAGCGATCGCGGCACGCTCGCGGCCCGCATCGACGGGCTGCTCGAGCTCGGGCGCGCCGAAGCGGCCGCCGAGCTCGCGCGCCGGGCCGCCTCCGCGATGCCCGGGCTGCCGGAGGCCCATGCCGAGGTCGCGCGGCTCGAGCAGGCGCGCGGCGATCTCGAGGCCGCCGGCGAGGCGCTCGCACGCGCCGTCGCGCTGGCGCCCCAGGACGCCGAGCTGCACGCGCAGCTCGGCCGGCTGCTCGCGCGCACCGGCGCCAAGACGGCCGCGATCGCGAGCCTGCGTCGCTCGCTCGCGCTGCGCCCCCAGCAGCCGCAGATCCGCGACCTCCTCGCGTCGCTCGATCGCCGCGAAGCCGCCGACCTACTCTCGCGCTACGCCGTCGATCTGGGCAAGGTGGCGGCGAAGCCCACGCCCGCGGCCTGGAAGGGCCAGCAGGCCGGCTTCCTGCACCACCGCGTCGCGGTGAAGGTGCTGCCCAACGGGCTCACCGAGCGCGTCGATCACCGCATCATCCGCATCCTCGACGACCGCGGCATCCGCAGCCAGGCGGTGCAGGTCTACAGCTTCGATCCGGCCGAGAGCATCGTCGAAGTGCGCCGCGCACGGGTGCGCCGCACCGACGGCTCGATCGAGGAGCTCGGCGATCAGCGCATGGTCGGGCTCGCCTCGGCGGGCTACCGCATGTACTACGACCAGCGGCAGATCCAGGTGTTGTTCCCGGGGCTGCGCACGGGCGACACGCTCGAGGTCGCGTTCGTGCGCCGCGACATCGCGGCGCGCAACATGTTCGATCAGTACTTCGGCGACATCGTCCCGCTGTCGGGCACCGAGCCGCGCGCGTTCGTCGAGTACGTGCTCGAGGCGCCCTCCGACAAGCCGATCCACTTCAACGTCGAGGTCGACGAGCGCAGGAGCAAGGACGGCAAGACCACGATCTACCGCCACGCGCTGAAGGACGTCGCGGCGATCAAGCCCGAGCAGGGCATGCCGGGCTGGACCGAGGTCGCGAAGTACCTGCACGCGAGCACGTACGAGACCTGGGACGACGTCGGCGTCTGGTACTGGGGGCTCGTGCACGAGCAGCTCGTCGTCGACGACGCGATCAAGAAGGCGGTGGCGGGCGTGCTCGCCGAGCTGCCGAAGGGCGCGGACGAGCGCGCGAAGGTCGACGCGATCTATCGCCACGTCGTCCGCAACACCCGCTATGTCGGGCTCGAGTTCGGCATCCACGGCTTCAAGCCGTACCGCACCACCGACGTCTACAGCCGCCGCTTCGGCGACTGCAAGGACAAGGCGAGCCTCTTGAAGGTGATGCTCGGCGAGGCCGGCATCGCGAGCAACCTGGTGCTCGTGCGCACCCGCGATCAGGGCAACGTGCCCGGGGTGCCCGCATCGCTCGCGGTCTTCAACCACGCGATCACCTACGTGCCGAGCCTGAAGCTCTACCTCGACGGCACCGCCGAGTGGGCGGGGCCGGGCGAGCTGCCGGTCGGCGACCAGGGCGCGACGGTGCTGCTCATCGAGGACGGCAAGGGCGCGAAGCTCCGCACGATCCCGATCAGCAGCGCGGCCGACAACCTCCGCGCGTCGGTGCAGAAGGTGCAGCTCGCCGACGACGGCACCGCCGAGCTCACCCAGGACCTCGTGGTGAAGGGCGCGGCCGCGGGCGGCATCCGCTACGAGTTCCAGTCGGAGGGCGAGCGGGTCGAGCGGCTGCAGAAGGCGTTCGGCGAGATGTATCCGGGCGCGAAGGTCGAGTCGATGACCGCGAACGATCTCGACGACATCCTGCGGCCGCCCGAGCTGCACGCCGTGCTCGAGGTGCCCCGGTGGGCCCAGCAGCAGGGCGACGCGCGCCGCAGCTTCCGCGTGCTCGGCCGCCCGTCCCGACTCGCGCAGTCGCTCGCGCCGCAGGACGAGCGCAAGTACGACCTGCTCATCGACGTGCCCTCGGTCGAGACGCACACCGTCCGCTACAAGCTGCCGCGCGGCAAACGCTTCTCGCGGCTGCCGACCGGCCGCAACATCGACGGGCCGTTCGGCAAGTTCGATCTCAGCGTCACGAGCACCGACGAGGGCGCCGAGGTGCAGACGACGATCGAGCTGCGCTCGCATCGGATCGGGCGCAAGGACTACCCGGCCTTCCGCGAATTCCTGCGGCAGGTCGACGCCGGCCTCGAGCAGACCTTCACCATCGAGGACGCCAAGTGAAGCGGCTCTCGTCCTTCCTCGTCGTGCTGCTCGGGGTCGTGCTCGCAGCGTGTCGGCCGCACGGCCGCAGTCGCGAGCCGGCCGGTGACGATCCGCAGAAGTGGGCCGATGCGCTCGAGCGGCACCTGAAGCGGCACCCCGACGACGTCGATGCGCGCCGCGATCTCGCGTTCGTGCACTGGCTGCACCTCGATCGCGAGGCCGATGCGGTCGCGACGTTCGACGCGCTCGCGAAGGACGGCGACGTGCTCGCACGGCTGTCGCGGATGCTCGTCGCCGACGCACGGCTCGACACGCAGGAGGTCTACGAGCACGCGTACGCGCTCGTCGAGCAGGCCGCGGGTCCGACCCCGGCCGACGCGCGCACCGATGCGGAGTCGAGCTGGGCGCTGCAGGCCGCGGCCGAGATCGCCGCGCGACGCATCGCTGCGCTGCACGGCGAGCTCGACGGCGACGACGCGCGATTCGTCGCGCTGTTCGATCGCATCGCGATCGATCGGCTGACCACCGGCGCCCGGCAGGCACTGCTCAGCGTGCGTGCGAACATCGCCCGCACCGCGAACGAGCCCTACGAGGGCTTCTATCGCCAGCAAGGCTGCGTGCAGTCGTGGGAGGTCGGGCCCGTGCAGGGCGTGCGCGGAGAGCTCGAGCTCGCCCGCGCGCGCACCCCGTTCACACCCGAGCCCGGCGCCGACGCGGTGAAGCTCGCGTGCGTGGTGCGGCTGTGGAACCCGACGGTGCACGCCGGCGTACGCCGGATCCGCACCGGGCTGAAGGTGCCGGGCGACACGCTCGAGCTCGAGCTGTCCGCCGAGGAGGCGATGCGCGTGTGGCTCGACGGCACGCTCGTGCTGCGCACGGATCGCAGCGATCGATTCCCGCGCTCGCGCACGGTGCTGCGGATCCCGGTGACCCCGGGCGTGCACGAGCTCGAGCTCGCGACCGTCATCCCGCGCGACCGTGCGTGGGTGCTCGTGCGCGCGACGACCCCCGGCGGCGCGGAGGTCGAGGTCGTGCCCGGCACGAAGGCGACCGGCAAGACCACCGGTGCGCCGACCCGCGTGCAGTCGTCGTGGACCCGCGCCCGCGCGCCGACCGGCGGCAAGCTGCACGCGCCGCTGCGCGCGATGCTGGCGCTCGAGGACGGAGTGCACGACGGCGACGTCGACGATGCCGAGCGCTGGCGCGACGCGTTGGTCCGCTACCAGGCCGCCGAGGCCCAGCTCGCCGTCGCTCAGTTCGAGCGCTTCGATCCCTCGCGCGGTCGCACCGTGTCGCTCGCGCGCGAGCAGGCCGCGCTCGCGAAGGCGCTCGCGCGCGAGCCCGCCACCGATGCCGCACGGCTGCGTCAGCTCGAGCTGATGCTCGAGCGCGGCGAGGAGGCCGAGGTGCTCGAGGTGCTGCAGAAGCTGCCGAAGGCGCGGCTGCGCACGATCCGGGGCGAGCTCCTGCGCGTGCGTGCCTACCTCGCGCGCGGCGACGAGCGGCGCGCGGACGAGGCGCTCGCGCGCGCGGCGAAGCTGGCCCCGACGAACTGCCGCGTGCTGCTCGCACAGCGTGCACGCGCACGCGACCAGGACGACGTCGCCCGCGAGGATCGCATCACGAAGGAGCTCGAGCGCTGCGGCGGCAGCCTCGAGCTGCGGGCCCAGCTCGCGCAGCGCCGCGGCAAGCTCGACGCGGCCGAGGCAGCGTGGCGCGAGGCGATCGTGCGCGTGCCCGACGACATCGACGCGATGGAGGCGCTCGCGCGGCTCGAGACCACGAAGGGCGACGTCGCGGCGGCGAAGACCGAGCTCGAGCGCGTGCTCGGGCGCAACCCGCTGCGTGGCTCCGCGCTGGTGATGCTCGCCGATCTCGCGGCGCACGGCGACGACGTGGCCGGCGCGCGCAAGCGCCTGCGCGACGCGCTCGCGATCTATCCCCACGCGGATGCGCTGCACCAGACGGCGGCCGCGGTCGGGATCCCCGACGAGCTCGAGCAGCTGCGCGTCGACGGGCTCGCCGCGGTGAAGGAGTACCAGCGCTCGGGCAAGAGCTACCCCGGCGTCAGCGAGGTGCTCGTGCTCGATCGCAGCGCCGCGCGCGTCTACGCCAACGGCGGCCAGCGCCAGATCGTGCACCTCGTCGTGCAGATCCTCAGCAAGGCCTCGATCGATCGCCACGGCGAGCTGCAGTTCCCCGAAGGTGCGCGCCTGTTGACCCTGCGCACCATCAAGCCCGACGGCACGCTGCTCGAGGCCGAGTCGGTCGCGGGCAAGGAAGGGCTGTCGTTGCGCGACCTGGCGATCGGCGACTTCGTCGAGCAGGAGTTCGTCATCGAGCGCGAGCCCGCGACCGCGCTGCCGGGCTACGTGGACGTCTCGACCTTCCGCTTCCAGTCGCTGGAGATTCCCTACCACCGCTCCGAGCTGCTGGTCGTGCACCCCACGGACATGAAGGTCCGCGAGGATCGCCGCCGCGATCCGCCCGAGGCGGTGCTCGGCGACATGACGCTCGGCGGCGAGAAGCTGCGCTCGCGGCTCTACCGTGCGAGCAACGTCGAGCGCCTCGGCGAGGAGCCCGGCCACCGCGCGCTGCTCGACGAGCTGCCGAACGTGCGCGTCTACACCGACGTCTCGGTGCCGGAGTACCTCGACGGGCTCGCGGTGCAGATCCGCCACGGCGGGCGCAGCAACGTCGAGCTGCGCCGGCTCGTGCGCAAGCTCGTGGGCGACGAACGCGACCCGCGTGCGCGGCTCCTCGCGCTATGGAGCTGGGTGGTCGAGAACGTCGAGGACGGCGGCGACCTCGGGGCGTCGTCGACCGCGACCCTGGCCGCCCGCGCGGGCAGCCGGCTCATGCTGCTGCGCACGATGCTGCGCGAGGCCGGGGTGCCGGCCGAGCTGTGGCTCGCGCGCGATCGCTTCGGCGCCGCGCCGCTGCCCGGCGGGCATCCGATGCTCGAGGAGTACGCGGCCGCGATGCTCGCGGTGGAGCTGCCGGGCTCGGACGATCCGCTGATGGTGCTCACCGCGTCGAAGGTGATGCCGCTCGGCTACCTCGCGCCGGGGTACGCGGGCACGGACGCGCTGCGCGTGCACCTCGATGCGGGCGACGGGCCGTCCGGGCCCGTGAAGCTGCCCGCGGCCAGGGACGCGCTGCTCGATCGCCGCAGCTGGGCGCTGACGATCGACCTCGACGACGAGGGCGCGGCCAAGGTCGCCGGCAAGATCACGCTGCAGGGCGGCGAGGCGATCGCGTGGCGACAGGCGCTGCGCGAGGTCGACCGCGATCGGATCCGCGAGCTGTTCCAGCAGGCCGAGCTCGGCTGGCTGCGCGGCGCGAGCCTCGGCGAGCTCGAGATCCTCGAGGAGAAGCAGCTCGATCGCCCGCTCGTGCTGACCTTCACCGCGACGGCGCGCGAGTACGCGATCCGCCAGGGCGACGCGCTCATCCTGCGCGCCGATCCGCTGCCGCTGTCGATCGCCGCGCGCATGACCGCGTTGCCGTCGCGCAAGACGGGGATGGTCGTGCCGTTCTCGCCCGATCTGCGGGTCGAGCTCACGCTGCGCGTGCACGGCAGCGTGCTGCGCGAGCTGCCCGAGGCGGTGAAGATCGAGGGGCCCTTCGGTCGCTACGAGCGCAAGCTCGCCGGCGGCGGCGTCGGCCAGGACCACGCGAAGCTCGAGCTGCGCTCGACGGTGCGGCCCGGCGTCGTCACGGTCGACGACTACGCGCGCTTCTCCGAGTTCGCCCGCGAGGTCGAGAGCGCCGAGCAGGCGCTCATCCGCGCGGCGCACTAGCGGTCGGTCGCGCTACGGCTGACGTGCGATCTTCAGGGTCACCGCGATCGTGTCGCGGTGCTCGCGGAGCCGCAGGCCGTAGCCCTCGTCCTTCAGGCACGCGCGCAGGGCGTCGAGCGCCTTGCCCTTCACGCCCGCGATCGCGCCGGGCTCGATCGCGCTGACGCGGCCCTCGGCCAACGTCACCCGCACCTCGACCGGCTCGGCGCGCTTCGGCGCGACCTGTAGCTCGGGCAGGCACTTCGGCACCGCGTCGGCGAACGAGCGCAGGCGTTGCTGGTCCTCGCCGGCGAGCGTGAACGGCTGCTGGATCTCGACCTTGCGCAGATCGGCCCACGCGAGCCGACCCGCGAGCAGCTTGTCGACCGCGGGATCGCCCTTGCCCGAGGGCCGGCTCTCGTCGGGGGCCCAGCCGATCGCGGCGAAGCGGGGCGTCGCGCCGCCCTCGAGGGCGACGAGCGCATCGACGATCTGCTCGAAGCTGGCGTCGGGGCCGATCGTCACCCGCACGGTGCGCTCGCGGGGATAGGCCTTCACGAGCGCGTCGACGCGGCGTGCGAGCACGGCGGCGTCGTCGGGCTCGCCGGACAGCCAGCGACCGTCGAGCGCGAGCTCGACCCCGCGCCCACCGATGTGCGCGTGGATCCGCGAGCCCATCATCGCCTGCGCGCCCGCACCGACGTCCTCGGGGCGCACGAGCTCGAGCGGCAGCGCCGTCACCACGTTGCCGCCCTCCGCGTGCGGCTCGGCGATCGCGAGCTCGACCCGACCGGCCTGTGCGCGACGCAGTGCCCGCAGCGCGCGACGCAGCTCGGGCGCGGGCACGTCGGCGGCCGCGACCAGCAGCACCACGCCGCGGCCGTCCTGCGCGAGCACGGCCCGCAGCCGCTCGGCAACGTCGGTCACGTCGTCGCCGTCGAGCGGCAGCGTGTTCGCCTGCGGACGGCCGAGATCGATCTCGATGCGTCCGCCGCCGACCTTCGCGACCGGCGCGAGGCTCTCGCGGTGCCCCGTGCCGCGCGGGCGCACCACGCTCGCGAGCTCGGCCGGTCGCGCCGCGGGCAACGTCGCGAGCACCGTGCGCCCGAGCTCGTCGTCGAGGCCGGCGCGCGCCTGCACGACGCCGCCCCAGGCGGACGCAGCCGCGAGGGCGTCGCGCTCGGCGGTGAGCAGCTGGACCAGCCCCGCGGCGCCGGCCCAGCGCGGATGCACGTGCACCGGCGCGTCGTCGAGATCGGCGGCGACGCTCTCGCGCTCGACGTAGCGGGCCTGCACCGCGAGATCGATGCGGTGATCGGGCGGCGCCGCGACGGCGGCCGCCAGCGTGCCGCGCACGTGATCGTAGAGCCGCCAGTGCGCGTTGTCCCGCAGCCGCGGATGGCCGTCGCGCGCGAGCGTGCGGTACGACAGCGTGCGCACCGCGAGATCGTCGGCGCTGCTCGGCGTCGAGAGATCGGTGCTGAGCATCGCGATCGCGTCGTTGACGAGCTGCGTGGTCTCGGGATCGCGGAAGCGCTGCTCCGAGAGCGCCATCGCCTCGGTGAGCAGCCGCGACAGCGCCTCGCGCGTGGCCTCGGGGCCGCGGCCGCTGCCGTGCCCACCGAGCGCGAGCCACAGCGTGTCGCGGGCGGCCGCGTCGTCGGCGAACCGCGCCGCGTCGAAGAGATCGAGCAGGCGATCGAGCCGGACGGCCCGGAGATCGGCATCGCCCTTCGCCAGCTCGGCCAGGCGCTCGGCCTCCTCGTCGCCCACGCCGACCGGTGACGCGTCGACGAACGCCGCGTTCGTGCTCGCCTTGCGCCCAGCGCCGTGGACGCACGCCGTGAGCAGCAGGGCCAACGAGGGGTGCAGGAGCGTCGTGGCCAGGGCGCGCGGGCGGGGCAGGGGCATCTGTCGTGCTCGACAGCCGGAGCCCGCCGCGGTTCCCGAGCCGGCCCACGACCGGCGCGAAAGACCAGCCCGCGCTCGTTCTCGAAGCTGCCCGGCATGGATAGCATACCGCCCGTGCCGGAGCGCCACGCCCGTCCGACGAGCCCGCGGCTCGGCGCGCGCGCGCGGGTCCGAGGTGCACGCCGATGCGCGTGGGCGCTCGCGGGCGGGCTCGGCCTCGCGATCGCCGAGGACGCCGGCGCGGCGGACGTCCGCACCGTCTCGCGCACGATCGGCGAGGGCTACATGGTGCGCGTGCCCGGCCCCGAGGGCGCGCTGCTCAGCCGCCGCCGGCTGGTGCAGTACGTCGGCGTCGGCGTCTACCGCATCCTGCCGCCGAAGGAAGTCGACGAGCTGGAGCGGCGCGCCGAGGACGGTCAGCTGCAGATCGTCTCGAGCCTGCGGATCCGCCACGACTTCGGCACCTTCACGCGCGGTGCGGGCGGCGACGCGGCGCGGATGATCAACGAGCTCGACGGTCGGCAGATCGACTTGCTCTACGGCTACCTCGAGGGGCGCAACCTCGGCGGCGTCGTCGACCTGAAGCTGGGCCGGCAGTTCGAGATGTCGGGGCTCGACTTCTACGCGTTCGACGGCGGCTGGGTGCGGGTGCGGACGCCGGCCCACATCGCGGTCGAGGCCTTCGGGGGCTTCCGCGTCGACGCCTCGGACATCTTCGGCTTCCCCACGTTCGAGCTCGACGGCACGCAGAACACCTCGAGCGATCGCGCGAGCACGCCGATGGTGGGCGCCGCGTTCTCGCTGGCCGACGTGAAGTTCATGGACGCGCGCTTCGCCTACCGGCGCACGTGGACGCCGTCGGGGCTCACCGACGATCTGGTGGGGCCGGACGGCATGCGCGGGCTGTCGACCGGCGTCGATCAGGAGTTCGTCACGAGCACCATCGCGCTGCGGCTCGCCGGCGGCAAGGTCTCGCCGAGCTTCGCGAGCCGCTACAACCTCGGCACCGGGCGCATCGACGATCTCAGCACCGCGCTGTCGTGGGCGGTGACCGAGCTGCACACGGTGCGCGCACAGTACATCCGCACGATCCCGGCGTTCGATCTCGACTCGATCTTCAACGTGTTCGCGACCGAGCCGATCGACGACGTGCGCGTGGTCTACGAGGTGCGCCCGGGTCCGTACTGGACGCTCTACGGGCGGTTCAACGGCCGCGTGTTCCATGCCGGCGACACTGCGGCGCTCTCGACGACGCCGCGCGACAAGAGCTCGTTCGGCGGCGGTGGGGCAGGGGGCGCGTCGTACCGGCGGCGGCGCTTCGCGATGCGGGCCGATCTGTACGGGCTCGGTGGCTACGGCGGCTCGCGCATCGGTGGCGACATCGACACGCGCACGCACGTCGTCTACGACCGGCTCGCGCTCGACGGCCGCATGTTCGTGGTGGGCTACAAGGACGATCTGGTGGCCGCGCGGCGCGGCTACAGCGTCGCGCTGCAGGCCGGCGGCAACCTCCGCATCGCGCACGGCATCTACCTCAACGTCGTCGGCGAGCAGCTGTTCACCACGTTCTATCGCACGGCCTTCCGCGCGCTCGCGATGCTGAGCGTCGACTGGCAGGTCCGCGGAGGTCGGCGATGAGACACGCGCGCTGGCTCGTCGTGCTCGTGTGGGCGTTGCTCGTCGGCTGGGGTCTGCGGCTCGGCGCTGCGCCGGCGACGGTCGGCAAGGGCACGTCGCGGCCGGCGGGCGTCGGGCGCGGGCCGGTGCTGCGCCAGGGCAAGCCGCCGCGCGCACGCGGCGAGATTCCGGCGACCACCGGGGCCGCGACGGGGCCGACGATGCGCGGCAGCGCGGTGTATCCCGCGCAGGACATCCCGCTGCGGTTCACGCATGGTCAGCACCTCGCGATGGGGCTCGACTGCAGCCGCTGCCACGACCGTGCGGGCAAGAGCACGCGCTCGTCGGATCTGCTGGTGCCCACGGGTGCGGCGTGCGACGGCTGCCACGGGCCGCAGCATCCCAAGCCGGCCGACGAGCCGGCGCGCTGCGAGCTCTGCCACACGTCGGTCGACGCGGAGCACCGCGTGACGGCGTCCTTGCGCATGCCTCGGCCGCTGCTGACCTTCAACCACAAGCTGCACGGCAAGCTCGGGCAGGACTGCGCGAGCTGCCACGGCGACATGACGAAGGTGCGGCTCGGCAGTGTGCTGCAGCTGCCCACCGAGCAGTCGTGCCTCACGTGCCACGACGGCTTCACGGCGACCGATCGCTGCGGCGCGTGTCACCCGAGCGGCGCCGACGGCCGGCTGATGGTGCGCGCGCAGGACGATCGCACGCTGCCGGCGCTCGTGCCGAAGGGCGCGTCGTCGTGGGGTGCCGCGCACGATCTGCTGTTCGTCGAGGACCACGCGGTGCAGTCGAAGACGAACGCGAAGCTGTGCGCGAGCTGTCACGACGATCAGTTCTGCATCGACTGCCACGACGGCCCGATCCGACCGATGCGGATCCACGCGGGTGACTACCTGACGATCCACGCGATGGATGCCCGCGCGGCGGTCTCCGACTGCTCGAGCTGCCACCGCCAGCAGAGCTTCTGCATCGGCTGCCACGAGCGCGTCGGCTTCGGCGATCGCCAAGACGGCGAGTTCGGCATCGGCGGCCAGCTGCAGTTCCACCCCGCGAACTGGTCGGGACCACCCGGGATGGCGCAGGGCCATGCCCACGCGGCCCAGCGCAACATCGGCGCCTGCGTCTCGTGCCACACGGAGGACAGCTGCCTCGCCTGCCACGCGACGTCCTCCGCATCGCTGCCCGGCCTCGACGTGAGCCCCCACGGCCCGGACTTCGCCCGCTCCCCCCGCTGCGACGCCCTCGCAAGCCACAACCGCCGCGTCTGCCTGCGCTGCCACACCCCCGGCGACCCCCAGCTCGAGTGCCTGTGACCGCGAAGACGAAGACGAAGACGAAGACGAAGACGAAGACGATCGCGGCGTCCGATGACGAGCGCCCGAAAGCAGCAAACCAACGCCGGAAGAGTCGCTCGCCAAGGGCGAGCGCCTCTTGCGAGCGTCCGCGACACGGTCGCGGCGGCCGCTCTCGCGGCCGGGGGTAGCGACAAGCGAGCCGAGCCCAAAGGGCTCGACTCGCGCCGGAGCGTAGGGGCGTAGCCCCTGCGAAAGAAAATCAATTCATCGGGCTGTAGACCGTGAACAGCTCGACCTCGGTCATGGCCACGAGGCGATAGTTCCGGCCCGGATCGATGAACACCGGCGCCGCGGGCAGCAGCTCGACGCGATCGAGCTCGGTGCCGTCGTGCACCTCGAGGATGCCCCGCCCACCGGTCAGCATCACGTGCATGTCCTTGCGGTTCTGCGTGGAGACGACGACGTTCTCGCCCTCTTTCACGCGCAGCACCGTGGCGACGTACTGATCGCCTCGGGCCCACACGAACGCGCCGCCGAAGCTCTTCGCGGTGAACGGCGGACCGAAGTCCGAGTCCTCGTCCAACACGTCGTCTTCCGCCTCGTCGTCGGTGACGAGCTCACGGGGCTCCTCGGGTTCGGTCGCTTCCGGATCGGCCATCTCGTTCGCGCGCGTAGCCTACCGCAAAACGTCGCCGAGAGATGCCGCGCACGCGCGACGACGCGGCGCGCGACTACTTGGCGGGCGCAGGTGCGCCCTTCGGCTTCACCGGCGGAGGCGGGGCCGCGGCGGCCGGAGGCTTCTGCACGGTCGGCTTCGTCGGCTCGGGCTTCGCGGTGGGCTTCGCCGGCTCGGGCGTCGCGGCCGGCTTGCTCGCGTCGGGCTTGCTCGCGTCGGGCTTGGCGGCCGGTGGCTTCGCGGCGTCGGGCTTCGGTGTCTCCGTCGTCGGCGTCGCGAGCTTGCCCTTGTCGGCCTTCGTCGGCGGCGGCTTGCTGACGTCCGTCTTCGCCGGATCCGCCTTCGCGGCGTCGGTCTTGCCCTTGCCCTTGTCCTTGGCCTTCTTGTCGTCCTTGCCCGCATCGGCCGCGGGCGCGTCGGTCTTGCCCTTGTCCTTGCCGGGCTCCTCGACGTACTCCTCGGCCTTCGGCGCCGCCTCGCTCTTCTTGGTCGCGCGCGAGGCCTCCGCGAGCCGCGCGCGTCGGGCCGCGTCGTGGTCCCACTGGTCGACGCGACCGTCACCGTTCACGTCGTAGCCGACGCGATCGATGTTGCCCGCGAGGTAGTGGGTGTACATGTCGGGCTTGCCGTCGCCGTCGCGATCGGTCTCGATGCGCAGCAGCCGACCCTTGTCGTAGCGCCGCCATGCGTCGACGTAGCCGTCGCGGTTGATGTCCTGCTCGTCGAGCGTGAGCTGGCCCTTCTCGTAGTGCCGCCCGAGATCGATGCGACCGTCGAAGTCGAGATCGAACTGCTCGCGGACGATCTCCCCCTTGTCGTCGTAGTGGAAGTAGGCGTCGAGCCGGCCGTCGAAGTTGAAGTCGGCCTGCTTGCAGGCCAGCTTCTCGCCCTGCGCGCCCTCGTAGATCGCCACGAGATCGCCACGCCCGTCGTGGTTCAGATCGACCTGATCGGTCCGCCCACCGCGCGCCGAGCAGCGCGCGGTGTCCACGACCAACGCGCGCAGGTTCGGATTGGGCGGGGCGGCCGCCGTCTCCTGCTCGGCGGTCTCGTCGGGGGCCTTCGACTTCGGCTTCTCCGGCCCGCATCCGGCCACACCCAGCACGATCGCCCCCACGACGAGGCCGAGGGGCCATCGCCCACCACCGCAGAAATCACGCACGGGGATACTCTAGGGGGGCAGGCGAGCTTCGGCAAGCGGCGGCCAATATGATACCCCTGCCGCAAGCCACGCCTTGATACCCACCGCCCCGCCGCAGAGCAAGATCCGCAGCTTCTGCATCATCGCGCACATCGATCACGGCAAGAGCACGCTCGCCGATCGCCTGATGGGCGCGACCGGCCTCGTCGCCGAGCGCGATGCCAAGGCGCAGTACCTCGACCGCATGGACATCGAGCGCGAGCGCGGCATCACCATCAAGGCGCAGAGCGTGCGCATGGCCTATACGGCGCCGGATGGTGAGACCTACGAGCTGAACCTCATCGACACGCCCGGCCACGTCGACTTCGGCTACGAGGTGTCGCGCAGCCTCAAGGCCTGCGAGGGCGCGCTGCTCGTCGTCGATGCCGCGCAGGGCGTCGAGGCCCAGACGCTCGCGAACGTCTACATGGCGCTCGACGAGGGCCTCGACATCATCCCGGTCATCAACAAGATCGATCTGCCCTCGGCCGACATCGAGAAGGCCAAGAGCGAGATCGAGGAGATGGTCGGCATCGACGCCAGCGAGGCGCTCGCAGTGTCGGCCAAGACCGGCATCGGCATCGACGACCTGCTCATCGCCATCGTCGATCGCATCCGGCCGCCCAAGGGCGATCGCGACGCCAACCCGCGCGCGCTCATCATCGACAGCTGGTGGGACAGCTACAAGGGTGTCATCTCGATGGTGCGCGTGTTCGAGGGGCGGCTGCGCCCCGGCGATCAGGTGCGCATGATGGCCACCAACAAGGCCTACCAGGTCATCTCCGTCGGCGTGTTCGCGCCCGAGATCGTCGAGCTCGCCGAGCTGTCCGCGGGCGAGGTCGGCTTCATCGTCTGCAACGTGAAGGAGGTCGGCGACAGCAAGATCGGCGACACCCTCGCCGCCGTCGACGACCCCAGCATCGAGCCGCTGCCGGGCTTCAAGGAGATCCAGCCGATGGTCTTCGCCGGCGTCTTCCCCACGGACAACGCCGAGTACCCGAACCTGCGCGACGCGCTGGCCAAGCTGTCGCTGAACGACGCCAGCTTCTCCTACGAACCCGAGACCTCGCTGGCGCTCGGCTTCGGCTTCCGCCTGGGCTTCCTGGGCCTGCTCCACATGGAGATCGTCCAAGAGCGGCTCGAGCGCGAGTACGATCTCGATCTCATCACCACGGCGCCCTCCGTGAAGTACATCGTGCACCTGAAGGGGGGCGAGACGAAGGTCATCGACAACCCCGCCAAGTTCCCCGACATCGGCGATGCCGAGTCGATCGAGGAGCCGGTGATCGCGGCGCGCATCCAGCTGCCGCAGGAGTACGTCGGGCCGATCCTCAAGCTCTGCGAAGAGCGGCGCGGCGTGCAGAAGGATCTCCGGTATCTCACGCCCACGCGCGTGCAGCTCTCCTACGAGCTGCCGCTCGCCGAGGTGGTGTTCGGCTTCTACGACACGCTGAAGAGTCGCTCGCGCGGCTACGCCAGCATCGACTACGAGCTGGCCGGGCACCGCACGAGCGACATGGTGCGGCTCGATCTGCTGGTGAACGGCGAGCACGTCGACGCGCTCTCGCTCATCACGCACCGCGACACCGCCTACAACCGCGGCCGCGACCTCTGCATCAAGATGAAGGACCTCGTGCCGCGGCAGCAGTTCGAGGTCGCGATCCAGGCGGCGATCGGCTCGCGGGTCATCGCGCGTACCACGGTCAAGGCGATGCGCAAGGACGTCACCGCGAAGTGCTACGGCGGCGACATCACGCGCAAGCGCAAGCTGCTCGAGAAACAGAAGAAGGGTAAGCGGCGTCTCAAGGCGATCGGCAGCGTCGAGATCCCGCAGGAAGCGTTCCACGCCGTGCTCAGCCTGGAGGACGGGTGAGCGAGGTGTCCGCGCGTCCGGGCGGTGGGAGTGGTCAGGGCGGGGGAGGGCAGCAGGTGCCCGAGCCGCCGCCGCCGCCCAGCACCGAGCCCGCCGGCGAGCGCAAGCCTCGCTCGCCGCGCAACATCAAGGCGGCCGCGCGGCTGCTCCAGAAGGAAGCGCGCCGCATCCTCAAGCGCCACGGCTCGCGCATCGCCGCCGAGCCCGCCGAGGCGATGTATGCGTGCCTCGCCGCGATCGACACCAACCGCGTCGCGGAGAACTGGCCGGTCGTGGAAGAGCAGGCCGAGCGGCTCGACGAGCTGCTGCACCAGCACGCCAGCTTCGCGCGCAAGAGTGCACTGCGCGAGACCCTCGAGAACGTCGCGATCGCGGTGATGGTCGCGCTGGGGCTGCGCTCGTGCTTCTACGAGCCGTTCAAGATCCCCTCGGGCTCGATGATGCCGACGTTGCGCGCCGGTGATCACATCTTCGTCAACAAGTTCGTCTACGGCGTGCAGATCCCGTTCACCACCACGGTGGTGGGCGAGTCGTTCCGCAACATCGAGCGCGGCGAGGTGGTGGTGTTCCGCTACCCGCTCGACGAGACCGAGGACTTCATCAAGCGCGTCATCGGCCTGCCCGGGGACGAGGTGCGCGTGGTCGGCCGCGAGGTCTCGATCAAGCGCGAGGGCGACGCCGACTTCCAGGTGCTCGAGCGCAAGCAGCTCTCCGAGCGCTGCCTCGACGACACCGGCACCAAGACGGTGCCGAACTGCCAGCTCTACGAGGAGACGATCGACGGCCACACCTACGTGGTCCGGTACATGAACAGCATCGAGGATCGCGACGACCTCGCGCCCAAGCCCCACGTGTGGAAGGTGCCCGATCGGCACCTGCTCGTGATGGGCGACAACCGCAACCAGTCGCACGACTCGCTGCAGTGGTCGGTGACGGTCGAGGCGGTCGGTGCCGATCACCTGCTGTCGCTCACCGATCTGCGCGACCTCACCGACGACACGCTGTTCACGATGCAGCGCGACGACGGCGTGGTGGAGCAGGAGGACGGGCGCCACGACGCGATCACGTACCTCGCGAGCCACCGCTCGGAGAGCCACGACGTGATGCTCGAGGTGTGGCGCAAGCCCACGCTCGGGCACGAGCACGTGTTCGAGACCGCGGTCGCCGGGCTGCCGGGCGGCAAGCCCACGACCGTGGCCGAGCTGCTCGCGGGCGCCAAGGGCGGCCCGGAGCGCGATCGGGCGCTCGAGGTCGGTGCGGGCGTCGATCGGCTGGTGGTGTCGAGCGACGCCGAGAACCGCCAGGCGGTGGTGCTGCTCGAGCAGGCGCAGGCAGTGCTGCACCTGTCGTGCGGCGCGGGCGTGTGCAAGGACGACGCGAAGCTCGGCCTGCTCGTCGGCGACGTCATCGCGAAGTTCCACCGCAACCACGCCCAGGACGCGCGGGTGATCCTCGAGGCCCCGAAGGCGGTGCGCTACACGACGCACTGGTCGGGGCGCAGCGACGCGCGCGAGCACTTCTTCGAGCGCAGGCTCGTGCACCCGGGCGGCAAGCCCGGCAGTGTGGCGAGCGCGAAGGACACCGTGCGGATCCGGGCGTTCCGCAAGCCCACCGAGGGCACGTCGTTCGTGCGCGACGCGGCGCTGCGCGGCTTCGGCAGCGGCTCGGGCTCGGCCGAGCGCATCAGCGAGCTCGTGCCGGGCGCGGGCGACGATGCGCTGCGGGTCGTGCGGCCCGAGGGTCCGGTCTACGTCGTCACGGACCCGGTGCGCGAGATCGTGATCGTGCTGGAGTGCGGCGCGTCGTTCTGCACCGACGCGAACAAGGGCATCGAGCTGTTGAAGAAGGTCGCCGAGGGCATGCCGGCCGCGGCCGCGGACCGTCGCAAGCTGCGGGTGCTGCTGACCGGCGGCGAGGTGCCGGGCTGGGAAGAGGTGCCGGTCGGTGCGCCCGAGCTCGCCGAGTTCGATCGCGTGCGGCTCGAGGGCACGGTGCGCGGCAAGGAGCACACGCTCGAGCTCGAGGCCTGGCTGCGGCCCGACGAAGGGCTGGCCGCGAAGGTCGCCGCGATCGGCTCGGCCGCGGGCCTGACCGCCGACGACTCGGTGGTCGCGAACGGGCTCGCCGGCGAGGACGACGAGGCGTTCACGTTCGTGTTCGGCGTGCCGGAGTCGCAGACGGTCGTGCGGCTCGCTTGCCGCAAGGGCCTGTGTCCGACGCGCGAGTCGGCGAAGTCGCTGGCGACGCGTGCGGCCGCGAAGGCGGTCGACCCGACGAACTTCATCGACCCGAACGCGGAGCGCCCGAGGCCGTTCGTCCCACGCGGCAACGTGAAGGGCCGCGCCGAACGGATCTGGCTGCCGCTGTCGCGCTTCTGGCTGCCGATCCGCTGAGCGCGGTCGTGCTCGTGGGCGATCGGGGCTGCGGCGGGAATCGCCGTGGACGGGCCTGCACGCCCCGAAATCCCGTGCTCTGACTTTACATAATCTATCTTATCGGCGCTTCCATGGGGTCGCTCGGGGGGCGGGTCTGGGCCGGCCGCCGTGCTACCAAGGAGCCCACGTTGACCGACGAAGCCTTTCTCGAGCGGCTCGGCAGCGGCTCGCGCCGCAGCAACGAGGCGCTGATCCAGGCCCTCGCCGACGTGCACGTCTCCGACGAAGAGACGCTCGACCGTGCGGTCCGCATCGTCGCGCGGCTCGTCACCAAGGAGCCGCTCACGTTCATGCGCGCGTGCCTCGGCGCGTCGCACTGGCAGGCCCGCGTCAGCGACCCGGACATCCCGACGCGGGTCATGCGGCTGGCCGGCAGCCGCATGAACGCGGTCAACCGCAAGCTGTTCGAGCTGTACGAGCGCGACGCCGGCAGCACGCGTCGGACGCTGCACCGGCTCGACGAGCTGGCCGAGCATCCCGAGCACGCAGTGCCATACCTCGAGGTGCTGATGCAGAACGCGGTGGCGGCCGTGTTCGGCGTGGCCGAGGCCTCGCAGGAACGCATCGCGAACGAGTGGCTGCCCAGGCTGCTCGACGACGATGCCGCGTTGCTCGGCTGGATCGAGCGCGTCGTCGCGACCGGCGGCGCGATCAAGCTCTACGCCGGATCCACGAACACGATCCTCGGCATCTACGACTGGATCAAGGACGAGCCCGGGCTCGGCTTCTCGCGGATCCCGATCGAGGCCGAGGCGCGCTTCGATCTCGGCGCCGGGTTCGGCACGCCGTACCTCGAGGATCTGTTCGGCACGAGCTTCGTCGCGCTCGACGTGCATCCGCCTGCACAGGCGCGCAGCCTGGGACTCGCGCTCGCAGTGCAACGTGGCCGCCGCAGCCAGCGACGCGCGCTCGAGGCCGCCGAGCACGAGGCCTACTACCAGCGCCTCGATCGCCAGCCGTGGCGGCGCTACGACGTCTTCGAGGGCCCCCTGCCCGCCGACGCCGCGAGCTACCTCGTGGTGTCGTTCGGCTTCCTGTCGTCGACGGTGACGAGCCTGTCGCCCCACCAGCCGGTGCTGCCCCCGAAGCTGCGCCCGCTGCAGACCACCGTCACCGCGCTGCGCCGCGTGCTCGAGCTCGCCGCGCTCGGCAAGGACGTCGCCCTGTTCACGCTGCACCGCGCCACGGCGCGCGCATACATGAACCGGGCGATCTTCCTGCGCTTCCGCGACCACCGCCTGGTCGACCACGGCCTCGCCGCGGAGCCGTTCCAGGGCAAGTTCGCCCGCGGCGTGCTCCCGATGCGACGGTCGCGACGCCGCGGGACGTAGCCTCGGTCAGCTTCGGCGGCGACGGACCAGGCCCAGCGCCAGGCCGAGCAGCGCGAGGCCGCCCGCACCCTGTCGCGGGTCGCTGCTGCACCCGCAGCCGTCGTCGCCGTTGGTCTGGCCCGAGCTGTCGCTGATGCCGCCCTCCGAGGAGTCGGCGCTGTCGCTGTCGCTGTCCGACTCCGTCGCGGTCGCCGACGCGCTCGCGTCGCCCTCGCTGTTCGAGGCCGACATGCTGTCCGACTCGGCGCCGGTGCCCGTCGTGTCCGCGCCGCCGTCGTCCGAGCTGCTCTCCGCGCCGCCCGTGGTGTCCGGCGCCGGCACGTACTCGATCACGACGTCGCTCGCGAAGAACGGCTCCTCGAGCGGCGCCTCGCCGACGCAGCTGACGTACGCGTAGCTCCACTGCGGCTGGATCACCCAGCCGAGATCCTCGTCGTCCGGCGGCGCCGAGGCGTGCACCTGCATCGCGATCTGCACCGTCGTGTCGGGCCCGACGGTGCCGATCTCCACGCCGCTGGTCAGATCCGCCGCCGCGACCGGGTTGCCGTCGATGTCGCCGTCGTTGCCGTCGATGGTGAACGAGTCCAGCTCGAGCCCGTTCGGCAGCGTGGCGACGAGCACGATGTCGTCCGCGTTCACCAACCCGACGTTGTTCATGTCGATCGTGATCGTGCTGACCTCGTCGATCGCGAGTGCATCCGGATCGGCCGCGGCCAGCGTGCCCTCGCCCGAGAAGTCCGGCGAGTTGACCCGGATCGCGAACGCGGCCGTCGTGGGCACGAACGAGTCGTCCGTCGTCTGCGTGCGCAGCACGGCCTCGGTCTGCCCGTTGCTGAGCTGGCCGTCCGCCGACGACAGCGGCACGCGCGTGATGTCCCAGCCCTGCCGGCCGGCCTCGGCGTTGACGCCCAGCACCGCATCGTGGTTGCGATCGCCGAACGTGCCGGTGGTGTCGAGGTTGCCGTCGGGATCGTTGATCTGCGACGCGAAGAAGTTGTCGACCGGGTTGTTGGGCCCGAGCAGATCGACGAACGGATCCGCGGCGGTCTCGGCGATCGCGAGCCCGTCGCCGGTGAGGTCCGCATCGCCCTCGATCGCGCTGACCACCGCGAAGCCGTCGAAGTCGCCCATCGGCGGCGTGCAGAACCCGGCGAACGAGTAGTCCTCGGTGGACAGCTCGTCGACGAACGAGCCGCCGACGAACACCGTGAGGTTGCGGATCGGCTCGGCGCTGTTGCGGTACGCGACGACGAGCGTCCAGCCCGCGGCGTTCAGCGAGTTGATCGCGGTGTCCTGCGTGGCCGGGACGCCCGCGACCTCGTAGGTGCCGGCGCCGTGCTCCGCGACGAACGCGGTCACGTCGGCGCTGCGACTGTAGTAGTGCGCGAGGAATCCCTGCGCCGAGGTCTCGTCGACGTCGAGGTCGGTGAGCGGATCGGAGTCGACGTCGATCGTGTCGCCGCCGAAGCTCAGCGCGACCGGCAGGTTGATGCTGGCCCGCACGTCCTCGGTGTTGTAGTAGCTGCTGCCGCCCCACACGAGCTCCGCGTAGAGCACCTCGGACTCGAGCGGCAGCACGAGATCGGCCGCCGAGGAGTTCTCCGTCCAGTCGTCGGTGGTGCCGACGAACCACGGGTTGCCCGGGTTCGCGGGATGCGTGTCGACCGACGCGCCGTCCGTCGTGATGAACGTGCCGATCGAGTCCTCGGTGCCGGGACCGTTCAGGTTCGGCTCCTTCGAGAGCCCGAGCGTGTTGCCGGTCGCGGTGACGTTGCCGGCGGCGGTCTGGTTGAAGCGCAGATCACTGGCCGCCGCGGAGGTCGGGCCGAGCAGCAGGATCAGGGGAAGCCATGCACGACGAAGCGGCATACGAAGCATGGGGTCGACGCTAGCAGGCGGACGGCGGCGGCAGCACCACGATCGCCGCCCGCGACGTTCCGCCTCGCTCACACCGGGCGCGGGAACCCGGGCTCCGCGCTCGTGATCGCGCAGGCGTGGGAAGGTCTGCCGGCCCACCGTTGTATGCTCGGGCCGATGGCCAAGCACCGCGCACTCGCAGAGCTGCTCGCGCGGGCATCGTCCGCGTCGAGCCGCGTACCGCAGCGCCTGCGCGAGGTGCCGATCACCGCCGATCGCGAGCGTGTGCTGGAGCTCGAATCCCTGCTCCACTTGAAAGACGGATTCCGTACGCTCGACGGCGCGCTCTACGTGCGGCCATCGTGCACGGTGGCGTCGATCCGCGGGGACGACGAGTGGAACGCGCTCACGCTCTGGCGCGGGCCGTGGCGCCACGCGAACAAGCTCTACTTCTTCGCCGAGGACGTGCACGGCCGGCAGTTCGGGATCCACCGCCGCGACATCGTGACGCTCGATCCCGCGAACGGAGCCGTCGAGCCCTGGGCCGACGACATCGAGGGCTGGGCCGCGCGCGCGATCGCGGAGGCCGACCGCCTGGGGGCCGGGCGCGTGCGGGCCTGGGAGGCGGCGCACGGCCAGCTCCTGCCCCACCAACGCCTGCAGCCCCGCGATCCGCAGGCGCTCGAGCTCGAGCTCGACACGGATCTGCGCGTGCGCGACGACCTCGACCTCATGAAGCGATGGGCCGTGGTGTTCCGCGCGCACGTCGCCAACCCCGAGGCGCCGGAGCTCGACGAGCTCGCGTGGTGGGGCGAGGACTAGTTCTTTCACCGCGCCGACGCGGTAGCATCACCGGCGAATGCGACGGGCGCTCCCGGCCGCGATGCTCGCTGCGCTCTGGGCGTGCAAGGTGCCCGACACGCTGGGGCTGCCCTGCACCGAGGACGCGCACTGCGACGCGGGCCAGCACTGCGGGGCCGACGGCACGTGCCAGAGCGGCGCGGTGGCCGACACCGGCGGCTCGTCGACCGCGAGCCCGGAGAGCAGCACCGGCGCGACGATGTCGACGAGCGTGGGCTCGCTCTCGACGAGCGCCGAGAGCACCACGACGCTGCCGGGCACGAGCGACGAGAGCTCGAGCTCGACCGGCGGCCCGGGCTGCGGCGCGGCGATCGGGACGTGCGACGCGATCGACATCCTGTTCGTCGTCGACAACTCCGGCAGCATGACCGACGACTTCGGCACGCTCGTGCCGGCGCTGTCGAACTTCACGGATCTGCTCGACGAGGTGCTGGGCGGGCTGTGCTCGTACCACATCGGCATCACGACGACCGAGGTCGCGCCCGACTACCAGCCGGCCGAGTGTCAGGTACGCGGGGCGTTGTCGCGATCGGGATCGCTGCTCGCGGGCGACTCGTGCTGGGGCGACGACAATCATCCGCCCTTCGTGAGCGAGACCGACAGCCTGTCGACGCTCGGCTGTCTGTTCGCGGTCGGCACGAACTACGACAGCGACGAGAAGACGCTCGACACCGCGATCGCGGCGATCTCGAGCGAGCTCGCGGCCCCGGGCGCGTGCAACGAGGGCTTCCTGCGCGAGGACGCGGCGCTCGTCATCGTGCTCATCACCGACGAGGACGACGACGACGACAGCCTAGATCCCGAGGAGACGCCCGCGCGCACGGGCTCGGCGGGCGATCCGACGGAGTGGTTCGCGCGCATCGGCGCGGTGAAGCCCCCGACGTCGACGGGGGTGCTCGCGCTGGTGTCCTCCGACATGGACACGTGCGATCCGTGGATGCCGGTGCCCGACAACGACGACGGCACGGGCGCGGAGTTCGCCGCGCGGATCCTGACCTTCATGCAGCACTACAGCGGCAATGGGCTCGGCGAGCACATCTACGCCGGCGATCTGTGCCTGCCGACCGACGAGCTGTTCATGCAGATCGGCCACATCAACGCGGTGCTCGAGGCGGTGTGCGCCGACCACATCGCGGGCTGAGCCGCGTCGGCCGAGAAACGTGCGAGGATGCCCGGGATGCGACACCCGCTCGTCCTGCCCGCGTTCGCGATCGTCTGCTTGCTCGCCGGCTGCGGCGATCCGAAGGGAGCGGCGGGTGCGATCGGAGCACCGGCGGCAGGGCAGGATCCGTCGAAGATGGACAAG
>CAZFKC010000063.1:0-44332 GCA_964519175.1 uncultured Nannocystaceae bacterium
CGACTACGACGTGACCCCGGTCTTCCGCAGGCAGGTGAAGCACCTCGGGCGCCTCGTCGACGACCTGCTCGATCTCACTCGGATCTCGCGCGGCACGCTGGAGCTCCACCTCCAGTCCGCGTCGTTGCGCGACATCGTCGAGCACGCCATCGAGCAGTGCGAGCAGCTCCTGGCCCGCAAGCGCCACCAATTCGACGTGGAGTTCTCGTGCGACGACGTGCACGTGGTCGTGGATGCCGACCGCCTGACCCAGGCGCTGGCGAACCTCGTCGCCAACGCCGCTCGCTACACGGATCCCGGCGGTCAGGTGCGGCTGGCGGTGCGCCGCGAGGACGGTGAAGTGATGATCGAGGTCGCCGACAACGGGCGCGGGATCTCGCCGACGTCGCTGCCCGACATCTTCGAGGCGTTCGTCCAGGTGGATCGCTCCTCGGACGCCGCGCAGGGGTTCGGGCTCGGACTCTCGCTGGTTCGCCGGTTGGTGGAGCTGCACGGTGGCCGGGTGACCGTGGCGAGCGAGGGCATCGGATGCGGGAGCGTGTTCACGATGCGCTTTCCCGCGGTCGTCGCGACACGCGAGCCGGAGGCCGCGCCCGCTCCGACGCCCACGCCCGCCGGCGCGCTCGACATCGTGGTCATCGACGACAACGAAGACCTGCTGATGATGCTCGAGACCTACCTGCGCAGCCGGGGGCATGTGGTGAGCGCGGCCGATGGCGGGATCTCGGGGCTGCAGCTGTTGCTCGATCGGCTGCCGGAGGTGGCGATCGTGGACATCGGTCTGCCGGGGATCGACGGCTACGAGATCGCGCGGCGCTTCCGCGCGGCGCATCCCGAGTGCAGGACGAAGCTCGTGGCGATGAGCGGATACGGGCAGCAGCAGGACCGCGAGCGAGCGCTCGCGGCGGGCTTCGACGAGCACCTGGTGAAGCCGGTGGAAGCGGCGAGGCTCGAGGATGTCCTTCGCGCGCCTTCGCGGCGCTCAGATCAGGAAATCGCGGGCACGCCGAGGTAGGCGATCCTCCCCACGATCGCTCGCCCCGTCGGCGTGAGCACCGGGCTATGCTCCGCGGTCGCTCGGCCATGCAGGAACCGGACGCTCGCCTCGCAACGGAGGACACGCTCGTCGGCGAGGGTGACCGCCCGGTCGTCGGCGATCCGCAGCTCGTCCGCGCCGGCACGTCGATCGGGCGCTACCTCGTGCTCGAGCGTCTGGGCGCGGGTGGCATGGGCGTCGTCTGGTCCGCGTACGATCCCGAGCTCGATCGCAAGGTCGCGATCAAGCTGCTCCACGCGGACGTCGGCAGCTCCTCGGGCCACACACGACTGCTGCGCGAGGCCCAGGCGCTCGCACGCCTCGCGCATCCCAATGTCGTCACCGTCCACGACGTCGGCACGCACGGCGAGGCCGTCTTCGTCGCGATGGAGCTCGTCACGGGCACGACGCTGTCGGCGTGGGTCCGCGCTGCCCCTCGCCGCTGGTCGGAGATCCTCGAGGTGCTGCTCGCGGCCGGAAGCGGGGTCGCGGCGGCGCACGACGCCGGGCTCGTGCACCGCGACATCAAGCCGGACAACATCATGATCGGCAGCGACGATCGCGTTCGCGTCATGGACTTCGGTCTGGCGCGCGACGGCGGTGCACCGATCGCCGCCGGCGACGAGCTCTCGATCTCCCAGTCGCTCACGCGTGTCGACATCACGATGGCGGGTGCGATCGTCGGCACGCCGGCATACATGCCGCCGGAACAGTGGGCCGGCGAGCTCCCACATGCGCGCGGCGATCAGTTCAGCTTCTGCGTCACCTGCTGGGAGGCGCTCTACGGCGAGCTGCCGTTTCGTGGGAGCACCCTCGCCGAGCTGGGGGCCCGCATCGCGAGCGGACAGGCCGAGCCGCCGCCGGCAGGTACGGCGGTGCCGCGGTGGGTCGCACGTACGCTGGGCAAGGGCCTGGCCACGCGCGCCGACGATCGGTTCCTCTCGCTGCGGGACTTGCTCGGCGCGCTGCAGGCGGGCCGTCGACGCGCGCGTCGTCGGACGATCGGCTTCGGACTGCTCGCGGCCGCGGTCGTCGCTTCGGCGGTCGTCGGCGAGCGCATGATCACCCGCCATCGCGCCGAGCTCGCCTGTGCAGCGACGGCCGAGGAGATCCACGCGCTCTGGCCCGGCGACCACGACGAGGTGCGCGCGGAGATCCGCGCGCGCTTCTCCGCGACCGCGCTCGACTACGCCGACGATGCCTTCACGCGCGCGGCGGCGGGTGCGGACGTCTACGCGCACGAGCTGCGCGACGCGATCGACCAGCAGTGTCGCGTCGACGCGGCGCAGCCGTCCACGGGCGCTGCGTCCGGCTGTCTCGACGAGCGCCGCAGCGCGCTGGCCACATTGCTCGAGGACTTCCGCGACGCCGACTCCGTGACGGTGCAGCGGGCGACCGCGGCGACGCTCGGGCTGCCGCGGATCTCGGACTGCCTCGACGAGACGTTCGTCGCTCGCCGCGGTGCGCCCGACGACCCGGAGCTCGCACGAGCCGTCGCGGAGGTTCGCGTCCGACTCGAGGTGGCGCGCACGCACGAGCGGGCGGGGCGGTACTCGGCTGCGCTCCGAGAGGTGGAGGCTGCCTCCGAGCGTGCGAAGGCGATCGCCTGGGCGCCGCTGGTCGCCGAGGTGCACTCGGTGCTCGGAAACGTCGCGCTGGCGCTGGGCGACTACGAGCGGAGCGAACGCGAGCTGCTCGATGCGTTCGCCGAAGCCACGGCCGCCGGCGACGACGACCTCGCGGTCGCTGCCGCGAGCGCCATGGTGAACCTCGTCGGCGGAATCGATGGTCGCCACGCCGAGGGCATGGTCTGGGCGCATGTCACCGAGGCGCTGCTCGAGCGGCTCGGCGACGTCGAGGGCCTGCGTGGCGCGAACTACCTCGCCGAGCTCGGCAACCTCGAGCACTCGCGCGGGGATCCGGCGGCCGCCGAGCGTTCGCACCGGCGTGCGCTCGAGCTCCATGCGGCGCTGCTGGGCGAGCACGATCTCGCCGTGGCGAAGGGCCACGCGCGGCTCGGCGCCGACGCGCTCGCAGTCGGCGACACGACGCGGGCGATCGACGAGTACGAGCGCGCGGTTGCACTGTTCGAGGCGATCCTGGGCTCCGATCACCCGGATCTCGCCGACTATCTCAACGGGCTCGGCGGGACGCGCCGACTCATGGGCGACGACCGCGAGGCCGAGCGGCTCTTCGCACGCGCGGCCCGTCTGCTCGAGCGCTCCGTGGGCGCCGAGAGCGTCCCGTTCGCGCAATCGCTGAGCAACGTCGCGTTGGTCCGACTCGAGCGTGGCGACCCCGCCGGTGCGTTGCCGGAGCTCGAGCGGGCACTGGGCATCCTCGAGCGCGCGTTGGGAAGGGACCACCTCGACCTGTCGACCGTGCTCATGAACCTCGGGCTCTCCTACGCGCAGCTCGGGCGACTCGAGCAGGCCGAAGAGGTGGTCGCGCGAGCGCTCGCGATCCGCGAGTCCGTGCTCGGCGTCGATCACCCTGCGGTCGCGCGCAGTCTCGTGCTCGCCGGCGAGCTCCGGCTGTCGCAGCGACGCGCGACCGAAGCGGTGCCGCTCTTGGAGCGCGCTCTCCGGGTGATGACGACCCACGAGGTTGCGCCAGCGCAGCTCGGCGAGGCCGAGCTCGAGCTCGGCATGGCGCTCTTCGAGTCGAGCGAGGACGAGCGCCGTGGTGTGGCGCTGGTGCAGTCGGCACGCGATCGCTTCGCGGTGGATCCGCGGAGCAATCAGGGGAAGCTCGCGGAGGCGGACGCCTGGCTGCGCGCGCACGCGGATCGACGGCAGAGATAGGGCGTGCGGCGCTACGCTCCGCCGCTCCGCCGGTCTGCAATCGGGCGTGGGGCGGCATGATGCGAGCGCGCCGGCAGGCGGATCCTCAGATGCGCACCGCCTTCGCGCGGCACGAGCTCGACGCTCCCGCCGTACGCGCGTGCGATGTGGCTCACCAGCGCGAGCCCGAGCCCGTGGCCGGGTCGCCCGCGTGCGTCGTCGCCGCGACGGAACGGGGTGAACACGTCGCCCGCGAGCGACTCGGGGATTCCCGGGCCCTCGTCGCGCACGTCGACGACCACGTCGTCGCCGTCGCGGGCGACATCGATCCGCACGATGCCGTCGGAGAACTTCAGCGCGTTGTCGACGACATTGTCGATCATCGCGGTGAGCAGCACCTCGTCGCCGCGCACGAGGCCGTCGTCCTCGTCGACCGAGAGCCGCAGTCGCGCGGCCTCTTCGGGTGGACGCACGCGCACCAGCTCTTCGACGAGGTCCGCCACCGAGCTGCCGCTGGCGGTCGACAACGCCTCGCGCGGTGTCGCCAGCAACAGCAACCGCTCGGTCAACGTCGCGAGCCGCGTGCTCGTGCGCTCCAGACGGTCGAAGGTCTGCTCGAGCTGCGGGTCGGCATGTGCGACCTCGCGCGCGAGCTCGAGCTCCGCGCGCATCTTCGCGAGCGGCGTGCGCAGCTCGTGCGCAGCACTGGCCGCGAAGCGACGCGCGCGCTGCAGCTCCGCATCGAGTCGATCGAGCAGGCTCGCGAGCGCGTCGCGCAGCGCGTCGAGCTCTTCGAGCCGTGTGTGCGGCGGCAGCTCGACGAGCGCCGGCGCGGAGGCGTCGATGCCGATCACTGCACCCTGCAGGCGCAGCAGCGGGCGCAGCACACTGCGCGAGAGCAGCGTGCCGACGACGACGGAGCCGAGCAACACGAGCGCGAGCACGGCACCGGCCGCGATGCCGAGCGCGACACGGTGGGCCCGCAGACGCTCGGCCGGCACCGCGACGACGATCATCGCGCTCGGATCGATCGCGAGCGCCCGTACGCAGAACAGCTCGTCGGGAAGTCGAGGGCTGCCGACGCGGCACTCGTCACCCGCGAGATCGACGGCGAGCTCGGCATCGCCCGCGACGACCGCTCCGCTGCGCTGGATGGCCACGCGCGCGTCGATGCCCAGCTCGTGCGCCTCGCGCTCGATGAGCGGCAACAGATGCGGGGCCTCGTCGATCTCGACGCCGAGGATCCGCGCCGAGTCGCGGACCCCTCGCTCGACGTTGTCGCGGATCAGCACGTCGCCGAAGAGGAGCGCGGTGCCGGTCGCGGTGACCGCGGCGATCATGGACGTGAGCACCAACGTCCAGCTCAGCCGGCGCGCGAGTGTCCCCGGCTCAACCGAGCGCATGACCCTCGCCCCTCACGAGCCGGATCAGCTCGGCGCCGAGCTTGCGGCGGATCCGGGCCATGAGCACGCCGAGCGACGCATTCGCCGCTTCGCCGGCGTCGCCCCACACCTCGAGCAGCAACGCCTCGCGCGCGACGACGTTGCCACCACCGCGTGCGAGCGTCTCGAGGATCGCCCACTCGCGCGAGGTGAGCGTGACCTCGAGGCCGCTGCGGAATGCTCGACGTGCGCCGAACTCCAGCGATACGTCGCCGCGCTGGAGCAGGGCGGGCGGTGACTCGGCACGGCGTCCGAGCGCGCGCACGCGTGCGCGCAGCTCGGCGACCGCGAACGGCTTCACGAGGTAGTCGTCGGCGCCGGCGTCGAGCCCTGCGACCCGCGCAGCCACGTCACCGCTCGCCGTGAGGATGAGGATGCGTAGCGGTCGGCCAGCGCTGCGGAGCTCGCGGCAGAGCTCGAGCCCGGAGCCATCCGGGAGCTCGAGGTCGAGCACCAGCACGTCGGCGGGCGCGGTGCCGAGCACCTTCCGGGTCGCCGCGAGCGAGCCCGCCGATCGCACGGAGTGCCCATCGCGTTCCAACGCGACGCCGAGCAGCTCGCAGAGCTCGGCGTCGTCGTCGACCACGACGACGTTCATCCCTCGTCCTCGTCGCGCGAGGTGGACGCTGCGCCGCGACCGAATGCCAGGTAGATCGCCGGTGTGACGAGCAGGTTGAGGATCGTGCTCGTGACGAGCCCGCCCAGGATCACGATGGCCATGGGGTGCTCGATCTCGTGGCCGGGGCGGTCGCCCCACACCGCGAGCGGAATCAACGCGAGCCCGGCGCACGACGCCGTCATCACGATCGGGACCAGCCGCTCGAGCGTGCCGCGCAGGACGAGCTCGCGGCCGAACGGCAGTCCTTCGGTGTGCTCGAGCCGACGGTAGTGATCGACCAGCATGATGCCGTTGCGCGCGGCGATCCCGAGCACCGTCACGAAGCCTACCAGCGAGCCGAGCGACAACACACCGCCGCCGAGCGCGGCAGCGGCGACGGCACCGACGAGCGCGAACGGCAGGCTCGCTGCGACGACCAACGTCAGGCGCAGCGAGCGGAAGTCGACGTAGAGCACCAGCAGGATGCCGACGAGCGCCAGCGCGCCGCCGAGCGCGAGTGTGCGCGCCGCCTCGCCCTGCGCTGCATGCTCGCCGAGCAGCTCGGCGTGGTGGCCCGGCGGGAGCTCGAGCGTCGCGATCGCCTGCTCGATCGCCGCCGCGATCTCGGCGAGCGCATCACCACGGACCTCGCACGTGACGTCGATGCGGCGCGACGCGCCTTCGTGCACGAGTGCGCCCGGCGTCGCCGCGACCACGACGTCGGCGATGTCGCCGAGTCGCACGTCGCCGCCGCTCGGCACTGCGATCCGGAGCTCGCGCAGCGCGGTGACGTCTGCGCGCACCGCGGGCACGCCCCACAGCCGCACGCCGATGGGGCGCAGGTCGTGGATCACCTCGCCGACGCGCGTGCCCTGCACGAGCGTCGTGACCTGCGCGCGGATCTCCCCGGCACCGAGCCCGTAGAGCTCCGCCGCCGTCGCGCGCGGGCGCACCTCGATCTGCGGGACCGAGGTCAGCGCCTCGACGGCGACGCCATGCGTGCCGGGGATCTCGCGCATCGCCTCGGCGAGCGTCTGCGCGCGCGCTCGCATCAGGTCGAGATCGGATCCGTAGATCCGCACCACCAGCGCACCATGGGCGCCGGTGAGCACCTCGTCGACGACCTCGCGCAGATACGTCTGCACGTCGTGATAGATGCCCGCGTACGGCGCGAGCGTGGCCTCGATGCGCTGCACGGTCTCGTCGTGGTCGTAGGCCGGGTCGACGCTGACCCAGAGCTCACCGAAGTTCGGTCCGACCACCTCGTCGGCCACCGGCGCACGGCCGAGGTGCGCACCGGCATTGCGTACGCCCGGCACCGCGAGCAGCTCGCGACTGACTCGCTCGGTGGTGCGCCGCAGACCCTCGACCGACGCACCCGGCTTCGCGATCCAGTGCATGAGGAAGTCCTGCTCGCGGAAGTCGGGCAGGAACGCGGTGCGCAGCCGCTGGAATCCCAGCGCACCCGTGACGAGCACGAGCACGGCCAGCACGACGACGAGCCGCGGCCGGCCGAGCGCACGCGCGAGCAGGCCGGCGAACGACCGCGTGCTCGCGCCCACGGTCGTAGCGACGCGAGCGCGCGCGGCCGCGGGCGGCAGGAACAGCATCGCGAGCGCAGGCGTGACGGTGAGCGCGACGAGCAACGAGGACGCGATCGCGACGGCGTAGGCGAGCGCGAGTGGACGAAACAGTGCGCCCGCGAGCCCGCCGAGCAGGTACACCGGGACGAACACGAGCACGACGATGACGCTCGCGTACACGACGGCGCTGCGCACCTCCAGCGAGGCGTCCAGCACCACGGCGAACGCACTGCGTGGCCGTCCGAGCGCGGCGTTCTGGTGCAGACGACGGTGGATGTTCTCCACGTCGATGATCGCGTCGTCGACGACCTCACCGAGCGCGATCGCGAGTCCGGCGAGCACCATCGTATCGAGGGTCATGCCGGTGGCGTCGAGCACCATGACCGCGGAGCAGAGCGACAACGGGATCGCGAGCGCGCTGATGAGCGCGCTCCGCCAGTCGCGCACGAACACGATCAGCACGACGACGACGAGCGCACAGCCGAGCCCGAGCGCGAGCTCGAGGTTCGCGATCGCACGCTCGATGAAGCCGGCGGGTCGGAAGATCGTGGCGTCGACGTTCACGCCCGGCAGCGCCGGAGCGAGCTCGGCGAGCGCTTCGTCGATCGCGCGGGTCACCTGCACGGTGCTGCCCCACGGCTGCTTCTCGACGATGAGCAGGATCCCGGGGCCTCCGTCGATGACGGCATCGCCGACGAGTGGAGCGTGATCCTCGACGATGTCGGCGACGTCGCCGAGGCGGATCACCGTGCCGGCACGCATCGCCACGGGTGCGCGCGCGAGGGCCTCGACGTCCGAGGCCGTCGGGGCATGCGTGACGGCCATGCGCTGGTTCGGACCGTCCACGAAGCCACCCGTGGCCGGGTTCGTCGCATCGGCGGCCGCGCGGCCGATCTCGGCGAGCCCGAGCCCGTGCGCGCGGAGGCGGTCGGGCTCGACCTGCACCTGCAGCTCGCGGCTGCGCTCGCCCCAGACCGCGACGTTCGCGACGCCGGGGATCGCCATCAGCCGCGGACGGATCGTCCAGCGTGCGAGCTCACTGAGCTCGAGCATCGACATCGTCGGCGACGAGAGCCCGACCTTCAGCACCCGACTCGTCGAGCTGCGGGGCGGGATGATCACCGGGGCCTGGGCCGCGAAGGGGAGCTGTGGTGTTGCCGTCGCGACGCGTTCCTGCACGAGCTGGCGCGCGCGGAACAGGTCGGTGTCGGGCTCGAACAGCACGACCACCGACGAGAGCCCGAGCACCGACTTCGAGCGCACCGACGTCGACGAGGGCACGCCGATGAGCGCTTGCTCGAGCGGCTGCGTCACGAGGCCCTCGACCTCGAGGCTCGACAGCCCGGGGGCCTCGGTCTGGATCTCCACGCGCGGCGGAGCGAACTCGGGGAACGCATCGATGGGGACATTCACCGCGACCCGCAGGCCGGCGACGATCGCCAGCGCCGCGAGCACGAGCGTCGCGACGCGCTGGCGGATGCTCAGCGAGAGCAACGCGCGGATCAATGCGCCACCCCGAGCTCGGCGCCGAGCAGCTCGAGCGCCCCGACCGTGACGACGCAGGTGCCGGATGCGGGTCCATGGCCGAGCACCGCACGCCCCGCGTCCCGACGGAGCACCTCGACGCGGCGACGCCGGAAGCCACCATCCGCGACGCACTCGTAGATCCACGAGCCGCCGTCGAAGTCGAAGACGATCGCGCTCGCCTGCACGCTGGTGCGCGCTGCGTCATCGCCGTAGCCGAGCTCGACCATCACACGTTCCCCCGGACGGAGCTCCGCGCTCTCGCTCGGCAGCGCGTAGAAGAGATCGACGCTGCCGGAGGCGGCGTCGGCGGACGGCGGGGCGTCGACCGGCACGGCCAGCTCGCCTTCGTCGGCGTCGTCGCCGAGCCGGCGCACACGCACCGGCGCCGTCGCGGAGACGCGCGCGAGCTCTCCGGCGAACAGCGGCACGCGCACCCACAGCCCGCGCGTCGCGGAGATCTCGAAGAGCGCGGTACCGGCCGCGACGCTCTGCCCCGCGACGGCGCCGATCGTGCGCACCACGCCGTCCTGGGGCGCGGCCAGTCCCAGCACCGCATCGGCGTCGAGCGGCGAGCGCCGGAGCATGCGCTCGCGTGCGCCGGCCGCCGCGTCCTCGGCCTCCGCCGTGGCGAGCTCGGCCTCGGCCTCCTCGAGCGCGCGCTGGCTCGCGCCGCGCTGTGCGAGCAACGTCCGCGTGCGCTCGAGCCGTGCACGCGCGACGTCGAGCCGGGCCTTGCTCGCATCGCGCTGCCGTCTGCTCTGCGCCCGCAGATCGCGATCGACCGGTGCGATCGGCACGAGCTCGTACAGGATCTCGCCCTTGCCCACGCTCGTGCCCGCGGCGATCGTACGGTCGCCCGGACGCAGCTTGCCGGCGACCGGCGCCGCGACCGAGAGCACGCGGCCCGATGGGATGGTGACGACGCCACCGACCGTGCGCGTGCGCGGGGCGACGCTCGACGAGATGGTGCTGGTCTCGATGCCGAGGCTCGCGATGGAGGCGGGTGCGAGGCGGATCACCCCGAGCTCGCCCTCGCTCGGCCGTACGCTCGGCGCGGCCGGGGGCGAGGGTTCGACGCCGTCGCTGCAGCCGGACGCGAGCGCGAACGCGACGAGAACGGGCGCGACCTTCATCGTGTGGCCTCCGCGGGGATCGTGGCGAGCCGGTGACCGAGCGCGCGCTCGAGCTCGGCACGCGCGCGCCGGACGTCCGCAGCGAGCTCGACGTCGCGCAGCCGCGCGGCCTCGAGCCGCTGCGCGGCGAAGAGCACCGCGGTGTAGTCCTGCTCGCCCAGCTCGTAGGCCGCGGTGACGACGTCGATGTCGCGCTCGCGCGCCACGACGATCGTCTCGCGATACGCCTGCAACGACTCGCCCGCGCGGTGGAGCGACGCGTGGGCCTCGGCGACCTCGGCGACGACGCGCGCTCGCAGCTCGCGGTGCCGCCACTTCGCGGCCTCGAGCTCGGCTCGCGCGCGACCGATCCCGCCCTGGTTCTGGTTCATGATCGGCAGCTCGGCCTGGGCGCCCCCGGTGATCGAGCGCCCCTGCACGTTCGCGACGCCGGCGAGCCGCAGCACCGCGATCTTCTCGACTGCGACGCGGGCATCGGCGGCCGCGATGCCGAGCCTGGCCGCGCGCAGATCGGGGCGCGACGCCAACGCGACACGCTCGAGCGCGGCGGACGTGGCCACGGCCGTGTCGCCGATCGGCTCGGCGGTCGCGGTGATGCGCGCGGGCGACGTCCAGCCCATCAGGAAGCGCAGCCGAGCGGTGGCGATGATCACGTCGTCCTCGGCACGCACGGCATCGTCGTGCGCCACGAGGGCGTCGGCGCGGGCAGCATCGCCCTCACGGCCGGCGACATCGCCCGCGACGCCGCGGGCCTCGGCGATCGCTGCGATCGCATCGAGGTGCGCGGCGATCTGTCGGCGCACGACGAGGCGATCCTCGGCGAGCAACCACTCGGCGTGCGCGACACGGACGTCGCGGGTGAGATCGAGCGCCGTCTGTACGATCGCGTTCACCACGGCATCGATGTTCGTGTCGGCGAGCCGGATCCGACTGCGCATCCCGACGAAGCTCTCCAGCGGCCAGGTCAGCAGCGCCGCGAGCTGCTGCGGGCCCGACGGGAACAGGAAGCGCAGCGTGGGATTCGTCGGGCGACGGGCTTCGGCGAGATCGGCACGGGCGGACATCAAGCGCGCGAGCTCGACCCGCAGACGCGGGCTGTTCCACAGCGCGATCGCGACGGCGTCCTCCGCGGAGAGACCGTCGTCGATGACGACGCCGGGTGGCAGCGATGCCGAGCGGTCGACCGTGCGCTCGACGTCGGGCGCATGGCCGGTGCGGTGTTCGATCAGCCTCGCGACCTGGCCCGCATCGGGCGCACTCGCGCATGCGCCGAGTCCGGCGAGCACGCACGACAACGGGGACAGCCGCACTCGATGGTGTTAGAGGGGGTCGCTCGCACGAGCAATCGAGCCGCGCGCTGCGGTTAGGTGGCGGTTAGGTGCCGGGCCGGGGGGCAGGCACCGGGCTCGGCGTCGGTCCGGTCGTTCCCCGTCGGGAAGCGCGCCGAGGCCTTCAGGTTCGCTTCATCGGTGCGGCGGATCCTGGGGCGACTGCCCGGAGACACGCCATGACCCACTCGAACGAGACCACCCGCGACGCCCTCCTCTGCCTGCTCGGATCACTTGCCCTCGGGCTTTCCGTCGCGGGCTGCGACGCCCGCACCAGTGACGACGGAGCGAGCCGCGACGGCGCGAACGACGGCAACGCCTGCGGCCAGGACGAGGGCGACGACGACGGCGAAGAAGACGACGACGCCGAGGGTGACGACGACGGCGAAGAGGACAGCGACGACGAGGGCGACGACGACGGCGAAGGCGACGACGACGACGAGGGCGACGACGACGGCGAAGACGACGACGACGACGGCTGCGGCGAGGGCGACGACGACGACGACGACGAGGGCGACGACGACGGCGAAGACGACGACGACGACGGCGACGACGACGGCGCCGAAGGGGGCGACGACGACGGCGAAGAGGACGACGACGATCCGATCTGCGCCGCCGCGGCCCAGGCCGACGACGCCTGCGAAGCGGTGCATGGCGACGACTCGGCGACTTGTGCGCCGTTCGACGCGATCGATGAAGCGTGCGAGGCAGGCACGGTGGACGGCAGCTGCGCTGCTGCGGCCGCGGCGGACGACGCATGCGCGCTCGTCTTCGGTGCCGATGCTGCGGAATGTGCAGGCTTCGCTGCGATCGTCGCCGGCTGCGTCGATGGCGAGGACGACGAGGATTGAGCGTCGCGTCCGCAGCGCGATGAAGCGAAGCTGAAGCCTTTTTCGAGCGACCCGAAGACGATTCGGGTCGCTCGCTTCAGGTGTGCTTCACCACCACTCGTCATGATGTCCGGAGCCCGCGCCTGCGAGCGAGGAGAACCATCCATGACGACACGAATCAAGCACCTATCCGTCACCTACGCGTCCGTGCTCGCTGCACTCTGCCTCGGAATGCCGCTCGGCGGCTGCGATCGCGGCGATGCGAGCTCCGCCGACCGCGAGGGCGCCAACATCGGCGTCGATCCCCAGCCCAACGCCGACGAGGGCGACGACGACGGCGAACAGGACGACGACGAGGGCGAGGACGACGACGGCGAAAGTGACGACGGCGACTGCGGCGACGACGACGGCGAAGGCGACGACGACGGCGAAGAGGACGACGACGACGGCGACGGCGAAGGCGACGACGACGGCGAAGGCGACGACGACGGCGAGGATGACGACGACGGCGAAGGCGACGACGACGGCGAAGGCGACGACGACGGCGAAGGCGACGACGACAGCGAAGGCGACGACGACGGCGAAGAGGACGACGACGGGGGTGCCGGTGCCGTGTGTCAGGGCGCCGCGGCGGCCGATGACGCGTGCGAGGCGGTCTACGGCGAGCAAGCGGACGAGTGCGCTGGCTTCGATGCGGTCGACGAGGCCTGCGAGGACGGCGACGTCGATGCCTGCGCGGCCGCGGAGATCGCCGACGACGCGTGCGAGGCCGTCTACGGCGACGATGCTGCGGAGTGCAGCGCGTTCGACGCGGCCAACGAGGCGTGCGAGGCCGTGAACGGCGACGAAGAGGGAGACGGCGACGCGGACGCGGATCCGTAGTCCACGCGCGACGGTCGTGATCGATCGGCGCCTGCGCTCGATCGATCGCGACCGGCGTCAGTGCTCGAGGGCGTCGATCCAGGCCGCCAGCGCGGCGGTGCCCGCCTCGTCGACGACATGACTCACCAGCGGCGGCATCGCGTAGTCGTCTCGCCGATGGGACATGAGCCAGAGCAGGCTCTGCTCGTGATCTCCGGGCGTGATGCGGAGCGCATCGGGGAACTTCTGTGCGACCGACATCGTGGTCGGCTCGACGTCCACGGTTGCCAGGTATGCGTCGGTGCTCGCAGCATCGACGCCCGGCGGAGCACCCGTGATGCCCGGTGGCCAGAGCTCGTCGGCGCGCAGCCGGAGCACGAGCTCGGTCTCGTCCCCGAGCCCCCGTGTCGAGTGGCAGGGCATGCCGCAGTTCGCGTGCAGGTAACCGAGCGCCGCCGCTGCGAGGCCACTCGCATCCTCGGGCAACGTCACCGAAGTCGTGGGGGGCGGCACGCTCAGCCGGCCCTCGGCCGCCAGCCGCTCGAGCGTCATTCCCTCCGCGGTCGGCAGCGCGAGCGCGACGGCCTCGACGCCCAGCAGCTTGTCCGCCCCACCATGGTGGCACTTGCCGCAGTCCTTTGCGGTCGGGATCTCGTAGCCGCCCATGACGATGAGCGGCTGCTTCGACGTATCCAGTGCCGCCTCACCGGCCTCGTCCCAGACGTACGTTCCGGAAGCCCAGTCGGACTCACCGCGTTTCCAGAACATCCGGGTCTCGATCAGCGCTCCGCCCACCACGAACTCCTTCCACGCCTTCGTGCCCACGGGAAAGCGCCAGGCATCCGGCTCCGAGGTGTCGATCGTCGACCCCGGCGGGAGATACAGGTAGCGATGCTTCTCGGCACCGTCGCTCCAGAGCGTGACCCCGGGCTTGTAGGGCGCGACCCCTTCGACATACACCGTCGCGTCGCGGTCGAGATAGAGCCCGGTGCAGAAGACGTCGCCAGGGAGGCCCTGGTCGGGGATCTCACAGTCGTCGGCGATGCCGTCACCATCGGGGTCGTGGTCGATCGCCGCCTCGCTGCATCCCGCGCCCGAAGCGAGCGCAGTACCTGCGACGATGCACTTCAGCGCCGTGGGTCTCGTCATCTCGTCGCTCGCTCTCGATCAGTCGTTTGGTGCGCCGTTGTCGATCCAACCCCGAATCGCATCGAGCTGCGCTGGGGTCAGTGCCATGCCGCCGAGTGGCATGCGGTCGCCGCAGGTCGGCGTCGCGGAGAACTTGTCGAGGAAGAGGCTCGCTTCGGGAGCATGCGGCTCCACCAGCGTCATCCCGGCGCAGCGACTACTCGTCGAGCGGATGCCGACCAGGGCCGCGTAGGCGGCGTCCTGATCGGCTCCCGTGCTCAGGTTGCCATTGCTGATGTCGCTGGGCGGCATCGAGTGACAGAAACTGCACCGCGCATTCGTGGTCGGCGGGAACAGCGTCTCGTAGATCTCGGTGAACGTCGCGGGCTCGTCCACCGCGGGATCGGCGGCACAACCCGCCACGAAGAGCAGCGCGAGCACTCTCGCCATCGGTCTCATGGCTCGCACTGGAACGGTCCGTTCGCGATGGGCGGCAGCGTGTGGAGGTAGACCGCGATGTCGTGCCGATCCTCGGCGGTCATCGCCCCGAGACGGTCGGGTCCGCCGGGGTGGGTGTTGCACAACTCCCGTCCGGTGTCCTTTTCCTGGTTCGTGGCGAGTACGGCTTCGATGTCCGCCACGCCGAGCGCACCCATTCCAGTCGGGTCGGGCGTGAGATTCACGGAGGTCTGCTCCGGTGCACCTCGGATGAACGTGTACTTCTTTCCGCCGGCGAAGGCCTTGCTCAGATCGGGAACATCCGGCGTGATCTGCTCGGTGTGGCAGTTGAGGCACGCGGCTGCGGCGAGATACCGCCCACGCTCCGCCGCCGCGAACTCGGGATCGTCGGCCGCCAGGGTCGTGTGCGGAACGTCCGCCTCCGTGACGTCCGGCGCAGGAGGCTGCTGATCGAAGTGAGGGAAATCGGCAGCGACCACGTTGTCGTTGGGTGGCACCGTGCGCAGGTACTGGATGATCGAGTCGACGTCTTCTGGCGTCAGCAGCGAATACTCCGGATACGGCATGATCGGATAGATCGCGATGTGCTCGTCGTCGATGCCGTCGATGAGCGCCGTGCGAATTTGAGTGTCCGTCCAAGCGCCGAGTCCCTCCGGGTTGTGGGACGTCAGGTTCTCGGCATTGACGGTGATGATCGTCCCGTCGACGTCGGTGAAGTCGTACGACCGGCTGCCCGCGAGATACAGCGACATGTCCGGATTACCGTCGGCGTCGTTCGGGGTATGGCAGACGCCGCACAGCAGGACGTGGTCGACGAGATACTGCCCGCGCTCGACCGTCCCCCGATAGGCCTTGCCCGGATCCTCGCCCCCGTCGCTGCTGCTCGAGGACCCGCCATCGCTGGCATCCTGCGCATCGGCGCATGCAGTGAAGAGGGGCATGGATGCGATGAAGGTGCGTAGGGCCAACGGACGGAGGTTCATACGGGTTGCTCGTGGTCTCGAGGATCGGATTGGGATGTCTGCGGACATCAGTAGCCCTGGCCGCCGGGACAGAACGTTGCGGAGAACCGACCCTCGACGTGCGCGGCGCCGCCGTCGTAGGTGGCCGAGAACGTCCCCGCTACGCTCTTCTGCGGCACGGTGTCCGTGAAGGTCACGTGACCGCCGGTCGCCACGACTTCGTACGCGGACGATTTGCCGCCGGCGGCGTAGTTCACCTCTGCGAGTCCTTCGCCGATCGCCACTTCCCCGTCGGCTCGATCCGAGGGAACTACGATTTCGACGATCTGTGCGTCGGGAGAGACGTCACCCAGCCAACGCGAAACCATCAGTTGCGCGCACGTCAACGACACCGAGCTGAGGTACACCAGCGTTTCGCCGCTGTTCTCGATCATCACGGACGCCACGGTCGGCTGGACCGTGCCGAGGTCGCCGAGATCGCCCATCAACGCCGTCGCGGTCTCGCCATAGTCTTCTTGGTCGGCGCCCGCGGAGTCGCACGCCGGGATCGCGGCGAGCCAGATGGGGAAGGAGGAGATCACCAGCACGCGCACTACGTTCGACGACTTCATGGCAACTGCTCGCTCGCGAATACCAGTATGTCGATCGACGTCTCGGGCACCAGCACCAAATTCGGTCGAACGTTCGTTGCCGTATCGGTTCGACGCAGGCTGCTGCGATCGGGCCGATACATCGACATCTCGATTAAGAACCGATGAAGCTCTGCGCCGCACACCGAGGAGCCTGGCCAGGTTCTAGCCAGATCGACCACCACACGATGAAGCGAAGATTAAACGCGAGGTCGTTCGACGCACGCGCACGATCGCCGACGACGACATTCACGCATCATTAACCGGCGACCGGCATCGCGTCGCCCATGATCCCGTGATGAACAGCAAGCGAAGCCCACGTGCGTTGGTCGTACTCACGAGTCTGGTCGGAGCCCTGCTCCTCACCGGCGTCGGGATGGTCGACGCGAAGCCGAAGACGCGAATCGGACTGGCCCGAGCGCGTGCCATCGCGCTGGCGACCGTCCCGGGCCGGGTCGTCGAGGAAGAGCTCGAGCGTGAGCGCGGGCGCCGCATCTACTCGTTCGAAATCGCCGCGACCGGGGGCGCACCCGGTCGCATCACCGAGGTCAACATCGATGCCCGTGACGGGACCGTCGTCGGCATCGAGGACGAGCCTGCGGACGCGGACGAGGACCGCGACTGACCGCGGTCGGGCCGCAGGCGCAGGTGGGCAAGCCCCGGGATGCACGCTACGCTCGCCGTTCGGATGACTGCGGCCGAGCTCGCGCATCCTCGTCTGCTGCTCGTCGAGGACACGGACGCACTCGCGCAGTCACTCGCGCGTGGGCTCGGGGAGGAGGGCTTCGCCGTTTCGCTCGCCGCCACGGCGGCCGCATCGCGCGACGTGCTCGCCGGGGTGCCGCTCGACGGTGTGATTCTCGACCTCGGGCTGCCCGATCAGGACGGGCTCGCTCTGCTCGCGGAGCTGCGCGCAGCGGGCCACGCCATTCCGGTGCTCGTGCTGACCGCCCGAGACGCCGTCGGGGCCCGCGTGCAGGCGCTGGACACGGGCGCCGACGACTACCTGCTGAAGCCGTTCGCATTCGAGGAGCTGCTCGCACGCATTCGTGCGCTGTTGCGGCGCGCCTCCGGACCCCGCTGGATTCCGACGGTGCTGGGCGGGCTGCAGCTGCGTCCCGGCGATCCGGCCGTGGTGGTGGGCGATCGGTGCGTCGTGCTCTCTCCGCGTGAACGCGCGGTGCTCGAGTACCTCGTGCGCCGGCGCGGTGACGTGGTGACGCGGCCCGAGCTACTGCGCGAGGTCTTCGGATACGACTTCGATCCGGGCACCAACCTGGTCGACGTCCACATCGCACACTTGCGGCGCAAGATCGGCGGCAGCGGCGTGACGATCGAGACGGTGCGCGGGTTCGGCTACAGACTGCGTGCAGGTACCGACCCGTGAGCAGCACGGAGCTCCGCGGACGCTCGCTGCGTCGACGCCTCGCGCTCTGGATGCTGGTGTCGACCGTCACCACGATCATCGTGTTCGCGATCGCGCTCTACGTCGCCTTCGTGATCGAGGAGCACGAGCCCGACGACGAGGCGGGCGAGCTCGAGGAGGAGGGCGAAGAAGAGGAGTCGGCCGCCGCGGAGGCCGGCGAGCAGATGCTCTTCGCGATCGCGATCGCGGGGCCGTTCGCGCTCGCAGCCGCCGTCGGCGGAGCGCTCTGGCTCAGTCGTCGGGCACTCGCTCCACTGGACGAGGTGATCCGGGCGGCTCGTGCGATCTCCAGCACGGATCTCCATCGCCGCCTCGAGCTTCCGCGCGAGCGCGACGAGATCCATGCGCTGGTCCTCGAGCTCAACGGGTTGTTCGAGCGCCTGGAACGGGGCTTCGACGCGCTCGGCCGTTACGCCGTGGACGCCTCGCACGAGCTGCGCACGCCGCTGGCGGTCGTGGTGTCCGAGCTCGACGTCGCGCTTCGTCGCCCGCGCAGCGCGGCGGAGTGGGAGACCGTCGCGACGCGAGCGCGCGGGGAAGCTCGTCGGCTCACGCGTCTCGTCGAGTCCTTGCTCGCGCTCGCGCGGGCCGAGGGGCCTCGGGAGCGCGAGCGCATCCTCGACCTCCGCGAGCTCGTCGATCTCTTGCTGATCGGACTCGTCGACCAGGCGGCGTCGGTTCGCATCGCACTGTCGCGCGCCGCCGAGGGCGGTGAGGCCCCGGCCTGGGTGCGAGGTGACTCCGACGCGCTCGATGCCGCCGTGCGCAACCTCGTCGTCAACGCGATGAGCTACGGCCCGCCGGGTACCGCGGTCCGCGTGTCGGTCGGGTCGGAAGGCGAGGGCTTCGCGGTCACGGTGGACGATGCCGGCCCGGGAGTGCCGCACGCGGAACGAGATGCGATCTTCGAGCCGATGCGGCGCGCAAGCGCCATCGGCGTCGATCGCAACCGTGAGGGCCACGGACTCGGCCTCGCCATCGCACGTCGCATCGTCACCCACCATGGCGGCACCATTCGCGTCGAGGACAGCCCCGCAGGCGGGGCCAGGTTCGTGCTCTGGCTGCCGCGCTCCAGCAGCACCGGGTCGGCGCACGACACGACGTGAGCGCGAGCGCCGGGAGCAGCGCGAGCACGCCGTCAGCAGGTCGTGCAGTCGCACGACTCGCCGCAACTGACGTCGGCGGTCGCGCCCTCGCAGGTCCCCGTGCACGCACCGCTACCACAGCTGACCGCGGCGCCGACACACTCCTCGCCGCCGCCGCACTCGATCGCGCAGGGCCCATCGGTGCAGAGCAGCTGCACGTCGCCGCACGCATCCGTGCCGTTTTCACACTGCAGCGTGCACGCGTACATCGCCGGACACTCGATCGTGTCCGTGTCGCACGCGTCCGGTCCATCGCAGGAGATGCGGCAGTCGAAATCCGGCGGGCACGTGATCGTGCCGATCGAGTCGCACGCGCCTTCGCCCTCGCACGAAATCCTGCACTCGCCTCCGCTGCAGCCACCGGTGCACTCGGCGGGACACTCGCCGCCCGGGGCGACCGGCGGCTCGACGCAGGCGCCGGAACCAGTGCTCGCGTCGCTGCTGCTCGAGCCCGACGCGCTCGTGTCGGCGTTCGTCGCAGCAGTGCTCGTACCGTCCGATGTATCGCTCGAGCCCGTGCTTGCCGTCGATCCCGACATCCCCATCGAGGCCGTCCCGGTCGTCGAGCTCGGGTTGCTGCTCGACATCGTGGTGGCCGTCGCGGTGTCCGACTCGCTGCTGTCCGAGCCACCACCCGTGGCGGTGCCCTCCTCCGGAGCCGCACATCCCGCGGAGATCGACGCGACACACGCGAGGATGGAGGCGACCGAGCAGCGCATCGGTCCAGCGTCGAACACGAACATGAAGGCAAGATGAAGACGCACCCCCATCGCAACGCGATGCGAGAAATGCTACGTCCGAGACCCATGGACTCGCTTCGCGGCTTCGCAACGCTTTCGTCGCTGGGACTGTGTCTTGCCACCGCGTGCAGCGACGACGGTGCGATGGGTCGTGACGGCGCCTCCAGTGAGGCGACGTCGGCGGAGTCGACGGGCGCCAGCACGGGCGGGCCCGACGCGACGGGCGTCGACGCGAGCACGGGGGGCTCGGGCTCCGGCGATTCGGGCACGAGCTCGGAGGTCGGCACGCAGACCCAGCCTACGGACACCGGCGTCGACAGCTCGAGCGGCGACGACAGCACCGGGGGCGCGGGGGTCTGCGAAGCGCCACCAGCATGTGACGCTCCGCCTCCGCCTCCCGGACCGCTGCTCGACTGGAACCACACCGAGTCGATCTTCGTGACGAACGCGGGAGGCCCGAACCACCGCGGGCGCGACATGTTCTATCTGCCCGACGACGAGCACTGGGTGCTCGCGAAGTTCGCGTACGCCGTGAACGACTGGGACCTGTCGGGCGAGCAGATCGATCTCTACTTGCTGCGCGGTTGCGAGGGCGAGTGGGAGGCGCTCGGCAGCGCCATCACCACCTTCGACGACGAGCACGCCGAGATCGAGGGCGTCGCCGACAGCGGCGGCTGGGTGTACTTCTTGCTCCCCGAGCAGCTCGAGCTCGGCCGGCATCGCATCTGGGCGGTCGTGCGCGGCGACGGCACCAGCGCGGACGTCTACATCGACGTCGTCGAACCCAACACGCCGTTCTTCCTCACCGACGTCGACGGAACGCTCACCACCAGCGAGACGGAAGAGTTCGCCGCCCTGCTCGGAGGCACGTTGCCGATGGTCAATGCCTCCGCGCCCGAGGCGATGTGGGCCCTCGTCGACAAGGGCTACCACGCGTTCTATCTCACGGCGCGTCCCGAGTGGCTCGGCGCGCGCACGCGCGAGTTCATCGAAGCGCGCGGACTGCCGCCCGGGCTCTATCACACGACGCTCTCCTTCACGGGTGCCACCGGCAGCTCGGCGGTGGACTACAAGTCGAACGAGCTCGACATGCTCGCAGCGCGTCAGCTCGTGCCGAGCTGGACGTTCGGCAACACCTCGTCCGATGGAGACGCCTACGAGCACGCCAACGTGCAGCCGCTGACGCAGCGCATCTTCTATCAGTTCGACGACGTCCACGGTGGCCGCCGCATCGACGACTACGCCGATCTGGTGCCGGAGCTCGAAGCGCTGGATACGGTGTGCGACTGAATCACGAGTGGAGGCCTCACCGGCTCTCCAACAGCAGCGGCCCGGAGACGATCAAACCCACACCTTTCGCGTAGCGCTTGCTCTCCCTGACGTCGGGCTCGAGCGGCGACGTCTCTTCGGTGTCGAGCGTGTCGTCGAACGTCCCGGCGGGCACGGTGAAGGGCTCGCCGAGCGCGACGATCTCCGCGTGGTCCTCCGAGACGCCGGTGGCGCGTTCCTGCGCGTAGGCCATCCCGACCTCGGGCATTGCGGGCATCACGACGCCGGGCTTCGCACCTGCGACGCCCGTTCGCCAGGCGCCCTCGTGATCGACTACCACCCCGTCCTCGTAGAAGTCGGTCGTCTCGCCGAAGTAGCACACCGTGCCATCGGCGGCCTGGGCGAAGTAGTTGTCCGCGACCTCGTGCAGCATGCCGCCCTCGTAGGCCTGCTCGCGCACGATCCGCGTCGTCACGCCGGCGACGACCTCGGTCTCATCCGTCACCTCGTACTCGAGGCGGACGTCCATCCCCTCTTCCACACCCGCGAACACGTGCAGCGTTCCGACGACGAGCGGCAGGTAGGGATGGTCGACATCCGCCGAGAAGGTCGACGCATCGCCTTCACAGACGCGGAGGTCGACCGTCGGTGCCTCGTCTTCGCCGTCGCACGCAATGCCGGAGAGCGTGATCACGAGGAGGGCCGTGCCAGCGTGTTGCATGCAGACGGTCTAGCGCGTCCGACTGAAGCCAGGATGAAAGCAGCGTGCCGTCGCGGCCACGACCGTGCATCACATGCACTCGGACAGGAGATAGCCTTCGCCGCGCACGGTGTGGATGAGCTGGCGGCCGTGCCCGCCGTCGATCTTGCGGCGGAGGCTCCGGATGTACACGGCGATCGTGTTCGAGGCCGGGACGTCCGCGCCGTCGTAGATCCAGCGTGCGATGGCGGGCTCTGCCACGGCGCGGCCGCGGTGCCGGAACAGACACTCGAGCACGGCGAACTCGTGCGCGGACAGTGCGATGCTGCGTCCGGCCCGCTCGGCAGTCTTGCCGGTCGTGTCCAACGCCAGATCGGAGATCCGCAGGATCCCGAGCTCGCGCGGGCGACTGCGGCGGAGGAGGGCGCGCACGCGTGCGGACAGCTCCGCCAACTCGACAGGGGACGCGAGGCAGTCGTCGGCGCCGCGATCGAGCACGGCAATGCGATCGCTCGACACACCCGGAGCACTGATCGCCAGCACCGGTAGATCGTGGCCGCCACGCCGCAGGAGATCGAGCGCTGCGAGCCCATCCGCAATACGCGCCATGCCGAGCACGAGAGCGTCGAAGCGTTCGGTGGTGCCGCGGCGCAGCTCGACGAGCTCGACCGCCGCCGCGCCGCCGACGACGCGCTCGACGACGTGTCCGTCCCGCTCCAGCGTCGCGACCAGCCCCATGGCCTCTCCACGATCGACGTCGACGATCAACAGCCTCACGCGTCCGAGTCACGCTACGCGCCCCGGATGAAGCGAGCATGAAATCATCCCGTGCGCGTCGCGGGCAGCTCGGGTTTGCGCGCGGACGTCCGCGCGACGACGAAACGCAGCCCTCCCGTCGCCGCGTTCTCGGCACGCAGCTCCAGCTTCATGTGCCTACAGATCGCCTGCGCGAGCGACAGCCCGAGACCCGCGTGCTGCGTCGCGTCCGTACGCGCGAGGTCGGCGCGCCACATCCGATCGAACACGCGTCCGAGCTGATCGTCCTCGAGCTGCGGTCCGCTGTCCCACACCGAGAGCAGCTCGACGTCGTCGCCTTCGACCGCGATGGCGCCGCCGGTCTCGGTATAACTCGCCGCGTTCGCGAGCAGATTCTGGATCACGATGAGCAGCTTCCCGCGGTCCGCGTCGACGTGGTGCTCCGCGGGCACCCGATTCTCGAACGTCAGCCCGCGGGTGCGCGCCTTCTCGTCGAAACGGCGCCAGACCGCGTCGACCAGCGGGCGCACCGCGACCGGGTGCAGCTCGGTTTCCTCGGCGCCGCGCTCGACGCGGGCGAGCAAGAGTAGGTTGTCGGTCAGCCGGCTCATCTCGTCGACGGTCGAGATGAGCTCGAGCGTGTGCCAGTGGGCCTCGCTCCCGGTGGGCTGCTTGCGTAGCGCGAGGTCGAGACCCGTGCGCAGCACCGTGAGCGGAGTGCGGAGCTCGTGGGCCAGATGCCCGCTGAACTCGCGCTCGCGCTCGAGCGCACCCTCGAGCCGACGTTGCAGCCCGTGCAGCTGCACGGCCATGTCCTCGATCGGCCCCAGTCCACGCCCGAGCTGCCAGCTGGCCAGGCCGACGAGCAGCACGCCGGCCGAGGCCCCGAGCAGGCCGAACGAGCGCGCCAGCCCGTCGCCGAGGCCGTCGCTCTGGGTGATCCGGCGCTCGGCGGCGATGTAGAGCATGACCGTGAGCACGGCAATCGCCACGGCGGCAATCGCCGCGATCGACAGCATCAGCCGCAGACGCAACGAGCTCACGGCGCCTCCGAGAGCAGGTAGCCGAGGCCTCGCCGGGTCTGGATCAGCTTCACGTCGGAGTCCTTGTCGATCTTCCGCCGCAATGCCGCGATGTAGACCTCGAGCACGTTGGACTCGGGCAGCTCGTCGCCGTCGTAGACCGAGTCGAGCAGCGTCTCGCGGCTGACGACTCGTCCTCGGCGCAGCGCCAGACACTCGAGGATCGCGTACTCTCGCGCCGAGAGCGTGATCTCGCCGCCTCCGCGGCGCGCCACCTTCGCGCTGGTGTCGACTTCGAGATCCGCGATGCGCAGCACGCTCGTGCTACCCGCCTTGCTCGAGCGTCGGACGAGCGCACGGAGACGCGCGAGCAGCTCGTCGAACTGGAACGGCTTCACCAGGTAGTCGTCGGCACCTTTGTCGAGCCCGGCCACCCGATCGCCGAGCTGGTCACGCGCGGTGAGCACCAGTACCGGCGTGTCGTCGCCCCCTCTGCGCAGTCGCTCGAGCACACCGAAGCCGTCGATGTCCGGCAGCATCAGATCGAGGACCATCGCGTCGAATCGCGCAAGCGCAGCGCTGTCGAGCGCATCCTTGCCGGAGGCCGCGAGCTCGACCACGTGCCCCTCGTCGCGGAGGCCACGGGCCAGCATCGGGCCCAGCTTGGGATTGTCCTCGACGAGCAGGATCTTCATGGCTACCTCCGAGGCGGTTCAGTCGCCGCCGACGCGCTCCTGGGCGAGGTGGATGCGGATGTCCTGGGTGGTCGCGATCACGAGATCGAGCAGGCCGTCCGCATCGACGTCGGCGGACGCGAGCGCGCGTGCGTGCGCGCTGGTGACGTCGTCGATGACGATGCGCTCCTCGTCGAGCTCGACCGTCGCGATCCCGACACCGTCGTCGCCACCCACCAGCCAACGCGGCGCGCCGTCGTCGGCGTCGTGCCACGGCTGGACGTGGGCGAGCTCGAACGAGTCGAAATGCACGGCATCGAACAGGGCGATGGGTGGTCGAGCCGAGAGCTGGCCACCCGAGCTCCGCAACACGAGCGCGCGCGGCAGCACCTCGTCGGTGGTCACGAGGACGTCGGGCAATCGCTCCGCGTCACGGTCGATGTCGCCGACGAGCAGCGACGAGCCCGGGCCCTCGGCGGCTGCGTGGGAGCGCAGCGCGAAGCCAGGGCCCGCGAGCAGACGATCGATCACGACCCACGCGCCGCTCGAGGGCTCGAGCTGCGCGATCCAGATCGTACCGCCCTCGGTGGTCGTGCCCAGGACGACGAGCTCGTCGGTGCGGCCCTCACCTCCGAGCTCGATCGCGGCGATCAGCGCGGAGGCGCCCTCACCCGCGGCCATGCCGGTGAGCACCGCGCCGTCGACGATGTCGTGCGGCGACAGCGTGCCTCCCGCGAAGCCGAAGTGCACGAGTCTGTCCTCCGCTTCACCCGGATGCGTGGTGATCGCTGCCACCACCGTCGCATCGTTGGCGTGGACTGCGACGGGCTGGTGGACGGCGAAGCCGAAATCCGCAGTCGGCTCGTCGCGTCGCACGAACGCGCCGGAGGCCCGCCCGAGGCCATCGAGCGCACGCACCACGAGCGTGTCGCGGTGGTCGACGACGAGCGCCTGCGCGTCGAAGAACGGGCCGAAGGACTCGTGCCGCCAGTCGCTCGGCGATCCGCCGTAGATGACTCCCACGGCGGTGCCGTGTCCATCCGCGTCGCGTTCGATCATCGCGAGGTCGTCGACGGTATCGTGATCGAAGTCGCCGAACGTCAGTGTGTCGGCCGCACCGGTGAGCATCCGCTCCTGCCGCGTGAGCATCACGCGATCGTCGGTGAGCTCGGTGAGCGCGACCCCGAGCAGGTCGCCGGCGATGGTCGCGACGTCGAGCGCCCCGTCGTCGTCGAGATCGATGGCCAATGCGGCATCCAGCGTCGCGGGCCACGGCTCGAGGCACAACGCGTCGCAGGCCTCGGGTGCGTGCACGAAGCTCTCGTCGGTGACCAGCTCGACCTGCGGGTGCCCGTCGAGCTCCGCGACCACGAGCAGCACCTCGCCGGGACCCGCGATCCACAGGGGCGCGTCGGCAAACCTGCCGTCGCCGCCCTGTGCCGGTGCGGGTGTGCTCCCGTGGAAGCTGCCGTCGCCGACCCCGTAGCTGACGAGCACTTCACCGGCGCTGGCCTGGGTGAGCAGATCCGTGCGCCCGTCGGCATCGACGTCGGCGAAGAACGTGCCCGCCTCCCCGAGCGTCACGCCCGTCGGCAGCCGTACCGACGGGAGCTCGTCGAGCACGAACGACGCCCCCCCGCCGCAGCTCGACAGGACGTGGATCCGATCGCCGCCGATCGATGCCAGCGCGAGCTCGCGCTCGGGGAAGTCGGCGCCGTCGGGCGCGCCACTGCACGGCTCGTCGGCGTGGTCGAGATCGTCGATCGCGACGGCGCGTGCGAGCGTACTCGCGTCGAACGGCAGCGCCGGCGACACGGTCGTCGCATCGTGCGCGCCACTCGACCACCAGCGCGTGATGCTCGGACTCACCACCTCGAGGACGCGGTCGCGGGCTGGACTCGGGGCGAGCAGTCGCGCGTCGCTGCCCTCGGTGACGAGTGACGCGAGCACGCGAGCGACCGGCGCACGGTCGTCCTCGCCGAGCCGGCGCTCGCCGAGCAGCGACAGCCCGCGCTCGGCCGTCGCGCCGTCGTCGTCGGGCGCGTGCCCGAGCGCCACCTCCGCGCGATCATCACCGTCGAGGTCGACGACGGCTGCGCGACCGAGCGCGAGCGCGAGCCGAACCGTGACGGGCTGCTCGGCAAAGTGGATGACTTCGACGGCTGGCTGGCTGGTCTGCACCACGACGTCGTCGCGCCGGTCACCGTCGACGTCGCCGACCGCGAGCCAGTGGACGCCGGCGCGCTCGATGCGAACCGCTTCGGCCGCGAACTCGCCAGACGGTGCGCGACACAACCCATCGCTGCCACACACGCGCCCCTCCGGGCAGCGTGTGTCGGAGACGTATGGCGTACACACGAGGCGACAATCGAGGCAGTGATCGGGGTCGGCGTCGTCGCAGTCCTCGTTCGCCTCGATGATCGAGTTGTGGCACTGGCCGAGGTCGGCGGCCGGGAACGCGTAGCACGCCGTCACCAGCACGACGAGCGGCGCGGCGGGCGAGCGACGCATCAGAATGCCCCCCGCAAGAACCCGCCCGCGAAGCCGGCACCGGCGTCGAGCCCCGGCTGCACGCGAACGCGTTCCTTCGGCCGCTGCAGGCGGGAGCCGGTCGGCGGCCGATCGCTGATCCAGAGCAGCACGCCCGTGGCGATGAGCGCGAGCCCCGTGACGCCGGTACCGATCGCCGCACTGCGCAGCGCGTCGCGGCGCTCGATCTGCCGGGTGCGTTCGTCGTACCTCGCCTTCGGCACGCCGAAGCCCTCGGCACCGATCTGGTCCTGGATCACGCGAGCGCGTCGTTGCGCATCGAAGGCGAGGCTCGTCACGACCACCGAGGCGGCGGCAGCGAGCGTGCCGACCGCGACCGACGAGATCGCGACCTTGCGCTGCCCGGTGCGCTCGAGTGGCGCATCGATGCGCTCGCGCTCGGCGTTGTCGAGCTCGACGTCACGCACGAAGAGCGTCCGCCCACGCTGCGCGACGCCGATCTGGTGAGCGCCCGGAGTCACCGGCACCGGCCCACGCGTGGGCAGCCGCGCGACGCGCTCGCCGTCGATCCACAGCTCGGCCCCGGCGGGCCCACGCACGGTCAGCAGCGCGTCGAGCGGGACGAGCTCGAGCTCGATCGGCAGCGTGGATCCGGCCGGGAGCTCGAGCTCCCGGCGCGCGGTTCGGTAGCCGGGCGCGCTCGCGATGACCACGTGCCGGCCGGGCGCGACATCGGGTGTGAACGGCAACGCGACCGAGGCACCGTGATCGATGGAGACGTGGGCACCCGGAGTCGGGCTCGTGATCGCGAGCCTCGTGAAGATCGGAGGCGGCTCCCCGAGATCCTCGAGCTCGGCTTCCTTCTGCAACAACGTGATCCAGCGCTCGGCCTCGAGCTTCCGTCGCCCCTCGGGATCGACGGCGAGGTATTGCTCGTAGCGCTGGATCGCCAGCACACGCTGACGATCGTCCTTGCCCTGCTCCCAGAGGTGTCGGTGGGCCTGGCCGAGCGAGAACAGCGGGCCGGGCCGGCCGGAGTAGCGGTAGGTGAGCTCGAACTGCTCGATCGCTTCCTGCAGGTGACCGTCGCCGAACGCCTTCGCGCCGCGCGCCCAGGCCTCGCGCGCACGCGGCTCGTCGAGCTCGGAGCGCGGCACGGTCTCGAGTGGCTGGTCGTCCGTCGTGCTCGGCGCAAGGGCGAGCTGCTGCGCCGTGACCCATGCGAACAGGTACGCGCGCAGCACGGCTACAGTCCTTCCAGCTCGCGCACGTCTTGTTTCTGTGGTCGCTCGCCCACGGGGTCGCTCGGCTTGCGTATCGGCTTCGCGCCCGTGCGCTTGCGGGGCGAGGTCGTGGGCACCTCCTCGGGCGGGGGGCCGACGGAGGTCGAACCGCTCGGCGGCAGCGCGGTGGGCAGGTCGACCTCGACATCGTCACGGAGCGGCCGAGGCGGCTCGGCCGGCGTCTCGGCGGCCGCGGGAGGCACCGCCACCGCCGCAGGCGGTGGCTCGGCACCACGGGGAGCGGGACCACCGGCGAAAGCGATCACCGCGAGTGTCGCGGCGCCGATCAACGTCGCGGGCAACACCCACTTCGTGGGCGAGTGCGCCGACCTCTGCGAACCGGCCACGCCTCTGCTCGCATCGCCGGCGCGCATGCACGCTGCGAGCGCATCGAACATCTCGGTCGCATCTCGGAAGCGGGCCGAGGGCTCCCGCTGCAGGGCGCGCGTGAACCATTCATCGAACCCGAGTGGCACGGGTCCATGGCTCGACGGCACCGGAATCGGCTCCGCGAGCACCGCCACCGCCAGCTCCGCCATGCTCGCCGCCGCGAACGGGCGCCGTCCGAGCAGACACTCGTAGGTGATCACGCCGAGCGACCAGAGATCGGCGCGCGCGTCGGCGAGGCCGGCGTCGATGAGTTGCTCGGGGCTCATGTAGAACGGCGTGCCCAACATCGCGCCGCTGGCCGTGCTGGACCCCAGCGACGGCTCGGCCCCGCGCTTCGCGATCCCGAAGTCGAGCACCTTCGCGATCTCGCCGTGCGCCTCGGCGACGAGGTAGATGTTGTCGGGCTTCAAGTCGCGATGCACCACGCCGGCTGCGTGGGCCTGGGCGGCGGCGAGCCCGACTTGCGTCATGAGCTCGACCACTCGCTCGGCCGCGAGCGCGCCACACCGAGCGAGTCGTGCCGAGAGCGACTCGCCCTCGAGTAGCTCCATCGCGATGTAGGGCGTGCCGTCGTGCACGCCGTGATCGAAGATCCGTACGACGTGGGGGCTGCGCAGATTCGCGGCGGCGCGGGCCTCACGAAGGAATCGCGCGCGCGCGCGCTCGTCGTGGACGAGCGACGGGCTGATCAGCTTGATCGCGACCTGCGAGCCGAGCGCGAGGTGCTCCGCGGCCCAGACCGAGCCCATGCCGCCGCTGCCGATGCGACGCAGGAGCCGGTAGCGATCGGCGAGGACACTTCCGGCGCCGAGCGGGGCGCTGGACCGCTCGACGGATTCGCGCGGGTCGTCGTTCGCCTCGCCCACTTCGGTGGGAGTATACGCGGCCGTCTGCGCTGGGATCACGGCGAGCCGGGCGGCACGGGGACCCATCTCGACCAGGCTAGCGTTCGCGCCTGAAGAAAAGATGAAGACCGACCGGCGGGCGACAGGATCCGACCGTGGCTCGACCGGCGGCCGGGCTCAGTCGTCCGCAGGCGCCTCGAGGATGCGCTCGACATCCCCTTCGTCGAGGTCGACGATCACGAGCACGCGCTCCTCGTCCTGCAGCAGCACGACGTAGATCGACGGCTCTGCGGCATCGAGCGCGAGCTCGGCCGAGACCGGCGTTCCCTCCGCCGCGTCCGCGGCGATTTCGACCGCGCGCGTCAGCGTGATCCCGTGGCTGGAGGCCTCGATCGCGGCGGCCTGGACGGGACCTTCCTCCTGATCCTCCGGATCGGTGAGTCGCTTGAGCACGTCACCCGTCCGTGCGTCGATGACGAGCTCGCGGGTCTCGTCGTCAACATGCAGATAGCGATCGATGTCGTACTGTGGACGCTGCTCGCCCTCGTCGCTGAGCTCGGCATCGACGGTCACGCCGTCCGGCAGCTCGTCTTCGGCGACCGCCATCGCCTCCAGCAGGCTGACCTCGACGCCCGCGAGCAGGCCGTGCTCGTCTTTCGGTACCGCCGGCTCGCAGGCCGCGAGCACGGCCGCGATTCCGAGCCCGGCGACGCGGCGCAGCGGGGCGATCACGGCGGCCATGGGTACGTCATAACAGCCCGAGGTGAAGTCTAGCTGAAGCCCGGCCTCGCGCGGACGGCGGCTGCACGCCGTGCCCGTAGTGCACCGCGCGGTGATTACACGCGAATCCCCGCGAACCAACTCGCTGCTGCGGCAGCGTTGCCGAGGACCTCGTCGTCGAGAAGGACGGCGGGTTCGCGAGGCGCCATGCGACTGCCGATCACCGTGCCCTTCGTTACGCTCGCGGCGCTCGCGGGCGGTTGCTACCACGGCATCGACGGTGCGGCCGCGGGCGGCGATGCGGCGGCGAGCGAGTCCGCGGGTGCGCCGAGCAGCGCATCGTCCGAGTCGGGCGACGACTCGGGCACGCCCGCAGGCGTCTGCGACGACGCGCCGCTCGGCATCACGCCGCTGCGCCGGCTCACCGTCGCCGAGTACCGCAACACGATCGCCGACCTGTTCGCGATCGAGCCCCCGGCCGCCGAGACGCTGCCCGCCGATCTGCGGATCTACGACTTCCGCACGACCGCCGACCAGCTGCTCTCCGCCGGCACGGCCGCGAAGTACTTCGATGCGGCGAAGCTCGTCGCCGACGGCCTCGACGCGACTTCGCCCGGATGGTTCCCCTGCGCTGCCGACGACGCGTGCGTCGACGACTGGCTGGCCGCGCAGGGCCTACGCATCTTCCGGCGTCCACTCGACGCCGACGAGATCGCGCACTACCACGCGCTCTTCACCGGTGAGCTCGACGCCGGCGACAGCATCGCCACCGCCGCGAGCACGCTCGTGCAGGCGCTGCTCGTGTCGCCGCACTTCCTCTACCTGCAGCAGCCGGTCGGTGCGCCGGGCGAGCGCGTCGCGCTCGACGACTGGCAGGTCGCCGCGCGCCTCTCGTATCTCGTGTGGGCGAGCACGCCCGACGACGAGCTGCTCGCGCTCGCGGCCGAGGGTGCGCTCGGGACCCCGGAGGCGCGCCGCGAGCAGGCGCAACGACTGCTCGAGGATCCGCGCGCCCGGGCCGCGCTCGACGAGCTCTTCATGCAGTGGTTCGCGGCGGAGGACATCTCCACCGTCATCAAGGACCCCGCGCTGTATCCCGACGTCGTCCCCGAGCTCACGCTCGCGCTCGAGGAGGAGTCGCGGCTGTTCTTCCGGGAGGTGTTCTGGAACCGCGGCGCCGCGCTCGACGAGCTGTTCACGTCGCCGGTGCGCGTGCGCAACGGCGCGCTCGCGGCCTACTACGCCGACGACTCGGTGCCCGCGGAGCAGACCGAGCTCGCGGTGATCGAGGCTGCGATCGACGAGCACGGCTTCGGCCTGCTGTCCCAGGCCGGGCTGCTGATGTCGATCGCGCGCAACGACGCGACGCAGATCATCCACCGCGGCAAGTTCATCCGTAACAAGCTGCTCTGCCAACGAATCGCTCCGCCGATGGCCGGCACGGTGCCGCCCCTGCCGTCGATCGACCCCGACGCGACGACGCGCGAGCAGGTGGCGCAGCACACCGCCGCGGACGCCTGCGCCGCGTGCCACTCGATGCTCAACCCGCCGGGCTTCGCCCTCGAGCACTTCGACACGACCGGAAGGTGGCGCGACGACGAGCGCGGGCTGCCGATCGATGTGACGGCCGAGATCGTCGGGGTCGGCATCGACGCGCCCGTCGACGGCGCACTCGAGCTCTCGCAGGCGCTCGCGGACAACGACGCGGTGCGGCAGTGCGCGGTCGCGCAGGTGTTCGAGTTCGCGATCGGGCGCGAGCCCGAGCCGGACGACGCCTGCGTCACCGACGATCTCTACGCGAGCTTCGTCGAGAGCGGCGGCGATCTGCAGGCGCTGCTCGTCGACATCGTCGCATCCGAAGCGTTCGCCGAACGCGTCGCTCTCGGGGAGTGAATCCATGCCACGCACACGCCCGATCTCCCGACGAACGCTCCTCACCGGCACCTGCGGCACCGCGATCGCGCTGCCGCTGCTCGAGGCCATGCTGCCGCGCTCCGCTCGCGCCGCCGACGAGTCCGTACCGAAGCGCTTCCTGGTGTGGACGACGCCGAACGGCACGGTCACCGACAACTGGGTGCCGATCCAGGGCCCCGGCGGCGCGACCGACTTCGAGCTGTCGCCGATCCTCGCGCCGCTCGCGGATCACAAGGCCGACATGGTGGTCGTGCAGAACCTGCAGGTGCCGACGGGCTACGGTCACCACTGCATCTCGTCGCTCACCGGCCGCGCACCCATCGACGACGGCTACCCGAACCTGCGCGCGACGGGCGTGTCGCTCGATCAGCGCCTCGCGGAAGCGTGGGCCGGGCTCGCGCCGATCCCGTCGCTGCAGCTCGGGGTCGGCGTGGTCGACGGCACCACGGTCGCGTGCCCCTCGTGGAGCTCCGAGCTGCAGCCGCTGCCTGCGGAGAGCAATCCGTTCGCGGTGTTCCAGCGGTTGTTCCCCAACGGCACCGGGCAGCCCGACGCCGAGCTCACCCGGATGATCGCCCGGCGGCAGTCGATCCTCGACAGCGCGAAGGGCCAGACGGAGCGCCTGTTCGCGCGCGTGGGCAAGAGCGACAAGCTCGTGCTCGAGAACTACTTCGACTCGCTGCGGGAGATCGAGCAGCAGCTCGCGGATCTCGGGGAGAACGCGGCGGCCTGCGGCTCACCGACGTTCCCGGCCGCGCCCGGGCCCGACGATCCCTGGTGGCTCGACAACGCCCGCGTGCCCGAGGTCGTCGATCTGCAGTGCGACCTCGTCGCGATCGCGTTCGCCTGCGATCTCACCCGCGTGATCACGTTCAACCTCGCCGATGCCGGTGGCGCCTACCGCATGTTCCCGTTCATCGAGGGTGTCGACCCCGGCACCGACTGGCACGGCTGGTCGCACCAGGTCGAGACCGGCAACCGCGACACGCTGACGGCGATCGACGTGTGGCACAACGGCAAGCTGGCCGCGCTGCTCGATCGTCTGAAGGCGAACATCGACGCCGACGGGAACACCGTCTTGCACAACTCGCTCGTGCTGAGCAACGACGAGTACGGGCCCAACGGTCCGGTCGATTTCCTGCCGATCCCGGGCTGGAGCGACGCGCCGCTGAACCTGACCCACTACATGGTGCTCATGCCCTACGTGTTGTTCGGGCAGGCCGGCGGCGCGTTGACCACCGGTCGCAACGTCGTGCTGCCGCTCGTCGACCTCGCTGCCGGCGACGGCAAGGGTCCGCACTCCACCCGCTTGTTGCTGTCGATCCTGCACTTGCTCGGCGTCCCCGACGAGACGTTCGGGGACCCGACCTTCGAGCAGGGCGTGCTGTCGGAGCTCGTGTGATCCGCGTACGCTCGTCGCTCGCCCGATGGGGGACGCGAACGCCAGCACGCGGCTCGAGGTGCTCGCGCAGGTCAAGCGCGGGCTCGGGCTCCCGCTCGCGCCGCTGACCTTCGGTCGGTACACACTGCGGCGCGAGCTCGGTACGGGCGGGCTCGGCATCGTCTACGCGGCCTTCGATCCCCAGCTCGATCGCGAGGTGGCGATCAAGTTCCTGCGCGCCGATCGTCGCCACGATATCTCGCCGAGCGCGTCGTCGCTGCCGCCGCTGCTGCGCGAAGCGCAGGCCATGGCCCGCGTCGCGCACCCCAACGTGATCGCGGTGTACGACGTCGGTACGTACGGGCCCGACGAACGACCCGAGCAGGTCGGCGCGGCCGGCCGTGGCGTCTTCCTGGTGATGGAGCTCGTCGACGGCCTGGATCTGCAGCAGTGGCTGCGCGCCGATCGGCACGGCTGGCGCCGGGTGGTCGAGGTGTTCCTCGCCGCCGCGCGGGGGCTCGCCGCGGCGCACGATCAGGGCCTCGTGCACCGCGACTTCAAGCCCACGAACGTGCTCGTGGGTCGGGACGGTCGACCGCGCGTGCTGGACTTCGGGCTCGCGCGCGCGCACGACGACGCGCGCGACGAGTTGATCGTGGGCACGCCGGCGTACATGTCTCCGGAGCAGACCGCCGGCGAGGAGCTCGACGCGCGCAGCGACATCTTCGCGTTCTGCGTGGCACTGCGGGAGGCGCTCGTCACGTCCGGGCCCGCGTCCGAGCGCGAGCGACCGGAGGCCGCGCTCCCTCGTGCGCTGCGGGACGTCGTCGCGCGTGGGCTCGCGCGCGACCGCGACCAGCGCCCCGCGACGATGCACGTCGTGATCCGTGCGCTCGAGCGTGCGCTCGCCCGTCCGCGGCGCATCGCGATCGCAGCTGCGAGCATCGCCGCGCTCGGGCTCGCGGCGTTCGCCGGCCATGCGGCGCTGGCCGAGCACCGCGCGCTCGAGCAGTGCCGAGCCGCCGAGCACACCGCCGCCGCACTCTGGAGCGACGCGGTCGCCGGGCAGGTGCGCGCGCGCTTCGTCGCCAGCGGCTCACCGGCGGCCGAGGATGCGTTCGGCCGCGTCGACGGGATCCTCGTCGATCGCCTGCGCGAGTGGAGCGAGCTGCGCGTCGAGGCCTGCACGTCGGTCGTGCGCGACCCCGCGGGCGTCGCGGTCCTCGGCCCGCGGATCGAGTGCCTCGATCGCACGCTTCGTCGCATCGAGGGCGTCGTCGAGCTGCTCGGACAGGCCGATGGCGACGTGGTCGTGCGCGCGCGGTCGGCCGTCGATGCGATCCGTCCCGCGGGCGACTGTCCGGCATCGCCACCCGATCGCGATCGCCCACCCGCGGAGCTCGACGCGGAGCTCGAGCGCGCGATGGCGAAGGCGGAGGCTCTCGCGGCGGTGGGCAACGTCGCCGCGTCTGTCGAGGCCTGGCAGCGCTTGCTCGCCGAGCGCACCGAGCTCGACGACGGCGCGCGCGCGCAGGTGCTGCTCGGGCTCGGCGCGGCACAGGCGGGCGTCGGCGACTACGACGCGGCCGATCGCACGCTGCGAGAGGGCATGCGTGCGGCCGAGCGTGCGGGCGCCGAGCTCGTCGGGCTCCGGATGCTCGAGGTGCGCGCCCGCGTGGCCTTGATGCACGACCGCATCGACGACGCGCGGGAGTACGCGCAGTGGGCCGAGGCGCGGGCGGCTCGCGGCGCGTTCCCGCCGAAGTACGCGGCCTCGATCGCGCTCTTGCTCGCCGGCGTGGCCTACGGCGCGGGCGAGCTCGACGAGGCCGGCCGCATCGCGGAGCGCGTGCGCGTCGAGGCTGCCGAGCTCGCCGACGCCGATCTGGAGAGCAAGGCGGAGCGCATCCTCGGGGTCACCGCGGCGGCCGAGGGTCGCTTCGACGACGGCCTGGCCCACCTGCGGCGCGCCGTGGAGATCGAGATCGATGCGCATGGTCGCTACTCGCCGACCGTCGCGTCGGAGCTCGTCAACGTCGCGGATCTCGAGCTGAGGCTCGGCCAGCTCGACGCGACGGAGTCGACGCTCGCGCACATCCGCGAGAGCGTCGCAGCGGGTGGCCAGACCGGCCATCCCATCGGCGTGCTCGCGGGGCTGCTCGAGGCCCAGCTGCGCGCGGCACAGGGGCGAACGGGTGAAGCCATGCGACTGGCCGAGCTCGGCGCGGAGGCGGCCGCGCGCACGTTCGGCCCGACGCACCGCCACACCGGCATGGCCCACGTGCTGCTCGCCGAGGCGCTCGTCGCCGAGCACCGCGACGAGCCTGCGCTGGTGGCCGCGCGCCGTGCGATCGCGATCTTCGAGGGGAGCCCGCACCACGCGGGCCTCGCGGACGCGCTGCGCGTCGCCGGCGAGGCGGCGACCGGGCTCGGGCGGCTCGCCGAGGCGCGTGAGCTGCAAGAACGTGCGCGGGCGATCGAGGCCGCCGCGGTCGACGAGCCCGGGATCTGACTCAAGGCTCGCTGTCGCGATCGCGGTGCCACTCGGCCCGCAGCGCGAGCGCCCAGCGATCGAGCCCGGAGATCGTGGTCTCCACGAGCGTCGCTGCTGCGCCACCGTTCTCCAGCTCGTGGCGCAGCAGCTGCCGCGCGCGATGCAGTCGACTCTTGACGGTGCCCTCGGGCACCTCCAGCGCGAGGGCGAGCTCGGCGATCGGGAGCTCCTCCCAGTAGAACAGCTCGATCAGGATCTGCAGATCCAGCGGCAGCCGCGGCACGGCGGCGGCCAGCAACCGCGCTTCCTCGCGCATCGCGACGACCGAGATCGGCGACGTCGGCCGCGCGTCGAGCTCGGCGGCGGCCTGCACGGCGTGCTGCTCGCGGGCATGCTTGCGCATCGCCATGAGCAGCTCCTTGTGCGCGATGCCGTAGAGGAAGCCGCGCACCGAGATCCCCTCGGGAAATCGGTCGCGCTTGGCGATGCACGCGACGAACGTGCGCTGCACGAGGTCGGCGATCTCGGTGCGGAGGTGGTTGGCGAAGAAACGGTAGAGCCCGTCGAAGTGGCGCTCGACGAACGCATCACCGGCGCGCGTGTCTCCGCCCGCCCATGCGTCGATCAGTTCGCGGTCGCTCGGCTGCGGATCGTCGGCCACACCACGTCCGTCCCGAGCATGGCGCATCGTCGCAGGGCCGAGCAACCGTCGAAGTCGCGGCGCCGGTCTCAGCGTCGCCATGTCGCCGGCAGGTGCAACAGCGCGACCGCGACGATGCCGACGACCACCGCGGGCCACAGCCCACGCGGGTCGACCCCGCCCATGCTCGTGCGATCGATGATCCACCCCACGAGCGGAGCCACCAGCGCGACGAGCAGCGCCTGGGCCTGGCTCTCGAGCGAGAGCACCGTCGCGGCCAGCTCGGGCGGACACTGGGTGTCGTAGCGCGCGAGCTGCACGGCGCGAAAGAGGCTGCGCGCGACGCCGTAGAGCACGACGAAGACCGCGATCGCCAGCGCAGTGCGTCCGAGCAAGAGCGTGACCAGCAACGCCGTCGAGCCCAGCGCGTGCGCGATCCACAGCCGTCGCACCGCGCCGGCGTCACCGCCCGCGCGCCGCGAGTACGCACCCGCCCGGGTCGACGCCGAGGCTTCGACGAGCCCGAGCACGAAGTAGACGAGACCCGCGGCAATCACCGTGCCTTCGAACTCCGTCGCCGCGTTGCCGAGCGCGGTCGCGGCGACGACCCCGACCGCCCAGATCTGTACGAGCGGCTGTACATAGCTCGCGGTCACCTTCAGCGTGCCCTCGAACACCATCGACTCGACCAGCAGCCGCCGCAGCGGCGCGAGCGTCAGTGCCGCGCGCACGGCCTGCCACGTCGCACGCACGACCGCCCGCAGGCCGACCGCGTGGCCCGTGCGATCGAGGGTCCGGGGATAACCGGCGAGGTTCACGATGTTGACGACGTACGGGATCGCGGTCCACCAGAACGCCGCGGTGAAGCTGCCGAGCGCGAGCACGATCACCGCGCCGACTGCCGCGCTCGCGGCTGCACCGCGCTTCGACCACGAGCGCGTGCGTCCGTACACCTCCGAGGCCTCGCGCTCGCGTCCCTGCCCGCGCAGCCAGTCGAAGATCATCGCCTTGTGGGTGCCGCCGCGGAACGCTTCGCCGACGCTGTAGGCGAGCATCGCGACGAACAGCCACGGTAGCCCGAGCGCGGCCCCGAACAGTGCGAACGCCACGATGTATGCGACGAGCCCGAGCGCGAGGCAGCGCCGCCGGCCGTAGACGTCGGCGATCGCACCGAACGGCACCTCGAGCACGTTCACGCAGATGGAGCCGGCGCCGACGAGCAGCCCGATGTCGAGGAACGTGAGCCCCTGCTCGCGCAGCGCGAGCACGAAGAACGGCTCGTGGTAGCGCTGGCTCTTGAGGAACCCGTAGAGCGAGAAGCGCCCGATCATCTCGCGCCCATCGGAGCGTGTCGCCCTGGCGCTCCCCGGTCAACGACCCGCGCGACGCCGCTCGCGCGCCGCGGCCGCTCGCATGGGATGGCTCGCCGTGACGGATGTGGGCGCCGAGCGGATTTCACTGCTACAAAGGAATGGCTCGGATGGGGATCGCGCTCGCGCTTGCATGGGTCTCGGCGCTCGGAGGCGCGCCTGCTTCGGTCGCAGACGAGCTGCAGGCCGAGCACCCCGAGCTGCGCTGGATCGGCGATCCCGTGCTGCCGTCGGCGGACGTGCTGCCGCCGGCGAGCACGCTGCCGCTCGCGGCCGACCCCGAGCCCCGCGCCGCCGCCCGTGCCACCGTGTTCGTCAACTTCGACGGCGCGCAGCTGGCGGCCGGCAACGACGACGCGCGCGCGGACTCGACCGCGATCACCGAGCTCGCCGGCGCGTTCCCGGCCTACGGTGGCACGAGCGGGCGCGCGGCCGTGTTGCAGGCGGTGCAGACCGACTTCGAGCCCTACGACCTCGTCGTGGTCGACAGCCGACCCTCCGCCGGCAACTACACGATGGCGATGGTCGGCCCCGTCGAGGCCGGCACCACGCTGGGCATCGCGTTGCTCGACTGCGACGATCGCTTCCCCAACAACGTGGTGTTCGCGTTCCACGGCAACGACGACGGCTATGGTCCGGCGTCGCAGGCGAACACGATCAGCCAGGAGATCGCGCACAGCTACGGCCTCGAGCACGTCGATCACCAGGGTGACCTGATGTACCCGATGAGCACCGGCGGCGATCCGGCGTTCCTCGACGTGTGCGCGGACATCGTGCCTGCGCCCGAGATCGCGTGCCCGGCCCAGCACGCCGCGCACTGCGAGACCGGCCGGCAGAATTCCCACCGCGAGCTGCTCGCGCGCTTCGGTGCGCGCACGCCCGACGACGTCGATCCCGCGGTGCAGATCGTCGAGCCCGAGCACGAGGACGAGCTCGACGTCGGCACCGCGTTCGACATCGTCGCGAGCGCGATCGACGAGCGCGCCATCGCCAACGTCGTGCTGTTCGTCAACGAGAGCAACATCGGCGGCCGCACCGAGGCGCCGTACACGTGGCACGTCGACGCGCTGCCGATGGGCGTCTACGACCTCTACGTGATCGCCATCGACGCCGCGGGCAACATGTCGCGGAGCGAGACGGTCACGGTCTACGTGGGCGTCGACTCGCCCCGCAAGGACGACGACGGCAAGGGCTGCCGCATCGGCGGCGAGCCGGCGGCGTCCGCGATGCTGGTGCTCGTCGTCGTGTTCGGCTTGCGTCGCCGCCGTCGCTGAGCAACGCTGCCGGGCATGCCGACCCGGTGTCTCCGCGTCGTGGGACTCGCCGCCGCGCTCGTCGCGTGCCGCAGTACCGCCGACGAGGTCGTGGCGGATGCGTCGAGCCATCCGACGACGCACGCGAACGAGCCTGCCCCCATCGCGACGAAGACCGCCGAAGCGCCCCCGCTCGAGGCGGCGCCGCCCGTGCGCAAGGACGGCACGATCTTCGCCGCCAGCGAGCTGATGGGCACGAGCGTCACCGTCAACGTGTGGCTCGATCCCGATCGCAACGCCGCGGAGGCGGGCCGCGCAATCCAGGCCGCGTTCGACGAGATCGCGCGGCTCGAGGCGATGCTGAGCGAGTGGAAGGCGGACTCCGAGGTCACGCGCTTCAACGACGCCGCCGGTGGCGAGCCGATGAAGCTGTCGCCCGAGCTGTTCGAGGTGCTCCGCCGCGGCCGCGAGATCAGTGCCGCGACCGACGGTGCCTTCGATCCCACCTTCTATGCCGTCGGTGCGCTGTGGAAGTTCGAGCGCGGGGCTCGGCCGCCGAGCCGCGACGAGGTGGAGCGCGTGCGCAGCCTCGTCGACTGGAAGCGCATGGAGCTCGATGCCGGCACGCGCAACGGTCGGCTCGTCACCCCGGGCATGAAGATCGGCCTCGGTGCGATCGCGAAGGGCTACGCGGTCGACAAGGCGTCGGCGGTGCTGCGCGAGCGCGGCTTCTACAACCACGTGGTCGAGGGCGGCGGCGACACCTACGTCTCGGGCACCAAGGGCGGCAAGCCGTGGATGGTGGGCGTGCAGGATCCCGACAAGAAGGGCGTGCTCGGGGCGCTGCCCTCGTCGGACATCTCGGTGGTCACGTCGGGGGACTACGAGCGCTACATCGAGTACGAGGGCAAGCGCTACGCGCACATCTTCGATCCGCGCACGGGCTGGCCGCTCGAGCAGTCGGCATCGGCGAAGAGCGTCACGGTGATCGCCGAGAACGCCACGGATGCCGACGGCTACTGCACCGCGATCGCGGTGATGGGACCCATCCGCGGGATGGCCTTCGTCGAGGCGCACCCGGGCTTGCTCGACGCGATCATCGTCACCCGCGACGACGAGGTGCTGTTCTCGAAGGGCGCTCGGGATCGCTTCATCTGGGCGCCGGGTCGAGAGCCCGGCGCGGCTTCGCCCGCGAAGGCGCCGCGCGAGGCCCCTGCGCCGTCGAGAAACGTTAGGCCAGGCGACACAAGCATCGCCGAGTGATCGGCCGCGCCGGCTCGACGTAATGCGCGTGTGCAGACTCGTCGTCGAGGCGCCGAGTGACCTGCAGCTGCGCCGCAATTGCTGTGCGGCGGCAGAGCAGCGCTCTGCAAAGCTGCACGCGCGTGCTCGATCCGCGCTTGCGAGTTGGTTGCAGTTGCAGCTATGTTGAATCTTGGCGGCTCTCCGGGTGAGGACTCCGATCGCGGAGCTCTCGGCAAGCCGTGCTCGCCCCAGCCCCTCCAAAGGAGTCCACGCCATGCGGCCCCCCCACGCTCGCAGTGGTCGTCCACGCCCCGATCTCCTCGTCGCAGCCCTCGCTGCGCTCGCCCTCCCCTCCACCTCGTCCGCCTCCGAACCATCTGCCGCCCTGACCACCGACGCGCCGACCTGGGAGCTCTCCCTCGACGAGCTCGCGGCGATCGGCCTCGGGCAATCACGTGGCGAGCCGGTGCCGGTGCCCGGCGGGGCCCCGCGCAAGACCTGGCCCGGTGCGCCGAAGGCCGCGAGCCAGGGCCGCATCTTCGTCAACTTCGACGGCGCGCAGCTGTCGAGCGGCTGGGACGACTCGCTGAACGACGTCACCCAGATCAGCGAGTGCGCCGGCAGCTTCGCGGCCTACGGCGAGGGTGCGAAGCGCGATGCCGTCATGCAGGCGGTGCGCGACGACTGGGCCGCGTACAACGTGATCATCACGGACACGCGGCCCGGCTCGGGCGACTACACGATGAACATGACCGGCCCGTCGAATCCGTTCGGCGGCGGCGTGCTGGGCATCGCCCCGCTCGACTGCGACGACTCGCAGACGCACAACAACATCACGTTCGCGTTCCACAGCATCAACGACCAGTTCGACGCGTCGACCACCGCGACCACGATCGGTCAGGAGGTTGCGCACTCCTACGGGCTCGAGCACGTCGACGAGCCCGGCGACATCATGAACCCGTACAACGCGGGCGGTGATCCCAGCTTCACCGATCAGTGCATCGCGATCACGGGTGGCTCCGCGTGCACGAGCCAGCACGCGGCCGAGTGCGGCTCGGGCTCGCAGCAGAACTCGCACCAGGAGCTGCTCACGCTCTTCGGTCCGTCGGCGCCCGACAACGCCTCCCCCACCGTGTCGATCACCTCGCCGAGCGACGGCGCGGAGTTCGACGAGGGCTCGACGTTCGAGATCACCGTCGATGCCGCCGACGACATCGGCATCGAGCAGGTCGCGCTCTTCAACAACGGCGAGCAGATCGAGACCGACGGCTCGTCGCCGTACGGCTGGACCGTGCAGAACGCCCCCGCTGGCAGCTACGAGTTCTACGTCGAGGCCACCGATCCGTCCGGCAACGTCTCGATGAGCAACACCGTCACGGTGAGCGTCGGCGGCGTGCAGCCGAGTGACGATTCCGGCGACGGTGGCGACGCCGGCACCGACGGCGGCGAGGCGGGCAGCGACGGCGGCGAGGTCGGGGGCGACAACGGCTCCGCCGAAGACGACGGTGGCGACGACAACACGCCGCTCGATGACGGTGGCGATGGCTCGCTGCCGCCGGGCTTCGGGCTCGATCGCGACCAACAGGCCTGCGCGTGCACGAGCGATGCGTCCCCGAGCACGGCCTGGTGGATGCTGCTCGCGTTGCTCCCGGTCGCGCGTCGACGTCGGCGCTGACGCGTCGCGCTGGCCCGCGCCCGTCATGTAGGCCGAAGTGCGTCGCAGCCAGGCGCGGTCGACCGCAACCGAGTTGGCGCACCATCGCAGCGGCCCGGCTCTGTGGCCGCACGGTGTTCCGCCGTCAGCCGCCGCGCAAGACTTGCGCTGCGACCACGCGTGCACGCGCGTGACTTGAGATCGTGGAGCGCCGTTACGTAGACTGGAGCACTGGGAAGATCACTGGCTTATGCCGAAGACTCCGCTCGCGCATGACCCTGGCCCGTCATCCGCACCACCGCCCGCGCCGTCGACACCCCGAGAATCGCATCGCACGCGCATCGCCTCGGGCGGCGTGGTGCCACCGGCCGCGCGCCCTCGGCCCGTCGCCGTCCCCGACGCGGCCACGGCCGCGACGATTCCTCCGCAGCGTCAGCGTACGAATCGGGTCGGCACGCGCATGCAGGGCGCCGAGGGGCTCAGCGAGCCCGGGGCCGAGGCGCCGAAGCTGCGCCTCACGGCAGGCCGTGTCGTGCCCGGCACGCGGTATCGGATCCTGCGCTGGCTCGGCGAAGGCGGCATGGGCGTCGTCTACGAGGCCGAGCACATCGACATCGAGCGCAAGGTCGCGCTGAAGATCCTCCGCTTCGATCTCAGCAAGCAACCGAAGATGGTGCAGGTGTTCCGCGACGAGGCGCGTGCCGCCTCGCGCCTGGGCTCGCGCTACATCGTCGAGATCTACGACTTCGGCGAGCTGCCCGACGGCCGGTTGTTCTTCGCGATGGAGCTGCTCGACGGCCACGATCTCGTGCCGCCCGACGAGCGCACCGCGATGGAGGCCACGCGGCTCATCGGCATCATGCGCCAGGTCTGCAAGGGGCTGCACGGCGCGCATCGGGCCAACGTCGTGCACCGCGACGTGAAGCCGGAGAACCTCATCGTCATCGATCACGACGGCCGCGCCGACACGATCAAGATCGTCGATTTCGGGATCTCCTCGATGTTGGCGGCCGGTGGCGCCGGCGATCACGGCATCGCCGGGACGCCGCACTACATGGCGCCCGAGCAGATCCTCGGCCACGCGTTCGACGGCCGCCTCGACGTGTATGCGCTCGGCTGCACCGGCTACGAGCTGCTCACCGGCACGCCGCCGTTCGACGCCGACGCCGTCGAGACGCTGCTGCAGCTGCAGCTCACGCTGCAGCCGGAGCCGCCCTCGGTGCGCCGGCCCGATCTCGACATCCCGCCCGCGTTCGAGAAGGTGCTGCTGCGCTGCCTCTCGAAGCGACCCGAGGATCGCTACGCCGACATGGCCGACCTCGAGGCCGCGCTCTGCGAGGCGCAGATCGCCGACAAGCTCTCGACCCCGTGGGACGACCTGCCGCTGCCGGAGCTCGCCGATCTCGCGCGCCGCGATCGCCTGCTGCGCGACATGCCGTCGCCGCTCGTGGTCGCGCTGCCGAGCAAGCGCCGCTGGGTGTGGCCGGTGGTGACGGCGGCGAGCACGTTCGCCGCGGTGGGGCTCGGGCTGTTCCTCGCGTTCGGCACGAAGCCGCCCGAGCGCGACACGAGCGAGGTCGATCGCCTCGCCGCGGAGGCGAAGGACGCGGCCGCGCACCTGAACTGGGTGCTGCCGCCGCCGCTCACTCCGAAGGCACCGACGGCGTTCAAGATGGTGCTCGAGCTCGAGGAGCTCGACGGCGACGCGGAGGAGCTGGCCGACGAGCGCGCGGCGGGGTTGCGCGACGAGTTCGCGGCCACGCTGGTGCGGCAGGCCGACGTGCTCTGGGATCAGGGCGCACAGCTGGCCGCGACCAACCACTACCTGTGGGCGCTGGCGTTCAAGCCCGACGAAGCGCATGCCTTCGAGCGCGCGCAGGTCGACTCGTCGTTCCTGCTCAACTTCATCGCGCGCGCGAAGCGGAGCGAGTTCACCGAGGCCGAGCTCGCGTTCGGGTTGATCAGCTCGATCCAGGTCGAGAGCGATCCGGTCGAGAAGGAGCGCATGCTCGCCGAGCTCGACGAGGTCGGCGACGCGCTGCCCGAGCAGACCAAGAACAGCGTGCTCGAGCAGGTGCCGGTGCTGCGCGAGCGCGCGCAGGCCCGCGAGCGCGAGCGCACCCGCGAGCGCAAGCCGGCCGAAGCGTCGACGATCGTCGCGATGGCGCCTTCGATCCCACCGCCCCCGCCGACGGGCGTCGCCGCCGACGAGGCCGAGCCGGACGCGAAGGCGAAGAAGAAGCGCGTCAATGCGGATCCCCGCGCGCTGCTGGGCGCGGCCGAACGCGATCCGGCGAAGGCGAAGGACCTGGCCACGCAGGGGCTCGCGGCGCTGCGCGCAGGCAACCGCAGCGAGGCGTCGTCGCTGTTCAACCAGGCGATCGCCTACGATCACACCAACGCCGCGGCGCTCTCGGGCCTGTCCGACATCTACTTCGACACCGGCGCCGATCAGAAGGCGGTCGTCTACGCCGAGAAGGCCGTGAACGCCTCGCCGGCGAACCAGACCTATCGCCTCAAGCTCGGCGACGCCTACTACAAGGTGCTGCGCTACACCGACGCGCTCACGCAGTACGAAGAGGCGAAGAAGCGCGGCTCGAGCAAGGCCGACGATCGCATCGC
>CAZFKC010000063.1:44432-60853 GCA_964519175.1 uncultured Nannocystaceae bacterium
GGCCCGACGCCGAAGCGGGCGGTCGCCTTCTTGCGCTTGCCCTTGGGCCTGTCGGCCTTGTCGCCCTTGGCGCGCCGACTCGACGAGGTCAGCAGCACCGCGACGCCCAGCGTGACGAGCGTGGCTGCGGCGAGCGAGGTGCCGAACACGATCCACTCGGTGTCCCACAGCCTGCGGCAGCGACCCGACGCGTCGATCTTGTCGCCCTCGCACGCGTTGCCGAGCTTGTACGGACGATCGTCGAGCGCACCGAAGGCCGCCGCGACGCCGACGCCCGCGATGCCGAGCCCGAGCGACACGAAGCCCCACGGTCGCTTCGGCAGCCGGTTCGGCACCTTCTCGAGCCCGAACGAGACCTCCTCGGCCACGCCCTCGACCACCGTCACCTCGCGCTCGACCGCGATGAAGCCCTCCTTGCTGACCCGCACCACGCGCTCGCCGGGGATGATCGGGCGCTCGAGCGGCGTGACGCCGACGATCTCGCCGTCGATGCGCACCTCGGCACCGACCGGATCGCTCGTCACGGTCAGCACGGACGGACCCTTCGCGAGCGCATCGAGCTTGGTGCGCAAGGTCGCCGCCGCGCTGGCCATCAGGCTGCCGGCATCGACGACGCCGCAGATCTCGCAGCCCTCTTCGCTCTTCGCGGAGACGGAGCCGCTGCGCCCGTCGATCAGCTCGACGCGGACGTCGTAGTCGCGGTCCCGCACGATCACCGTCGCGCGCACGACGTGGGTGGCCCGGGTCGCCTTCGCGACGCGCTCGAAGCAGCCCTTGTCGCTGCAGCCGGCGGCGCCCTTGTCGGCCGCGAGCACCTCGGGCGGCGGCACGACCTCGAATGCACCGCGCCGCAACCCCTCGACGAGCTCGCCGATGAGCGTCTGCTTGTCGACCTCGGACAGCTCGCCCTCGACGGCGAGCGGGAGGATCGCGGCGCGCAGCGAGACCTCGTTCGCTGCGGGCTCGGCCGCCGGCGCAGCTCGATGCGCGAGGCTCGGCATCGGGGCGGTGAACAGCGTCCCTGCGGTCAAGAGCGCGACGGCTCGCCCTCCGCCCAACCTCATCGCATCACGGTATCACGCTTGACCGGAAGCGGCGCGCAACGTTAGCTGGCGGTTCGATGATTCGGCTCGCCATCGTCGCCTTCGCCCTCGCGCTCGCGAGCTGCAACCGCGAGCCGGAAGGTCGCTTCGCGCAGGCCGGCAGCGAAGAGCCGCCGCCGCCCAGCGGGCCCTTGCGCTACGGCAGCACGATCGAGGCCGCGCGCCGTCCGGGCGAGTCGATCGCGACACTCGTCGAGGTGGCCTCGCCGGCGGCGGGCAAGATGCGCGCGCTCGTGGCCGTCGTACCCACGGATGCGCCACCCGATCCCGCAGCGTTGCGCGTGGAGATCTGGACGTTCGATCAGCGCAACGCGGCGGGCGTGCTCGAGTCGACCGGCGAGCGGACGCCCGGGCTACGGCTGGACCCGAGCGCAGCGATTGCGCCCGCGCTCGGCGACTTCCACCGCGAGCTGTCGGCCCCGGCCGCCGAGGTGCACCGGGCGATCGGCGTCGAGGGCAGCGATCCCGCGGCCGCGCTCGCCACGATGACCACCGCCGCGACGGCCGTGCGCGCGGCGAGCACGAGCGGTGCCGATCGCCTGAGCGCGCTCGCGACCGTGGTGCGCGGGATCGACGAAGGGCCGCTGTTCGAGTCGGACGCGCTCGGCCGGGTGCTCGACGGCCTGGCCAGCGGCGCATGGGGGGTAGCGGAGACGCGCGCGCTGTCGGACCGCCGCAGCGAGGTCACCACGAAGGCCGGCGTGGTGCTCGAGCTGCACAAAAAGGGCGATGGCTGGGTGCTCGCGGCGATCCGGTAGCCGCGATCACTCTTCGTCCTGCGAGCCCGCGGCCGAGCCGTCGCCCACCGCACCCTTGCGCATGTACAGATCGACCGCGGCTTCGTGCTCCGCGACCGTCTTGCTGAACTGGTGCGTGCCGTCGTTGCGCGCGACGAAGTAGAGGAACTTCGACTTCTTCGGCGCGAACACGGCCTCGAGCGCGGCCTTGCCGGGGTTCGTGATCGGCCCCGGCGGCAGGCCCTCGTGCGTGTACGTGTTGTACGGGTTGTCCGGGTCGCGCAGATGGATGCGACGGATCCGGCCCTCGAAGCTCTTGCACGCCTCCGACTTCACCTCGGGCACGGTGCAGCCGTAGATGATGGTCGGGTCGGTCTGCAGCAGCTTCGGCTTGAAGCTGGAGAACTTCAGACGGTTGAGGAAGACGCCGGCGATGAGCGGACGCTCGTGCTTCGCACCGGTCTCCTTCTCGACGATCGAGGCCAGGATCACGACCTTGTGATCGTCGAAGCCGAGATCGTCGGCGAGATCCTGGGCCTCTTCGCGATGCGCCCGGCGCAGATCCGCGTAGACCGCCTGATGGCGCGCGACCATCTTCGCGATGATCGCCGCCGGTGCGTCGTCGATGTTGAACTGGTACGTGTCGGGGAAGAGGTAGCCCTCGACGGTCTCGCCCGGCACGCCGAGCTCGGCCAGCGCCGCCTTGTCGCGCATCGCCGCCTCGATGGCCTTCGCGTCGGAGAGCCCCGCCTCGGCGAGGATCTGCGCGACCTCCAGCATCTGCTTGCCCTCGGGGATCGTGACCTTGAGGCTCTTGCGCTGCTGCTTGCGCTGCAGCTCCTCGAGCACCTCGACCGGCGTCATGTCGCCGCGGAAGTGGTGCGGCCCCGCGCTGACCTTGCGCGCGGCACCCTTGTGCAGCACGAACAGCCGGAACTTGATCGCGTCGTCGGCCGGCACGACGCCCGCGCCCACGAGCAGCTCGAGCGTCTGCGGGAAGCTGGCGCCCGCCGGGATGACGACGTCGATCGGATCGCTGGTGCCCGGGGCGGGCCGATCCGGATACGCGATGAGCGTGTCGTAGGCCGAGCGCAGCATGAACGCGGCGACCACCACGGTGATCACCACGACGACGAGCGCGATGCGCTGCATCAGTCGCGAGCGACGCGGCTTCCACCACGGCGGCTTCATGCGTCCTCCTCGCGATGCTGCGCGTCGAGCCAGCCCTGCAGGATGAACTGGGCGGCGACCGCGTCGATGTGGCGCTTGCGACGGGCGCGCGAGAGGTCGGCCTCGATCAGCGTGCGCTCGGCCGCAGCCGTGGAGAAGCGCTCGTCCCACGCGATGAGCTGTGCGCCGATCTGCTGCTCGACCAGCTTCGCGTCGAGCACCTGCATGAACGCGCGCACCGCCTTCGCGCGCCGGCCTTCGCGGCCGTCGAGCTCGAGCGGCAGCCCGACGACGACGTGGGTGGCGCTGCGCTCGCGCACGCGCGCGACGACGGCAGTGGCGTCGTCGGCGTGACCTCGACGCGCCAGCGTTTCGACCGCGGTCGCAATCATCCCGCCCTCGTCGCTCGACGCGAGCCCGATGGTCTTGCTGCCGACGTCGAGCGCCAACGCGCGCATTCGCCGAGGCGTTGTAGCACGTCCCCCCTCTGGCCGCGAAAACGCCGAGCCCCCGGCAGCATGGGCCGCCACGCGCGCTGCGGGCCCGATCCTCCGCGACCCGTGCAGCGCGAGCGAGCCGGTCGCGCTCGTGGTCCTGCTCGTGTAGATTTCATGCGCGACTGCGGTCGCAGCCCGCTCACGGCCATGGAGCCAGCCGTCACTGCGCACGCCGGCGAGCGCTGGGAGCTCGGCGATGAGATCGGTAGCGGCGCGATCGCCAGCGTCGTGCGCGTGCGCGATCGCCAGACCGGCCACGTCTACGCCGCGAAGCTGCTGCACCCACGCCACGAGCGCGACGCCACCGCGCGCACGCGATTCCAGCGCGAGGCGGAGCTCGCGAGCCGGCTGGCGCACCCGAACCTCGTGCGCGTGTGGGGCACCGACACGATCGCCGGACGCACTGCGCTCGTGATGGAGCTGGTCGAGGGCGAGACGCTCGCGCGCAAGCTCGCCCGCGACGCGCCGCTGCCCGAGCCCGAGCTGCTCGCGCTCGTCGACGGCATCGCCGCCGGGCTGGCCTACGCACACGCGGGCGGCGTCATCCACCGCGATCTCAAGCCCGCCAACATCCTGCTGCACCAAGGGCGCGAGCCGAAGATCGCGGACTTCGGGATGGCGCGCGCGTCGTCGTTCGCCGAGGCCGACAAGGGCGCGCTCACGGTGCTCGGCACGCCGCCCTACATGGCGCCGGAGTGCCTCGATCCGCTCGCGGTCGATCCCCGCACCGATCTCTACGCGCTCGGCTGCATCGTGCACGAGTGTGCGACCGGCTCGCCGCCCTTCGGCGGAGCCACTCCGTTCGCCGTGCTCGACGCGCACCGCAACGCGGCGATTCCCGCGCTGCCGGCCAGCTACTCCGACGGCCTGCGGCGGCTCGTCGCCCACCTGCTGGCGAAGGCCGCCGGTGATCGCCCGCAGTCGGCGAGCGCGGTGCAGCAGGAGCTCGCGACGCTGCGCAATCCCAACCACGCCGCGCTCGCGCTCACCCAGCGCGATGCGATCGCCGCGGTCGCATCGGGCAAGTGTGCCGGCTGCGGCGCCGAGGTGCTCGCGGACGTGCGCGTGTGCTTCCGCTGTGGGCTCGTGCCCGTGGTGCTCGAGCCCGGGCGCAACTCGGTGATCGTGCTCGGGCCGGGCCGGATCTCCGACAAGCTCGACAGCGAGCGCCGCGATCGGCTCGTGCAGTGGTTGCGGGCGAACGAGAAGGTCGGGTTCGGCGTCGAGCAGCTCGAGCGCAAGATCCCTCGCCTGCCCTTCGTGCTCGTGCGCGGTGTCTCCGAGAACACCTCGAGCACGATCGTGGCCTCGCTCGAGCGGCTGGGCATCGAGGCGCAGGCGATCGTGGGCTCGCCGATGCGGCACCCCGCGATGCGCAAGCACGTGTGGCGCATGTCGAGGCGGGGCTTCACGCTGGTCGCAGCGATCATCGCCGCACCGGCGCTCGCGTACGGCCCGCTCGCGTTCGCGCTCCTGCCGTTGGTCGGCCTCGCGGGTGCCGTGGTCTACGGCGTGGCCCGCAACTCGGCCGGCCGCACCAATGTCGCGTCGCTGCCCACGGTGCGTCCGGCGCTGCCGCCCGGGCTCGCGGGACGGATCCAACAGCTCCCTGCGCTCGTGCCCAAGATCGCCCAGCGTCGCCATCGCGAAGCGCTCGGAGCCGTGGTCGGCCGTGTGCTCGCGCTGCTCCGCGGCAGCGCTGGGCCTGCGGCCACCGAGATCGCGCCGGAGCTCGAGCACGCGATCAACCTCGCGGGTGTCGCCGCGCAACGCATGGACGACATCGAGAGCATGATGGGCCAGAGCGACTTCGATCCCGCCGACACCGATCACCGGGCGTTGATGCAGGAGCGGGACATGTGGGCGGCGCGCATCCTCGATCTCACCGCCACGCTCGATGCGCTCGCGGCCCGACTCGCCGCGGCCGAGGCCCGCGTGGGTCTGCAGCGCAGCGAGGACGCGCTCGCGTCGCTCCGCGCCAACGTCGAGGCCCTCGAAGAGGTGCAGCGGCTGTGAGCGAGACGCTGCCGTTCCTGGCGTTGCCGCATCGCGTCGTCGGCCCGGCGACCGACGTCGGCACCGAGACGCGCTGGCGCGTGCAGCTGGGCGACGGCAGCTTCGCGGTGGTCGGCCAGCTCGCGCCGGATCTCGCGCGCGACACGTCGATCCGGCGCCGCTACGTCCGCGACGTCGAGCGCGTGATGGCCCTCTCCGCGTACAGCGTCGCGCCCACCGTCGCGCTCGGGCCCGAGCCCGATCCACGCATGCCCTCGGCGGTGCCGCCCTGGCGCCTGCGCCACGACCCCGAGGGCGAGCCGCTCTCGGCCTGGCTCGCGCGCGCACCCGCGACGATCGAGGAGGTGTCGGCCGTGTTCGCGGCGCTGGCAGACGCCGTGCACGCGGTGCACAGCCACGGGGCCGTGCTCCGCGATCTGCGGCCCGAGCAGATCGTGCGCACCGTCCACGGCCGCATCGTGCTGGTCGACGTCGGGCTCGCGCGCGTCGACGTGCTGTCGAGTCACACCGCGTCGAGCCTGCTGTTGCGCGGCTCGAGCTACGTCGCGCCCGAGCAGCTCGTGCGCACTGCCGTCGATCAGCGCTCCGACGTGTGGAGCCTCGGCGTGATGATGTGGCAGGCGCTCACCGGCACGCTGCCGTTCGGCGACGGACCGCCGCTGCTCGCCGATCACGATCGCCTGCCGTCGTTGCACGCGGTGCGGCCCGATGCTCCGCCTGCGCTCGAGGAGCTCGTGCGGCGCTGTCTGGATCGCGAGCTCTCCGGTCGTCCGCCCAGCGCGTCCGAGATCGCGTGGGTGCTGCGCGGCGGCGTGGGCCCGTGGGAGGGCGATCCCACCGCGACCTGCCAGCACTGCCAGACCCGCCTGCGCGTCGGCCAGCGGCTGTGCCTGTCCTGCGGCCGCGTCGCGGTGCGCTTCGTCCACGCGGCGCCGGGCGCCGAGGCCTACTCGCTCGATCTGCTGAAGCTCGACGAGGACGCGCGCCCGCTCAAGTGGCTGCAGGATTTCCTCGCCGACGTCTCCGCGCATCCGATGCGCCGCCCCGAGTTCGTGATCGGCTCGGTGCACATGTACTCGGAGGAAGAACGTGCGGCGCGGATCCGCCTGCCGGCGCGCCTGTACGGCCAGCTCACGCGCGAGACGGCCGAGAGCCTGCATGCGCTCGCGCAGGAGCACGGGCTGCGCACGCGCATCGTGCGACCGAACGAGGTGGTCCGGGCGTGGACGCTCATCGGGGGCTGGATCGCGCTCACCACGGTGGTCGCGCTCGCGGCCTCGGTGTTCGGCGTGTCCGCGTGGTGGGTGGTCGGGCCCGCGCTGCCGGTGTTGTTCCTGCTGTTCGCCCACCTCAACGAGAAGCTCGGCAACCAGAAGGCGCCGCAGCGCTACTACCTGCGGCCCGCACCCGCGGCGCTGCCGGCCTCGGATCCGCTGGTCGCCCGGCTGGCGGCGCTGTTGCAGGGCGATCCGCCGGGCGACGTGAAGGCGGTGATCGGCGAGCTCGCGCTGCTCGTGCAGCGGCTCGTCGACCATCGCGCGACGTTGATCGGCGCGCAGCACCACGAGGTCGACGTGCTCACCGCACCGGTCCTGCCGATCGTCGCCGCCGTCGAGCAACACGTGCAGGAGCTGCGGCGCACCAGCGACGACCTCGCCAAGCTCGACGAGGGCGCGATGGTCCGCGCGCTCTCGGCCTCCGAGGCGCGCGACGAGCCGGCGAGCGCACGACAGCCGATCCTCGACGGCCTCGATCGCCTGCGCGCGCTCGAGGATCATCGCGCGGCGCTCTTCCACCGCCTGCTCGAGGCGAAGTCGCTGCTCGAGCGCACCGTGCGGCTGGGGCTGTCGGTGCACGACCCCGCGCAGGAGCACGATCGTCAGGTCGCGGTCGCACTGGCGACGCTGGGGGGGTCTTCGTGAGCGACGCCCCTCACCGGTCGTGCTTCGCGAGCCAGGCGTCGGCCGCAGTCAGCCACTCGTCGCCGCGGGCGCCCTGCTTGCGGTAGTCGGCGACCGCAGTCCTCGCGAGCTCGCGTGCGCGCGGCTCGTCCTTGCCGGCGGCGACGAGCGCCTTGGCCAGCGAGAACTTCGTGCGTGCGAGCTCGAGCGGATCGAGCTGCTTCGCCTCGCGCAGCGCGAGCGCGCGCTCGATCGGGGCGATCGCCAGGTCGGGATGGCCGAGCGCGAGCTGGGCCTCGCCCAGGCTGTAGAGCGCGAACGCGACGTAGGGATGCTCGGGGCCCAGCTTGCGCTCGAGCACGTCGAGCGCGCGCTCGATGTGGGGCAGCGCCTCCTTCGGACGGCCCGCGCGGATGAGCGAGTCGCCGATGTTGTTCTCCGTGAGCGCCGTGCTGGGATGGTCGGGCCCGATCGTCGCGTTGCGGATCACGAGCGCCCGCTCGAACAGCGCGAGCGCCTCCGCCAGGTGGCCCATGTGCGACTGGCTCGTGCCGAGGTTGTGCAGCGACGTGCCCACCTCCGCATGGTCGGGCCCGAGCGCCGCCTCGCGGATCCGCAGCACCTCGAGCGACACCTCGTAGGCCCGCTGGTGGTTGCCGAGGTTCTCGTAGGTGACCGCGACGTTCTGCAGACACGTCGCGACATCGGGATGCATGGGCCCGTTCGCGTCGCGCTTGAGCTGCTCGGCGCGCTGGAAGAACTCGAGCGCCTTCGCATGCTCGCCGCGCACACCGTGGCTCGCGCCCAGGTTGTTCATCAGCGCCGAGACCCGCGGATCACCGGGCGAGAGCGCGTCCTGGGCGATCGGCAGCGCGCGGGCGAACTCTGCGGTCGCCTTCTCGTACTCGCCCTTGCTCATCTCCAGCGCACCCAGGTTGATGCCGAGCTGCACCTCGAGCTCCGGCTCCGTGCCCGCGAGCCGCTGCAGCGAAGCCTCCGCCTGCCGACGATGGCGCTCGCCCGCGTCGAGATCGGCCTCGCCGGCCGCGACGCGCACGAGCTGGATGTAGCCCGCCGTCTCGGTGCGCTCGTCGTGGGCGCTCGCGGCCGCCGCGATCGCCTCCTGGTACAGCCCTTCGACGACCGCCCCCTTGCCGCCGATGTCGTGGGCTTCGGCGTACGCGTAGCGCGTGAGCGCGAGCAGGTGTGGCAGCTCGAGCGCCTCGGCCCGCGTGATGATGGTGCCGAGCAGCTCGATCGCCTCGTCGAAGCGCGCCGCACGTGTCCGCGCGCGTGCGATCGCGAGCTGCTCGCGCAACGCGAGCGCGTCGGGGCTGCGCTCGTCGCCGCCGTGCGCCACGCTGCCCGGCTCGGCGCAGCTCGCCGGCGACGGCAGGGCCTCGAACATCGCGACGGCATTGCGCGCGACGCCCGTGTCCGAGTGCGACATCACGTCGAGCGTCGCGTCGAGCTCGAACAGCGCGTCCTGCAGACAGGCCATCGTCTCGTCGAGGCGCGCGTCGTTGCCGGCGCGACCGAGCTCGCACGTGCCGCGATGCACGTCGGTCCACCGCGCGACCCAGTCGTCGACGAGCGGGAGCAGGCGCGCGGAGGCATCGGCCGCGAAGGCCTTGCCGACCCCGCGCAGACTGCCGTCGACCTCGCTGCGCCGCGCGTCGTTCCACACGGTCTGCGCTCGCTCGACGCCGCCGGCACAGACCGCCGGCGCCTGCTCGCGTGCGAGCGCGAGCCCGCCGAGCCCCGCGCTGACCAACACCGTCACGCCGACCGCCACCGCGAAGCGACGTCGACCGAGCACGCGCCCGAGCTCGGCGAGCAGCTTGTCCATCGACTCGTGACGCGCGCCCGGATCGACCCGCAGACCACGGAGCACGGCACGGCGCAGCCGCGACGGCAGCCCGCGATCGCTCGGCACGCGCACGGCCCCGCTCAGCACGTCGCGCTGGAGCTGCGCGAGCGTCTCGCCGCCGAACGGGCGGTCGTTCCACAGCGCCTCGTAGAGCGACACGCAGAACGCGAACTGATCGGTCGCGGCCGTGAGCGCGGCGCCGCGGAACTGCTCGGGCGCCATGAACCCCGGGGTCCCGCGCACGATGGGTGGTGGCAGCGCAGGATTCGAGCTGCCCGAGTCGCCGACGGAGAGCGACATGCTGCCGACCGGACGCGACAGTCCGAAGTCGAACACGCGCGGGCGTGCGAGCCCGGGCTCCTGTGCGCCGCTCGGCAGCATCACGTTGCTGGGCTTGAAGTCACCGTGGACGATGCCCGCCGCGTGTGCGGCCGCGAGCCCGCGCCCGATCTGCACGAACACCACGACGATGTCTCGCCAGGTCAGCTCGTGCGCGTGCGCGCGCAGCCACGACTGCAGCGTTCGACCTTCGACCATCTCCATCGCCACGAACACGCGGCCTTCGAACGTGCCGGCGTCGTAGACCTGCACGACGTTCGGATGCGAGAGCTGGGCGAGCGCCTGCGCCTCGGCGATCAAGAGCCGTTGCTCGTCGGCGTCGCCCGCCGCCTTCGGGTGCACGAGCTTGATCGCGACCGAGCGATCGAGCTCGGGGTCGAGCGCCTCGTAGACCTCGCCCATGCCGCCCGCCCCGACGCGCTCGCGCACGACGTAGCGGCCGATCCGTGTGCCCTCCGGGATCGGCACGCCCACCAGCGCAGGGCTCGTCCGACTCGACCAGCTCCCCGCCGCCGTCGGCGTCAGCGTCAGTGTCCCGACGAGGGGGTCTTCGGACACGATGGGCAGCGTAGCACCGCGCGAGCGGGCGACGCATCGGCGACAAACACCACCAAGTAGGTGCGACCGCCGTCGAGCTCGACCCGGCGACGTTCACCGACATCGATCGCGATCGCGTCGGGATCGACGTCGGGATCCGGGATCCGCCACTGGGTGGTGAGCCCCCAGCGCGCCGATGCGTCGGGGTCGAAGATCCGCACGTGCGTGCCTGGCTCGCCGCCGAGCTCCAGCTCCAGCTCGGCATCGTGCTCGCTCGCGAGCGCGAGCACGCGGTAGCTGCCCCCGTCCCGCCACGGGCCGCGCGTGTCGTCCGCGGTGCAATCGAGCTCGAGCTCGACACCCTCGCCGAGCTGCCGGAGCCCGATGCGTTCGATCGCGGACTCGCGTGTGCCCGGGAAGAGCTCCGGCGCGGTCGCCTCGTAGTCGTCGAGCAAGAGGGCGTAGTGCTCCCCGAGCGCGTCGGCGATGCCGGTGCGCAGCGCTTCGCCCTCGGCTCCACGCGCCGCGAGCCCGGCGAGCGTGGGGAAGATGTCCGGCCCGACGCGAACCTCGAGCCACGCGACGAAGTGATGTGCAGCGTCGTAGGCGAGCGTCGAGCCCGGCGGACGCCCGGCCGAGAGCGCATCGTCGAGCGCCACCTCGTGGGCGCGCGGATCGTAGGACACCGCGCCGCCACCCAGCCGCTCCGCGAGCCCTTCCTCGAGGAACGGGTCCGCGTCCGGGGTCGCGAGCACGGCGTGCACGATCTCGTGGGTGAGCGCCTGCTCGTTCGCCACCATGACGCCCGTGCCCGGGAAGAAGCAGCCCGAGTGGTCGTCGCCACACCATTCTGCGACGTCGTCGTCGAGCCAGTAGATCCGCAGTGGCTCGTCCGAAGTCGGACGCGCGAGCGCATCCTCGACGAAGGCCATGTGCGCGTCGAGATCGAGCAGCGTGCCGCGGCACACCTGCGCGTCGAAGTCCGTGGCGAGCTCGATGCGACCGACGCGATAGCCCACCTCGGGCAGCTCGGCGCAGCCCGTCGACAGGAGCGCAGCGATCAGAACGCGTAGCCGACGCTGGCCACCGCGCGCGGCTGGACGCGGTCGGTGGTCGCATGGCACGCCTTCGGGCCCCGGCACACGACCGGCTCGTCGTGCACGAGCAGCGGCGTCCGCAGACCGAGCGACAGGTCGAAGAACAGGCCGCGACGGCCGACGAAGCTCCAGCCCACCTCGAAGGTCGGCGCGATCGCGACGTCGAGCAGCGAGGGCTCGTACGCGAAGATCTGCTCGATGATCGCGAGCCCGCCGCCGACGTGCAGTCGTCGCATCCGCGCGAGTGGCCATACGTCGATCCGCGCGCGCTGCGAGAGCCCGACGAGCTGCCAGAATCCCCGCGGCTGGATCACCCCTTCGACCTCCACACCGAGCGAGATGTGACGCGAGATCGAGTGCGACCACCCGAGCCCGACCGCCGGACGCAGACCCGCCACCGCCATCGCGCCGATGCGATCGCGGCGCGGCTCGCCTGCCAACACGACCAACAGCATCCATGCCCATTGCATCGCTCCCCACCCCGGCCCCACACCGCCCATGCGGTGCCGCCCGCGCTTCGCATCACGAGCGAAGCGCGGGAATGGTTCCCGACGATCGGAGCGCGGGCAGGTCGGAGGTCAGGACGCCTTGCGCGCGCCGTGACACTTCTTGTACCGCTTGCCCGATCCACACGGGCACGGGTCGTTCGCGCCGACCTCGGGGAGCGAGGGCGCGGCGGGCTTGGCCCGCGCGGCCGGCTCGGCCTGCCCCGACATCGCACCCTGCACCTGCTCGGCCGCCTGACGGGCCGCCTGTGCGACGCGATCGAGCTGCGCGCGCGCTGCGGCCACGCGCTGCTGCTGCGGCGCGGGTCCACCGGCGCGCCGCGAGTTCGCGCGGGTCAGCGCCGTCTCGTACTCGGCGCCTTCCTCGGCCTGGCGCCGCTGCTCCTCGGTGAGGCGCATGTTGATGACCTTGTCGAGCACGGTCTGCTCGATGCCTTCCCACATCTCGCGGAACAGGTTGAAGCCGCGGATCTTGTACTCGTTCTTCGGATTGCGGGTGGCGTAGCCGACGAGCCCGATGCCGGTGCGCAGGTGCTCGATGTTCTTGAGGTGCGCGATCCACTGCGCATCGATCTCGCCGAGCCAGAGCTGACGCACCTGGAACAGGTACACGTAGAGCCCGAACTCCTGCTCGCGCGAGAGCAGCAGCTTCTCGACGGCGCTCCAGCACAGATCGACGAGGTCCTCGACGTTCTGCGGCACGTCGCGGATCGACATCTCGGCGCCGTAGCGCTCCTTGATGGTCTTCTCGAGCGTGTCGATCTCCCACTCGTCGGGGTGGGTGTCGGGCGGGCACAGCGTCTCGACGGTCTTGCCGACGTTCGCGTAGGCGAGATCGTGGAGGCGCTCGCGCTGCTGGATGAGCGCGCGCGCGACCTCTTCGTTGGCGAGCTTGAGCAGCGCGTCGTAGTCGTTCTTCACCGCGCCGAACGGCACCATCGCGCCGAAGTGGCGGTAGAGCTCGTGGGTGAGCGCCTCGTGCTCGATGCCGTCCTTCGGGAAGCGCGGCTTGCCGTCGCTGCGATACGGCCCGCTGCCCTCGCCGGTGTCGTCGGGATCGAGCTCGCCGCGCTGCTGCAGCAGCTTGACGATGTGCGCGTCGACGATGCCCTTCACGCGCTCGCCGACCTGCTTGGCCAGCGAAGCGACCGTGTGCGGCCCCGACTTCTCGGGCGCCGCGCCGGGCTTCTCGATCTGCTCCCGGCGCGGGTCGTCGCCCTGCACCTCGGGCCGGTAGCGGCCCTCGAGGATCTGCTTGCGCAGGGCGTAGATCGCCTTGCGCTGCTCGTTCATCACGTTGTCGTACTCGAAGAGGTTCTTGCGCGTGTCGAAGTGCATCGCTTCGACCTTCTGCTGCGCGTTCTCGATGGCGCGGTTGACGAGCGGCGCCTCGATCGGGACGTCCTCTTCCATGCCGAGCCGTTCCATGAGGCCCGTGATGCGATCGGCGCCGAAGATGCGCATCAGATCGTCTTCGAGCGACAGGTAGAACGCCGAGCTACCGGGGTCGCCCTGGCGACCGGCGCGGCCGCGGAGCTGGTTGTCGATGCGGCGGCTCTCGTGACGCTCGGTGCCGAGGATGTGCAGCCCGCCGAGCGAAACGACCTCCTTGCGCTCCTCCTCGCACTGCTTCTTGAGCCCTTCCCACAGCTTCGCGAACTCGGCCGGCTTGCTCTCCGGATCGAAGTGCTCGCGCGCCATCATCTCGGAGTTGCCGCCGAGGATGATGTCGGTGCCGCGGCCGGCCATGTTGGTGGCCACGGTGACGCCGTACTTCCGGCCGGCCTGCGCGACGATGTAGGCCTCGCGCTCGTGCTGCTTCGCGTTCAGCACGTTGTGCGGGATGCCCTCGCGATCGAGCAGCGTGTGGATCACCTGCGACTTGTCGACGCTCGTGGTGCCGACGAGGATCGGCTGGCCCTTCGCGTGGCGCTCGCGGATCTCCGCCACGATCGCGCGGAACTTGCCGCGCTCGTTCTTGTAGACGAGATCGTGCGCATCGATGCGCACCATGGGCCGGTTCGGCGGGATCACCATCACCGACAGGCCGTAGATCTTGTGGAACTCCTCGGCCTCGGTATCCGCGGTACCGGTCATGCCCGAGAGCTTCTTGTACATGCGGAAGTAGTTCTGATACGTGATGGTCGCGAGCGTCTGGCTCTCGGGCTGGATCGGGACGTTCTCCTTGGCCTCGATCGCCTGGTGCAGACCGTCGCTCCAGCGGCGACCTTCCATCTTACGGCCGGTGAACTCGTCGACGATGATCACCTCGTTGCCCTGCACGAGGTAGTTCACGTCCTTCTTGTAGAGCGTGTGCGCGCGCAGGCCCTGGTTCACGTGGTGCAGGACCTCGTTGTTCTCGGGCGAGTAGAGGTTGCCGCAGCGCAGCAGCTTCTCGACGCGATCGACACCGGCGTCGGTGAGCTGCGAGCTGTGGGCCTTCTCGTCGACGACGTAGTCGAGGTCGCGGCGCAGCGACGGCATGATGCGATCGACGGTGTGGTACAGCTCGGCCGGCTTGTCGGACTCGCCGCTGATGATGAGCGGCGTACGAGCTTCGTCGATGAGGATGGAGTCGACTTCGTCGACGATCGCGTAGTGCAGGTCGCGCTGCACGTACTTCTCGATCGTCTCCTTCATGTTGTCGCGGAGATAGTCGAAGCCGAACTCGTTGTTCGTGCCGTAGGTGATGTCGCAGCGGTACGCGCGCTGGCGCTCGCCGTGGAACAGCCCGTGCACGATCACGCCGGTCGTCATGCCGAGGAAGCCGTAGACCTGGCCCATCCACTCGGCGTCGCGCTTGGCGAGGTAGTCGTTGACGGTGATGAGGTGGGCGCCCTTGCCGGGCAACGCGTTGAGGTAGAGCGCCGACGTGGCGGTGAGCGTCTTGCCCTCGCCCGTGCGCATCTCGGCGATGGTGCCCTTGTGCAGCGCGTACGCGCCGATCATCTGCACGTCGTAGTGGCGCATGCCGAGCGTGCGGCGCGACGCCTCGCGCACGGTGGCGAACGCCTCGGGCAGCAGGTCGTCGAGCGATGCGCCTTGATCGAGCTTGGTGCGGAACTTCGCGGTCTGGCCGCGTAGCTCCGCGTCGGTGAGCTTCTCGATCGTCGGTTCGAGCGCGGTGATGCGCTCGATCGTCGGTCGGATCTTGCGCATCTGCCGGTCGAAGGTCGTGCCGAAGATTTTCTTGACGATGGTGGAGAACATGGCCGACTGACCCCGAGCGGGGGGCGAGCGTACTACGGAGTCCGCTGCGGCAGGCTACCGCCCCGGACGGCCGATCTGACCGCGATCCGACCGCGATCGGCCTTGACGGGCCTGGAGTCCCGCTGTATTAGTGAACTAATACAGGGAGCCAACGTGTTCGCCATCGAGAAGAACCGGGGAAACCCGGTGTATCTACAGATCCAGAGCCAGCTCGAGCGGCTCATCGCGTCGGGCTCGCTCGCGCCGGGCGCCGCGCTCCCGTCCGTGCGCACGCTCGCGGCGCAGCTGCGCATCAACCCCAACACGGTGGTGCGGGCCTATCGCGAGCTCGAGATCATCGGGCTCGTCGAGACCCGCCAGGGCGAGGGCTCGTTCGTCGCGGCGGGCGCAGCCCAGCTCGCGCGCGCGAGCGCGCTCATCGAGAAGCGCGCGCACGACTACGTCCGGGATGCGAAGCAGCTCGGGCTCAACCAGACCGAGGCGATCGCGGCGATCAAGGCCGCGTGGCGCCGCGGCGACGTCGCGGAGGCATCATGATCGACCGACGCAGCATGATCGAGGTGGGCGAGGAGCCGCTGCTCACGTTCAGCGGCGTGCGCTTCGGGTATGGACGCGAACCGGTGCTCGACGGGCTCGAGCTCGAGCTGCGCGCCGGCGAGATCGTGCTGCTCGCGGCGCCGAACGGCACCGGCAAGACGACGACGCTGTGGCTCGCCGCCGGGTTGCTCGCGCCTTCGCAGGGACAGGTGCGGCTGTTCGGACGCGATCCGTTCCGCGATCGCGGGGTGCTCGACCGCGTGGGCTTCGTCGCCGAGGGCGCACCGCTGCCGGAGAGCTGGAGCGGCGATGCGGTGCTCGGCTTCCAGCGCGACAGCTTCTCGCGGTGGGACGAGGGCGAGTGCAACCGGTTGGTGCGCGCGTTCCGGCTCGACACGAAGAAGCGCGTGAAGGAGCTGAGCCGTGGGCAGCGCGGCAAGCTCGCGCTCGCGGCGGTGTTAGCGAGCCGCCCGGAGGTTTTGCTGCTCGACGAGCCGACGCTGGGGCTCGACGTCGCGACGCGACGAATTTTGTTGTCGGAGATGCTCGCGCGTGTCGCCGAGCACGGCTGTCCGATCCTGCTGACGGGCCACGAGATCGCGGAGGCGGAGGCGCTGGTGGAGCGCATCGTGCTGATCGACGGAGGGCGGGTGATCCACGACGAGCGCGTCGACGAGCTGCTCGCGAGATACCGCATCCTCGCGTGGGAGCCCCCGACGCCCGTGCCGCCGGCGGCGCTGGACCTCGTGTATCTACCGTGGGCGCTGGGCCGACGCGCGCTGGCGCAGGACTGGGACAGCGACATCGCACGGCACTGGCAAGCGCAGGGCGGCCGGGTGGAGCGTGCGGATCTCGAGACGGTCTACCTCGCGCTGACCGGGGAGCTCGCCCATGCGTGAGC
>CAZFKC010000064.1:0-22385 GCA_964519175.1 uncultured Nannocystaceae bacterium
ATCGAGCCGCCGGCCGCGAGCGCGAGCTCGACCTGCGGTGTGCCGCGGCCGGCTCGCGGTGCAGGTTCGATCCGACGCTCCGCGTCGACGCGGCGGGCGGCCGCCGTGCGCTCGGGCTCCGGCGTCGCCGCGTCGGCGGGCACCGCCGTCGGGCCGTCGTAGCCGCGGAGCCCGGCCACCGGCAGCGCGAGTCGCTCGGCGACCGCCTCGCCGTCGAGCGCCACTGCGAGCGCGACCGCGACGGCGATCTCGGCGTCGCGACACCGCGCCGGCGGCGGCTCGAAGCTGCGGACGACGTCCGTGGTGGTGAGGCCGGAGATCCGCAGCGCGAGTCGATGCGGCGCGTGCTCGACCGCGATCGCCACGCCGGGCGGCACCGTGCGATGCCCGGACCAGCTCGCGACGCGGCGGGCCAACAGGCCGGGCTCGATGCAGTCGACATCGCCGGAGACCGTGATGCTCTGCGCGAGCGGTTGCGGCCCGGCGGGCGCGAGCGCGAGCGCGACCGCCCACGCCGATGCCAGCAGAACGGCCACGCGGGCGCGATCGTGCCATATTCGCGGAGATCCACGCGCGGCCGTGAAGCGAGGACCCGCGGCGCGCATCAACCGGGCACGATGCCGATCCGACCGATGCCCGACGCGCGCTGGACCATGCTCGCGACCCTGGTCGCCGCGACTCTGCCGGGGCCGGGCTGCGGCGTGCAGCCCACGGCGGACGTCGGTGGCGTCACGCTGCCGGTCGCGGAGACCGGCGACCCGACGACGGAGGCCGGCTCGAGCGGCGTGCTCGAGACGACCGCCGCGCCGGAGTCCAGCGCGGACTCGAGCCCACCGCCGCCGGGCGACAGCAGCAGCAGCAGCGACACCGGCATGACACCGCTGCTCGACGTCGGGTCCGACGAGACCGGCACGGTGATGGAGAGCTGCGAGGGCGCGCCCGATCTCGTGCACGTGCTCGCGGGCAACCAGGGCGAGATCTGGAGCTTCGATCCGGAGGCGATCTCGTTCTCGCCGGTGACGACGCTGGCGTGCCCCGAGCTCTCGAACGCGGTGTCGATCGACAGCTTCAGCATCGATCGCAACGCGGACGTCTGGGTGCTCTCGCGTCACCCCGAGGATCCGATGGTGGGCCCCGCGTGGCCGATGCAGATCACGCGCTTCGATCCGGCGAGCTCGAGCTGCGAGATCGTGTGGTACGGCGCGTTGCCCGAGAGCACCGACTGCGGTGACGTGGCGTTCGTGTCGGCGCTCGACGATCCGGCGCACGAGCGCCTGTTCGTGCACGCCTGCACGGGCGGAGGCTTCCTGCTCGACGCCTGGTCGGCGCCGCGGCTCTTCCGCTTCGATCCGGTCGACGCGATGCCGGCCCCGATCGCGCTCGGGCAGGACACCTTCAGCACCGCGCCGATCGCCGGCACCGGCGACGGGCGCCTGTACGGCGTCGCCGGCAACGGCGACGATCCGAGCTCCACGATCATCGTGCAGTTCGATCAGGACTCGGGCGCGGTCGTCGACACGTTGCCGGCCCCCGATCTCGACCTCGGCTTCAACGCGGGTCAGCTCGCGCTCGCGTTCTACGGCGGCGACCTCCTGGCCTTCGGCATCGACCACGCAGAGGGCACCGACGAGCTCGAGCTGCTCATCAATCGCTACGATCTCGACGATGACGACGGCAACGGCGAGCACGACACCGAGCTGCTCGCGCCGGCGCTCCCGCTGCCGTTCCTGTCGTGGACGCTCATCGCGGCGGCCTCACCCACCTGCATCCCCACGGGCCCGGCCGGCTGAGCGCGGACGATGGGCGACGAGCTCGAAGCGGGCGAGCCCATCGCGGCGGCGGAGCTGTTCCGTCGCCACGCGCGCTTCGTCGCGCGCTTCCTCGTGCGCTACGGCGTGCCCGCGGCGGAGCTCGACGACGTGCTGCAGGAAGTGTTCTTGCGCGTCCATGCCCAGGGCGGCTATCGCCCCGGACCCGCGCGGCCCACGAGCTGGCTCGCCGCGTTCGCGGTGCGGCTGGCGTCGAGCCACCGTCGGCGCGCGCGCGTACGCGAGCGGCTCGGCGCGGACGAGATGCGGATCCCCGAGGACCCCGCGGTGCGCGTGGAGCTCGACGCGGCGATGCGGCAGCTGCACCACGCACTGCAGCAGCTCGACTCGGAGCATCGCACGGCCTTCATCCTCTTCGAGCTCGAGGGCGAGTCGTGCGGATCGATCGCCGCCGCGCAAGGCGTGCCGCTCGGCACGGTGCACTCGCGGCTGCACCACGCGAGACGACGGCTGCGGGCCGCGCTCGCCGAGCACCATGAAGGCGAGCCCACGCGGCTCGCGGGAGCGAACCGATGAACGAGCGGATCGAGCCGCTGTCCGATCGCGCGGGTGATCTGCTGAGCACCCTGGTCGCGCGCGCGCGCACCCACGACGTCGAGTACGACACCGAGGCCGGGCTCGCGCGGCACCTCGCGCGCGTCGAGGCGCTGCCGCTCGTGCCCTGGTGGCAGCGTGCGCTCGGCGGCTGGCATGGGGGCGTCGCGCTCGTGGTCGTCGCGGCGGCTGCCGCTGCAATCGTCGGTGCGCGACGCGAGCCGGCCACCGAGGTCCGCGTCGCGCTCGCGGGCATCACGGTCGGGCGCGAAGCGGCGCTCCCGGCCGCGAAGGCGCCCGTGCGCTCCGCTCCGGCCGCCGCCCTCGTCGTCGCGCCGTCCGAGCCCGCCGCGCTGGTGCCCGACGTGAGACCGTCGGCGGGGACGCAGCGGCCGATGCCGTCCCGCGTCGCGCGCTCGGGCGACGACGATGCGCTGGCGCGCGAGGCCGCGCAGATCCGTCGCGCGCGTCAGCGGCTCGAGGCCGGCGATGCGAAGGGCGCGCTCGCGATCTGCAAGGCCGGCGCGCGCGAGTTCCCGACCGGCACGTTCGTGCCGGAGCGCGCGGGCATCCGCGTGCTCGCCCTGCACGCGCTCGGCCGTCCCGACGCCGCGGCCGCGCGGGACTACCTCGCGCGTTGGCCCGACGGCCCGCTCGCACCGCGGGTCCGCGCGACGCTCGGCGAGTGAGCGCCGGCGAGGGGCTCAGCCCGCGCCCATGCTCGCCAGCACGCGGTCGAACATCGCGACCATCGCCAAGAGCCGCAGCGAGACGCCCTGGGCGAGCCCGGGCAGCGCGGCGTGCAGCGCGTGCAGCCCCACCGCGAGCACGATCGCGAACGCGAGCGAGAAGATCTGCAGCCGCGGCACGAAGCGCGCGAGCACGGCGATTGCGAGCTTCACCGCGAGCACGGCCGCCATCACCGGCAACGCCAGGTGCAGCGAGCCGGCGAGGGCCTCGCCGGTCTGGGCCGAGAGCACCGACACGGTGTCGCCGGTCAGCGCGCCCGCACCGAGCGGGAGCCTCTGCACACTCTTGCCCAGCCCCCACACGAGCGCGCGGTCGAGCCCGAGCGCGAACATCAGCTGCACGCCGAGGTGACCGAGCAACGACGCCGTCGGGGTCGACGCCCCGGGGTTCATCGGGTCGGCGATCGCCGAGAACGACAGCCCCGCCTCCACGCCGATGATCTCGCCGGCCATGCGGATGCCGCCGAGCACGATGTGCACGACGAAGCCGAGCGCGAGCCCGACCAGCAGCTCGCCGACGAGCGCGACCACGAAGGAGAACACGTCGAGCGTGGCGAGCTGCGGCGGCGCGGCGGTGCCGACGAGCGAGATCGACACCGCGATCACCACGATCGCCTTGACCTGCCGCGGCACCGCGTTGCCGGTCAGCGTGGGCAGTGCGATCAACAGCCCGCCCGCGCGCGCCATCGCCAGCATCGCGATGACCGCGAGCGGCTCGAGCAGGGGCAGCAGCGCGGCGAGGTCCATGGTGGCCCGCGGCTAGGGATGGATCTGCGCGATGCTGGTGAGCATCTCGCGGCCGAAGCTGGTGAGGCGCTCGATGAGCCAGCCCCCCATCATCACGAGCGCCGCACCGAGCGCGAGCAGCTTCGGCACGAAGCCGAGCGCGGGCTCGCTGAGCTGGGTCGCGGCCTGCACGAGGCCCATCACGAGGCCGACCGCGAGGCCGATCGCGAGCAGGGGCCCCGCGATCTCGAGCGCGAGCCACATCGCTCGCATCATGACGTCGAGCACCGCCTCGGGGGTCATGCGCTGGTCAACCCCTTCACGAGCGAGCCGATCACCAGGCCCCAGCCGTCGGCGAGCACGAACACCAGCACCTTGAGCGGCAGTGTCACGAGGGCAGGGGGCAGCATCACCATGCCCATCGCCATCAGCACGCTCGACACGATGAGGTCGATGACGAGGAACGGCACGAGCACGAGGAAGCCCATCGTGAACGCGGTGCGCACCTCGGAGAGCGTGAACGCGGGCACCACCACGAGCAGCGAGACGTCGTCGCGCGTGGCGGGTCGCGGGCGGTCGGCGACGTCGTGGAACAGCCGCAGATCCTCGTCGGAGGTGTGCTTCAGCATGAACGCGATCATCGGCTTGCTGGCGCGGTCGAGCGCCTCGGCCGTGCCGATCTGCTCCTGCTGCAGCGGCACGATCGCCTGCTCGTAGACCTGGGTCATCGTCGGCGCCATCACGAAGGCCGAGATGAACAGCGCCATGCCGGTGAGCACCTGGTTCGGCGGCGCACCGGGCAGGCCGAGCGCCTGCCGCAGGAACGAGAACACGATGATGATGCGCGTGAAGCACGTCATCGTGAGTGCGATCGCCGGCAGCAGCGACAGCACGGTCATCAGCACCAGCACCTGCAGCGCAGTGCCGGCGCCCGACGCCGGCGGCGTCGAGCCGGGCGGCGCTGCGACCGGAGCGTCGGGGTCGATCGCCTGGGCGATCGCGTCGGCGACGGGTCCGGCGGCGGCCGCCGGCGCGGCCTCGGCCACCGGCGCGACGAGCCACGCCACGAGCACGAGCATCACGACGCCGAAGATCCGGCGCCAGCGCGTGCGGGCGTCGATCATGCCGCGTCCTTGCGGGCCCAACGCGGCTCGCCCGTCAGCATCTCGAGGTGGGGCGGGAGCGCGGGCTCGGTGTCGTTGCCGCGGCCCGCGAGCTCGTCACCGAGCGCCGCGCGCAGCCGCTGCTTGAACGCGGCGACCCGCTGCCCGTTGTTGCCGGGTGCCGCTGCGGCGGCGACGGCCTGGGTGATCCCGATGTTGCCGAGCGGCATCGCGCCCGGGGTCGCGGCGACCGGCGTGCTCGCGCCGGCCTGCTGCGGCTGATCGAGCTCGGCGAGCAGCTCGATGCGGTGCTCGGTCGCGCCGACGAGCAGCGTGCGGCCACCGGCCGACAGCCAGATGATCTGCTGCTTCGGTCCGATCGAGACCTTCGCGACGACGCGCAGCGCATCGGGGGTCGAGAGCACCGGACGGCGACGACGCCACCACACGAGCCCGAGGCCGGAGAACGCGAGCATCGCGGTGGCGAGCCACGCCATGCCGATGCGCGGTGCGTTCGTCTTCAGATCGATCGGCGCCGCGTCCTGGTTCGCGGTGCCGGCCCAGCGCGCGCCGGCGTCGTCGGGAGCCGCCTTCGCGTCCTCGATCGCGGTGCCACCCAGCTCGTTCGCAGCGACGGGCGCCGCGATCTCGGCGGTCACGACCGCAGGGGTCTCGGCGATCGGCGCGGCGAGCTCGGGCTTCGCGACCTTCGCGAGCGGCGGTGCGGGCGGGAGCGGCTGCACGACCACCGGAGCCGGCTTCGCGGCCGCGGCCGCGGGCGCACCACCGGAGAGCTTCGCGAGCGCGCTGGCGCGATCGAAGCCCGGGGCCTGCGCGGCGGGCTCGGCGGCAGCGGCCACCACGGGCGCGGCGATGGGCGGCGTGATGCCGTCGTCGATGCGCACGTCGAAGCCGCCCGCGACCGGCTGCATCTCGAGGTGCTTCGAGAGGCTGCCACGTGCGGCCTTGCGCTGCACGACGCGCACGGCGACGCGCTCACCCGCGCGACCGACCTGCACGAACCGCAGGCGATGCTTGCCCATCGGGTGCAGCCGCTGCGCGGTCGCATCGGCGCCACGCACGAACAGCAGCGCGCCGGTCTTCGAGGTCACGACCTGCTCGTGGGTCGGCTCCGACACGCCACGGATCTGCAGCGTCACGCCGGACTCGTCCTCGTGCAGGGCGACGGTGACGTCGTCGTCCGCCATCGCGACCGAAGGAACCGCCAGCGCGCCGAGCAAGCCCACCGCGCACAGCACTCGAGAGGTCGTCTTGAGAGAGATAGTTTCACGAGAGGTAGTTTCACGCCGCATCGCTCTGCACCTTTCGGGTCGCCGCATCGTTGGCAGCGCCGTTCGAATCCTGCGCACTCACGACCTCCGTGATGCGGATGCCGTACTTCTCGCCCACCACCACGGCCTCGCCGCGCGCGACCAGCTTGCCGTTGACCAGCAAGTCGAGGCTCTCGCCGGCCGCCTTGCCGAGCTCGATCACCGCGCCCGGCCCCAGGTGGAGCAGGTCGCCGATCGGCAGGGTGCGACGCCCGAGCTCCACGGTGACCTGCACCGGGACGTCGAGCACGAGGGATAGATCGTCGAGGGGATGGCTCATGGGACTCTCCGAGTGATCTCGACGGCGACCATGCCGTCCTGTTGGATCGGGGTGCCGGCCCACTTGGGCGTGCCCTCGATGTGGACCGGCAGCTCCTCGCTGCGCCCTTGGTCGAGTGCGAGGACCGTGCCTGGTTGAAGTCGCATCAGCTGCCGCAGGGACATGACGGCGTGTCCGAGCACGACCGACACCACCACCGGCACTTCGCGCAGCGTCTGCGGCATCACCGACGCGCAGTTGTCGGAGACGACCACCGTGCCCAGCCTGCCGCGCAGGGGCTCGAGCACCGTCGCCGGCAGCGAGAGCGAGAAGCTGGCGATCTGCCCGGAGATGTCGAGCATGAACGGCACGTGCAGCGCCGTCGTGTCGGGCCCGTAGCCGGGCACGAGATCGAGCCGGCTCTCCACGCTGTGGACCGCGAAGTGGAAGTAGCCCATCGGCTCCATCGCGGCGTCGAGCATGTCGAAGAGCGGTGCGAGGGCGCGCGTCAGCATTCGGCGCTCGAGCGAGGTGGGGCTGCGTCCGGTCGGGGTCTGCGGCGGACCCGATCCGCCGCCGAACATCCGCTCGATGACGCGGAACGTGAACACCGGGTCGAGCGCGAGCACTGCGAAGGCGCTCGCCCCATCGGCCGTGGTGACGCGCAGCGCGATGATGCAGGCGGCCCGCTGTGCGATCGACACGAGCCCACGACCGCTCACCACCTCGGGTGCCTCGTCGCGCACCTCGACCTTGTTGCGCAGCACGGAGGTGAGCACGCGGCGCAGACCCTCGGCGAGCCTCGCGAACCCCACCTGCAGCGTGGGCAAGAGCAGGCGGAGGTGGCGATCGTCGGCGAGCAGGTCGATGCCCAGCGCGTGCGTGCGCGGACGAGCACCGCGCGTGCGCGCTTCGCCACGCTGCTCCCGGCCTTCGCCGAGCAGCGTATCGATCTCTTCGCGGGTCAGGATCGGCTCGAGGCGGCTCATGGATTCACCTCCGGGCGGTCACTGCACGATGAACTCGGTGAGGAAGACCTCGGTGCCGGCGTCGCCACCGAGCAGCTCGTTGAAGCGCTTCAGCAGCCGCCGCTTCACCGCGAGCTTGTTCTTCGCACCCATCGTCTGGCGGAAGTTCAGCTCGCTGAGCTCGCGGATGAACGCGTCCTTGATGACCGGCTTCAGCCGATCGACCTCGGCGACCACCTTGTCGTCGACCAGCGAGATCGCGATCGTGGCCTTGAGGTAGCGCGTGCCTTCGGGCTCGTTGAGGTTGACGACGAGCGGCGGGAACTCGGTGATCGGGCCCTTGCCGACGGCGGGCTTGCTGCCGTGCTCACCGCCTGCGGCCGCCGGCGCGCCTTCGCCCTCGGCGTGGGGCGCAGGTGCACCCTTGCCGAGCAGGAAGAAGGCCGCACCGCCTCCGCCGGCGACGACCACCAGCGCGATGACGATCAGCAAGATGGGCTTCTTCTTCGGGGGCGCGGCGGCGGCGGTGGTGGCGTCCGACATGGGCGGGGCTCGACTGCCTCTTCCCAGTGCACGCCCCGTGCCGCGCCCGCATGGCCCGTCCCGGGCCAGAAACGAACGAGGGCGACCGCACCCTGCGGTGCGATCGCCCTCCTAGGCGCCAAGCGCCCGGCGCTACCGCTTGAGGGACACGATTTCCGTCAACATCTCGTCGGCGGTCGTGATCGTGCGCGAGTTGCTCTGGAAGCCGCGTTGGACCGCGATCATGGTCACGAATTCCTGCGCGAGATCGACATTGGACGACTCGAGCGAGCCGGCGACGATCGACCCGCGACCGGCCTCGCCGGGGGCACCGATCATCGGCTCGTGCGAGGCCAGCGAGGTCGAGAACAGGCTGTTGCCCGCGCGCTGCAGCGACTCGACGTTGGTGAACGTCGCGGTCGCGACCTGACCGAGCGCGCGCGACTCTCCGTTCGTGTAGCGGCCCGTGACGGTGCCGTCCGGCTGGACCTCGAAGCCCGCGAGCTCGCCGCTGCCCGAGCCGTCCTGCTCGAGGAAGTGCGAGGCCGAGGCGCCGTCGTAGTTCGTGATGCCCGCCAGGCCGGTGCCGCCGGTCGCGGTCGGGTCACCGATGTCGAGGTTGAGCGCGGACGCGGCCGCGCCGGTCCACTGCACGTTCGCGGTGCCGAGCGTCGAGCTCGCGAGCGCGCCGTTCGTGTCGAACGTGAGCGTGCCAGCGGCGATCTCGGTGAAGTCCTGTGCGACGGCGGGTGAGACCTCGCTGCCCGCGGCGGCGACGTGGATGTCCCACGACTGCGCCGGCGTGTCCGCCGTCTTCTTGAAGAACATCGTGACCTGGTGAGGCGTGCCGAGCGAGTCGTACACCGTCATCGACGTCGACCAGTCGCTGGTGGCGGCGGGGTCGGCCATGTCGAACGGCGTCGGATCGATCTCCTGGCTCGCGTCGATGTTCGCGTCGATCGACAGGTTCTGCGTGGCGATCGGCGGGAGCGTGCCGGCATCGAGGTGGAGATCGCCGAGCGAAGCCGACAACGCACCGTTGCTGCCGAGCCCGTAGCCCTGCACCCGCAGGTCCTCGGCGTTCACGAGGTAGCCCTCGCCGTCGAGGCGGAACTGGCCCGCGCGCGTGTAGTAGTTGCCGTCGACGCCGTCGACCGTGCCGTTGACGATGAAGAAGCCGTTGCCGCTGATCGCGAGGTCCGCGGCGTTGCCGGTCCCGAGCAGCGCCCCCTGCGAGAACATGGTCTGCACGCTCCCGATGGTGCTGCCCTGGCCGGTCGTGTCGCCCGCGACGACGCCGCCGAGCACGTCGGCGAAGTTCGCCCGCGAGGCGCGGAAGCCCACGGTGTTGACGTTCGCGATGTTGTCGCTGATGACACCCATCGCGTCGGAGTGGCTGCCGAGGCCCGCGGCCCCGGTGTACATGGTGGATTGGATCGACATGGTGTGACCTCTGGTTGGCGGCGTTCAGCCACCGAGCGTCGGAGTTGCGTTCGGCGTCTGGCCGTTGGTGGGGGTGGGAGTCGAGTCGCCGGCGACCGTGCCGACGGAGAGGATGTCGGCCGGGCGCACGCGGCGGTCGCCGATCATCAGCTCTGCGAAGCCGTTCTCGAACGAGAGCCCGGTGACGACACCGCGCGTGAGCGCGGCGGCTTCGACCGGGGCACCGTCGGCGTCGACCGCCTCGATCGAGACCTTGTAGTTGCCGGCCTTCAGCGGGTTGCCGTTCGCGTCCTTGCCGGACCACGACAGGTCGTGCGCGCCGGCGTTCTGCGGGCCGGTCTGGAAGCTCGAGACGATGGATCCGCTCTCGTCGCGCACAGTCACGGTCACCTGCTCGGCGTCGCCCTCGAGCTGCACGGGGATCGCCGGTGCGGTCCCGTTGCCGACCTTGATCGTGTCGCCCTTCGCGACGATCTCCTTGCCGATGAAGCCGGAGAGCTCGGCGTTGCCGTTGCTGAGCTGGCCGAGCTGGAGCTCGCCGAGCTTGTCGTTGGAGAGCATCTGCTGCTCGAGGCTCGAGAACGTGGCGAGCTGCGCGACGAACTCGTGGTCCGCCATCGGCTGCATCGGATCCTGGAACTGGATCTGCGCCATCAGCAGCTTCAGGAAGTCGTCTTTACCGAGCGCCTTCGCGAGGTTGCCGTCGTTGCCCTGGGCTTCGGTCGTGCCGATGCCGGTCGAGCCGCTCGAGGAGGAGGTGGGGGCGATCGGATCCATGGGTGCCTGGCCTGCAGACTTCAATCCCCGTGCCAATCCCCGTGCGAGCTGCGTGCGGTCGCTCGTTCCGATTGCGGACGAGCGCGCGCGCGGGGCTCAGGCCAAGACGTCCACGAGACCGCGCCGCGCCGTGGGTGCAGCCGGCGACTCGGCCGTGCTCGCGCGCGCCGGTGCTCCGGGAGCGCGGCCCTCGGCACGTGCGGAGGTCTGCTCGTGCGCACGCTGACGGGCGTCACCGTGCTGACCGGCGCCGTCGCCCTGACGCTGACGGAGCTCGAGCTCGACCGACGTCGCTTCGGGTGCGGCCTGACGCGCGGCGGCGGCGAGCCCCCGCTGCTCGTGCTCGAGCCACGCGCTCGCACGCGGATCGCCGCTCTCGATGCGGATCTTCACGGCGCCGTCCTCGAGCGAGACCGCGACGCGCATCGTGCCGAGCCCGGGGGCCTCGACCTCGATCAGCGCGCCGCCCTTCGGGATGGGTCGCATGCGCTCGATCGCGGTCGCCAGATCTTCGGCACGCGACAGCGTCACGGCGGCGTCGGACACGGGCGTGCTCGGACGCGCATCGACGGAGCCGGTCGTGCTCGGCGACGGGCTCTGCGCGCGGCTCGGCGGCGCGAGCTCGGGGCTCGTCGCCGGCTCGGCGGCCGGAGCGAGCGCATCGCTCGGCGCGATCGAGGGCGTGTCGGGCAGGGCCGTCGCCTCGTTCCCGCTCGGCGCCGCGGCGGCGCCGCTGAGGACGTCCGCATCGTTGCGATCGATGGACGGTGTGATCGTCGGCGCGCCGACGCTCTGGGTGCCGGGCGCCACCGCTGCGACGTTCGCATCGCCCGCGGCGATCGTCGGTGTCGCGGTTCGCTCGGGTGCAGGCGGCGGCGGCAGATCGCGGAACGTCGGCACGCCGACGATCGCCGAGGGCTCGGCGCGCGTCGTCGCGGCCCCGGCACGGCGGTACGCAGCGAGCGCGAGCTCGTGTCGATGCGGCGCACCGCCGGGCGGCTCGGGGAGCGCCCCCTCGGCGGCCGTCGTCGTCTCGGTGTCCTCGTCCTCGTCCCCGGGCTCGGGGGTCGCGACGTCGTCGGCCCGCAGGAGCTCGTGCGGGCCCGTGGCGATGGCGATGGGGGGCTCGGCGCACTCGATCGCGTCGGGCGTCGCGACTGCGGAGGTGTCGACGTCGCGCTCGGGATCGATCTCGTCGAGCGACGGCGCCGCCGCAGCGCGATCGGCCGCGTTCGTCGAGAGCTGGAGGTCGGACGTCGCGGGCTCGCGGGACTCGACGCCCGCGGGCTCGGGCTCGGGCTCGTGCTCCTGCGGCGGCGCGTCGGACTCGGCGCCCTCGTCGACGCGCGCAAGCACGGCGGCGAACGCATCGCCGTGTGACGCGTTCGGCGTGCTCGTGGCCTCGGGCGCCACCTTCGTACCCAGCTGCGCGATGGCGATGCTCACGGGCTCCCTCCATCCGCCGCATCGTCCGTTGCCGGCGGAGGCGACGCGGGGGCCGCGGGGGCAGTGGGCTCGGCGGCCGGCTTCGTCGCGGGCGCGGGATCGGGCGCGGGCTCGGCCGCAGGCTCGGCCGGCGCGCTCGCGGCGGACTCGTCGACCGCCTTCGGGTCCCGGCTCAGGTAGCGCTGTCCGATCGCCGCGGCGCGTGGCGGCGGCATCGTGGCGATCAGCTTCGCCGCGCGGCGCTTGTCGGTCTGCGCGACCGAGAACAGCAGGTCCTGCGCCTCGGCGTCGGACATCTGCGCGAGCACGGTGGCGGCGGCCTGCGGCGACATCGAGGCGATGAGCGTCGCGAGCAGATCGGTGCGCTCGCGCCGACGATCCTGGGCGACCTTGCCCGCACCGAGCAGCTCGTCGATCTTGCCCTCGAGCTTCGAGATGCCGGCCAGCCGCGCATCGAGCTCGGTCTGCAGTGCGGTGAGCTCGTTGCGCTGCTGCGCGATCGCCAGGCGATCGGCCTCGCCGCGATCGATCGCGACCTTCAGCGCGGCGTCGACGTGCTCGCGCGCGGCCTCGAGCTCGGCGGGCTCGTGCGCGCCCTCGTCGGTGCCGCCCTCCTGCTCCTCGTGCGCCTCCGCGTCGCCGGTGTCCGAGCCCGCGGCGTGCTCGGGCTCGGCGTCGGGCTCGGCGCGCGCCGCCGTCGAGCAGGCGGAGGTGGAGGCGAGGAGGGCGAGGAGGATTCGCTGCAGTCTCATCGGGATCTCCGGCCCGCGAGCTCGTCGTGCTCGCGTTGTTCGTCCTTGCGCTTCTCGGCCTCGCGTTCGGCCCGCGCGTGCGCGAGCGCCTGCTCGGCGCGGCTCCACGCCTGGCCCGTCGCCGCCGCGCTCTGCCGCGTCGCCTCGTGGGCCGCCGCGTTGCGCTGAACCGCGTCGTGCGCTGCGTCGATGCGGGCGCCCGCGCTCTCGAGCTCGAGCAGATCGATCGCCCGCCCGACGAGCCCGTCGAAGCCCGTGATTGCGGCGCGCTGTTCGTCGGCAGCACGCTCGCAGGCCACGCCTTGCCGCACGTGCTCGGCGCGGGCGCGGTCGAGCTGGCGCGCGCGCAAACGCTCGAGCCGGCGCAGCTTCGCGATCACGACGCGTCTCCCACGATGCCGGCGAGCCGGGTCCAGGTGTCCTCGAAGCCGAACGGCTCGCCCGCGTTCTGCCGCAGGAATGCGAGCAGGTCGGCCTTCTTCGCGAGCGCGCGGTCGAGCGCCGCGTTGGCGCCGGGCACGTAGGCGCCGAGCGAGACCAGCTCGTCGGCCTCGGCGAGCTCGGCGAGCGCGCGCCGCAGCGCCCGCGCCAGCGCGACGCGCTCCTTCGGGATCACCGAGTCGAGCACGCGCGACACCGATTGCAGCACGTCGATCGCCGGGAAGTGCCCGCGCGACGCGAGCTGACGCGAGAGCACGATGTGCCCGTCGAGGATCGAGCGCGCCGCGTCGCCGATCGGATCGTTCATGTCGTCGCCCTCGACGAGCACGGTGTAGACGCCGGTGATCGAGCCGTGCTCGAACCGACCCGCGCGCTCGAGCAACCGGGGCAACAGCGCGAACACCGAGGGCGTGTAGCCGCGCGTCGCGGGCGGCTCGCCGACCGACAGCCCGATCTCGCGCTGCGCCATCGCGAAGCGGGTGAGGCTGTCCATGACCAGCAGCACGTCGGCGCCGCGCGCCGCGAAGTGCTCCGCGACCGAGGTCGCCGCGAACGCTCCGCGCATGCGCAGGAGCGGCGACTGATCCGAGGTGGCGACGACGCAGACCGTGCGCCGCCGCGCGGCCGGAGTCAGCGTGCGGTCGAGGAACTCGCCGACCTCGCGACCGCGCTCGCCGATGAGCGCGACCACTGCGACGTCGCACGCGGCTCCGGCGACCATGTCGGCGAGGAGGCGGCTCTTGCCGACGCCGGCGCCGGCCATGATGCCGACGCGCTGGCCACGACCGAGCGTCAGCGCGCCGTCGATGGCGCGGATGCCCACCGGCGTGGGCACGTCGATGATCTTGCGGCGGAGCGGGGAGGGCGGATCGGCGTAGAGCGGGCAGGACTCGAGCGCGCCGGCGATCGGCGAGCCGTCGTCGAGCGGACGCCCGCGCGCATCGATGACGCGACCGAGCAACCCGTCGCCGCAGGAGATCCGCGCGGAGAGCCCGAGCCGCACGATGCCGTCGCCGGCCCCGATGCCGCGCATGTCGCCGAGCGGGATCGCGAGCAGCCGATCGTCGCGCAGCCCGATGACCTCGGCGGGCAGCGCCTCGCCGGCCGAGCTCTGGATCTCGACGAGCTCGCCGACGGTCGCGTCGGGGCACGTGCCCTCGACGACGAGCCCGACGACCGCGGTCACGCGGCCGCGCACGCGCAGGCGCAGGCGAGCCTGCAGCGCGGCCGGCGGGGTAGACGACAGCGCGGGGAGCGAGTCGCTCACCCGACCTGCTCCGGTTCCCCGAGCACGAGTCGCCGCACCGTCTCGATGCGCGTCTTCATGCTGGCGTCGATCGTCCCGCTCTTGCTGCGCACGCGGAGCTCGCCGAGCACGAGCTCCGCGTCACCGCGCACCGTCGCGGACGGCCAGTTGGTCGAGGCCCACGCGATGGTGGCCGACGCGGCCGCCGGTGCCACGTGCAGTGTGCAGCGCTCGTCGGGATCGATGGCCGAGAGCGCCTGCTCGAGCAGCGCCTCGACGGCCGCGAAGCCGCTCTGCAGCTCGCGCTGCAGCACTGCCTCGGCCACCGCGATCGCCAGCTCGGCCATCTCGCGTCGGTAGGACTCGATCGCGCCGCGGCGCCAGCCCTCGATCTCCGCGAGCCCGGCCTCGAGCCCCGCTTGCAGCTCGGCATGTGCGGCCGCGAGCTCGGCCTCCGCTTCGGCGCGCCCCTCCGCCAGCCCCTGCGCCCGGGCGGCGTCGCGCAGCGCGGCGAGCTCGGCCTCCGGCATCGGTGCGGTCGGCATGGTGTTCGCGGCCGCACCGGCGAGCACCCACGGGATCGGCTCGGAGGGCACCATCTTGTCGAAGCGCAGCGCCTCGGCATTCGCGGTCGCACCGGCCCGGGGCGGCTCGTAGCGCGTGCGGGTCATCAGACCAGCTCCTCACCGCCGGCGCCGGCGATGGTGATCTTGCCGTCGCGCTGCAGCCCGAGCGCGATCTCGACGACCGCGGACTGGGCCTCCTCGACGACGGAGAGCTTCACCGGGCCCATGCTGTCGAGATCGTCCATCAGCATCTCGGCGGCGCGGCGGCTCATCGCGCCGAGGATGTGCGCGCGCAGCTCGGGGGTCGCGGTCTTGAGCGCGTTGCGCAGCTGCTCGGTCGAGACCTCCTTGAGCACGGTCTGCATGTCGCGCGGGTCGATCTTGAGCAGGTCCTCGAACGTGAACATCGCGCGCTTGATCGCGACCGCGAGCTCCTCGTCGCTGTCGTCGATCGCACCGATGAGCTTCTCGCCGATCTGGCCCTTGAGTCGCGACACGAGGTCGGCGGCTTTCTTGAGCCCGTCGACGTTCGCGACCTTGGACTCGCTCACGAGCGCGAGCTCGTCGCGCAGCGCCTTCTCGGCCTCCTGGATCGTGCTGTGCGGTATCGACTCGAGGTTCGCCATGCGGCGCACGACGTCGACCTGCACGTCCTGGGGCAGGTGGCCGAGCACGGCCGCCGCCTTGTCGACGTCGACGTGCGCGAGCAGGGCCGCCAGCGACTGCCCGTGCTCCTTCGCGAGCAGGCTCGCGAGCGTCTCGGGGTCGATGCGGTTCAGCAGGCGCAGCGGCTGCGGGGCCTCGATCTCCTTCGCGAGCAGATCCTCGGCCTTCTCCTGGCCGAGCACGCGGCTCGCGATCCGCCGCATGCGACGGGCGCCGGCACTGATCGCGATCGCGTTGCCGCGGTGCTCGGTGTCGAAGGCGCTGAACACGGCGTCGGCCTGCGTGCGCGAGACCGATTCCATCTTCTCGATGCACTCGGAGAGCTGGCGCACGTTCTGCTCGTCGAGGTAGTGCAGCACGCTGGCCGCATGGTCCTCACCGAGGCTGAGCAGCAGCACCACCGATCGTTCCGTTCCATTGAGCGCGCGTTCGGCCACGACGGTCGTTCCTCAGGCGGGTTGATCGCTGCGCAGCCAGCCGCGGATGATGTCGGCGGTGCGTTCGGGGTCTGCGGCCGCGAGCTCGAGCACGCGGTCGCGGGCGGCATCCTTGCTCTCGGGCAACGCGGCCATCGCGGCGCCGGCCGGCAGCGCACCAGGGGCACCCGCGTCGACGCGGGCGAGCGCGGCCTGGGCGTCGCTGACCGACGCGGGGAGCTGCAGCACCTCGGGCGAGACGGCCCGCGCACGCTTGCCGCGGCGCAGCATCATCACCAGCACGACGAGCAGCAGCGCACCGCCGGCGCCGGCCCCGAGCATCCACGTGGGGATGCCCTCGGCGACCGCGGGCGCGTCGGTGTCGCGCTGGCGATCGCGGAACTGCACGCTGGCGAGCTTGACGCGATCGCCACGCGCCGAGTTGAAGCCCATCGCGTTCTCGACCACGGTCTGCAGCTCGCCGAGCTCGTCGTCGCTGCGCGGTGCGAACACGGGCTCGCTGCCGTCCTCGGCCGGCGTGTAGTGGCCGTCGACCAGCACGGCGACGGTGAGCCGCCGCGTCGCGGCCTTGGGCCCGACCGTGTGCACGACCGTCTTGTTGATCTCGTAGTTGCGCGCGCGGACCATGCGGCTCGAGTCGTCCGCGCTGCCGGCGGTGTTCGCCGACGGTCCGCCGGGCTGGTTCGCCTCGGCACCGGCGACGCCGAACGGGCGCGCCGCACCGGTGCCCTCGTGCGACTCCTGCAGCGACTCGCTGCGGATCGCCGACTGCTCCGGGTCGTAGCTCTCCTCGGTGGTGTCGGTGTGCGAGAAGTCGACCTCGGCGGCGACGGTGACCTCGACGCCGCCGACGCCCACGGTGCGCTCGAGCAGCCGGGTGAGCCGCTTCTCGAGATCGCGCTCGAGGTCGACCTCGTAGTCGAGCGCCGCGGCGCTCTCTTCGTCGGTGCCGCCGCGGCTGAGCAGCGCGCCGTCGGTCGTGACGACGGTGACCTCGCCGGCCTCGAGGCCCTCGACGGCGGCGGCGACGAGGTGTCGGATCGAGCCGACCTGACGATCGCCGAGCTCGCGGCCCGGGCGGAGATCGACGGTGACCGAGGCGGTCGGCGGCACGCGCTCGTCGGCGAACACCGCACGGTCGGGCTGGGTGATGTGCACGCGGACCGAGGCGATCGGCTCGAGCGCGCCGATGGTGCGCTCGAGCTCGCCCTGCAGCGCGCGGCGGTAGTTCACCTTCTGTGCGAACTCGGTGAGCCCGAAGCTCTGCTCGGCGAACATCTCGAAGCCGACGTTGCCGGTCTTCGGGAGATCCTGCTCCGCGAGCATGAGGCGGGCGCGGTCGACGTCGGTGCTCGGGACCTGGATCACCGTGCCGCCGCCGTCGAGGGCGTAGGGGATCTTCGCGGCATCGAGCGCGGCGACGACCGCGGCGGCGTCGCGCGGGTCGAGCCCGGAGAACAGCACGCGCTTCGGCGCGCCGCCGAACGTCGCGACCGCGATCGCGGCGATGATGCCGAGCGTCGCGACGGCGACGATGCCGACGCGCAGCTTGGCGCCGAGCTTGTCCCACAGCTGCTTGAGCTGAGCGAAGGTCTTTCCGAGGCCGCCCACGATCGACTAGCTCCCTGCCGCCTGCATCAGCTGCTGATAGGCGTCGATCACCTTGTTGCGAACCGTACCGGCCACGCGCAAGACCAGGTCGGCCTTCTCCATCGCGACCATCGCCTCGTGGATGTCGACCTCGCCGGTGACCAGGCCCTCGGCCGTGGCGTCGGCGGTGGCGGTGGTGCGCTCGAGATCCTCGAGCGCGCTCTGGAAGTGGGCGCCGAACGCACTGCCGCCGCTCTCTTCGTCGGCGACACGCGTTGCAGCGTCTCCGCCGAGCAGCCCCGCAGCGCCCGTGCGCGCGGTGACGTCGGTGATGCCGGCGATGCTCATCGACCGATCCTCAGCGCCTGCTCGGCCATCTGTCGCACCGTGGAGAGCACGGTCGTGCCGGCCTCGTAGGCCCGCGCCGCGCCCATCAGATCGACCATCTCGGCGATGCCGTCGACGGCCGGCATCGACACGTAGCCGTTGGCGTCCGCGTCGGGGTGCCCCGGGTCGTACACGAGGTTCGCGGGATCCTGGCTCTCGACGATCTGCTTCACGCGCACGCCGAGCGCCGGCTCGTCGCCCATCGCCGACTGCAGCTTCGCGCCGAAGCCGGCGCCGGGCTCCACCGCCTCGAGCACCACGTCGCGCCGCTTGTACGGCCCACCCTCGGCGGTCCGCGTCGTGCTGCGGTTCGCCAGGTTCATCGCCGCGACGTTCATGCGCGTGCGCTGGGCGGTCATGCCGGAGGCGGTGAGATCCATGGTCTTGAGCAGCGTCATGGTGCGAACGTCCTTCAGCCGCGGCCGTCGCCAGCGGCGTAGCGCAACAGGCCGATGCGCCGCGACAGCAGCTCGGCGAGCGACTTGTAGCGGAGCGTGGTCTCGTCCATGCGCGCGATCTGGGACTCCAGCGAGACGGTGTTGCCGTCCTCGTCGGGGACCTCGTCGTCGCGCGTGGCTTCCTTGGTCTCGTAGGTGAGCGTGCCGCGGCTCTGCTCGCCGGCGGCGGCGCGCTCGAGCTCCTCGGTGAACTCGAGGTCCTTCGCGCGGTACCCGGGCGTGTCGATGTTCGCGAGGTTGCCCGCGAGCACGCGCTGACGCTCGCCGAGGTAGCGCAGGTGTTGCGAGAGCCGATCGAGCCCCGGCAGCGCCGTGCGATCGAGCGCGATGCGGCTCTCGCTCACTGCACCGGCTCCTTGCCGCGCGACGACAAGGTCGCCACCGCGGCGGCGAGCCGACGCTCGTGCAGACGCGCACGCGCGACCAGGCCCCAGCGGGTGCCGTCGTTCGCGATGCGTTCGAGGATGCGGACTGCGTCGGCCTCGTGGCCGAGCTCGAGCTCGGCGAGCGCGAGGTGGTAGGCCAGGCGATCGCGCTCCTGCGGATCCGCGGTGCGATCGATCTCGGCGCGCAGCGGGCCCACGGCGTCCGCGTGGCGGCCGGCACGAACCAGCGCGACGGCGAGCTCGTGACGATCCCGGCGCACGACGGGGTCGAGCGTCGGTTCGTTGGCGCTGGCGGGTGCGGGGCTCACGACGGAGAGCGACTGCACGATCTGCGCCGGCGTTCCCCAGCCGAGCGCGAGCTCGATTTCCGTGCGCTGCAGCGCCGCGAGCACCTGCGCGTCCTTGGTCACGGCGCGCAGCTCGTCGAGCCGGGCCCGCGCCGTCGGGAAACCGTCGCGCTCGGCCAACGTGATCGCCGAGGCGCGGATCTCGTCGAGCAGACCGGGTGCGCTCGGGTGCGATGCGAGCTGGAAGTCGATCGCCTCGGCCGCGCGCGGCTCGTCGCCGAGCATGCGGTAGGCGTGCGTCATGCGTCCGACGACGTCGGCCTCGTCGACCGCGTCGAGCCCACCGCGCAGCCGCGTCTGCAGCAGCGGGAGCGCGACGTCGAACAGCGCGAGCCGCTCGTGCGCCGCGGCAACGGCGTCCACGATCGCTTCGCGCCGGCCGTGCTCGCCGAGCTGATCGGACCACGCGTACCAGTGGATCGCGGCCGTGCGGGGGTCACCACGCAGGGCGGGGGCCGCGAGCGCGAGGCCGAGCAGATCCTCGCGCAGCGCGGACGCCGGCATGCGCCATGCGGCCGGCAGATCGTCGTCCTTCGGCATGCGCTGCAGCGCGAGCGCCGGCGCATCGAGCTCGCGCAGCACCGCGGCGGCCCGCAGCCGCGCATACGCGGCGTAGCCGGGGCGCTCGACCGCGTCGGCCGCGATGTCGACCTGCTCGAGCGCCGGCTCCCCGATGCCGGTGATCGCCTCGAGCTGCAGCACGTCGAGGCGCGCGAGCGCGGCCCCGGTCGAGCGCGGGTAGCCGCGCGACACGCCGCGCAGCTGGGAGAGCGCCTCGTTCACGTGGCCGCTCGCCACGTACAGCTCGGCGATCCGGAAGGTGGCCAGATCCGCGAAGCGCGGCACGCCGACGAGCCGTTCCCAGCGGCGGCGCGCCTCGGGCAGGTCGCCCGATGCGGTGGCGCGCTCGGCCTCCTGCCACACCTCGAGCTCGGCCCCGAGCTCGCTCGGCTCGGGCAGCGGGCGCATGATGTCGTCGGCGAACGCACGCAGGCGGCCCTGCTCGTCGGACGCCCCGAACGCGACGAGCACCGCACCGTCGTGGCGACCGGCCGCGATCGCGACCGTGCGCTGCGGATGCACGATCGTGATGCGAGTGCCGCCGACGATGGCGCGCGTCTCGACGCGCCACGGATCCTCGATGCCGTCGATCGCCTCGCTCAGCGCCTTGGGCGGCAGCATCACGTCGATCTCGACGCCGATCTGTCCGACCAGCGCGCGCACGACCGGCACGCTGCGCGGTGGGACCGGCAGCGCGAGCTCGACCTGGCGCAGGACGCCGTGCAGCTGGGGGCGCACGCTGCCGACCGCGATCGGATCGCCGGGCCGCGCGGGCGCCTGCACGGCCGGTGCGACCGCGGGTGCGCGTCGGGGCTGCCGGGCCGACGCCGGATGGCCCGCGCCGAGCACGAGCGCGGTCACGATGGCGAGAAGGAGTGGGCGCAGCCCCATGGGCTGCTCCAACGCAACAGTCGTGCCGAGCGAAAACCCGCTCAGCCCGTCGGTTCGTTGGCGGCCCCGCCGTCGCCACGGCGCTGGCGCTTGCGCAGCTTCTCGACCAAGGTGGTCCGATTCAGGCCGAGCAGGATCGCAGCCTGGTTGCGATTGCCACCGGTGCGCTCGAGCGCCTGATCGATGAGGTTGTTCTCGAAGGCCTCGACGGCGCGGCGCAGATCGATGCCTTCGCCGGGCAGCGCGAAGTCCTCGGGCGCTGCGGAGACCGGCGCGAGCGTGACCGGACGCGGCGCGGGCAGGGGCGCTTCGGCGACGACGGGCGCGGGCGCGGGTCCGGCGAGCCCGAACGGTGCCGCGACGTGGGGCGCCTGCGGACGCTCGTCGCGGACGAGCGGGAGGCTCGGGCTGCTCTGGCCCAGATCGATCGCGCGCTCGATGGCGCGGCCCTCCGCCGTCGATGCGCCGGGCTCGGGTTCCATCGACGTGGACGAGATGAGCTCGCGCCGGGCCTCGCGCTGGATCTTCGCGGGCAGATCGGCGACCCCGAGCACGCCGCTGCCGGAGTGCAGGAGTGTCATGCGCTCGATCGAGTTCTCGAGCTCGCGCACGTTGCCCGGCCAGGCGTAGCGCATCATCACGTCCATCGCGTCCTCGGCGACGCCGATGACGCGGCTACCCCGACGCTTGGAGTGCACCTCGAGGAAGTGACGCACGAGCAACGGGATGTCGGCGGCACGCTCGCGCAACGCGGGCAGGTGCAGCGGGATGAGGTTCAGCCGGTAGAACAGATCCTCGCGGAACGAGCCCTTCTCGGCCATTTCCTCGAGGTTTCGGTGGGTGGCCGCGATGATGCGGACGTCGCACTTGCGCGGGCGCGTCTCGCCGACCGGCACGTACTCCTGCTCCTGCAGCACGCGCAGGAACTTCGGCTGCACCGACAGCGACATCTCGCCGATCTCGTCGAGGAACAGCGAGCCGCCGTCGGCGACGGCGAAGCGACCCTCGCGGGGCGCGGTGGCGCCGGTGAAGGAGCCCTTGGCGTGGCCGAACAGCTCGCTCTCGATCAGCGTCTCGGGGATCGCACCGCAGTTGACCGGCACGAACGCCTTGCTCGCGCGCTGCGAGGAGTCGTGCAGCGCGCGCGCGACCAGCTCCTTGCCGGTGCCGCTCTCGCCGAGGATGAGCACGGTGCAGTCGGTGTGGGCGATGCGCTCGAGGACGAGGAAGACCTCGCGCAGCGAAGCCGCCTCGCCGATGAGGTTCGGTGCGAAGCGATCGCGCCAGACGAGCCGTGGATCGGGCTCGTTGCCGCCGCCACGTCCGCGCGTGGTGAGCACGCGGCGCACGAGCTCGTGCAGCTCGTCGAGCTCGAAGGGCTTCACCAGGAAGTCGGTCGCGCCGAGCCGGATCGCCTCGACGGCGTGCGAGATCGTGCCCTCGGCCGACATCATGATGCAGTCGTGCTTGTGGCCCGCCGCACGGGCGCGCTTCAGCACCTCCATCCCGTCGAGGTCGTCCATGCGCAGATCGAGCAGGACCAGGTCGAACTGCTGCTTGCCCATCTTCTCGAGCGCCTCGTTGCCGCCGCCGGCGGTCGAGCACGCGCAGCCGATGGCGCCGAGGTAGTTCGCGAGCAGGGTGCGGTGCGGCTCGTGATCGTCGACGATCAACACCGACGCCCCGCGCAGCACGTTGTCGGTGACGAGCCCCATGGAGACCTACTATTGGGTGGTCGCGCCGTGGGGTCAACGGTCTGACGCAACGCCAGCCGTCCCGAATGGGGGCGGATCGAGCTCGCGCGTGTCGTGGCCCGTGCGAGCTCACCCACCGGTCGTGGGCGAATCCGTCGTGCTGCCGTCCGTGCCGATCGCATCGGTGCCCGACGGATCGCCGCTCGAGCTCTCGCTGGCCGATGGATCGCCGGAGCTGCCGCCGTCGCTCGTGCTGCCGCCGTCGCTCGTGCTGCC
>CAZFKC010000064.1:22485-45555 GCA_964519175.1 uncultured Nannocystaceae bacterium
GCTGCCGCCGTCGCTCGTGCTGCCGCCGTCGCTCGTGCTGCCACCGTCGCTCGTGCTGTCGCCGTCGCTCGTGCTGTCGCCGTCGCTCGTGCTGCCGCCGTCGCTCGTGCTGTCGCCGTCGCTCGTGCTGGCGCCGACCGTCGCCTCGGCGGCCGCGGTCGAGTCCATGCGCTCGACGCCGTCCTCGCCGCTCGTGGAGCCCGTTTCCGTGGAGGTGCTGGTGTCCGTGGCGTCCGCGCCGATGCTGGTGCTCGTACCGCCCGTCTCGAGGCCGCCGCTGGTCCCGCTGCCGTCGGTCCCCACGGCCGCGAGCTCGCAGACCGCGGCGACGCACTGATAGGCCGCCTCGCAGTCGGAGTCGCGCAGGCACTGCGCGCGGTAGCAGCCGCTGGCGAGTAACGACACGAGGGTCACGATGATCGCCGATCGCATCAGAACGTCACCTTCACGCCGAAGGACTCGTCGAGCTTGCCGAGCGCGGACTTCTTCATGAGATCGCTGCCCCACACGTAGGCGCTCGCGCTGAACTCACCGACCAGCGCGATCCGTTTGTGCAGCGCGATCGACAGCCCGAAGCCCGCCTGCACGCCGAGCATGCTGTAGGGCGCCACGAACACGGGCAGCCCCGCCATCGCCCAGATCCGCACGCGCTTGCCGGGCAGCCGCGCGCGTACCTTGGGCAGCAGCGCGAGCCCCACGCGGCCTTCGACCTCGAGCATCAGCGACGGCGCCAGCTCCAGCCAGTCGAGCTGCGGGTGCACGATGCCGACCTCGCCGATGAGGAACGTCGGTGAGCGCGCGCCGTAGGTGCGCTTGCCGACGCCGACCAGGCTCATGCCGGTGCCCGCCATCACGGTGCTGCTGATCGTCAGCTTCTCGGCGGGCGCCACGTTGCCGTAGAGCCCGCCACACAACACGGCGGCCATGACGAGCGTGCTCATGCCGACTTCCGGAGCATCTCGATGCGCCCGCCACGGAGCGCACGGACGATGGCGACGTGGTGGAAGCGCACGCGATCGGTCGGTGCGACCGCCAAGCGGGCGAAGAACGCGTCGACGTAGGGCGTGCGGCGGGTGAAGAGCACGCTGCCGTCGGGGTAGAACACCTGGGTTCGCACCGCGCCCTGCGTGCCGCCGAGATCCTCGGTCTGCACGTGCAGGCGCATGCCCTCGTGGTCGATCTCCTCGTTGAAGCCGCTGCGCGCCGCGACCGACACGACGCCGCCCTGCCAGAGCTCGCGCGCGAGCATGTCGAAGTCCACCGCCGACGGCGCCGTGGGCTCGAGCAGCGATACCGGACGGCGCTGCCGGATCGACCGCGTGAGCGCGGGATCCTCGTGGATCGTGCCGCGCAGGCACACCTGCCCGCGGAGGAACCGGCCGGCGAGATCGTGCAGCAGGTTGCCGATGCGACGGCCCTCGGCCGGCTGAGCGCGGTTGACCACGAGCGAGGTCGTGCGCCGCGGCGTGCCGTCGTGCCGCTCCTGGTCGCGCAGCATCGCGGTCTTGACGAAGGCGAACGCGTTCTGCAGCGCGGTCGGCTCGGGGGTCGTGACCACGAGCCCGAGGTCCGCGGCGAGATAGAGATCGAGCGTGTTGAAGCTCGTGCCGGCGCCGAGGTCGACGACCACGAGATCGCAGGGCAGGGAGCGCAAGTGACGGATGAGCTTCAGCTTCTGCGCGTGCACCGGATTCGCCGCGCCGAGCCCGTCGGAGTCGCTGGCGACGAGCGAGAGGTTGGGCAGCTCGGTGGGGCACGCGACGTCGGCGAGTCGTTCGACCTCGCGATCGAAGAACTGCGTGAGCGATCGCGTGGGTCGCTCGCAGCCGAGCAGCGTGTCGAGATTGGCGCCGCCGAGGTCACCGTCGACGATCACCACACGATGGCCGAGCTGGGCGACGCGGACCGCCAAATTGGTGGCGACCACGCTCTTGCCCACGCCACCTTTGCCGCCGCCCACCGCCCAGACCCTGGGACGGTTCGCGGCGGTGCGAGTGGAGGACCCCGCCGACAGGTCCATGGCACCTCGGGTCATGCGAGGACGCAGAGGAGCAAGTCCGGTGCCAGGCGGCGCTGCGCGAGCGGTGCGTTTCGGGACGCCGAGTGCGGCTCAACCGGAAGGGCCGGCGGTCGATGGCCTTGCTCAACCGATGGACGCCCCGATGAGCCACGCAATGAAGATCCTCGTCGTCGATTCCGAAGCCGCCCACTGTGCGCGGCTCGTCGCCGAAGCGGCCGCCTACGTCGAGCCGATCGAGATCGTGATCGCGACGGGTGCGGACGTCGTCGACGTGCTCGCTCGCACCGCGATCGACGGCGTCGTGCTCGACCTCGACGTCGACGAGGATGCCGCGGCGCAGGTCGTCGGCGAGGTGGAGCGTCGGTTCGCCGGTGTCCCGCTCGTCGCGATCGCCGGTCGTGTCGACGATACGCGCGTGGCCGCGGCGTGCCACCTCGGCGCGACGGCGATCCTCGCGAAGCCGTTCGGCATCGCCGCGCTCGTCCAGATGCTGCGTGCGCCGTCCGGCGACGCGGGCTTCATGGGCTCGTGCGGAGGCATCCCCACCGCGCAGCTGCTCACGCTGCACTGCGCCGCCGGCCGCGACGGCGTGCTGCACCTGCGCGTGGGCGCCACCGCGACGCGCCCCGAGCGGACGGGCAGCCTCTTCCTCGAGGCCGGCCAGCCGGTGCATGCCGTCGCGGGCGCGCTCGTCGGTGCGGACGCCGTGCACACGATGCTGGGCTGGCACGACGCCGAGGCGACCTGGGTCACCGGTGTGACCCGTTGTGCGCGCACGATCGTCGGTCGCTGGGAAGGCCTGCTCGCCGGTGCCGTGCGTCGCGGCGGCGACCCGCAGGATCTCGATCGGCTCGTCGCCGTCGCGCACCCCGAGGTCGTCGAGAAGCTCGCTCGGCTCGCGCAGACGCCAGACGTGCTCGGTGCGTTCCTGCTGCGCCACGCCGAGGTGGTCACCGGCCGCTGCGTCGCGTCGCTCGACGAGCAGCTCGCAGCGCGCGCGCTGTGCCGACTCGCGCACGTGTTCTTCGACGTCGAAGCCCAGCCGAACGCCGGTGCGACCGGCGAGATCCAGGCGATCATCGGCGACGTGCGGCTCGTGCTCGATCGCGTGGGCCCGCCCGGCGCCGGCTTCCAGGTCGGCGTGGTCGTGCGTCAGGCAGCGCCGGTGTGCAAGAGCCTGCGTCGGCTGCTGCGGCAGATCGACTCCGCGTTCGGACGCGTGATGCCGAGCAACGATCGTGCGCGCGACGAGCAGCGCGCACCCAGCAACCGCGATCGCGTCTCCGCGGTGGCCTGAGCGACGCTCGCGCGAGCAGCTACGGTGCGCAGAGCTTCCGCTCGCGCTCGGCCACCGCGACGTCGGTGGTGAGCTCGGCGAGATCGCAGTGCACGGTGGGCACGAACGGGTTGTTGCGGATCGCCCGTGCCGCCGCGTCGTTCGCCGCGGTGCGATCGCCGGTGCGGAGCAGCGCGCGGGCCTGTGCGGCCGCGAGGTTCGCGTCCTCGGGAGCGTCGGCGGCCGCGATCGCGAGCAGCGGCACGGCCTCGGCCCAGCGCTCGAGCTCGACGTAGAGCTTGCCGAGCCGCCGCGAGAGCGTCGGATCCTTGCGCGCGCGTGCGTCGGCCTTGCGCGCCTTCTCGTACTCGAGCGCCGCGGCGTCGAGGTGCTGCCGGCCCTGCAAGAGCCCACCGAGGCGCGCGTGCTGTCGCGCCTTGCCCCCGCCGAGCTCCGAGAACACGTCGCCCAGCTCGGCCGGGTTCGGGGCGTCGCCGTCCTTGAAGGTGGGGATGTCGAGCTCGTCCTTCTGGCTGCGCGCGGTCCGACTGCGCATCACTCGCTTCCACTCGGCGTCGAAGTCCTCGAAGTCGCGACCCCACGCGGTGGCGAGCGCAGTCTTGGCGTCGTCGCCCGCGAGCACGCGATCGAGCAGCGAGACGATGCCCGCGGTGCCCTTGCGCTCGCGCAGGAGCCCCAGCATCGTCTCGACCTCGGCGTAGGCGAGTGCGGCGCGCTCGGCCGACGGCAGCATCGCGACCGAGGGGTACATCTCCTCGAACGTGACGAGGTCGTCGCGCACGATGGCCTGGTGCAGTCGGAACGCGAGCCCCTGCTCGAGCGGCTCCGGATCGTTGCGACGCCAGCGCGTCTCGTACAGCTTCGCGAGCCCCTCCTGCAGCCACACCGGTGCGAGGTTGCCGGTGCGGAGCGTGAGCAGGTAGTGCACGTACTCGTGCACCGCGGTGTCGAGCCACCCGTAGCCCTGCACCATGACGCGCGGCGTGATCATCACGACGCGCCGGTGCTTGGTGACGCCGACCGTGCCGGTGGTGCGGATGTTGGCCACCGTGAGCGGGGTGACCATCGCGAGCTTGGCGGGATCGTCGAGGAACTCGAAGCGCACCGCGTGATCGGGCACGACCCCGAGCTCGGTGCCGAGCACGGTGCGGGCCGACGCCATGGCCTCGAAGAGATACGGGGCGAGCATCGCGTCCTTCGCGTCGGCGAACACCGCCTCGACGTGCCCGTCGTCGCTGCGCACCGTGATCGCCGCGCCGAGCGCCTGCTGGGCTCCGCGCGCGAGCGCGAGGTAGTGGCGCGCTTCCTCGGCGAGCGCATCGCTGCCGTCGAGCTCGCCCGTGGCGATCGCCTCGGCGAGCAACGCCTCGGCCTCGGCGTAGCGACCCTCGTAGATCGCGATCACGCCGAGCTTCACCTTGCGGGGCGTGCCTTCGGGGACGCCCTCGAGCTCGCGCGTCGCGGTGGCGACGTCCCAGCGCCCGAGCGCGTTGTCGACGGCGGTGAGATCGGCCTCGTCGTCGGCGTGCGCCGGGGCACCGAGGCCGAAGAGCGCGAGCGCGAGCACGCCGATGCGCGCGGAGGTGGATCGAGCGGTCATCGCAGCAGCTCCTCGTAGTAGCGGCGCACGGGGTCGACGAAGCCGGGCGGCGCGTCCTCGCGCATCGCGTCGATCAGCTCGTCGCGCAGCGAACGATCGCGCTCGGCCTCGGTGGAGGCCTCGCCGCTGCCACCCGCGGGTGGCGGCGGTGCGCCGCGCCGCAGGCTGTCGATCGCGTCCTGCAGCCCTTGCCACGCCTGCGCCTGGCCACCGATCGCCTCGCGCGGCGAACGTTGCTGTAGCCCGCGGGTGCTGCGACCCATGCCGCCGTCCGCACGACGCATGCCCTGTCGCCCGGCGGGCGGGAGGAGATCACCGAGCTCACCGCGCGAGAGCTCGCTCGCACGCTCGCGCACGCCGGCCTGTCGCTCGCGCAACGCCTCGAGCTGCTCGAGCTGCGCCGGGTCGAGCACCTGCTCGGGCCCGGGCAGCTCCGACTCGAGCTCGCCCTGCAGCGCGCGACTGCGCTGCTCGGCGCGCTCGAGCGCCTTGCCTTCGGCCTCGCGTCGCTCCGATCCGGCGAGCGCGCGGCCGATACCGTCGAGCGCGGCGTCGGCCGCCTCGGACAGCTCGAGCGCCGTCGCACCTTCGCGCCCCGCCGCGCTGCGCAGCCGCTCGAGCGCACCCTTGGCGTCGTCGAGCCCACGGCGAGCCTCGCGACCGAGCCGCGCATCGTTGACGTCCTCGAGCAGCTCCTGCAGCTGGGCGGCCTTGCGCTCGGCCGCCTCGGCGGAGGACTGCCCCGCGGTGCGCTCGGACACGCGGTCCCGCCACGCGCGCTGGAGCTCGCTCGTGCTCGAGCGCAGCGTCGCCTCTTCGTCCTGCAGGCGGCTGAGCTCGCGCAACAGCGCGATGCGGCGGCGCTCCTCCTCGCTGAGCGGCCCCGGAGCTCCGGGCGCGCCGGCGCGCTCCTGCACCTGATCGCGCATGCGCTGCACCTCGTCGAGCTCGCCGCGCGCCTGCTCGAGCGCACGATCGACCTCGCCGCGCTGCAGCATCGCCTGCAGCTGCTCGTCGGACGCGATCTTCTCGAGGATGGAGAAGGCGTCCATGTTCATGAACTCCTGCTCGACCTCCTCGCGCAGCTGCGCACGCACCTCGGAGAGGCGACGCAGGTCCTCGCGTCGACGCTGCTCGAGCTGCTCGAGCTGCGCGCGTACGCTCTCGTCGCCGGCCTGGAGCTGCTCGAGCAGCTCGACGATCTTGCGCTGCGTCGCCTCGAGTCGAGCGACCAGCGCCTCGAGCTGTTCGATCAGCATGCCGTCGACCATGTCGTCGAGCCGGATGATCTCGTCCTCGAGCGCGGTGACGATCTTCAGGTTCGTGGGCGCGAGCTCGGCGAGCGCGGCGACGGCCGCCTCGGGCGCGGCGAGCTCGCTGCCGGGCGCGAGCTCGCCGTGCTGTGCCGCCTCTTGCTTGTGGATCACGAGCAGGCGGCGGTGGATCGCGGCGAGCGTCTCGGCGTCGCGATCCTCGGTGAGCGCATCGACGGAGAGCGCGTCCACGGTGGCCGCCATCGCGGTCAGGAGCGCGCCGAATTCGGCATGCAGCGCGCGGGCGAGATCGGCCCGCGTCGCCGCGCCGCCGCCGTCCTCGGCGAACGCCTTGGTGACGAGCCGTGCGCCGAGCATGTCGACGGCGCGATCGCGGAGCTCGCGGAGACCGAGGATGTTCGCGGCGTGCTCGGCCTGCTCGTCCTCGACCTGCAGCCGCAAGGTCGCGGATCGGGTGGGCTTGCCGGGCCCTTCGGGCAGCGGGTCGAGCCCGAGCCCCGGATCGTTGTCGCGGACCTCGAGCCAGTAGAGCACCTCGCTGCGCTCGGCGATCGGGATGCCCGAGATGTCCCAGCTGGTGTGGTTCCGCCAGCTGCGCGGCAGGTCGGGCGGCCGCTTGCGCCCGAGCCCGCGCGTGGTGCCGTCCGGGAGCTGGTAGAGCAGCTCGACGCTGGCGACGCCGAAGTCGTCGGTGGCTTGCCACCGCACCGTGAGGCTCTCGTCGTCGCGCACCGTCTGCTCGCCGGGCGCGAGCGGCGTGACGTCGATCTCGGGCGGTCGATCGGGCTCGAGCTGCACGGGCAGCGCGGCGGAGCGGCGCTCGTCGGCACCGTCGTCGGGCACGGTGACGACGGTCCAGTTGCCGGAGCCCCGCACCGTGAACTCGCCCGTGAATCCGCCGGCGCCGTCGGCCGAGAGCTCCACGCGCTCGGGCGCGGGCGGGCTGGAGAGCTCGGTGCCGTCGTGCGTGACGACGACGGCCGCCGCGCTCGCGGTGTGCCGCGGCAGCATCGACAGCGAGACGACGGTGCCCGCGGGGACGCGCAGCGCACCGCTCGGATTGGGCACCGTGCGCGGCGGCCTCGCGGTGTGCTCCGGGTAGCGCAGCTCGAGCGTGAGCGACGACCACACGGGCTCGGGCGGGGGCGCGGGGCGAGCATCGGTGCCGGCCAGCACGAGCGACAATCCGCGCTCGAGCGTGGTGAAGCGCAGGGCGCTGCCGTAGGCGATCGCGAGTGCGACGACTGCGACGGCCCAACGCGCCCAGGGCAGGGCCGGCAGGGCACGGCGGGCGCGGACACCTCGCTCGAGCACGCGCCCCTCGACGTCCTCGACATAGCGCGAGCGCAGCTGCTCGGAGCCGGGCTTGCCATACCCGCGCACGAGGTCCAGCGCGCCGTGGATCTCGTGGCGGAGCCGGCGATCGAGATCGGGGGTCGGCGGGCGGCCCAGCGATCGGCGGCGGCGCGCGAGCGCGGCCGAGGCGGCCGCCGTGCTGCCGGCGACCCGCCACAGCGCGCGGGCGCGGAGGGCCACGACCAGCAGCGCGGCGAGCACGACCGCGATGCGCCAGGCCGTCGCGGTGAGATCGCCGCGCTCGCTCCACGCCGCGATCCCGGCGGCCGGAAGCAGCAGCGCGAGGGACAGCCACGCCGTCTCGACGACGCAGGCGAGTGCCGCGCCCGCGGTGGCCCAGAGCCGCGCCCGGAGCACCAGCCGGCGCAACTGCGCGCCTTGGCTCATGTTTGCTCCGCTCGGCAGATCATCGGGTCCCCGATCCGGTCCGGTCGAAGGTATAACCGGCGAGCGCGAGTGCGTCATGGGCGAATCGCCGCCCGAGGGCACCTCCAGGCCCACCGAGTGGCCCGGAGCCTGAATAGCCCCCAAAACGCACCGTCGAAGGGCAGTCCGTCAGTGCTTCAAGCCGATGCCGACGACCACGAGCTGGTCGAAGCCTGCCGCAGCGGGGATCGGCGAGCATTCCAGATCCTGTACGAGCGCTACGAGCGCAAGGTCTACTCCGTCGCCTATGGATTCCTGCGCAGCCAAGAGGATGCACTCGACGTGGTGCAAGAGGCCTTCATCAAGGTCTACCGCTACCTGCCCAACTTCGAGGGCCAGTCGAGCTTCTACACGTGGCTGTACCGGATCGTCGCGAACCTCTGCATCGATCACCTGCGACGGAACACGCGCAAGAAGGACGTCGAGTTCGACGATCGGCTGCGCCATGACGGCGAGCAAGAGTCCGCGCCCAGCGACCTCTTGCCGCCATCGGCGCTCGGAAATCCATCCGATGCCGTGGAGAACAAGGAGATTCTCTCCGCCGTCGAAGCCAGCCTGCACCACCTCAGCGACAAGCACCGGGCCGTCATCGTGATGCGAGAGCTCCAGGGTTTGTCCTATGCGGACATGGCGAAGGCCATGAACTGTTCCAAAGGCACCATCATGAGCCGCCTCTTCCACGCGCGACGCAACATGCAGAAGCTGTTGCGCGAGCGGCTCGAACACCTGCCGGAGCCCAGCGAAGAAGACGAGGGGCGAGCCGAGCTGACCCACGAAGCGGCGCTGCCATGACCGACCGAATCGACATTCCGAGCCACGAAGCCGAGCTGCAGGCCTACTTCGATGGCGAGCTCGACGAAGCCGCGACGGCGGAGATGAAGTCGCGGCTCGAGCGTGATCCCGAGCTGCAGCAACACCTCGCCCACATGGGGCTGATGCGTGATCTCGTCGGCCGCAGCATGGAGATGCGCGCGCTCGAGGTGCCGCGCGCACGCTTCGAGCAGATCTGGGACGAGATCGACCGCGCCATCGACCACGAGACCAAGAGCGCACGCGCATCCGTCGAGGCGCCCGCGTCGTTGTGGGCGCGACTCGGCGCGCTACTGCGACCGTTTCGGGTCCCGCTCCTCGCTGCGGCCGGAGCGGCCGCGGTCGCGCTCGTCGCCGTCCAGTTCGCGGGGTCGGGGTCCGTGAATCAAGACCCGCCCATCGCGTCTCTGCCCGAGACGCCCGCTCCGCGGAGCCCCGCTCCCCAGGCCCCCGCGAAGCCCGAGACCCGCATCGCGAAGGCCGAGGAGAGCCCGCCTTCGACCGAGCAGCTGCCGACGCCCCGCGCCGCCGAGGCCGACATCCAGGGGATCGAGTTCGGCGGGAAGCAGGGCCGAATCTCCCATACCGGCGTCACCACCGTCCTCTACGTCGAAGAGGATGACGCGCCGCAGAAGAGTGAACGTTCGCTATGACGCACCGCATCAAGACCCGCCTGTTCGCGCCATTGCTGGCATCGGTGCTCGCGCCGGTGCTCGCCTCGTCGACTGCCTTCGCCGCCGCGCCGGTGGCCGATGCGGCGGTCACCAAGGCGAGCTGCCAGCTGCACTCGGTGCTGCTGTCGAAGGACGGCGACGGCACGATCCCGAAGGAGCTCGAGTTCCTGCGCAGCACGTTCGAGACCGACGAGTTCGCCGCGTACAAGGGCTTCCATCTGCTCGAGCGCAAGACGATGAAGCTGGCGCTCGATGCGAAGTCCGACACCTCGTTCAAGACCGGCCACAAGCTCGGGCTCACGCTGCTCGGTGGCGACGACAAGCGCATCAAGCTGCACGCCGAGCTCTCGAGCCGTGACGGCAGCAAGACGCTGATGTCGACGGACTACGCCATCGACAACAGCGGCGTGCTCATGATCGGCGCCGGCAGCTACAGCGACGACAAGCGCAGCGGCAAGGCGTTCTTCGCCATCAGCTGCTCTGGCGCGAAGTAGCTCCACGCTTCCCGGCGCCGTCCCCGGCGACCCAGAAGGCCCCGCACTGCGGGGCCTTCGTCGTTTCGCGAGGCCGCGCAGCGCGGAAGCCGTCGAGCCGGCCTCGCGTAGTTGGTGGGTCGTCCCCGGACGAGTACCCTTGGTCGACCACCGACGCGCGACGACGATGCGGCGTTCTCCGGCCCCAAAGCCCATGTCACGTGCGTGGGTCTGGCTCCTCGCGGCGTTCGGGGTGTGGGCCGTCGCGTGCGTGGTCGCCATCGCGACCGCGCCCATGTGGTCGCGCGGCTTCGTGCACGACGCCCTCGTCGAGCGACTCGAGCGACGCCTCGAGCTCCCGGTGGTGATCGCCCGGCTCGAGCTCGGCTTCGATCGCGTGGAGCTCTTCGATCTCGTGGTCGGCGATCCGGCCCGACCCGTCGCTCGTTTCGACCACGTACACGTCGAGCTCGACCCCGGTGCGTGGTGGAGCGGTCGTGTCGTGGTCGAAGAGATCGAGGTCGTCGGCGGTCGTGTCCAGGGCGCGCGTGCGGAGCTGGAGGACCTCGCTCGGCGGCTGCGCCGTAGAGATGGCGCGTCGGAACCGGAGCCCGAGCCGGCGGCGGAGCCGGGGCGGCTACGGCTCGTGCCCGACACGCTCGCGGTGCGCGAGCTCTGGGTCGTCGTCGACGAGGCCGACGATGCACCGCTGCGTCACTTCGAGTCGCGGATCTCCGCCGACGTCGATCCCCAGGGGCGCGCGGCGTCGCTGGTGCTCGCCGACGTGCGCGCGGAGCTGCGCGGCACCCCGATGGTGAGCGCGCGCGAGGTCCGGGCGGAGCTCCAGCTCCCGCAGGGCGAGAGCACCCCGCGCTTTCCCTTGCGCATCGCGTTCGAGGACGTCGGTGCGCCGGTCACCCCCGAGATCGCGGTCGCCGGCGTCGATGGCTGGATCGAGCTGTCGGATCTGCGCGCCAGCGAGATCACGCTCGACGTCGACGGCGGCTTCTCCGATCACGCCGATGACGCGCGTGCGAGCGAGCGCCTGTGGTCGCTCGCGGGTCGCGTGCGGCGAGATCTCAGCGCGGGCAAGCTCGTCGTCGACATGGCGGAGTTCGAGCTCGGCCGCGTCCCGCAGGTGTTGCGTGGGCTCCCGGTCGTCGACTCCGAGAAGGCCAGCGTCGGCGGCCACGTCGCGGTCGTCTTCGGTGGCGGCATCGCGCGCGTCGAAGGCGACGTCTCGCTCGAGGGGCTCAACGTCGATCACCCGGTGCTCGCGAAGCAGCCCGTGCGCGACCTCGGCTTCGAGCTCCAGTTCGCCGCCGAGCTCGACCCGAAGTCGAGGCGGATCCGCATCGACCACGCCGACATCGAGCGCGAGGGCGTCGCGCTCGCGCTGGCCGGCGAGATCGAGCACACCGCCGAGCGTCGACACCGGCGCTATCGCATGCACGCTCGCATGCCCGCCGTCTCGTGCCAGGCGGTGCTCGACGCGATCCCGGCCGAGCTCGTGCCCAGCCTGCAGGGGTTCCAGCTCGACGGCGACTTCGATCTCGACGTCCGCTTCGAGGCCGACTACGCCGATCTCGATCGACTGGTGCTCGGCGGTCGCGTCGGCATCGCGCAGTGCATCCCCCGCGAAGTCCCGGCCCACGCCTCGGCCGAGCGGCTCGGCGGCGCGTTCACGCACCGCGTCACGATGCGCGACGGTCGTCAGCGCGTGGTGCAGCTCTACTCGGGCTCGGGCACGTACACGCCGCTGCCGCAGATCTCGCGGCACATGGTGCAGGCCGTGCTCACCACCGAGGACGGGGGCTTCTGGCGCCACAACGGGTTCCTGCCGTCGCAGTTCCGTACCGCCATGCAGCGCAACCTCGCCGCCGGCAAGGTGCGGCTCGGTGCGTCGACGATCTCGATGCAGATGGTGAAGAACGTGCTCCTCTCCCACGAGCGCACGCTCTCGCGGAAGCTCCAGGAGCTGTTCCTCACCTGGTACGTCGAAACCGCGTTGAGCAAGGATCGGATCATGGAGATCTATCTCAACGTCGTGGAGTTCGGCCCCGGCATCTACGGGATCACCCGGGCCGCCCGGCACTACTTCGGCAAGTACCCCGAGGAGCTCGCACCGCCCGAGGCCGCCTATCTCGCGCTCATGTTGCCGAGCCCCGTGCGTCGACACTCGCACTGGTGTCGCGGAGCGCTCGGGCCCTCCATGCAGGTGAAGCTCTCGCGCATCCTCGGCATCATGCGCGAGCGCAACCGGCTGTCCGAGGAGGACTACCTGCTCTGGAAGGACGTGCCGCTGCAGTTCGACACCAGCGAGCGCACCAGCGAAGGCGCGTGTCTCGGCGAGATCCAGGCGCTGCTCGACGCGCAGGAGGGCCAGCGCGCGCTCACCGGGTTGCTCGCCGGCAATGCGGCAGTCGCCGACGACGAGGGCATCGAGGTGGAGCCGCCGTCCGAGCCCGAGCGCATGCGGTGGGCGCCCGCCGACGACCCCGCCGATGCGGATGCGCCGGGTCGTCCCGCGATGGACGATGCAGAGCCCACGAACGGCGAGACATGGTGAGCGCTGCGCTCGCGCTCGCGCTCGCGATGGCGCCGGCCAGTCCCGTGCCCGCGGCGTCGCCGGCCGGCGCCCCCGCACCGAGCCCGACGTCGTCACCGGCGGCAGCACCTCCGAGCCCGCGGTCGACCATCGACGATCGTCCGCGCGCGCGCATCGGTCACGGCACCGTGTTCGTCGATCGCGGCGCACCGTTGCGCGCACCGACGCGCCGGCGCGTGCACGGCCATGCGCGGCTGGGGCTCGCGTTCGGCTCCATCGCGGAGGATCCCGCGGTCGCGATCGTGCCCGCCGTCGCGCTCGATCTCCGCGCGCTCGCACCGGTGCGGCTGGCGTTCGCCGTGCCGCTGCGCCTGCGCATGGCCGACCGCGCGCCCGGCGATCCCGGCGTGTTCCGGCGTCGCGACTGGGACGAGGCCGGTGACATCGTCGCGATCGTGCAGCAGGTCGCGTACCACGACGACTACGCGGTCGGCCGGCATGCGCACGTGCACGTGCAGCTCGACGCGGGCGCCCAGCGTGACGTGACGCTCGGCCACGGCAGTCTCGTGCGCGGCTGGGCGAACGGGCTCGACATCGATCGCCGCCGAACCGGCCTCGTGCATCGCACCGAGGTCGACGGGCGCATGCTCGACCAGCCCGCGTCCGCGGGTGTGGACCTGTTGCTCGGCGATCTCGCAGGCTCGCAGATCCTCGGCGCACGCGCCGATGCGCACTGGGCCGGTGCGGGCATCGGTGTCTCGGTGGTCGGCGATCCCACCGCGCCACGACAGCTGCAGACGACGGGCGTCGCGCCGCAGTCGTTCGTGACCGGCGGCGGCAATCGTTTGCGCGAGCTCGGCCCGCGCGGCGTCGTCGCGGCCGCGCTCGAGCTGGAGTACAGGGCGACCGACCAGTGGCGCTGGTCGGCCGGGCCCTACCTCGATCTCGATCTCGTCGGTGGGCTCGGTCGCGGTCTGCACCTCGGTGGGGATGCAGATGTGCAGCTCGGCGCGCGACGCCAGGTGACGCTGGGCGCCAAGAGCGAGCTGACGGTTGGAAGCTCCGGCTACGACCCGGCGTATTTCGACGTGTTCTACGGCAGCCAGCGCTGGCAGATGCCCTTCGTCCGCTCCCCGGGCACCGCACCCGCGGGCTTCGCCGCCGACGCGGACCCGAAGTACGCGTTCGTCCGCGACCACGTGCCGCGCGGCGTCGGCGGCATGGGCGAGCTCCGCTTCGCGCACGATCGCGGCGCGACGGCGCGCATCGAGTATCGCTACCGGCCGGGTCCGCTCGGACACACCGCTGCGCTCGTCGTCGGCGTCGACCTGCCCGAGGTCGGCGTCTTCGCACGGCTCGCGCATCGCGGCACGCGGCACGGCTTCGAGGGCAAGCTCACCGGCACGCTCGCACAGCTCGAGCTCCGCGTGCCGATCCTCCGCTGGCTCGACGTCGACGTGAACGCGGGCTGGACGTTCGCCACGCGGGTCGACAGGCGGGCCGGCGCCACGGGCGGGTCGCTCGTCACGGGTGCGGGCACGGTGCTCGCGGGTGTCGCCGGTCGCGTTCCTTGGTGAGCCGACGATGTACGGGCAGGATCCACGCTACCCTCCGCGCGGCGGCTACCCGGTTCCACCGCAGTGGCCGAGCGCCCCACCGCGCCCGATGCGACCTTCGATCGCCAAGAAGCTGCTGCTCGCGTTCGGGCTCATGATCGTGCTCGGTGCGCTGGCCGGCGTCGGTGCGATCGCCGGCGTGTTCTGGTGGTATGGCCGCGACCTCGCGCAGTTCGACGCCGAGGGTCTGCGCGACTATCGGCCGCCGCAGGTCACGCGGATCCTCAGCCGCGACGGCGAGCTGATCGGCGAGGTCTACACGCAGCGGCGCACGCGGATCCGCTACGACGAGATCCCCAGCCACGTCGAGAGCGCGTTCCTGGCCGCCGAGGACGCCGACTTCTACCGGCACGAAGGCATGGACGTGCCCGGAATGGTGCGCGCGCTCTTCGTGAACCTGCGCGCCGGCGAGATCAAGCAGGGCGCGTCGACGATCACCCAGCAGGTCGTGAAGATCTTCCTGCTCTCGCCCGAGCGCACGTTCGAGCGCAAGGTGCAGGAGCTCCTGCTCGCGCGTCGCGTCGAGCAGACCTTCAGCAAGCGCGAGATCCTCGAGCTCTATCTCAACGAGATCTACCTCGGGCACGGCCGGTACGGCATCGAGGAGGCCGCGCAGTTCTACTTCGGCAAGAGCGTGCGCAACCTCGATCTCGGCCAGGCCGCGCTGCTCGCCACGCTGCCGAAGGCGCCCGGACGCGACTCGCCGCTGCGCAACCCGGAGCTCGCGAAGACCCGCCAGGTGCACGTGCTGAAGCAGATGGTCTCGCACCAGCTCGCGACCGCCGAGGAGATCCAGCCGTTCGTCGACGGCGGGCTCGGGCTCGCGGCCGCCAGCGAGCGTCCGGCCGTCGTCGCCGGTGCGGAGGAGTTCGTCGACGAGGTGCGCGCGCAGCTCGAGGCCGAGTTCGGCGCCGACGCGCTGCCGTACCTCGGCGCCACGGTGGTCACCACCGTCTCGTTGCCGGCGCAGCGCGGCGCGAAGGCGGCCGTCATCGACGGTCTGCGCGCGCTCGATCATCGCCAGGGCTTCGCGCACAAGCTCAAGCCCGCGAAGGCGAAGGTGCGCACGGCCGTGCTCGCGCTCGGGGCCGCCGAGCTCGCGAACGGCAGCGAGCACCAGGCCATCATCGTGGCCTGCCCCGGCACCGCGAACCTGCCGGCCGACGGGTTCTGTGCGCGCATCGGCGATCGCGAGCTCTTCGTGCAGGTCCCGGTCGGCTCGCGCTACGACGACCCCGAGCTCGATCACGCCGCGCAGTTCCCCGTCGATGCGGCCGTCGACATCCGCGTGCTCGCGCGGCCCGCGGCCGACGACGAGAGCGCGCCCGCGCTGCCCGCGGGCTGGACGCCGGCCCAGCTCGCGCCCGGGCCCGAGGCGGCGGTCGTCGTGGCCGAGGTCGAGAGCGGAGAGATCCTCGCGATGATCGGCGGCACGCACTACGTGCTCGGCGACTTCAACCGTGCCGCGCGGGCGCTGCGGCAGCCGGGCTCCGCCTTCAAGCCGTTCGTCTACGGCGCCGCGCTGCACTCGCGCCAGCTCACCGCGGCGAGCCTCGTCTCCGACTCGCCCGAGATCTACGAGAAGTGGCGGCCCACCAACTTCGAGGTCGACGTCTACCGCGGCGACATCCGCTTGCGCGAGGCGTTGGCGCAGTCGGTCAACACGATTGCGATCAAGCTCGTCGACCGGATCGGCATCGCGGCGGTGCAAGACTTCGCGCGCACGCTGGGGATCACGTCGCCGCAGCCGAGCGACCTGTCGATCGCGCTCGGCACCGGCGAGGTCACGCCGCTCGAGCTGCTCGGCGCCTATCTCACCATCGCGCGCGCCGGCAACCGCATCGACCCCCGCATGGTCCGCACGATCACGCTCGCCGACGGTCGTGTCATCACGCCGGGCAGCAACGCGCAGCAGGTGATCGGCGAGGACGTCGCGTTCGTGCTCACGAGCATGATGACGCAGGTCGTGAAGTCCGGCACCGGCAGCAAGGCCGGTGCGCTCGGCCGGCCGGTCGCGGGCAAGACCGGCACCTCGGCCGATCACCACGACGCATGGTTCGCCGGGTTCACGCCGCGCACCGTCGCCGTCGCGTGGATCGGCTTCGATCGTCCCCGTCGGCTCGGCAAGTCGGAGACCGGTGGACGCGCGGCCGTGCCGATGTGGGTCGACGCGATGAAGGCGGCGGAGCAGGGCGAGGCGCGCTCGTTCACGCCGCCGGCGAGCGTCTCGGTGCGGCGCATCGACGCGAAGACCGGGCTGCTCGCACCACCCGACGCGAAGCTCGACACGCTCGAGGAGTACTTCATCGCGGGCACCGAGCCGATCGAGGAAGTGGTCCCGGACGCGAAGCCCACCGGCGATGTCCTGCTGGGGCTGTACGACGACGAAGGTGGTGGCGACGTGCCTGCGGGCGAGCCCACGACGCCGGCCGAGGACGAGCCGCAGCGCTCCGCCGAGCCCACCACGCCGGGGCGCGGCAAGCTGCCCTCGATCGACGAGCTCCGCGACTGACGAGCGCCGCTACTCGATCTTGACCTGCGTGCCTTCTTGCACGCGGGTCTGATCCTCGAGCACGTCGTCGAGCGCCTTCTCGACGTCGGCCTCGTCGTAGGCGTCGAACTGCACGCCGTCGAAGAACCGGTCGTAGGTCTTCGAGATCGTGAGCTCCTTCGGGAAGTCCTCGGTCTGGCCGATCCGCAGCGGGTGGCCGTTCTCGGCCTCGCTCAGATCGAGCATGAGCACGCGACCCGCCTTGCTGCGCAGCTCGAACGAGATCGGCTGCTCGGTCGCGCCATTGCTGGCGCCGCCCCGGAAGTACACGGTGGTGCCGTCGACCGCCGAGTTCATCGGGATCGCGTGGCGCGTGTCCTGCTCGTCGTCGATCACCGGCATCTGGTAGGGCCCGTAGGTGACCTGCAGACCGCAGTAGTCGCCGGGCGGCAGCTTGCGACCCGCGACGGTCAGCGTCTCGAGATCCTCGCCGCGCAGATCCTCGGGGCAGGGGCCCCAGAACATGTTCAGCGGGTAGCCGTGGTCGTCGCAGCCGACGAGCGTGATCGAGTCGATCGTGATGTACGACTCGAGCAGCGTCACGGTCCAGCCCATGTCGTTGTCGAAGATGCGCGGCTGCTCGTCGGCGCCGCGATCGGGGAACACCCCGTCCTCCGGCGTCGCGTGGTGGGTCGAGAAGACGTAGAGCAGCGCTCCGTCGCCATCGAGCGCATCGCAACCTGCGAGCGTCGAGGCGCAACCGAACGCGATCGACAGAGTCAGGATTCGGTTACGGCGCATGGGACGAGGCAGCATGACACTAACAGATCACCTGGCAGGGGTTCAAACGCGACCGGAGGGTCGAGATCGCGCAGCACGAGCTCGCGTTGGGCGATTCGCACAGCGTCAGCGAGGCTCGGGTCTCGCTGCGGGATGCGGGCGCTCGACGGGGGGCGAGCCGAGACGCACCGCGATGTCGGCGGATTCAGGCTCTTGTATGGCCGATCGCGGCAGGAAGTTGCAGCTCCAACTGCAGAAAAACTTCGCATGGCGAAGAACTGACCACCGCGCGCGGCGGCCCGTGCGGGTGGCAGGGGGTCGCTCGCGATCCATGCAGTAGCCGCGGTCGCGAACCCGGCGGCCAACGTCACGCACGGCACCTTCGTTTCGCGGCACGCCTCGGTGCACCGGGAGCGCGGCGGATGGGTTGCCTCGCCGTGATTGCGCGCGGCGCCGCGACCGGCCCCGCAGCGCGCGGCCGGAGCCGGCCCTCGGCCGTCGGTCGTGTGCGGTCGATCATCGTCGGGTCCACGCTCGGGTCCCCGGCCCCCGGATCGCTCCACGTCGACAGCGTGACGGCCGCCCGTGCACGGGCCCACACGGGGAAGAGCCGGTCGACCCCAGCGGTTCGGGCCCGGTGCTAGCCTTCCGGACCGTGGCGCGGCAGAACGTCTCCGAGCTGTGGGTGCAGGCACAGCGCCCGACGGCGCTGGTCCGCGTCCCGACCGGTCAGCTCCCGGCCGTGGCCGAGCGCGACACCGGAGCCGTTGCGCTCGCGCAGCGTGTGCCGGCCTCTGCGCCCGCCATGATCGTCGGCGGCGTCGCGATCGCACTGCTCGGCGGACTGCTCGCGGTGCTCAACCCACTCGGCTTCGTCGGCGTGGTGATCTTCGGCGGCATGATCACCTTCGGCGGCGGGATCGCCTGGCTCGGCGCCGCGAAGTCCCGCGTGGTGCCGCCTTCGGCGCCTACGCCGAACGTCGACCCGCGCGTGCTCGCCGAGCGTGGGCGCCGCGTGGTCGCGGTGCTCGCTCAGCTGGGGCAGGCGACGTTCGAGACGCTGCTCGGGCGTTTGCGCTGGACGGAGCAGGCCTTGATCGAGACCCTCGTGCACATGAAGGAGGGCTCCGTCATCGTCGAAGACCTCGATCTCGACACCGGCGAGTGGGTGTATCGCATGCAGGTCGGCGACGACATGGGCACGCGTGGATCGATGATGTTGGACGAGCGACGCGCCCACTCGGAGCGGACATGAAGGACAAGAGCACTGCAGCGATCCTCGCGCTGTTCATGGGCGGCATCGGACTGCACAAGTTCTATCTCGGGCGCATCGGCGCCGGTGTGCTGTACCTGATCTTCAGCTTCACGTTCGTGCCGGTGCTGCTCGGGCTCATCGACTTCTTCGTGCTCGCGCTGATGGATCCCGACGAGTTCAACCGGCGCTACAACTCGCACCTGTTGCCGCCGGGTCAGGTCGTCGTGAACATGCTGCCGCCCGGCTACCCGCCGCCGTATCCGTACCCGCCGCCGCCCGGCTATCCGCAGCAGGGCTACCCGCAGCAGGGTTATCCGCAGCAGGGCTATCCGCAGCAGGGCTATCCGCAGCAGGGCCACCCGCAGCAGGGCTATCCGCCGCCCCATGCTCCGCGCACGACCGAGGAGCTCGCCGCCCAGCTCGAGAAGCTGAACGAGCTTCGCATCGCCGGCCTGCTCACCGAGGACGAGTTCGCCGCGCAGAAGGCCCGGCTGCTCGCGTCGATGTGATGTCGATCCGCCGCCGCACCGCGCTCCGCTGGCTCGGCGCGGCGTGGGCGAGCGCGCCCGTGCTCGCGTGCCGTCCGCAGGCCGACGCACCGGTGCGCGAGCCCGTCGCCAAGCCACCCGCGTCGGTGCCCGCCGGGGACGAAGCCGATCCGTTCGCGGGGCTCGTGGGTGCGTGCGACGGCATCACCGGCGCCGATGCCCGCGAGCACGAGGCGAACCGCGAGGCCGCTCGCGCACGCATGCGCGCGCTCGACATCGCGGCGGTGATCGCCGAGCCGGGCGCGAGCCTCGAGTGGCTCGGGGGTCCGCGCTGGCATCGCTCCGAGCGGCCGTTGCTCGTGCTCCTTCCGCGCGAGGGCGAGCCCAAGCTGCTCTGCCCCGCGTTCGAGCAGCGCACCGTCGCCGAGCGCACGGCCGGGCTCCCGCTCGTGCTGTGGCGCGAGCACGACGATCCGTTCGCGAAGCTGCGCGACGCCACGAAGGGGCTCGAGCGCGCTCGCATCGCGCTCGAGCCGTCGATGCGCCGCTTCGTCGCCGAGGGCCTGCAGCGGGCGTGGCCGAAGGCGACGATCGTGCCGGGCGATCCGGTGCTCGGTCCGTGTCGGATCCGCAAGCAGCCCGCCGAGCTCGCGCGACTGCGCCGCGCGAACGAGGTCACGCAGCGGGCGATCGCCGTCGCGGCCGAGCAGGTGCGCGTCGGCACGACGCAGGAGCAGGTGGCCGAGCTCGTGTCGCGGGCGCTCGCGACCGCGGGGCTGGTCGATCCGTGGGTGCTCGCGCTCGTCGGCCCGAACGCCTCGTTCCCCCACGGCACCGGCAGCTCGCGCACCGTGGCGGCCGGCGACGTCGTGCTGGTCGACACCGGCGCGGCGCTCTTCGGGTATCGCTCCGACATCACGCGCACGTGGGTCGTCGGCGAGCCCAGCGATGCGGTCGCGCGCGCGTTCGCGGCGGTCGCGGCCGCGCAGAAGGCCGCGCTCGCCGCGATCCGCCCCGGCGTCGCCGCGAAGACCGTCGACGCGGCTGCGCGCGCGGTGATCGTCGAGGCCGGCTACGGCCCCGACGATCGCTACTTCACCCACCGGCTCGGCCACGGCATCGGACTCGAGGTGCACGAGCCGCCGTATCTCGTCGGCAATGGCGAGCTGCTGCTCGAGCCCGGCATGACGATGTCCGACGAGCCCGGCATCTACGTGCCCGAGGCGTTCGGCATCCGCCTCGAGGACATCGTCGCGGTCACCGAGGGCGGCTGCGAGGTGTTCGGCGCGCTGTCGGGGCCGGTCGCGGATCCGTTCCGTCGCGCTCAGGAGCCCGCGCGCAGCCTGGCGCGCCAGGGCAGGGCGAGCGGCAGCACGACGTAGGGCAGGTAGATCAACACCAACAGCGCCACGGACGGCGGTGGCACGTCGTGGCGCAGCTCGACGAGCATGTGCACGACCATCGAGTAGATCATCGCGGCCGCGTAGAGCAGCGCGGGCACGACGAGCCGTCGATCGCCGCGCCACAGCGCACGCGCGGCCCACAGATAGAACGGGCCGAACACGAACGCCGAGATGCCCGACATCACGCGCAGGAACAGCGGGTTCGCGGCGACGAGCGGGTCGTAGCGCAGCCCGTACCAGTGCAGCGCGCGGCCGAAGGGATCGGCGCTGTCGGGCGCGACCAGATCGAGTGCCGCGGCGCGGTCGAAGAGCAACGACGTCGCCGCGAACGCGACCAGGGTCGCGATCACCATCGTGTCGGGCCACTCGAGGCGCGGACGCTCGGACATCGGCTCAGGGCCTCGTCAGCGCGACGAGGGTGAGCCCCTCCTTGCCGGTGTCCTTGTCGAGCCCGCCGTCGTACTCGGCGTAGCGCAGCATGCTGGAGCGCCGGCCGTTCTTCTTGTCCGCGAGCCGCTTCTTGAAGTCGCCGATGGGCTGCACCTGGTACGCCCACAGATCCGCGTGCACCCACTTCTTGGAGTAGATGGTGCGCAGCACCATGCTCTGCTCGTCGTCGATCGGCAGCGCGTCGATGTTCGCCACGAACTGCGGCGTGTACTTGAAGTACTCCTCCGCGTTGCTCATGTAGAGCACCATCACCTTCAGGCCGAGCGCCTTGCAGGCCGCGGCCGCCGTCTGCATGCTGCGGCTGCCGGTGAGATCGCCCGCCATCATGCGCACGCGGCCGGTCTGGTACATCGCGCGCACGTGCGCGTAGTTGTCGGCGTCGGACAGCCACGTGCTCGGCTTGCCGTCGCGCTGCCGCGCGATCACCCGCTCGAGGTGGCGGTACACCGTCTCGCGGCCGACCAGGAAGCCGCCGAGCAGGCGCTTGCGCTCGCGGTCGTCGAGGTCGGCGAACGCCTCGGCGAGCACCGCCTTCGTCGCCGTCTCGTTCTTCGCGTGCCAGGCGTCGACGAGGCTGCGCGGGTTGTCGTGCAGCGGGATCAGCACCTGGTACATGCGGTGCAGATCGACGACGCGGTAGTCGATGTCGAACATGAACGCGAGCTCGGAGCGCGCGACCGCCATCATCGTGAAGCTCTGATCGGAGCCCACGCCGATGAACGCTCCACCTTTGTCCGCGATGAACTCCGCGAACAGATCGTGGCGGCTCTCGTTGCTCTGCACGTAGTGCGTCTCGACCGGGATCGGATCGTCGGCCTCGCCGGCGAGGAAGGCCTCCTTGGCCTTGGCGTCGAGCGGCACGAGCTTCGCGGGCCCGAGCCCCGCCGGGGGCTCGATCGGCGCCGCCGCAGGCGTGGGCTCGACCTGGTCGGGCGCGGCTGTGCCCGCGGTGGCCGCGAGCGCGGGCTCGGGTGCGGCGGTCTTCGTCGCGACGTCCCCGCCGGAGGGCTGCACGCTGGCGTCGCCCGGCGTGGCCTCGCGGCAGGCGATGGGCCCCGAGGCGGTGGTGGCGACGAGGAGCGCGAGGGCACGACGCAGGCTGGCCATGGCGTGCCCATGTATGCCACGGACCTGCGCGACGCCCACGTTTTTGGTGGCGCACCGAGGGGCTTGCGCTGGGGGACTCGCGAACCGAAGATACTGCCGCCCGGCCTTGCGCTGGATGCGCAACGCGGTGTTGTTCCGCGTCGCGCCCGACGAGGGCGAGAGCGAAGGCGCGCACCAAAGGAGTGCCCATGAGCAATGACGACACCCCACGGCCCGTGACGATCCGGGCCGAGAACATCTCGAAGTCGTTCGGTGAGTTCGCGGCCTTGTCCAACGTTTCGTTCGAGGTGCGCCGCGGCACGGTCGCTGCGTTCCTCGGCGTGAACGGTGCCGGCAAGTCGACGACGATGCGGATCCTGACCGGCTACCTCGCGCCCTCGTCCGGCAAGGTCGCCGTGCTCGGTCACGATCCCACCGACCAGGATGCGCGCATCGAGCTCGCGAAGCGGCTCGGCTACATGCCGGAGAACGGGCCGCTCTACCGCGACATGACGCCGGCCGAGTCGCTGCAGTTCTTCGTCGATCTGCGCCGGCTCGACGACGGCGAGCGTCGCATCGCGCGCGTCGTCGAGCGCTGTGCGGTCGGCTCCGTGCTCCACAAGCCGATCCACAAGCTCAGCAAGGGCTACCGCCAGCGCGTCGGCATGGCGCAGGCGCTCTTGCACGATCCCGAGGTGCTGATCCTCGACGAGCCGACGAGCGGCCTCGACCCGCTGCAGATCCGCGAGGTCCGGGCGCTCATCCGCGAGCTCGGCAAGGACAAGACGATCCTGCTCTCCACGCACATCCTGCAGGAGGTCGACGCGGTCGCCGACGAGGTCGTGATGATCCACGACGGTCGCATCGTGTTCACCGGTGCGAAGGAGACGCTGGCCGGCACCCGCGGGCTCGAGGCGCGCTTCTACGAGCTCACCGGCACGCAAGCCGCGAAGGAGGTCGCGTGATGCTCGACATGCGCGCCGGCACACCGGCATCCAAGGAGGTCGCCTGATGTTCGACATG
>CAZFKC010000064.1:45655-59625 GCA_964519175.1 uncultured Nannocystaceae bacterium
TCGACATGCGCGCCGGCACACCGGCATCCAAGGAGGTCGCCTGATGTTCGACATGAAGATCGTCTCGGCGATCGTCCGCAAGGACCTCCGCCAGTACCTGGGCAACCCCACGGGCTACGTCTTCCTCACGCTGTTCATCGCCACCACGGCGGCGGCGGCGTTCCTGCAGGAGGGCTTCTTCGCGCGCAACCTCGCCGACCTCGCCGAGCTCAACAAGATGATGCCGGCGATCCTCATGTTCTTCGTGCCTGCGGTCACGATGGGCGCGTGGAGCGACGAGCGTCGCGGCGGCACCGACGAGATCCTGTTGACCGCGCCGGTGCGCGACATCGAGGTGGTGCTCGGCAAGTACCTCGGCGTGCTCGGCATGTTCACCGTGTCGCTGGGCTTCTCGCTCGCGCACATCGTCGTGCTCGAGTTCCTCGGCGATCCCGATCCGGGGCTGATGGCCTCCACCTACCTGGGCTACTGGCTCATGGGCGCGCTCTTCTGCGCCATCGGCCTGCTCGCCTCGATGTTCACCAACAACTCCACGGTCGCGTTCATCCTCGGCGCGCTCGGCTGCGCCGGGTTCGTGTTCGCGGGCTCCGAGCCGTGGGCCGCAGGGTTGCTCGGCACCGCCGTGCTCGGCCTCGTCTTCGCGCTCGGCTGGTACGTCGTGCGCGCGGGCGATCTCGCCGGCAGCGCGTTCGCGGGCGGGCTCGGCACCGTCGTCGGGCTCGCGTTCTGGCTGCCGTCGCTCCTGCCGTGGCTGCACACGGACGGCGACACCAACCACTTCGTCGAGGCGTTCGAGTCGCTCGCGGTCGGCGATCACTTCTCCAGCTTCGGCGAGGGCATCGTCCGGCTCGGCGACCTGGTCTACTTCTTCGGCAGCGCCACGGTGCTGCTCTACGTCTGCGCGTTCCTGCTCGGAAGGAGGCACTGGTAGCCATGCCACTGCACGCCCGTCATCACCGCATGCTGCGCTTCTGCGCGCTGGCCATCACCGTGGCCTCGCTCGGCTACGCGGCCACCCGCGCCCGCAGCCGCGCGGACATCACCTCGGAGCGGCTCTCGCAGCTCACTCCGGCCACCATCGAGCTCATCCGCAGCATCTCGCCGGAGCGCCCGGTCATCGTCCACGCGTTCGTCTCCAAGGAGGTGCCGCGCGAGTACGTCGAGGTCCGGCTGCGCCTCGTCAACCTGTTGCGCGAGATGGAGGCGCAGGGCGGCGAAGGCCTCACCGTGCGCATCATCGAGCCCGATCTCTACTCTCCGGAGGCCGAGGAGGCGATGGAGAAGTGGAACATCTTGCCGCGGCCCCTGGTCGACCGCGAAGGCGGACGGCTCGAGGAGATGGAGACGTTCCTCGGGCTCGCGTTCGTGTCGGGTCCGCGCGAAGAGGTCGTGCCGTTCCTCGATCGCGGGCTCTCGGTCGAGTACGAGATCGCCCGCGCGTTGCGGGTGGTCACGCAGGACAAGAAGAAGGTGGTCGGCATCCTGCGCACCGATGCCACCATCATGGGCAACTTCGACATCCAGAGCCGCAGTCAGCAGCCGGCCTGGCGCATCGTCGACGAGCTGCGCAAGCAGTACGACGTGCGGTCGCTGAACCCGAAGCAGCCGATCCCCGAGGACGTCGACGTGCTGTTCGTGCCGCAGCTGCCGAGCTGCAGCCAGGACGAGCTCGACACGGTGAAGACCTACGTCGACGCCGGACGGCCCGCGCTCATCACCGTCGATCCGTTCCCGCTGTTCGACATCCGCACCGCTCCGACGGAGGAGAAGCTCCCGCCGCCCGGTCAGCAGGGCGGCATGTTCGGCGGCGGCGGTGGGCCACCGGCCGAGCCCAAGGGCGACTACAAGGGCCTGCTCCGCGAGATGGGCGTCGAGTGGGAAGCCGACAAGGTGCTGACCGACTCGTACAACCCGCACCCGACGCTCGAGCAGGTGCCGCGGCAGATCGTGTTCCTCGGTCCGAGGCAGGACGGCAGCAACAGCCTCACCGGCGATCCGACGGTCGACGGCCTCACCGAGATCGTGCTGATGTTCGGCGGGCAGCTCACGCCTGCGCCGGGCTGGCAGGACAAGTTCACGCCGCTGCTCAGCACCGGTCCCACGAGCGGCAGCTCGCTGTTCGAGGCGATGGTGCAGCGCCACCCGCTCTTCGGCGTGCAGGGTCCGCTGCCGCCGCGCCCGGGCATGACCGAGGACGGCCGCGAGGCGGTCACGCCCCCCGACGGCAAGCCCAAGGTCATGGCCGCGCGCATCAAGGGCGGTGGTACCGCGGGCGAGGGCGGCACGAAGGACAAGAACGTCGTCGTCATCGCCGACCTCGATCTCTTCGGCAACAACTTCTATGCGATGCACGAGCGCGGCGGCGACGTCGATGCCGACGGGCTCGACGACGTGCGCTTCGACAACGTCACGTTCCTCCTGAACGTGGTCGACTCGCTGGTCGGCGACGATCGCTTCATCGAGCTGCGCAAGCGCAAGTCGAAGTATCGCCGGCTCGACAAGGTCGATCAGCTCAAGGAAGAGGAACGCACCGCGCGCGAGAAGCAGACGGAAGAGGCCAACAAGAGCGCCGAGGCGGAGCTCGAGGAGGCCAAGAAGTCGCTCGAGGCCGCGGTCGACGCGATCCAGCAGCGCAGTGATCTCGACGAGACCACGAAGCAGATCATGCTGAAGAGCGCCGAGCAGGCCGAGAACCGCCGGCTGCAGGCGCGCACCGAGTCGATCGAGCGCGAGAAGGCCAAGGCGGTCGGCAAGGTCGAGACCCGCTACCAACGCGAGTCGCGGGAGATCGAAGACCGCATCCGCATCGTCTCGGTGCTGGTGCCGCCGATCCCGGCGCTCCTGCTGGGCGGCATCATCTATGGACGCAAGCGTCGGCGCGAGCACGACGCCATTCCGCAGACCCGTCGCACCGGCGCGCCGCCCCCGGCCGCGGCCGCGCCGAAGGCGGAGCGCAGCACGAAGGGAGACGACACATGAACCGCGGAACTCTCATCATGGTGGCGCTCGCACTCGGCTCGGTCGGCCTGGCGTGGAGCATGCGGCCGCGCGAGCTCGCGGCGGCGACGTTCGAGGACACCGGCGCCGAGCTGTTCGCGGGCTTCACCGATCCCACGCTCGCGACCGCGCTCGAGGTCGTCACGTGGGACGACAAGGCCGCGAAGGTCGTGCGCTTCGCCGTCGAGCAGAAGCAGGGCCGCTGGGTCATCCCCAGCCACAACGACTACCCCGCCGACGGCACCGAGCGCATGGGCAAGGCCGCGGCGTCGTTCATCGACGTCAAGAAGGACATCTACTACGGCGACAACGCGGCGGAGCACGGCCAGTTCGGCGTGCTCGATCCCGCCGGCGCGGACGGCAAGGGCGACGAGCGCGGCAAGCACATCATCATCAAGGACGCCTCGTCCGCGGTGATCGTCGACATCATCGTCGGCAAGGAAGTGCCGGGCAAGGACGGCTACTTCTACGTGCGCGTGCCCAGCGAGAAGCGCGTGTACGGGGCCAAGCTCGAGCTCGACATCTCGACGAACTTCACCGACTGGATCGAGAAGGACCTGCTCAAGGTCAAGCGCGAAGAGCTGGTCACGATGCTCTACGATCCGTACTCGGTCGACGAGAAGAACGGCAAGGTCGTCGGCAGTGCGCCGATCCGCGCCGACCTCGAGAAGGTCGACGGCAAGGACGAGTGGGTCGCGGTCCCGGGCGTCGAGACGCCGGAGGGCAAGATCCTCGACTCCGCGAAGGTGCGGCAGGTGACGACCGCGATCGCGAACATCAAGATCGTCGGCGTGCGTCCGCGGCCCAAGCCGCTCACGCTGCAGGCGCTGCAGTCGAAGGGCTTCTTCGTCACGCCGGATCAGCAGCGGCTGTTCGGCAACGAGGGCGAGGCCCGCGTCGTCACGAAGGACGGGGTCGTGTTCAGCCTCTACTTCGGCGAGATCACCTACGAGTCGGGGCTCGCGCTCACGGCCGGCACCGAGGAAGAAGGCGCGAGCGAGCCCACGCCCGAGGGCGAGGAGAAGCCCGACGAGAAGCAGGCGAACCGCTACATGTTCGTCGAGGTCGCCTACGACGCGTCGCTCGACAAGGGCAGCGACGGCGTCAGCGCGGTCGAGGAAGAATCCGCCGAGCCCGAGGGCGAGGACGATGCGAAGAAGCTGAAGGGCGAGGCCCGTGCGCGGATGCTGCAGGAGCGCTTCGGCGAGTGGTTCTACGTCATCTCGGATCAGAGCTTCAAACAGATCCACAAGGAGCGGGCGGACATGTTCAAGGTCCCGCCCGCGCCGAAGGACGGCGCGAAGCCGGCCGAGGGCGGCACGCCGCCGGCGGGCGGCAAGCCGGCGGGCGAGAAGCCAGCGGGCGACAAGCCGGCGGGCGACAAGCCGGCGGGCGAGAAGCCGGCGGGCGACAAGCCCGCGCCGACGAAGCCGAAGCCGACCAAGGACGCCCCGCCGCCGGCCGGTGGCACGCCGCCTGCTCCGTAGCTAGCGCTTGCGGACCTCTCGCGGCGGGTGCATAACCCGCCGCGTTCGTGCCTGGCGAGTCCATGCGCGCCGCGGTGGTCCCTGCGGACCACAAGAAGCTCAGCTGGCGCGAGGGCCTCTATCTCGTCGGCCCCGACCCGCTGACGTCGCCGTACTACTCGTCGGGCGCGCTCATCGTCGCCGGCGTCGGCTATGCCACGCCGGCGTTCCAGATCGGGCTGTACGCGCTGCTGTTCGTGCTCGCGCCGATCTACGTCGAGGCCGTGCTGCTCACGCTCAGCAACGGCGGCACCTACGTGATGACCCGCTACGCGCTCAGCCACCTCGGCAAGCTCGCGATCGTCGCGGCCGCCGCGGTCGGCGTGGTCATCTCGTTCTCGTACGTCGCGACGGCGATCGTCAGCCTGATGTCGTACAGCGACTATCTGGTCTCGCTGGTCGGCGACGGCAAGGGCGGCGGCACGGTCGCGGCGATCGGCGTGTCCACGCTGCCCGCACTCGGGTTCGGGCTGTGGGTGATGCCGCACCACTGGCGCTCGACGCTCTCCACCGTGCTCGTCACGTCGACGCTGGCGGTCGCGTTCTCGACGCTGTTCCCCCGCAGCGTGGTGGTGATGCTGCCGCCGCTCGTGCTGCTGCTCGCGCTCAACAACTACGGACTGCACGAGAGCGTCAAGGTCAGCAAGACGATCTTCCTCGTCAACCTCGCGGTCATGGGCATCACGATCCTGTTCGGCACGCTGTACGTGCTGACGCACGGGGTCAACTTCGACTACTTCATCTCCGGCAGTGCCGTCGTCGCGCCGTCGATCGAGGCCCACGCGTCCGAGGCGGCCGCCGGTCACATGGCCGAGGCGAGCACGCGCTCGCGCATCCTACCCGGGTTCGCGACGCTCGGCGCCGCGCTGATCCCGGTCGCGCTCGGCTCGTCGATCCTCGGCGCGTCGGGGGTCGAGTCGGTGATGAACATCCCCGAGGAGCTCGAGCGCCCGCGCAAGGACATCCGTCGGATCTATCGCGCGATGCTCATGACGCTGCTGGTCGTCGGCGGCGCGCTGTCGTTGCTCGTGTTCATGGTGCTGCCGCCGGCGAAGCTGCTCGGCGCGTCGGGCTACCTGCTCGCGGAGCTGGGGCAGACGGCAGTGCACGGCGTCACCGGCAGCGAGACGCTCGGCCACGCGTGGAACCTCGTCATCGTCGCGAGCGCGGCGCTGATGCTCATCGGCGCGACCAACACCGGCTTCGCCGGCGCACGCGGCCTCTGGGTCACGATGGCGCGCGACAACCTGCTGCCGCGGGCGCTGCTCGACACCAACGACCGCGGCGTCTTCTCGCGCATCAACCTGCTGTTCTTCGCCGGCATCTTCCTGCTCTGCTACGAGGGCGACGCCGACATCGAGGTGCTCGAGCGCTGGTACGGGGCGAGCTTCGGCCTCGTGATGTTCTCCGGCGTCGTCGCGTTCATCCTGCTGCGCAAGTTCAAGGCCGGCGACCGCCGGGTCTACCGCGCGCCGTTCAACATCGGCATCGGCGGGGTCAAGCTGCCCATCGCCGCGGTCATCGGGCTCGTCGTGCTGTCGTTCGCGCTGCTCGGGCTCTACGACCGCTTCGGTGAGCAGATCCGGGATCTCCGGGCGCTCGTCATCACCGCCGCCATCGCCGTCGGTGCCATCCTGTTCGGCTACAACCACCGCACGCTCTTGCGCATGGTCCACGGCTACTTCCGGCGGGTGATCGACACGGTGGAGAGCGAGGCGATCGAGACCGAGGATCGCACCATCGTCGTCGCCGTCGGCGGCGTCCGCATCGGCCGGCTGCTGCAGAACGCCGTCGAGATCGCGCGTGCGCAGGGCAAGGCCACCGGCATCCCCTACAAGCAGATCATCGTCTTCCACATGACGCGCACGGTGCAGCGCGAGTACGTCTATCGCGTGGGCCGAGACTCGATCCGGCCCTCGTCCATCGAGGGCAACGTCGTCCGCATCCACACCGAGCTGACCGAGATCGCACCGAACGACATCTCGATGTACCTGGCGCTGGTGCCCAACGCGCACCCCGAGAAGGACACGTTGCACGCGGCGATGGACGAGCTGGTCGACTTCCACGCCCGCCACGGCTTCCACGGCCACATCGTCATCATCGGCGACTACGGCATCAGCGACGCCGACAAGGCCGAGCTGCAGTCGCGGCTCGTGGGCTCGACGCTGCTGCCGGTCCCGGTGTGACGCATCCGTGCTAGCGTCTTGCGGCGTGCGTCTGCCCTTGCTCTTCGCCCCCGCGCTCGCCGTCGCGTGCGCCGGGGACCCTCCGCCCGGCACGATCGGCAAGGGCGACGACATCGAGCTGTGCGTCGGCGAGGTCGAGGTCCCCGACGAGGCCCTGCGTGCGCTGCTGCTCGACGTGCTGCCCGAGCCCGAGCCGGTCGACACGAGCGGCGGTGGCGAGAGCGGCGAGCCCGAGCCGGTGATCCTCGCCGAGCAGCTGCGCCAGCTCCCCGGCCTGCGCGGCCCTGCGCTCGGGATCAAAGATCTGCGCGGGCTCGAGTGCGCGCAGGGGCTGCTCAGCATCGGGCTGTCCGGCAACGAGATCACCGACGTCGGCCCCTTGCTCGATCTGCCGCTGCTCGAGGAGCTGCAGCTGAGCGACAACAAGCTCACCGATCTGCGCACGGTGGGCGAGCTCCGCGGGCTCCGCAAGCTCGTGCTCGACGGCAACGGGATCCGCGACATCGGGCCGCTCGCCGACCTCACCGAGCTCACCTATCTCGATCTCGGGCGCAACGAGATCACCGATGTCGGGCCGCTGCGTCCGCTCGTGCACGTGCTCGCGCTCGTGCTCGAGGACAACCAGATCTCCGACATCGGCGCCGCGGAGGGCATGCGCGAGCTGTTCTCGCTCGACATCTCCGACAACGACGTCGGCTCGCTGGCCCCGCTCGAGGGCCACGATCAGCTGCACTTCGTCGACCTCGAGGGCAACCGCATCGACACGCTGCAGCCGCTCGCCAGCGCGGTGGGCATGATCTCGATCGAGGCCTCGCGCAACGAGCTCCGCGACCTCGAGGGCGTCGAGGGCATGGTCGAGCTCGACAAGCTGTCGGCGCAGGAGAACCAGATCCGCTCCACTGCGCCGGTCGCCGGGCTGACGCTCCTCACTGCGCTCGATCTCGGCTCCAACCAGGTCGACTCGCTGGCTGGTGTCGAGACCCTCGCTGCGCTGCGCAGGCTCGCGCTCGCCGACAACCAGGTCGGCAGCATCGCCGCGGTGGCCGGCCTGCCCGAGGTCCGCGAGATCGACGTCCGCAACAACCCGGTGACCGATCTCGGGCCGGTCGCGAACCTGCCGTTGCTCGGCACGCTGTTCATCGGCGGCAACGGGGCCGCCGTCGATCTCACGCCGCTCTCGGGGCTCTCGGTGCTGCGCCGCATCGTCTACACCGGTGGCGTCGTCGACAGCCTCGCGGTGCTCGGGACCCTGCCGATGATCGAGACCATCCAGCTCGACGACACGATGGTCGCGCCGCAGGCGGTCGCGCAGCTCGGGCTCGCGCCGACGCTGCAGACCGTCTATCTCGACCGCACCGGCGCCGCCGATCTGTCCGGGCTCGCGCCGCTCGTGCTGCTCGAGGTGCTGCACGCCGAGGACGGCGGCATCACGGACCTGTCCGTGCTGGCCAACTTCGAGTTCCTGGTCGAGGCCAAGCTGGCCGGCAACCCGCTCGCCGGGCTGCAGGGGCTGGAGACGCAGGAGGCGCTGTCGGAGCTCGACGTGTCGCGCACGCCGATCGCCGATCTCGAGCCGCTGCTCGCCAACGAGACCTTCCGGACCAACGACGTCGTCGACGCCCGCGCGACGATGCTCGGGCCCGACGACTGCGCGACGATCGCCGCGATCGAGATGCGGATGGCCGTGGTGCAGTCCGACGTCGAGTGCCCCTGAGTGCCCTCGCGGGGGGCGGCTCGGGCAGTTGTTGGCGTTCGGTCCCGGCGGCGCGCTAGCCTGGCGGGATGGAGGAGCAGGCGGTCGCCTTCGCGGAGCACCTGCGGACGCAGCGGCGGGTCTCGCCGCACACGCTGCGCGCCTACGTCGGCGATCTGCGCGACTTCGTGGCGTACGTGGCGGAGCTGCGCGGGCATGCGCCGGCGGTGGGCGAGCTCGACGCGCGCACGGTGCGGAGCTGGCTCGCCGCGCTGCACGGACGCGTGTCACCGACCAGCGTGGCGCGCAAGCTGGCCAGCGTGCGCAGCTTCGCGGCGTGGCTGCACAAGCGCGGGGTGATCGCGGAGAACCCCACGCGGCAGATCGCGAGCCCGAAGCGGCGCAGCAAGCTGCCGGTCGCGCTGTCGGTCGAGGAGGTCGGCGCGTTGATCGACGAGCCGCAGCGGGGTGGGGCGGCCGGCGCACGCGATCGTGCGCTGCTCGAGGTCATCTACGGCGCCGGCCTGCGCGTGAGCGAGGCGTGCGCGCTCGACCTCGACGCGCTCGAGCACGAGCGCGGCAGCCTGCGCGTGCGGGTGATCTCCGGCAAGGGCGGCAAGGACCGCCTCGTGCCCCTCGGCAAGCGCGCGGCCGCGGCGATCCGCGAGTGGCTCGCACTGCGGCCGGCGCTCGTGCGCGAGGGCTCGCCCGTGCGGGCGCTGTGGATCGGCGATCGCGGGGGCCGGCTCGGCGTGCGTGCGGCCCGGGAGCTGGTCTACCGCCGCTGCGAGAGCACCGGCACGCGCACGCGCATCGCTCCGCACGGGTTGCGCCACTCGTTCGCGACGCACCTGCTGGAGAGCGGCTGCGACCTGCGCACGATCCAGTCGTTGCTCGGGCACTCGAGCCTGTCGACGACCCAGCGCTACACCCATCTCACGCTGGGCACGATGATGGACGTCTACGAGAAGGCGCACCCACGCGCGCGGCGTCAGAGATCGACGAACACGCGCGGGCGCGAGGCCTGATCGCGGCGCAGCACGCCCGCGGGTGGATCGAGGCGCACCGCGGTGCCGCGGATCGGCTCCATCCGCTCGTGCCAGCGCCCGTCGACCCAGACGTCCACGAACGGCGCCGGCAGCCCGAACTCTCCCCGCGCGAGCCCGCGTGCCGAGAGGTGGTAGTGCAGGTGCGGGCCGCTGCTGTGTCCGCTGTTGCCGGCGAGCGCGACGACCTGACCGCCGACGACGGTGTCGCCTTCCTTCACGCGCACCGAGCCGGGGATCGCGTGCCACATCGACGAGAACTCGCCGAAGCCGTGGTCGATGACGAGCCCGTTGCCGCCCTTCTCGCCGGCCACCCCGGGCACGTTCTCCCGCACGTCGTTCACGACGAGCGTGACGGTGCCTGAGGCCGGTGCGACGATCTCGGCGCCGTAGCAGTAGTAGCTGCGGTTGTCGTTCTCCGCGCCGCCCGGCTTCTTCCGCCGGCCGTTCTTCTTCATGATGATGTCGTAGGCGAACCGCTGCACCCGCGTGCCGAAGTGGTGGTTCATCGACTTGCGGCGACCACCGTGGCTGATCGTCCACTCCCCGCGGCCGACGAAGTGCAGCCGCGACACCGGCACGTAGTGATCGGCGGGCAGCGCCATCGTCTCGAGGAACCAGTGCTCGCGGATCACGAGCCGTGCGAGCCGACGGTCGCGGTCGAGCGCGAACTGGTAGAGCACCGGGGTCAGCACCGGCACGCGCCCGGGCTTGCGGTGCACCCAGAGGCCCGAGTACCACAGCAGATCGCCTTCACGGTGGGTCTGCTCCTCGTAGACGCCGATGCTCGGACCGAACTCCTTGCCGAGCTGCGCGCTGGCGCGCTCGAGCTCGTCCGAGGAGATGCGGCTGCGCAGCTCGGGGGTCATCCACTCGCGCACGCGCGCGACGTCGAGGCCGCCGATCGATGCGACGAGCACGTCGGCGTCGGCGAGTGCCTTCGAGCTGGCGGGCGGAGTGCGGGCCGCCTCGGGTGCGAGCGGCGGCTCGGTCGGCTTGCACGCCGCGAACGCGAGTAGGCCGAACCCGAGGCCGAGCGCGAAGCCAAACCGGAACATCGCCCGTTGCATCGCTTCGCTCGGAGTATGGCACCAATCACCGCGGCGCTGCTAAGCTGCGACGACCTGATCATGGGGCTCGATCGCAGCGCGCGGGTGGTGCAGGACGCAGGCGTCGCGATCCAGGGGCTTCCGCTCACGCCGACGGACTTCTTCGTGCTGAGCCGCATCGAGGGCGCCATCTCGGTCGGCGAGCTGCTGCACGCGAGCGGCCTCCCGCCCGCGGAGGCCGAGGCGATCCTCCAGCGGCTCGTGGAGCTCGGCGCGGCGAAGCTGGTCGCGGCCCCCGCCACCCCGCTGCCCGCGAGCGAGAGGCGACGGCGGACGCTGGTGCAGCAGATGGAGGTGCTGCACACGCCGGGCGAGCGGCGCGCGCCGATCCCCGATCCGGCCCAGGAAGAGACGGGCCCGAGCGAGCCCGAGCGCGCGCCGCCCCCGTGGCCGCTCGCGGCGGCCGACGACGCGCGACTCGTCGCCGGGCTCGAGCTCTCGCTCGCCGAGCAGCGCCGCATCCTCGGGCTCGTCGATCGTCTCGACGATCTCTCGCCGTACGAGATCCTCGGCATCTGGCCCACGCACGATCTCAAGATCGTTCGCCGCGCCTACCACGACGTCAGCCGCGACTTCCACCCCGACAGCTACTTCGGTCAGAACCTCGGCCCGTTCCGCGACTACCTCGCCGCGCTGTTCCGGCGTGCGACGCAGGCTTCCGAGGCGCTGCGCGATCCGGACATGCGGACGCCGTTCGTCGACGCCGAGATCGCGCGGCTGGCCGAGGACCGTCGGCGCGAGCAGGAGGGCGAGGCAGCGCAGCGCAAGCAGTACGAGCTGCGCCTCGCCCAGCAGGAGGCCGAGGCGGCCGCGCGTCGACACGAGCGTGCGGTCGTCCGTGCGCAGCGACAACGCGATGCGCTCGGCGAGTCGGTGCGTCGCCAGCTCGACGCGCACGTGGCCGAGGCGAAGAAGGCCGAGCAGGACGGCAACCTGGCCCGCGCGGCGAACTCGTGGCGGCTCGCACTCCAGCTCCACCCCGCCGATCGCGAGCTCGCGAAGAACTGGGAGCGCTGCCGTGATCTCGCGCGTCATCGCAGAGCCGCCGAGGCGTTCTCGCGCGCGATGAGCCTGCGCGACCTCGGTCAGCCCGGCGAGGCCGTCCCACTCCTGGTCGAGGCTGCGGAGGCGCACGGAACAGCCGAGCACCTCGCACATGCGGCCGAGGCGCTCGGCGCCAAGGATCCGTCGCGGACCCGGAAGATGGCGCTCGCGGCCCTCGATGCGCTGAGCGCCGAGCCGAGCGACGCGGCGAACAAGCGCCGTCCGAACGAGCTCGCCCGCCTACACGTGTTGCTCGCGCGGGCCTTCTACGCGGCGGGGCAGCACGCGACGGCACGCGAGCAGGTACTGATCGCCGACCGCCACCGCCCGGGCGATGCCGAGATCGCGGCGCTTCTCAAATCGATCAAGTTACCCTAGCCTTGGATCATCCGCGGACAGCGCCGCCTGGCGCCTGCGGACCGAAAGTCCCCGAATGGACAACGTCGTCGGCATCGATCTCGGCACCACCAACACCTGTGTCGCCATCGTCGAGGATGGCGTGCCGACGGTCATCCCCAACAAGGGCGGCTACAAGACCACGCCGTCGATGGTCGCGATCTCCGAGAGCGGCAAGCGGCTCGTCGGGCACATCGCGAAGCGGCAGGGCGTCACCAACGCGACCAACACCGTCTACGCGGCGAAGCGCCTCATCGGCCGCCGCTGGGACTCGCCCGCCGCGCGTGCGGTGCTGCAGTCCGCTCCGTTCGCGATCGTCGAGGGCCCGCACGGCGACGTGCGCATCCGGCTGCGCGACCAGGCCTACAGCGTGCCGGAGATCAGCGCGTTCATCCTGCAGGAGATGAAGCTCATCGCCGAGCAGTACCTCGGCGGCGGAGTCGAGCGCGCGGTCATCACGGTGCCCGCGTACTTCAACGACAACCAGCGCCAGGCCACCAAGGACGCCGGCCGCATCGCCGGGCTCGACGTCATCCGCATCATCAACGAGCCCACTGCCGCCGCGCTCGCGTACGGCTTCGGCAAGGATCTCGAGCGTCGCGTCGCGGTCTACGATCTCGGCGGCGGCACGTTCGACATCTCGATCCTCGACATCGGCAAGGGCGTGTTCGAGGTGGTGTCGACCGCGGGCGACACGTTCCTCGGCGGCGAGGACTTCGACATCCGCGTGATGGACCGGCTCACGCAGTCGTTCCAGGAGAAGACCGGCGTCGACGTCGGCGACGACAAGATGGCGATGCAGCGCATCAAGGACGCGGCCGAGAAGGCGCGCTGCGAGCTGTCGGTCGCGCGCGAGACCCTCGTCGATCTGCCGTTCCTGTACACCACGCCGTCCGGGCAGACCTTCCACATGCAGGAGAACCTGACGCGCGACGAGCTCGAGGAGCTCACCCGCGACCTGGTCGATCGCACGGTGATGATCTGCGAGAAGACGCTGCGCGACGCGAACATCGATCGCAGCGACCTCGACGACGTGATCCTGGTCGGTGGCATGACCCGCATGCCGCTCATCCAGTCGCGCGTGGCCGAGTTCTTCGCGCTCGAGCCCTGCAAGGGCGTGCACCCCGACGAGGTGGTCGCGCTCGGTGCGGCCATCCAGGCGGCGGCCCTGGTCGACGACAGCATGGACGTGCTGCTGCTCGACGTCACGCCGCACAGCCTCGGCATCATGATCGTCGGTGGCTACTTCCACCGGCTCATCGAGCAGAACACGACGGTGCCGACGTCGGCGTCGCACATCTTCACCACGGTCCGCGACTACCAGACCTCGGTGAAGATCCTCGTGCTGCAGGGCGAGAGCGACAAGGCGGCCGAGAACGAGCTGCTCGGCGAGTTCATCCTCTCCGGGCTGCGCAAGGCGCCGCGCGGCGAGGTCGAGGTCGAGGTCACGTTCGCGATCTCGGCCGATGGGCTCGTCAGCGTGTCGGCCAAGGATCTCGAGACCGGCCACGAGCAGAGCATCACCGTCACGGCCACCAGCGGCCTGACCGAGGAAGAGCTGCAGAAGCTCGTCGAGCACAGCCAGCACTACATGGTGGAGGTGCGGGCGTCCGAGGAATTCGAGCGGCAGCGACAGCAGGCCGAGCGGCTGATCGCCGAGGTCCGCGAGCTGTTCCCGCAGGTGCAGGGGATCATGAGCGGCACGAGCTTCGGCCGCGATGCGATCGCAAAGGCGGAGGGCGTGCTCAAGCGCGCCGAGGCCGAGATCCGCTCGCAGGACGCCCGCAGCATCGAAGAGGTGATCGAGAGCCTCGAGCGCACGCTCAACATGTTCCGCGGCGTCGTCAGCAAGACCGGGCTCAGTTAGTTTTGGTCGCGCCTCCGGCGCTCTTCCTGGTGCAGGCAGTCTTGCTCGCTATCCGCCGTGGCGAAGCCACGTCGGGCTCGAGTTGCGCGCGCTCGTTTTGGTCGCG
>CAZFKC010000065.1:0-58796 GCA_964519175.1 uncultured Nannocystaceae bacterium
GGTGTCGCCGACGGATCATCCGCCCCCACCACCACCATCGGATCCGACCCGGGATCCAGCCCCCCATCCAGCATCTGCTGGCGGATCTCCGCGACGCGCTCCGGCGCGACCCACTCTTCGGCGGCGACCTCGTCGAGCAGACCGTGGATCAGCACGGCGTCGCGCTCGAAGTTCGTCGCAGCATCGCCGAGCTCGAGCGTGTACATGCCCTCCGTGAGGCACTCGGCGAGCGCGTCCTTGCCCTCGCCGGGTCCGGAGACCTCGACGCTCTCGACGATCGTCCCGATGTCGGGCGCGCCGATCAGCCGTGCGCTGATGCGCACCAACGTCGGCTTGCCTCCGAGGAGCTCTTCGCACCCCTGGGTGAGCGTCGTGGTCTCGTCGATGAACGCATCGAACACCTTGTCTCCCCTCTCCTCGGCTGCGTCGCTCGAGCAGTCCCCGTCGGTGCAGCTGCGGGACGAGGGCGCCGGGGAGCGTGGTGCGTCGTCTCGCGCAGGAGCATGCGCGGCCCGGATGCGCGCTCGTCGATCCTCCCATCGCGCGCGAGCGACTCGGCGGGCGTCGGCGTCGACGGGCTGCACCCGCGTCGACACCTCGGAGCGCACGCTGACCTCCGCCTGCGCCGCCTCGCGCTGCGGCGCAGGCCTCGGCCATGCGAACCACGCCGCCAGGATCGCGGCAGCGGCGAGCAGGACGAGCGACGTCTTTCGTGGGATCGCCATCGCGGCTGCCGTGTCCCGTGCAACCTGTCATGGGTCCCTCTCCGATCTGACCAGGCACCACCACCCCGCGATCACTCCTCCACCCGTCGTTCGACGAACGTGTCCGCGCGCGCCTCGAACCACCGCAGTCGCGACTCGGCGAACGCCGAGATCACCTCACCGGGCCAGCGCGTATCCGCGACGAGCCACAGCTCCCCGAGCCGCTCGTCTCGGCTGATCCGCGCGAGCGTGGCCGCCAACAAGCGCGGCGAAGCCTTCGCCGCCGCCACCAGGTAGATCGTGACCGTCGTGCGCGGTGGCTTGCGCCGGTTCACCCGCGCGAGGATCCCCAGCCCCGTCACCAGCGCACCCGCGGCGAGCCATGGCAGCGAGGCCTCGACATGCGCCGGCACGCCCGGGCGCGTGCTGAGCAGGCAGAGCACCGCCGCGACGGCCAGCAGTGCGAGGCCGGCGGTGAACCAGTCGAGCGTCGTCTCCGAGCGATCGATCTCGCCGACGCGACGTCTCAGGATCACGTCGTCGCGTCGGGTCGGTGCATCGTCGTCCGGTGCGAGTCGAACGCCGTGCGTGTTGCGCAACCAAGTCGCCGAGCGGGCCTCGAATCGACTCCTCTTCATGATGTCCCCCGAAGAAATGCTGTGGATCGATGGATACGCCGCACCGCGCGGCCACCGATCGGGCTCGGTGGGCGCGCGACGCTGCGTCGACGCAGAGACTCGCTACGCGGCGGTCGGGGGACCGCGCGGCGCAGCCGAGCGTAGATGACGGTGCAGCGGTGCGCGTGCGAGCGGCTCGGTGTGCGGGGCCGCCGTGGCGATCGAGCTCGGTGGCGGCGCGACGTCGAGCGTCGCTACCTCGGCGTCGTCGTCCGCGGCGAGCGGGACGTCGCGCTCGGGTGCGCTCGCCGGTGCGACGAACGAGCGGAGCGAGAGCGCCGCGGGCTCGTCGGCCGTGCGCGAGCCTTCGCGCTCGCCGGCCGGCACCCGGCCACGGTTCGCGCCACCGAGCAGCAGCAGCAAGGCTGCGACCAGGAGCACGAGCCATCGCGAGCGAGGCACGACGTCATCTTGCCGCGCACGCGTCGGCTCGCCAAGCGTTTTGGTCACCTCGCGCGTGCGCAGGTGCCCGCGCAGGGGCGGACGCCGTGTTCGCGTGGTCCCGCGCCGCAGCAGCGAAGCCGGCGGCCCGTCCGCACCACGCTCGCGCGCTGCGAAGCATCGGCGCCGACCTGCAGCGACCGGGCCCCGGAGCTCACGCGCGCTTTTTCTCCCTGGGCGGGACGAACGGGCGCAGTGAAAGCCTCACGCGGCCGATTCGTCCCGCTGGCGGACGAATCGGCGGCGTGAATCACCGGTCGTGGACAGAAGGCGCGAGTGAGCCGCGCGCGGTGGCCAGATCGGTGCGCATCTCCTCCGCGAGCTCGGGCGGCGCCTCGGTGGCGACGACGAGCTGCACCGCACGCTCGAGTAGCGGCAGCGCATCGGCGGCGCGGCCTCGCTGCAGCAACAGCTTGCCGAGATCGTGGGTCGCGATCGCGAGGTTCGGGTTGCTCGGGGGGAGCTTCGCCTCGAAGATCGCGAGCGCGGACCGGGCCTCGCGCTCGGCCTCGTCGAGCTTGCCCAGCTTCCCGAGCGTGGAGGCGAGGTTGCTGCGCGCGCTCGCGGTGTCGATGTGGTCGGGGCCGAGGCTCTTCGTCATCGAAGCGACCGCGCGCCGCAGCTCGAGCTCCGCGTCGGCCCAGCGACCCTGGCGCTCGAGCGCATCCGCGAGGTTGATCCGCAGCGCCGCGATGTCGCGGTGATCCGGCGGCAGCGTCGCGAGCATCCGCGTCAGCGCCTCGCCGTACTCGTGCTCGGCCTCCTCGAGCTTGCCCTGCAGCGCGAGCGTCTTGCCCGTGTTGAAGATCGCGGCGGCGACGTAGGGATGCTCGGGCCCGAGCTCGCGCTCCAGCGTCACGCGTGCGCGACGGAACACCGCGTTCGCCTCCGCGGGATCCGTCTCCATCAGGCCGATGGCGAGGTTGCTGGCGATCTCGGCGTGCAGCGGCACATCCGCGCCGAGCTCCGCCTCGACGCTCGCGAGCGCAGCGCGGTACATCGCGATCGCCTCGGCCTCGCGACCGAGCCCGCGCAACGTCATCGCGAGCATCGCCCGCGTCATCGCGGTATCCGGGTGATCGCGACCGAGCGAGCGCTCGCGGGACTCCAGCACGGCGCGCGTCTCCGCTTCGCTCTCGGCCAGGCGACCCAGCGCGCCGAGGGTCCGCGCCCGGCCCTCGCGCGCGCGCAGCGTGTCGGGATGATCGACGCCGAGCGCCGCGCCGTACATCTCGACCGCGCGCGAGTAGCTGGCCTCGGACTCCGCGAATCGCCCGAGGTCGGCCAGCATCGCGCCGCGCACGCCCACGAGCTGCGCCGTCTCGGGATGCTCGGGGTCGAGCACGCGAAGGGCGATCTGCAGCGCGTCCTCCAGCAGCCGCTCGCTCTCCTCGAAGTGCGCGCCGGCGGCCAGCGCGGAGGCGTGGGCCGTCGCGGCGCGGATCTCGAGCGGCCCGCCGGCGTCTTGCCGCCGTGCGAGCGCGAGCGCGACCTCGCCGTGCAGCTGCGCTTCGTCGGGTCGTTGCAGCTTGCTGCCGACGAGCCCGGCCAAGTTGCTCGCCGCCTCGGCCGCGAGCGCGTCGGCCCCGATCTGCAGGGCGGCCGCCAGTGTCGAGCGCAGCGCGAGCGCGGCGGCCTCCCACTCCCCCGAGCGCGCCATCGCCCGCGCGCCGACGAGCGCGACCTCGAGGCGCAGCGGCTCGTACGCGCGCGTCGCAGGCTCGCGCTCGAGCTCGCGGACGGCGGCGAGCGCCTCGGCAGCGTGGCCGGCGGTGAGCCGCGCCGAGATCGCGGCGACGCGGCCGCGCACGGCCGCGACCTCGGCGACGAGCTCGGGGTCGTCGGGCGGCGCGACGTCGGCCTGCAGGCCCTCGACGTCGGCACACGTCGCGACGCTGCCGAGCGCATACACCTGATCGATCGCCGAGACGAGCACGCCCGGGGCCGCGACCAGCTCGTCGACCGCGGCGTCGAGCTCCTGGCGACGGCGCTCGAGACAGCTCGCGCGCAGATCGAGCACGCGGTCCGACTGCTCCTGACGGACGTACCGTGCGTCGCAGGCATCGCGTGCGCCCGCGCTCCACTGCGCGACGTAGTGCTCGAGCGCCGCGACGATGCGCGTGCTCGCGTCGGTCGCCTGCGGATCGCCGGTGCGCGCGATCGCGGCCACCAGCTCGGCCTTGCGCGCGTCGTTCCAGCTCTCGTCCATGCGGCGCCCGGCCTCGGCACAGGGCGACGAAGCACCGCGCATCGCCACGAGCACCGCCGCCGCCGTGGCCGCGAGCCCGAGCGCGACGATCGGTGCGCGCCCGCGTCGGGCCGAGCTCGTGGCGCGCAACGCCTCGAGCAGCGCGCCCATGTCGGGCCAGCGTGCGCCGCGATCCGGGGCGAGCCCGCGCGCGAGGATCTCGCCCATGCGCGCGGGCACGCCGGCGCGTCCGGGCCAGGGGCCGGGCCCGCGCAGCTTCGCGGTCGCGAGCGCTTCGATCGTGTCGCCCTCGAACAGCCGCTGCTCGGTGAGCGCTTCCCAGAGCGCGATGCAGAACGCGTACTGATCCGCAGGCGGACCCGCGACCTCGCCGAGGTGCTGCTCCGGCGCCATGTAGCGCGGCGTGCCGACCACGGTGTCGGCGCGCGTCAGCGTGCGATCGAGCCCGACCGCCGCGCCGTCGCCGGCCATGAACGCGAGCATCGCCGACTCGCTGGGCTCGGCGTCGCCCAGCGGCTTCGCGAGCCCGAAGTCCATCACCTTCACGAGCCCGCTCTCCGCCACCAGCACGTTGCTGGGCTTGAAGTCGCGGTGCACGAGGCTCGCGCGGTGGGCCGCATGCAGGCCACGCCCCGCTTCGACGTAGGTGTCGACGATCTCCCGCCACGTCCGCGGGCGCGCGCGACACCAGACATCGAGCGTCGCACCGGCGACGTACTCCATCGCGATGACGACGGCTTCGTCGATGACCTCGACGTCGTAGACCGCGACGACGTTCGGATGGCTGAGCTGCGCCATCGCCTGCGCCTCGCGGATGAGTCGGTCGGCCGCGTCACGACCGATGGCGCCGCGATGCACCCGCTTGAGCGCGACCTCGCGATGCAGCCGCGGATCGTAGGCCCGCACGACCGTGCCCATGCCGCCCGCGCCGACGCGCTCGACGAGCACGTAGCGCCCGAGCTTCGTGCCGATCTCGTCGTACGGATCGGTACCGACCTCCGGCGGATCGACCGAGGTGCCGTCGATGCGCGTCTTCGAGTCGTCGCGGCTCACGCGCCGCCGATCGTAGCACCACGGCGCGGTCGCCACGACGAGCGCACCCGACGAGACGACACCGCGTGATCAGCTCGGCCTCGGCCACGTCTAGTCGCGCGCATCCAACCGGAACACACCTCGCATGTCTCGCAACCGCATCCTCGCCCTGTCCCTCGTCCAACTCCTCGCCATCGTCGCCTGTAAGAAGGACGAATCCGTCCAGGAGACGCTCGATCTGCTCGACACCCACGCCAAGGAGATCCGCGGCAAGGTGACGGGCTCCGCCGACAAGCGTGCCGGCATCGCCGAGGCGCAGAGGTACCTCGACGCGAACAAGGCCGACATCGGCAAGCGAATGCGCGAGCTGGTCGCGCTGCGCGGCTTCCAGGTCAGCGCGGAGATGAAGGGCAAGATGGCGGCGTCGCTGGCCGACGCGACCGTCATGTGCGGCCAGATCGAGGTCGAGATGATGTCGGCGAAAATGGCGGACCCCGCGCTCGACGACGAGCTCGGGAAGCTCTGCAAGAGCTGGGACGAGGCCGTCGCGTTCTGAGCGAGCGTCAGCGTTGCTCGCGGCGTGATCATCGGAGGGCGTTCCGCGTCATCACGGCCCATGAAAACACTCGCTGCGCTCTCGATCTCGTCGACGCTCTCCCTCTTCCCACTCGCCGCTTGCGACGCCACCGATGGGGACGTGCACTCGGCGGAGACCGACGGCGCGAGCGACGGATCCACGGGCAGCACGGGAGACGGATACGGTGGGTTCGTCGTCCTCGATCCCGAAGAGCGCCATTTCGATCGCGACGCGGCGCAGTGGGCCGCCGCCTGGTGGGCGTGGGCGCTGTCGTTGCCCGCAACCGATCATCCCCTGCTGGATGGGCCGGACGGCAGCTGCGACGTCGGTCAGGACGGCCCGGTCTACTTCCTCGGCTCGCTCGCCGGCCTGTCGCGGCAGTCGGTGCGCCGCGCCCAGCCGCGGCGCTGCACGCTGCCGCTGGGCACGGTGGTGCTGGTGCCGATCGTCAACACCACGCTCGACGCCACGGCGAACGGCGACGCGGAGGACGAGCTCCGCCGCGCCGCCGAGCGCTTCGTCGACGACATGGAGCTCGTCGTGCTGCAGATCGACGGCGAAACGCTCGCCGGATCCGATCTCGACGCGCACCGCGTCGGCAGCTACCGCGGCAGCTACGAGCTGCCCGAGTCCGACAGCGTGCTCGACTTCCTCGGCACGCCGGCCCCGGCGTCCGTCGTCGATCCGACGTTCGGCGATGGCGTCTACCTGCTCGTCGCGCTCGAGCCCGGTGTGCACCGGCTGCACCTCGCCGCGCTCGATGTGCGCGATCCCGACGACGATGGCGACGACCTGGTGATCGACGTGCGCTACGAGATCACGATCGCGGATTCCAGCGACGAGACCGCACCCCAGTCGTGATCAATTCGAATGCTCGATCGTATTGAGGAGCCACTCATGCACTACACGAACATCACTGCATCGGTCGCGGCTTCGGTGCTGGCGACGCTGATTTCCTTCGGCTGTGTGCTGGCCGACGACGATCCCGAAGCGGACAGCGGCAACGTGTCCGCCGGTAGCACGGGCGGGCCCGACGCCTCCACGGACGAGACCGGCGACACCGCGCCCATGACCACGAGCGCCACGACGCAGAACCCCGGCGAGGGATCGGAGAGCGCCGACGAGAGCGGCCCGACCGACGACTCGACGGGCGACCCGACCGGGGATCCGACCGGGGATCCGCCGGCCTCGAACTGCACGATGGGTACGCTGCTCCTGGGCAACCCGTACTACGACGGCGAGCTCGGCGGATCGAACCCGGCCGGCCACGGTCTGCGCGACGACCCACCGCTGCGTAGCCGCCACCTCGGCGACGCGAGTGGTCGGCTCGCAGTCGACACGCAATCGGAGATCTGGATCGCCGACGACACCGAGCTCGTCCGCGTCGCGGGCAACGAGACCTCGGAGGCCGATCGCTACCGTCCCACGGGCGAGTGCAGCGACGCGCGGTTCCTGCTCAGCATGGGCGTCGTGGGCCTCACCGATGGGCGCCTCGTCGTCGCCGACGCCATCGGCAACGGCCTCGTCGAGCTCAGCGACCCGCTGGCCGAGGACTGCACGGCGGCGCCGATCGCCGGCAACCCCGACACCACGCTCGCCATCGACATCGACGACTACGGGGCGCCGGGTGACGTGGATGGTCCGGGCGCCGATGCGCGGTTCCTCGGGGTGTCGCTCCCGGTCGCCGACGATCAGAACAACCTGTACGTCATCGATCGCGGCAACCTCAAGATCAAGCGCATCGCCGACGACGCCGAGCGCACGGTCACGACGCTCCACACGTTCACCGATGGCGGCAACCCGCTCGCGATGACGGCGCTCGACGGCGTCCTCTACATCACCGGCACCAACGGCGTCGACGACACCGTGTGGGCGATCGACACCGAGACCGGCGAGCTCGACACGCTGTTCCAGGGCCTGGGGCTGTTCGAGGAGATCGATCCCGGCGATCCGGTGCTCATGCTCTCGCTCGCGAACGATGGCGTCGACCTGCTGGTCGGCTCCCACGAGGGCTACATCCTACGGCTGTCGACGGACGCGTTCGGGCTGGGCGCGATCGCGGGCTACGGGCCCGTCATCGACTATCCGTCGGACCTGCCGCTCGACGAACCGATCCCCGTCGGCGAGCTCCCGATCGACTCGTACTCGATCAACGAGGGCGGCCTGCTGCGGCTCGGCGACGACATCCTCGTCGCCAACGTGGGCGGCGGCACGGGCTACCACGTCTGGTCGATCCACTGCGAGTGAGTCCGCAGTGCCGGGCGGCGAGCGTCAGGGCTCGCCGTCTGCCCACTGCGTCCGAATCTGCTCCGCCCACACGTCGAGCGTGGTCATCGTCTTGCGACGCAGCTCGGGCGAGCGGATGAGCACCTCGACATGCTCGCGCAGCCGCTCGATGCCGCGGCGGATGCGGCTGCGGACGGTGCCCGGAGGCACACCCAGGGCAGCGACCAGGTCGGAGCCCTGCACGCCCTCGAAGTAGTAGAGCTCGACGGCGATCTGGAGATCGACCGGAAGATGGCGGAGCGCCTGCAGCAGCAGGTCCTGGTCTTCGGTCTCGCCGAGCATGCCGCTCGGTGTCATGCCCAGAGCCGCGACCGAGTCGCGCTCGGTGTCCAGCGCGTCGGTGCGCCGCGCATGGGCGCGCAGGCTGTCGACGAGCTTGCTGCGCGCGATGGCGAAGAGATAGCCACGGAAGCCCGCATCCCGCTGGATGCGATCGCGGGCGTTCGCACAGGCGAGGAACGTCTGCTGGACGAGATCCTCGACGTCGGCGTCGGTCTTGTTCACGAAGAAGCGTCGGATCGGCTCGAAGTAGCGATCGAACAGCTCACCGCCCGCGGCACGATCGCCGGACCGCCACGCTTCCAAGAGCTCCTCGTCGGCTCGCAAGCGCACGCAGTGTACCATGCCCCCGCGGCCACGATCATCGCGACGGGCGCCACGTCTGTACGAACCGATGCGGAGCTCGCAGCCCAGCGTATCGAGTGCCGAGCGTGACACCGAGCGCTCGCCGACGCCCGAGCACGACGCGCTCCGTCGCTTCCGCGGCGATGCGGTCGAAGGCGCCGTCATGCGCAGTGCCATCCGCGGCCGCCTCTTCGGCGACGAAGGCCCGCCGCTGCCGCGCATCGGGCCACTCGTGCTCAGGAAGCTCCTGGGTCGCGGAGGCATGGGCGTCGTTTTCTCGGCCTACGATCGGCGACTCGGCCGTGAGGTCGCCGTCAAGCTGATCTCCCTGGACCGGCGGCCCGAGGCCGCGAGCATCCTCGACGAGGCTCGAGCGATCGCGGCGATCGATCACGAGAACGTCGTGAGAGTGTTCTCGGCCGGCCGCTGCTGGATCCCCGGCGAGGAGCAACCGCGCGTGTACATCACGATGGAGCGCGTGCGCGGGCAGACGCTGCGGCGCTGGGTGTCGCGCGGTTCGCCGTCGCAGCGCGCCATCGTCGACGCGTACTGCCAGGCGGCGCGGGGGCTCGGTGCAGCGCACCGCGCCGGGATCACCCATGGCGACTTCAAGCCCGACAACGCGATGATCGACGTGGACGGGCGCGTTCGCGCGATGGACTTCGGCCTCGCCGTACGCCGCGAGCCGATCACGATGGTCGATGCGGTGACCACCGCGAGCGATCGCGTCCCGGAGATTGCCGGCACGCCCGCCTATATGGCGCCCGAGCTCTTCGACGGCCACCGGCCGGATCCGCGGTCGGACCAGTGGGCACTGTGTGCCTCGCTCTACGAGGCGCTCGTGGGCGTGCCGCCCGATCGCGTGCCGCCTGCACGACGTCTCGAGGTGCGCCCGCCCCTCGAACGGCGCGTCGCCGCCGTGCTGCGGCAGGGCCTCGGCACGGACCCCCGGTGGCGATACCCCACGATGGATGCGCTCGCCGATGCGCTGATCTCCACGCGCCCGCGCAGCCGCGGCATGGTGGTGGTGGTCGGCACGCTCGCGGTGCTCGGTGTCGGCGCGCTCGCATTGCCCGGCGGCACGACGCCGTGCTCGGACGCGGGCGGCATGGCGTCGACGTGGGGCGACCCGCAGCGATCCGTGCTGCGCCGAGCGGTGTCGGATGCCGGCCTCGACCCGACGATCTCGCAGCCCGACGCGATCGTCGCTGCGCTCGACGAGTACGCCGACGAGCTGTCGCGGGCGATGACGGCCGAGTGCGCCGCCGACGAGCCCGGCGCGATCGAGGCTGCGGCCTCGGGAGTGCGACGCGGCTGCCTCGAGCGCCAGCGCCGGGCGTTCGCGGCGATCGTCGAGGGACTCCAGGATGCGGATGCCCACCGTCTTGCCAACGCGCGCGCCGCGATCGATCGACTACCGGATCCGCCGCAGTGCCTGCAGGAGGACGCGCAGGCGCGGTGGATGCCGCGCGACCCGGCGCTGGCCCGCGAGGTCGAGCGGGTGCGCGAGGATCTCGCCGCGGCCGCGGTTTCGGCCGAGCTCGGCGAGCACGGCACCGCACCGTTTCTCGCGCTGCGTCAGCGCGCCGAGTCGCTGGGTCACGCGCCGCTCGTCGCCGAGGTCGAGCTCGAGATGGCGCGCCACGAGAAGGTGATGGGGGACCCGGGCCTGGCCGCGGGGATGCTCGAGAATGCCCACGCGATCGCGGTCGAGCACGGCATGGATGCGCTCGCAGCGAGCGGCGCGATCGAGCGCGCGCTGTTGGCCGTGCACCTCGACGGCGACGTCGATGCCGCCAAGCGCTGGCTGCGTGCCGGTGAATCGGCCGCGGCGGCGGCGAAGGACGAGAGCGCCGAGTCGCGAGTGCTCGACGTGCAGTACGAGATCGCGGTCGCCGAGAACCACCTCGATCTCGCCGTCGATGTCGCCCGACGCGCGCTCGAGCGCGCAGAGCTGCGCTGCCCCGACGGCTGCGTCGACACGATCGGCGCTCTGCACGAGCTCGCGCAGGCGTCGTGGTACCTGGGCCGACTCGACGAGGCGCTGCAGCACGGCGACCGCGCCCGACGCCTGTCGACCGAGCGCTTGGGCCCGCTGCACGAGCTCACCCTCGAGCTCGTGCAGCTGGACGCCAACGTGCTCGCGGAGCTGGGCGACAACGTCGCGGCCGCGACGCAGCTCGAGCAGCTGCTCGCGATGCGGGTCGTGACCGCCGCGCCCGACAGCCCGCTCGTGGTGTCGACGCGCTTCGCGCTGGCCAAGGCGCTGTCGGGCGTGCCCGACCGCGCCGCGGATGCGGAGCGCGAGTACGCGCGAGTGATCGCCGCGGCCGAGGGCGCGCGTCTCGATCACTTCGTCGGCATGGCGAACGCGGCCGTCGCCTCGCTGTACTTTCGCCGTGGTGAGCACGCCCGCGCGCTCGAGGCCGATCGCCGCGCGATCGAGATCCTCCAGCGCGTGCACGGGCCCGAGTATCCCCAGCTCGCGACCTTGCTCAACAACCACGGTGTGCACCTCGCCGAGGTCGGTGACCTCGCGGGTGCACTCGCGGCGTCGCAGCGCGGCTGGGCGATCTGGAAGGCGGCGACACCCGACCCGAGCCCGCAGGACGCTGCGTTCCTGCACGGGATCGGTGCGCGACTGGTGGCGCTCGGACGCCCCCACGAGGCGATCGAGCCGCTCGAGCAGGCACTGGCCGCGACCCGCGTCGGACCGATCACAGGCCCGGGCATCGCCGCACGCGCCGTGCTCGTCGACGCGCTGGTGATGACGGGACGCACGGAAGATGCGCGCGCGCTCTTGCGGGAATCGCAGCGCCTGTGCGCCGTGCTGGAGGCCGAACGCGCGACGGCGGCGAAGTGCGGGCTGCTCGAGCGCACCGCGCTCGACTGACCTGCGCCCCGCCACCGCCGATCCCGGCAGCGCTCACCACGGCAGGTCGAAGTCGCGATCGATGCGGCGCGTCACGTGCTCGCGGCCATCGCCGAGCACGTCGAGCACGATCGTGCCGCGCACCTTCACCTTGCCCCACCGCGCGCCCATCCGCTGCCGGCCGTCGAGCACCGGCGGTGGGCAGTCGATCACCACGAGCTGCTCGTTCGCCGAGATCTCGACGTTGTCCGCGTCTTCGCTGGACGACCAATGGTAGCGCTTCATCACGCGCGATGTGCCGTGCGCGAGCACGTCGAGATCCACCGTCCAGCGCGATCGCGGTCCCAGGCCGCGCGGCGGGTTCATGGTGAGCAGCAAGAAGCTGGTCGACAGCGCGGGACCGCCGTCGAAGACCTCGAAGCTCGGATCGAAGCGGTACATGAGCCAGTCGAGCGCGCGGAGCTGCGCGGCCACGTCGTTCTTCAGCGACTCCAGTGGGCCGTCGTAGCCGAAGCCATTGCTGTCCGAGAACACCGCGACGACGCCATCGAGCCGCGAGGGCTCGCCCCAACGGCAGTGACGCAGGAACACCTGCAGATCGTCGGACACCGCGGCAATCCAGCTTCCCGCCGATTGCAGAGCGACGCCCGCGATCGTCATCACCGCGCCCCACGGGCTCGCCGACGCGACCGTGCCGCCGATCGTGAGGTACGCGCCCATGGTGCGCATCACGTGACCACCGCGCTGTGCGGCGTTACGCGACGCGATCGCGTCGCGGGCACCGAGCACGACGTCGATGCCGCTCGAGAGCACGGACAACACCGGCGCGATCTCGACGGTACGCGTCACTCCGCGCAGCGTCACCGAGGCGCGCTCGAGCCGTGGGTACAGCTTGGTCACCGCCGAGTACGCGTCGATCGACGAGCCCAGCAGGCCGAGCGCCGCCCACGGATCCCGCTCTTCAGCGAAGGCGCAGAGCGACGCGTGGAGGTTGAAGAGCTCGATGCCGACCATCAGCCGATCGAGCGCGCGCTGGGTCATGCCCAGCCTCCGCACGCTCGGGACGTCCACCTCGAGGTGGTAGTACTCGGCGAGCTTCTCGACGCCTTCGGCCTCGAGCCGGCGGTGGGTCTTGCGCGCGCGCCATCGCTTGGTGCGCAGGGCCTTGAACGCGTACTTCTTGCCCAGCTCGAAGACCTTCAGCTTCAGCGCCAGCGCGGCCAGCTTGGGCAGCGCCTCGGCGCGGTAGGCCGCCACCCACGCCGGCGCGAAGTTCTGCATCAAGCCCGCGACCGTCTCGGCGACGGTCGCCGAGGCCTTGCGCCGACACTCGAAGAGCAGCCCCGCGCCACCGTCGCTCTCCGGCAGCCGGTCGTGCTCGGCGGCGATCACCAGCTCGCGCATGAACGCCTGGCCATCCGCGAGCTCGCCGAGCCGCGCGTGCACGAATGTCACCACCGCACCGACGCCGCCGAAGCTCGCGTCGGGGGTGTCCTCATGGTTGAGATCGTCGACCTGTGCGGAGAAGGGACTCGTCCACGCATCGTCGGCCTTCGTCCGTGGCGACGCGCCCGCGACGCCCTCGCCGAAGTACCAGGTGTCCGCCAGCACCATCGCGCCGCCGAGCTCGCGGGTGGTGTGCTCACGCTTCTGCGACCGTCCAATCCAGCGCATCAGATCGTCGTGCTGCGCGAGCACGAGCTCCAGCAGACGTCTCGACTCCCGCTCCTTGCCGAGCAAGTAGTGATCGAGCGGCCCCGCGACCAGATCCGCATGAGGCCGCGGGATGCCCTCGATGCGCTTCGCGAGCCGGTACTCGTCGTCCTTCGCGAGCACGCGCGTGACCGCCTGCCATGCGTCGAGCGCAGCGACGTAGCGCACCGTGCGAGTCACGGCCTCCATCAGCGGGTCGACGACGTAGACCACGAACGACAGCGGCCGTCCGTCGCGCAGCGCGTCGCCGAGCTCCCACATCGACTTGGGCGGCCCGCCCTCCACTCGAGCATCCGTCCACATCTCGTCGAACAGTCGATGACACCGGCTGGCGAGACGCTTGCCGGTCGCCGCCATCTCCGTGAGCCGCGGCCATGGCAGCTGGTACTGCGAGCACAGAAACCAGTGGTGAGGACCGTCCTCGCGCACCAGCGTTCGCACCTCGAGGTGCAGCGCGGAGAGCACGGGGCCCGAGGCGAAGCGTGTGGACCTGCCGGCCTGCGCGGACAGATCGACCGCGCGTAGGCCTTCGGCGTCGGCCCACCACTCGCCGGCGAGGCTCATCGAGGCGCCATCCGCGTCGCGCGACGTGAACATGTAGATCCACACCTCCGACGGCGGGTTCGCGCGCGCGCGAGCGAACGTGCGCATGCCGACGTCGGCCCCGGTGATCCGCAGCGACTGGTACACGCCCGTCATCGCGCCGCGGACCCGCTCGACGACACGACCTTGCTCGTCGACGAGGTCGCCGCGGCGCACCGGGCCCATGCTGTTGTCGAACACGACCAACGGATCGGCCTGCGTGCCGATCACGCGACGGCGCGCGACGACGTCGTACAGGCGCTCGACCACGCGCAGCTCGACGCGGATCACGGCGACCGCGGGTGCGGAGGGGATGGCCACGGCTCAGCCCCAGTCCTCGAACGCCTCGGCGCTCCGTAGCTCCACGTCCGCTGCCACGTAGCCCGAAGAGCGCAACCAGTCGTGCATCGCCCGCGGCTGATCGACGATGCGTGCGAACGGCAACCGCTCGAAGATCACCGTGGCGCGATCGTCGTGGTCGAAGCGCTCGAGCACGTACTCGCGGTACGGCAGCAACCCCTCGAACACCAGCTGCAGCCATGCATCGCCGGGCACCAGGTCGTCCTTGGCCGAGCGCGCCTGCAGGTATGCGCCGTCGGTGCTGCGCAGCACGTAGCGCAGGCAGACATCGTCGGGCCGCGCCGACGGTTCGTAGAGGAGCGCGATCGTCATCCAGTCGGGCGGGAGCTGGAACACGTGCACCGCATTCGTGCGCACGAAGTACTTCCGTCCGTACTCCAGGCGGATCGCGTCGGCCGGGGTCTCTCTGCGATTCATCGGACGGTCAAGACGGGGGTGACGCGGATCTGATCCCGCGTCGCGGTTCAGGCCCCCGGCGCGGACGGCGGTGAGCAACGGCACGGAGCGACGTCAGCGGACTTCGAGCAGCAGCGTCCGCCACGAGCTCGCGCCGCGATCGTCGCGCAGCACGATCCACATGCTCACGAGCCCCGGCTCGTCGGGGGCCGTCCACACGTTGTCGCTCGTGCGGGCGTCGTCGCTGCCGTCGCGGCCGGTGCGGGCGTCGTCGAAGCGGCCCGCCGTCGCGTACCAGGCCACGCCGATCGCCTCGCGCGTCACCGCCACCTCGAGCGCGACCGGATCGAAGTACGCGTACCACTCCGCGCCGCTGCAGCCCGAGCCCTCGTCGCACTCGGCCGCACAGCTCTCGACCGTCTCGTCGAGCGTGCACTGAGCGTCGCCGCAGCGCGGGGTCCGGCTGCACTCGGCCCACTCGATGCGCAGCTCGACCGCGGCACCGGCCTCGACAAGGGCGACGCGATCCGGCACGTCGTCCGCGCTCGGAGATCCATCGAGCTCGACCCGCGCGATGCGAGGCGCCACGTTGTCGCGACGGCGCATGCGCAGCTCCGCGGCCTCGGCCTGGTTCGCGCCCGCGATCCCGCACTCGAGCCGCACCCCGAACGTCGCGAGCTCGTCGCCGGCATCGACGACGATCGGCTGGTAGTAGCCGCCCGTGTGATCGGGATCGACCGGGCGCGCCTGGGCCTGCCCCGCCTGCGCCGGCGGTGGATCGGGACCGAACAGCCGACAGCCGTCGTCGGGTAGCGCCGCGACGAGCTGCGCAGCCACGCCGAGCTCGATGCCCGCACCGGGCTCGCCGTCGATGCACGCATCCGCGACCGGCCCGAGCTCGGCCAGCGGACGGCGCGTCGTGCATGCGGTCCACACCGGCGCCTCGTCGCGCACGCCGTCTTCGTCGACCTGCAGCGCGGCGAGCACGACCGTGTCGCCCGGCGCGGCCTCGGCCGGCACCGACGACACCGCGAGCACGCGCGGCCCGTCGACCAGCGCCAGATCGACCGCGATGTCGCTGGTGCACCCGGCGAGCGCGAGCGCGAGGCCGCAGCTGCGGCTCAGAAGTCCCACTGCACCCCCGCGGCCGGCAGCACCGGAAAGCCCGTGATCGTCCCGCGCCGCGAGTAGTCCGGTGCGTAGACCAGCTCCTCGGCGTTGTGCCGGTTCCACACGTTGAGCACCTCGACGAACACCTCGAGCGCGGAGGTGCGGATCTTCCACTCCTTCGCGAGCCGGGCGTCGAGCTGGGCGAACTGCGGCACCCGGATCGAGTTGTGCGCGCCGAACTCGGGCTCGTAGCGGTTGCGTGCCGCGTCGTACGAGGCGTCGATCACCGGCGTGCGGGGGAAGCCCGACGCATAGCGCACGCGCGCGCCGATGCTGAACCCGCGCGGCAGCGACCAGCCCAACAACCCGGTGAGCACGTGGCTCTGATCGTAGTCCGACAGTCGCCACGCGAGCCCGTCGCGATCGCGACGCTCCGCCCGCATGAACGTGTACGCGACCCAGCCGAACAGGCCCTTCCACAGCTCCTGACGCAGCATCACCTGCACGCCGAGCGTGCGGCCGCGACCGGTCGGCGCGAGCGCGTGGGCAGCGAGCGGCGATGCGTCGGCGGAGCGCATCGCGAGATCGCGGCTCTTCGTAAAGAACCCGCTGATGTCCATCGAGAGCGTGCGCGTGAACCACGCCTTCACGCCGAGCACGGTGTGCAGCGCCTTCGCGGTGGGCAACGACGGCGTGCCGAACGTCGACGAGAGATCCTCGGGCGCCGGCGACTGCCGATAGAGCCCCACCGCGCCGCGCAGCTCGAGTCGCTCGACCGGTCGCCCCACGATCGCGAGGCGCGGCTCGGCGGCGAAGTCCTGGTCGGAGCGACCGACCTTCGGCGTCGTCGACTCGCGCGGGATCCGGCGATCGATCGCGCGGTAGTACGGGTCCAGGCGCAGCCCCGGGATGATGCGCAGCTTGCCGTCCAGCGGCGCGAAGTCGGCCTGCACGTACGGCGCGACGCCGACCCGCGTGACCCGCCACGTGTCCGCGGCGAGATCGTCGGGCGGCGGCTGCCCGAACACCCGCACGTCGCCCTCGCGCCCCGGCAGGCCCAGCGAGCCGACGCGACGCAGGCGCCCCGCGTCGACCTCCGCATCGATGCCGACGTCGACGCGCAGCCACGCCCGCACGCGCCACGCCGAGTTTGCGCGCACGCCGGCGAGCACGTCGCGCGACGAGGTCGAGGTCTCCGCGAAGCCCACCGCCGTGCTCCGCGACGTGCGCTCGAGCCCGACCCAGGGTGTGACCACGATCGCCACGTCGTCCCGCGCCGTGTGGATCCACCGCGCGTACAGCCGCCCGAAGTCGGTGCCGCGTCGGTCGGCGACGGCGAGCGCCGGATCGCGATCGGGCACGCCGCGGCGGAAGCGATCGCTGCTCGCCATCGAGACGACCTCGACGCTGTCCTTCGACGAGGGCCGCCACAGCACGCGCGCCTGGCCATCGCCGTAGCTCGGCAGCGGCACGAGCCCGGCGGTGCGCGGATCGATCACGTGCTTCGCCCACGCCGCCAGGTACGACGCGCGCACGCCGAGCGCGAGGTGGACGCGCTTGCGGCGATCGAGCGGTGTCGAGACGAGCGCCGAGGCATCGAGGATGTCGGCCGCGACGCGACCGCCGATGCGATCGCGCTCGGGCGTGCCCGTCGTCACCGCGACGAGCCCACCGATGCCGCGCCCCCACATCGCGCCCTGCCCACCGGGCACGAGATCGATGCTGCCGACGAGCTTCGGCTGCACGACCGAGCGCAGCCCGCCTTCGTGGTAGAGCCGCGGCATCGGCACGCCGTCGACGTAGATCCGCGTGTCCTGCGGCGACGCGCCCCACACCACGAGCTGGCCCGAGCCCGCGGTCGAGCGCGCGACGCCGGGCAGGTTCTCCACGCCGCGCACGACGTCGCCCGAGACCCCGGGGATCTTGCGCGCCTCCTCGGGGCGCACGCGCGTCGCGGTGGGCTCGCGCGGTGGCGTCGGCACGATCACGCGCCGCACCTCGCCCTCCTCGTCGCTCGCGGCCGGCTCCGCTGCGGCGGGTGGCGCCGCGAGCAGACCTGCGAGCATCCGCGCGAGCGCTGGCGTCATGGCAGCTCGGTGCTGAGCACGAAGAGCGGCGGCTTCGCACCGCCATAGGCGTCGAACTGGGCGACGAGCGTGCCGGTCTTGCGCGCGAGCTCGACGAGCCGCAGCGTGCCGTCGTCGCGCATGCGCCGGTGGTAGGCCACGACCGTGTAGGTCACGTCGTCCTCGCCGCAGGCGTCGAACAGATCGACGTAGGCCGACCAGAGGCCGGCGGGCGGATCCTCTTCCCACACGACGGCCTCGGAGTTGCGGCCGTCGGCGATGCAGCCGGCGTTGCTGTCGCGCGCGAGCTTGCCCACCGAGGGATCCTCGACGTCCTCCTCGGGCACCTCGCCGTCGACCGGCGACGCGGCCGTGGGCGCCTTCCAGCGGATCTTGCGACCGTCGGGATCCTCGACGACGAGATCGAGATCGACCGCACGATTCCACGACACGACGATCGCCGCGGCGGGCGGCGGCAGCGTGGGATCGCAGGGGTTCAGCCCCGCCGGCACCGCATCGTCGAGCACGCAGAGGTCGAGCTCGGTCGGCTCGCCGCGCCGACCCTCCTCGTCGACCGCCGCGATCGCCAGCGCGTGCAGCCCCGGCGGGATGGTGCCGAGGTCGTAGCTCAACGCGAAGTCGCGCTCGCCGGGGAACTGCTCCGCGAGATCGCCGACGTCGTGCTGCCACCAGCCGCTGCCCAGCGACGTGAAGCGCACGGCCATCGCCCATGCGTCGTCCGTGGTGCGGCCCCGCAGCGTGCGACCGTCTTGGCCGACGATCGCGATCGCGCTCGCCGTCTCGAGCGAGGTCACGCGCGGACCGTCGTCGGCGGTCGGCAGCTCGCCCTCGAGGAAGAAGCCGTCTTCGACGCGCACCGGCTGATCGAAGCCGACGTGCACGCGGGCCTCGTCGCGACAGGCGACGAGCGAGAGCACGGCGATGAGCGAGCGTCGCATCAGAACTCGAGGTGCACGCGCACGGTGAGCTGGTCGTTCTCGATGTCGCTGGGCACGCCGCGAGCGTCGCGGCCGAGCGCGTCGAGCACCACGTCGTACTGCAGCAGCAGACGGCCGCGGATGCCCGGCACGATCCCGCCCGGCAGCACTGCGCCCACCAGCGGTGCAATCGTGTGGATCGCCGCGTTCGCCGGCACCGAGCGACCGCGCGAGCTCGTGAGCAGGTCGCTGTCGTAGTCGTACAGATCGTAGCGGAACCCGAGCACCGCCCAGCGCGTGACGTCCTGCAGGAACGCGCCGTAGAGCTGCAGGTGACGCAGGCTCGCGCCGCGTGCGAACGGGTCGGCGACGAACAGCCCGCGATCGAGGTTCTGCGCGACGGTCACCTCGCCGAGCAGCTGCGAGAGCCCGGCCTTCGTGCGAAAGCCGACCTGCAGATCCACGTTGAACGCCCAGCGCCGGAATTTCACCGAGGGCAGCGCGGCGGTACCCGGCACCGTGAAGATCTCGCCGGTGTCGAGCGAGCCGTTCTCGTTGAGGTCGTTCCACTCGAGGTGGTTCTTCGTGGCGTCCTGACCCTCGTGCAACCCGGTGCCCGACAGGAACGAGGCGCCGCCGGAGATCGCGACCTTGCGCGGGCGCACGTCGAAGCCGAGCCGCCCCGCGACGTCGGGCTTGCGCGTGGGATCGAAGCCGCTCTTCAGGCCTGCGACGTCGGGGATCGGCGAGCCGTTCATCACGCCGAGGTCGTAGCGGAACGGACCCACGCCGCCGCGCAGTCGCAGGCCGATGTCGACCGGGCCGGGGAACAGCGCGAGCCCGCCGAGCGAGCGCTCCATGAAGTAGAGATCGCGCTGCGGCAGGCGCAGCTCGTAGCCGAACGGGACCTCGGTGAGCCCCGCGGTCGCCATGACGAAGGGCGGCTTCGTCGCGTCGGGATTGCGCCACACCGCGCTCACGTGGGCCTGCCGCACGCCGATGAACGGCCCGCGCGTCGTGCTGCCATCGACCTCGAACGCGAACGCGACGAACTTCCAGTCGCCGGCGATGCGCAGGCGTCCGCGCCGCACCGCGAAGCCATCGCGGTTGAGCGGCGTGCCGCCCTGCTGCAGCTGGTTCTCGGAGAGCTGGTTGTAGCTGTACTGCGTCTGCAGGTAGCCGGAGAGCCGCAGCCCGTACTCGGCGGGCGCGACGAAGCGACCGAAGCCGACCTCGACGTCGCGCGGGTCCGGATCGATGCGCAGGCTCGGTCGGGTGGGCGACGCGGGCGCGGTCACGGGCGCGGGGATCGGAGTCGGCGCCTTGCGCTCGGCCTCGAGCTGCTCGACGCGCTCGCGCAGCGCCGCGAGCTCCTCGCGCAGCGCGTCGTCGTCGGTCAGCGACGGCGCCGGCTCGAGCGCGGTGGGGCCCTCGTACGCGCGCTCGGGCTCCGTCGCGGGCGGCGCGAGGAGCAAGAGGGCGATCATCGCTTCAGCTCCGCTGCTCATCACGCATCGTCGCCGTCGTCACGAGTAACACGAGACGACGACGACCCGGGAGCTTCATGGAATCGGCGGCAGCGAGCCATCGCGCCCGATGAGCGGGAGGCGCTTCGGCGAGTTGTCGAACGGCTCGCAGTCGGCGTCGGTGCAGCGGTTGAGCACCTGCTCGGGCTGGACGGGCTCGCAGCTCCAGCAGCCGTCGGGACCCAGGCACTCCTCGCCGCCGCTGGTCGATTCGCTGCCCGCGCTGGTGTCGATCGGCCCGCTCTCCTCGGTGCCCACCGTCGTGGTCGGCTCGACGGTCGTCGTCGGCGGGCTCGTGTCCGTGGTCGTCTCTGCGTTGCCCGAGCTGCTCTCGTTCTGCGGCGGGGTGTCCTCGTCGCGGGGACAGCCCGCGAGCACGAGCGCGGCGAGCAGGGTGACAGTACGTGCGCGCATCATTGCACCTCGCAGTAGCCGTAGTTGCAGGCCGGGGCTTCGGTCGGGCACCCCTCGTCGTCCTCGCACTCCGTGCAGCCGGTGCTGCCGGTGGTGCGGAAGTCGAAGTAGCAGCCGCACGATTCCTCGGGCGGGAGGCTGTAGAGCGGGCCGGACTCCTCGTCGCGCCACACGGTCATGGCACAACGCGGCACGGCGCCGGTGTCGATGGTGAGATCGAGCGCCGGGAAGTCGGGCGGGATCGGGATCGTGCCGGTCATGTAGCCCACCGCGATGCGCGTGGGCTCGTGGATGATCTCGCCGCCCTCGTCGATCGGCGCGTAGATGCGCGTCGGCGACCACACGAAGTAGTGACCGTCGCGGACGTTGCGCTTGTCGAACGACGTCGAGGTGGAGTCCGGCCAGTACGCGCAGTCCTGATCGTAGGCCTGGAACGCGAGCGTGTGGATGATGTCGCGGTTCGCGTCCGCGAGGTCTGCCGCGATGAAGCCGAGCGCGGCCTCGGGATTGTCGGAGCTGGTCAAGATCGACACCACTTCACCGGCGGTCGCCGTCTCCTCGCCCTTGAACTGGCCGAGCGGGATGCCGGCCGCGATCGCGAACGTGATCTGCGACGAGGCCGACGGCTCGCGCGCGCGCACCTCTTCGTCGATCGTCCACGGGCTCACCATGCCCTCCGAAGGACCGAAACCGTAGATGAAGTACATCGCCTCGGCGCTGATGTTCACCTGCGTCGATGCGGCGGGCACGACCATCGTGAGCGCAGTGACGGCCCCGATGCGCTCGCCGATGTCGTCGGGGATCTCCGTCACGCCGGCACACAGCGTGGGCTCGGCCTGGATCAGCGCGAAGTCGGGCACGTGCCCGGGGATGTCGAGCTCGCACATCAGCTCGGTGCCATCCACGTCCCAGTAGCTCGCGCTGCCGGTCTGCGGGGTCTCGTCGAGCACCGCGCCGAGGCCCTGACACGCGGTCGCGCCGACGTAGACGAGCGAGATCGGATCGGGCAGGGCGGCGAGCTCCGCTGCGAAGGCGGCCGCGAGCGGACGGCCGTTGCTCGTGCCGAGCCCGATCGTCGCATTCGGCAGATCGGTGCAGGGCGCGGCTTCGGCCACCTGCGCCACCAACCCGATGGCGGCGACCCATGCGCCGAATACTGGATGGGACCATCGCAACGTCATGCCTTCGACGGTGCCGTCCGAGCTGCACCGGGTCAAGGCGGGCAACCCCCCGATCTGCGTGCGCGCGCATGCTCAGCTCGCCTCGCAGAAGCCGTGGCGGCATGCGGGGGCCGCCGCGGGGCACCCGGAGTCATCCGCACACTCGGTGCACGCGGACGAGCCCGTGGCCCGGAAGTCGTAGTAGCAACCGCACGGCGCGTCCGGCTGATAGCTCATCAGGGGTCCCACCTCTTCGTCGCGCCACACCTGCATCGCGCAGCGCGGGATACTCCCGTTGTCGATGGTGAGATCGAGCGCGGGGAAGTCATCCTCGGGCGTGGATCCGGTGAGGTAGCCGATCGCGGTCGCGGTGGGCCCGTGGATGATCTCGCCCATGTCGTCGACCGGCGCGTAGAAGCGGTACGGCGTCCAGATGAAGTAGTGGCCGTCGCGCACGTTCTGCTTGTCGAATGCGGTGGGCGAGGAGTCCGGCCAGTACGCGCAGTCCTGGCCGTAGGCCTGGAACGCGAGCCCGTGGATCGTGTCGCGGTTCAGGTCGGCGACCTCGGCTCCGACGAAGCCGAGCGCGTTCTCGGGGTTCTCGGACATCGCCACCGAGGTGACCATGTCGTTCGCGGTCATCGCGTCGTTGCCCTTGAACCGACCGATCGGGATGCCGGCCGCGATCGCGAGCGCGATCTGGGACGACGCGGTGGCGTTGCGCGCGAAGAGCTCGGCATCGATCGTCCAGGGGCTGACCATGCCCTCCGAGGCCCCGAAGCCGTAGACGAAGTACACCGCCTCGGCGCTGATGCTGGTCTGCGTCGATGCGGCCGGGACGATGAGGCTCCACGGCGTGACCGAGCCGATGAGCTCGCCGATGCCGTCGGGGATCGCCGTCACGCCCTCGCAGAGCGTGGGCGCGATGCTCATGATGCCGTAGTCGGGCGTGAGGCCGGCGAGCGGCAGCTCGCACATCGTCTCGACGCCGTCGGCCCCCCAGAAGCTGGCGGTGCCGGTGAGCGGCGTGTCGTCGATGTACGCGGTGATCCCGAAGCACGACGTCGTCGCCTGGAACACCAGGCTCACCGGCTCGTCGAGCTGCGAGAGCTGCGTGGCGAAGCGGCCGAGCAGCGGCCGCGCGGCGCTGCCACCGAGGCCGATGGTCGGGTTGGGGAGATCGGTGCAGGGAGCGGCGCCCGCCTCGTCGCAGTACGCGAACGCGACCACGAACGCGGGCGCGAGCAACCTCCGTCGAACGCAATGGGTCACCCGAGAGGGCTACGTCGCACCGATGGTTGCCGTCAAGGGAATCGAGATGTTACCGATTGTTACCCGCGACATGGCACGACGACGCAAGACGATCACGATCGCGAGCGCCGATGGTTGGCTCACCACCGTCGAGGTCGCGCGACTGCTCAACGTGCATCCGAAGCACGTGTATCGCCTGCTCAAGCGTGGGTTGCCGGCGCGTCGCGTCGGCGGCGACTGGCGCTTCGATCGCGACGAGGTGCTGCGCTGGGCCGCGCCGAGCTCGGCAGCAGTGGAGCCGCAGGCGCGCGAGCTCGACGCGACGCCCGGGGCGTTGCTCGCCGCGAACGGCGACGTCGCGGTCGAGCTGCTGCTCGATCTGGTCAACGAGCGCGCACCGCTCGTCGGGTTCGTGCGTGCCGATCGCGATCGTGCGCTCGAGCTGCTCGCGAGCGGCGACGTGATGCTCGCGGGCAGCCACGGTCGCGCGTTCCCGACGATGTCGGGCGGCATGCGGCTCGCGCGGATTCACCTCGTCGATCGCGAGGTGGGGCTCGTCGCGCCGCCCGGCAAGCCGGTGCCCGCACCCGCTCGACTGTCGCGGTTGCGCTTCGCCTATCGCCCGCAGTCGGCCGCGGTCGTGGTGCACCTCGAGAAGGTCGCGAAGGACGAGGGGCTCGAGCTGCCGAAGCTGCTGCGCCGGGCCGAGCGGCTCGGCTCGCATCGCGAGGTTGTGTTCGGCGTGTTGCGTGGCGAGTTCGACGTCGGCATCGCGACGCGGGCGTGGGCGGAGACGGTCGGGCTCGGCTTCCGGGCGCTCGCGGTCGAGAGCTACGGGCTGGTGTTGCGCGCGACGGATCTGCCGCGGCCGGAGATCGTGCGGATCTGCGAGGTCGCGCAGACGCGGCGCTTCCTCGATCGCATCGGCGCGATCGCGGGCTACGACGCGACCGGCTGCGGCGTGATGCGCTACGACCCCGAGCCGTGAGGCCTGCCGACGGGAGGCGCACGATCGGCTCGAATCCGCCCGGTCGTGGCCGCGGATTCCGATGCCCGAGCCCCATGGAGCAGGCGCGGGAACCTGCGATGATGCGAATGCAACCCCTGCGCACCCCATATGCGGACACTCATTGCATCGATCGGCGTGGTGCTCTGCGCGTGTGGCCAGGCCGGCGGTGCCGAGGCGGACGACGGCAGCAGCGGTGACGGGGCCTCGAGCTCGGACACGGGCGCGAGCACGACGAGCGCGGCGACCACGGGCGGGCCGAGCACGACGACGACCGCCGGCGAGGCCACCACGGCCGACGCGAGCACGGGCGCAGTGGACGGCTCGGAAGGGTCCGACGACGGCTCGTCCGAGGACAGCGGTCCGCCGCCGGCGGCGTGCGACGTCGAGATGCCGCTGCCGCCCGGCGACTACGATCGCATGCTCGAGTTCGGCGGCGTGATGCGCCGCTACTACCTGCACGTGTCTGCGTCGACCGAGAGCTCGGCGCCGCTCGTCGTCAACATGCACGGCTATCTGTCGAACCCGACGATGCAGTCGGAGTGGTCGCAGATGATCGACGTCGCCGATCCGCGCGGCATGATCGTGGCGCACCCCGAGGGGCTCGACAACTCGTGGAACGCGGGCGTGTGCTGCGGCAGCTCGTCGACCGGCGGCGTCGACGACGTGGGCTTCATCCGCGCGGTGGTGGCCGACATCCAGTCGGCGGCGTGCGTGGATCCGCAGCGGATCTACGCGACGGGGCTCAGCAACGGCGGCTTCATGTCGAACCGGCTCGGGTGCGAGGCGGCGGATCTGTTCGCTGCGGTCGCGCCGGTGGTCGGGGCGCTGCGGATCCCGCTCGAGGAGTGCCTGCCGGAGCGGCCGATGCCGATCTTCGCGTTCAACGGCGTGCAGGATCCGCTGGTCCCGATCGCCGACGGCAACGCGACCATCGATCGCTGGGTCGAGCTCGACGGCTGCGATCCCGAGCCCGAGGTCGAAGAGCTCGACGGCGGCAGCTGCCGCACGTGGTCGGGCTGCGACGGCGACGGCGACGTCCGCATGTGCACGCTCGATCCGATGGGCCACTGCTGGCCGGGCCGCAGCCCGGACATGTGCTACTCGTTCATCGGTCCGTACAGCGACACGGTCGACGCGACGGTGCGCATGCTCGACTTCTTCGAGCAGCACACGCTGCCGTGATCCGAGCCGCGGCGCTCAGCGGCGGCGCCGACGTGCGAGCGCGCCGACGCCGAGCCATGCCAAGAACGACCACGTCGGATCGGCGTCCGAGTCGGTCGTGCATGCGCAGCCGGTCGGGTCGAGCGACGGCGTGTCCGCACCCGAGCCCGAGCCCTCGATGCCTTCGGCCGCGGACTCGCCGGAGCCGTCGGACTCGCCGGCAGTGAGGCTCGCGCTGCCGCTCGCCGATGCGCTCGCGCTGCCGCCCGTGCCGGAGGTGTCGACCGAGCCGCCGTCCGTCGTCTCGTCGCCGCCCGTCGACGCGTCGCCGCCCTCGCTGCTGCCACCCTCGCTCGACGTGCCCGGCTCGTCCTCGACGTCGCAGTCGGCGCTGCAGCCGTCGCCGTCCGTGTTGTTGTCGTCGTCGCACTCCTCGCCGAGGTGCTCGTTCACGACCCCGTCGCCGCACGACGCCGCGGTGCAGTCGGCGTTGCACTCCGTCGACTCGCCACCGTCGTCGCACTCCTCGCCCGCGGCCGCGTTGACCACCATGTCGCCGCACATCGCGTTGGTGCAGTCGGCGTCGCAGCTCGCGGTCGCGCCCGGCGTGCCGGCCCCGTTGCCGTCGCACTCCTCGCCCGCGCTGCCGTTCACGATGCCGTCGCCGCACGTCGCGGTCGTGCAATCGGAGTTGCACTCCGGCGAGCGCCCGCCGTCGTCGCAGGTCTCGCCCGCGACCGCGTTGACGAACCCGTCGCCGCAGCTCGCCGTGCTGCAGTCGGAATCACAGGCCGCCGAGTTGCCGCCGGCGTCGCACGCCTCGCCCGCCGCTGCGTTGACGTAGCCGTCGCCGCAGGTCGCGGTGGTGCAGTCGGCGTCGCAGGCCGCCGTCTGGCCGCCCGGATCGCAGCTCTCGCCGAACGCCGCGTTCGCGACCCCGTCACCACACACGGGCGCGGTGCAGTCGGCGTCGCACGAGGCCGACGCGCCCCCGGTGTCGCACGACTCGCCGGCCGCCGCATTCGCGTGGCCGTCGCCGCAGAACACGGCGGAGCAATCGGCGTCGCACGTCGCGGTCTGCCCGCCCTCGTCGCAGCCCTCGCCGCCGTCGACGAGGAGATTGCCGCAGCGACACTCGGTGAGGTTCAGCGAGTACGCACCGAAGCCGCCGTTGTAGCCCGACACGATCGTCGAGTAGGTGCCGGCCGCGTACTGCGAGCACACGAAGCCCGAGGCGAGCCCCGAGAAGTCGTCGTTGTACAGACAGAACGCGTTGCCCGCGGGGCAGGCCGACACGACCGCGAGCTTCGTGTCGTAGCTCGAGCCCTCGAGATCGATCTGCAGGTAGGTCGCCTGGCCGAGCGAGAATTCGTAGACGTGCTCGACGGCCTCGCTGCCGCTCCAGCACGCGATCTGACCGGCCTCGAAGATGTCGTCCGCCGCACCCGTGGTGTCGCCGAGCACGCTCACCGTCGCGCCGCTGCCCGGGGTGAGCGCGGAGACGTCGAGCGGCGCGCCGTCGCAGGTCTCGAGCGAGCCCGGCAGCTCGCCGATCTCGAGGTTGTCGATGCCGAAGCTACCGCTCGTGGTCGCGACGCCACCGGAGAGACCGAAGTGGATCCGCTCGATGCGCTCGGGTGCGGTCACGGCCCAGTAGCTGCCGGCCGGCGGTAGCGCGACGTTCTCGATGTCGCCGTCGGCGAACGTGATGTACGCGAAGTACGGCGTGCCCGCGTCGTTGAACGGGATGTACACGCCGACGCCGCCGACGCCCTGCGCCGTGCCGATCGACGTGGTCTGGAACGAGAGCTCGAACGAGCCGTTGCAGCCCGCACAGTAGACACCACCGCTGACGATGTTGAGATCGGCGAAGCCGGTGCTCGCGTAGTCGGTCTGCCCGACGACCGCGCTCATCGTCGCGTTGTTCTGGATGAACGCGTAGCCGGGGCTCGAGTAGTCGTCGATGATCGACGCCGCCAGCACGGCCTCGTACGCGGCCTGCGACGCGTAGTAGCTCGGCGTCGCGGCGCTGGCCGTGCCCGCGAGCAGCATCACGAGGGCCGCGGGTACGACGAGCGCGAGCCTGTCGATGACGATCCAGCGAGTGGTCACCTTTCGACGGTAGCACCTTCGAACGCGCGAATTCGCGTCGCTGCGCGCGATCGATCCGCGTGCCGACGTCCGTCGTACGAAGTCGGTAGGCTGTCGTCGCGGTGCAAGAGCCGAGCGATCGCGGGCCGGTCGAGGACACGCTCGTCACCCTGGGCGCCTCGACCTCGCCGCGTCTCGAGTCGCGCGAGCTGTTGCCTCGCGGTGCGACGATCGATCGCTACGTCGTGCTCGAGCACCTCGGCGAAGGCGGCATGGGGGTCGTCTACGTCGCGTACGACCCCGATCTCGATCGCAAGGTCGCGGTGAAGCTCTTGCGTCCGCAGGCGGCGGACTCGGCCGGGTTCGCGCGCGGGCGCGCACGGTTGCTGCGCGAGGCCCAGGCGCTGGCCAAGCTCACCCATCCGAACGTCGTGGCCGTCCACGACGTCGGCACGAACGGCGACGAGGTGTTCGTCGCGATGGAGCTCGTGCTCGGGATCACGCTGCGACGCTGGGGTCGCGAGGCCTCGCGCGCGTGGCCCGAGGTGCTCGCGGTGCTGCTGCAGGCGGGCGAAGGGCTCGCGGCCGCGCACGCAGCCGGGCTCGTGCACCGCGACTTCAAGCCCGACAACGTGATGATCGATCGGGCGCGCGGGGCCGACGGTCGCTCGCGCGTGCGCGTGCTCGACTTCGGGCTCGCGCGTGCGGCCGCCGATGCGGGTGACGGCGTGGGGGCCTCGTCGTCCTCGTCGCTCGCGCTCGACGTGACGTCGGCCGGCGCGATGCCGGGCACGCCGGCCTACATGGCGCCCGAGCAGCACGACGGCGGGCAGGCCGACACGAAGAGCGATCAGTTCGCGTTCTGCGTGACGGCCTGGGAGTCGCTCTGGGGCGTGCGGCCCTTCGAAGGGGCGACGGCGGCCGAGGTCGCGGCGGCGATGAGCCGGGGTGCGATCGCGGAGCCTCCGCGCGGCGCGAACGTGCCGACGCAGCTGCGACGGGTGCTCGAGCGCGGGCTCGCGCGCGATCCGGCCGCCCGCCATCCGTCGATGCGCGAGCTGCTCGACGCGCTCGCGGTCGATCCTCGGCGTGCGCGTCGACGCTGGGTCGGGCTCGGGGTCGTGGCGGTGCTGGGGATCGGCGGCGTCGTCACGGTGCGGGCCCGCGACGCACGCGCGGAGGCGGCCTGCGAGCGCGCGGCCGCGGCGATCGACGCGGTGTGGGATCCCGCGGCGCGCTCGCGACTGCGCGCCTCGATCGTCGACACACGCCGGCCGTACGCGGACGCGACGTGGGCGCGCAGCGAGCCGCGCATCGATGCGTACGTGGAGGGCTGGCGCGAGGCTCGGCGCGGAGCCTTGTCGGGCCGCCACGATCGAGCACACGCGCACGGCCCCGCTCGATGCGCGCGCGGCTGCGTGCTTCGACGAGCGCAAGGCCGAGCTGCAGGCGGTGGTCACCCCCGCGGGTCCGAGCGATCCCGACGCGATCGACGAGGCGGTGTATGCGATCGCGCGGCTGCCGAGCGTGGCGCTGTGCACCGACGACGACACGCTGCTGCGCCGCGACGAGCCCGACGACGCCGCCCAGCGTGCGGAGGTCGGGGCGCTCGGCCGCGAGCTCGCGGCTGCACGTGCATTGCGTCGCGGGGGGCGTCCGCAGGAGGCGAGCGAGCGCGCGCTGTCGCTGCGTGCTTCGGTCGAGGCGGTCGACTGGGCGCCGCTCTCCGCCGAGCTGATCGAGCTCACCGCGAGCCTCGCGGGCGAGACCGGCGATCGCGAAGCGGCCGAGCGCGAGCTCGAGCACGCGTTCGCGCTGGCGATGCAGGCGAGCGACGACGAGGCCGCGTTCACCGCGGCGACGACGCTCGCAGGCGTCGTGGGCCACGGGCTCGCGAAGCACGAGCGCGCGCGCTGGTGGCTCGAGCTCGCGCAGATCCTGCACCGGCGTCTGCCCGAGGATCTGCTGCGCGCGGCGACGCTCGACGGCGCGATCGGGATGAACGCGTTCGCGGCCGGTGAGTACGGCGAGGCGATCCTGTGGCACGGCGCGCGGCTGGTCGCGCTCGAGCGCGCGCTCGGTGCCGATCACCCCGAGCTGGCGATCGCACTCACGGATCTCGCGAACAGCGAGCAGTCGATCGGCGCGTCGACGGTCGCGATGGCCCACCTCGAGCGCGCGCTCGAGATCCGCAGGGCCGAGCTCGGCGAGGAGCATCCCTCGGTGGGCGAGACCTACAACGCGGTGGGCGCGGTGCAGTACGGCCGGGGCGACTACGAGGGCGCGCTCGCGACGTTCCGGCGCGCGCTCGCGATCGAAGAGCGCGCGGGTGACGAGACCCGCATCGCCGCCCGGCTGCACAACGTGGCGACGGTGCTGCACGACCTGCGGCGCTTCGACGAGGCCCGCACGGCGCACGAGCGCGCGCTGGCGCTGCAAGAGCATGCGCTGGGCCCGGATCATCCCGAGCTGGCGTCGTCGCTGGTGGGCATCGGCGCGGTGCTCGAAGAGCTGGGCGACCCGCGGGCCGCGATCGCGATCGAAGAGCGCGCGCTGGCGATCCGCGAGAAGTCACTGCCCCCGAAGCACCCCGAGATCGGCGAGGTGGTGCACAACCTCGGCGTCGCCCACCTCGCGCTCGGCGAGACGGAGAAGGCGCTCGGCTATCACCTGCGCGCGGCGGAGATCTACGAGGACGCGCTCGGTCCACTGCACGTCGCGGTGGGCATGACGTGGCTGGGCGTGGCGGCCGACGAGCTCGTGCTGAAGCGCTGGGCGGAAGGGCTCGCGCATGCCGAGCGCGCGCTGGGGATCCTCGAGCGCCCGGGTGCGCCTCCGGGGTCGTTGCCGCGCGCGCGGCTGTATGTCGCGCAGGCGCTGGCGGAGCTGCACCGCGAGCCGCAGCGCGTGCGCGAGCTGGCGAAGCTCGCACAGCCGGCGCTGGCGGAAGAGGGCGCGAAGCGAGAAGCGGCGCTGGCGGAGCGGCGGGCCGAACGTTGACCTTGCCCCGCTTCCCTGCGCGTTTCAGACTATGCAAAGGTGTTCGCGCCGTCGTACGCAAAGCCCACGGCGCTCCGCTTTCGAAGCGGTTGGCTGTTCTTGGCCATCCTCGTGAGCTCCGCATGCTCCTCCCGGCCAGATGGGGTCGAGGTGATCGAGCTGGCCAGCGCGTACCTCGATCTCCATCCAAGCGCTCCGGTTCGTCACCTCGTGCTGGACGTCGACGCCATGAGCGAAGAGGCTAGCGTGGTGGTTGCGACTGCGCTCCTCGGTGCAGGCATCGCTCCGCGCGACCCTGTGGATGGCGTCGAGCTACGCGCGTCGACCCACGACTTCGACGCGATGACTAGCTTTTCGGGCTCCGCTGATTCGGAGATGTTGCTCGATTACAGCGAGCTTATCTCCGAGAGTCCGTTCTCGCTTCAGCTCGACGTGGAAGTTGCGCTCGTGGGCAACGTCGCGGGCCGAATCGAGGTGTTCACGGTCATCTCGCTGATCTCGGAACGCCGGGAAGGCGAACCCACGGAGCTCACGGCTTCCCTCCGCGAGGGTCCAGCACGCGCCGATTGACGACACGGCTTCCCTTCGCCACCTGGCGTGACCGATGACTCGGTCACGCTCCCGTCGATCAGACCGCGTCGTAGCCGCGCCAGCTGCCGCCGAAGAAGTCGTTCACGAAGAACATGCCGTTGGCGATGCTGTAGCTGTAGTACGAGTCGCCCGAGGTGCCCGCGCCGTTCAGGATCGTGGTCGCGATGCGGTTGCCGCCCTCGTCCCACGCGGACAGCACCTGGTCGGAGTACGTGTAGAAGTAGCCGCACGACCACGCGAGGCCGCGGCCCTGGATGTTGAACGGTCCCTCCGTGCCCATCGTGCCGAAGCCGTTCAGCACGATGTCGTCGACGTAGGCGCCGGTCTCGTCCCACCGCCGCACCGTGCCGTACTCGTTCGCCAGGAAGTACCGGTTGACGTCGTCGAACACCACCGAGGACTGCGAGTCGACCGCGCCCTCGAGCACCACGTCGGTGGTGAACATGCCCGGCGAGGTCTGCACGTACATCTGCATGTCGTTGTACGCACGCAGGTAGATCGGCCCGGAGCCATCGGTCTTCGTGAAGACGCTGCGGATGTCGAACCCGGGGTCGTAGAGGTTCACCTGCGTGCCGAACTCGTCGAGCTCCGAGAGGTTCGTGCTCGCGAAGCCACCCGCCGACGCCCAGTACTCGACGCCGTCCCACGCGACCGTCATGCGCGTGCCGTCGAGCAGCGGCGGATCGAAGAACGAGAACGCCTCGTCGTAGGACGGGGCCCCGAACGGGGTCTGGCACGCGTGTGCACCACCGCCACGCACGGTGATCCACGAGTGGTTGCCCGCGACGCCGTTCGCGAACGGTGAGCCCGCGACCGGCACGAGCGCGCCGACGTCGGAGACGTCGAACACCGACGTGACGTCGCTGTCCAGGTGCGTCGCGAACAAGCGACCGCCGGAGGGCGACACCGCGAGCCCCACCGTGTCGTCGCCGCCCGACGCGAACGGCGAGCCCGCGACCTGCGACAGCGCGCCGTTGCCCGCGACGTCGTAGACCGAGATCACGCCGGGCGAGCAGTTGCGGTGCCCGACGAACAGGCGCTCGCCATCGGGCTGCCACGCGAGCCCGACGACCTCGCAGCCGCTCGTGTCGGCGAACGGCGAGCCCGCGATCTCGCTCAGCGCACCGTTGCCGGCGACCGACCACACGCGGATTCCGTTGCTCGCCTCCGACGCCACGAACGCGCCGCCCGGCGACACGACCGCGGAGTGGTTGTCGCCGCCGTGCACGAACGGCGAGCCGGGCACGGGCGCGAGCGCACCGGCACCGTCGATGTCGTAGACGTTGATCGAGTCGCCGTTGCCCGCGACGAACAGCCGGTTGGACTCGCGATCGACCGTGGTGCCGAGCGTCGCAGGCGAGGCAGCGACGGTGCCCAGCGACGCCAGGCTGCCGTCGCCCGCGATCGAGAAGCGCGTGACGACGTCGTCGAACGAGGTCGCGAACAGATAGCCGTCGTTGCACGACAGACCTGCAGCGAAGCTCGATGCGAACGGGCTGCCGGGCACCGTGGTCAGCGTGCCGTCGGCCTCGACGAAGAACCCGGCGATGCTGCCGCTCGTCGTGTTCGCGGCGTAGACGTACGCGCCGCAGCTCACCACCGCGTCGGGGTGGTGGTCGAAGCCACCGTTGCCGCCGGTCGCGAACGGCGAGCCGGGCAGCTCGGTCATGAGGCCGTCGCCGTCGACCGCGTACGCGCTGATCGAGTTCGGCGACGTGTCGTTCACGATGTACGTGAACTGGGCGTTCCCGGGGCTGCAGGTCCCGAACGTGATGTTCGTGCATCCGGCGTTGCAGCCGAGGTTGCCACCGGCGAAGCCGTGCGCGGCGCAGGTGTCACCCGCGACGTCGCTGCCGTCGCAGGTCTCGGTGCCTTCGATGTTGTCGTTGCCGCAGAGCTGCGTGAGGCAGCCCGAGATGTCGTAGTCGTCGCAGGCGGCGTTGCAGACCAGCGTGCCGCCGAGCGGGAAGCCCTCGGATGCACAGTCGGCGCCGTTGACCTGGTCGGCATCGCAGAACTCGGTGCCCTGGATCGCACCGTTGCCGCACACGAAGATCTCGCAGTTGAAGGGATCGAACAGGCACGCGACGTTGCAGCCGAGCGTGCCGCCGTCGTAGCCGATGTCGGTGCAGCCCATGCCGCCGAGATCGGCGCCCTCGCAGTCCTCGCCGGCATCGATGACCCCGTTGCCGCAGAGATCCGCGCCGGTCGACTCCGACTCGGAGGACGAGCCGGAGGACTCGCTGCCCGACGACTCGGTGGTCGCGTTGGTCGGATCCGTGGAGGACGACGAGTCGGGATCGATCGAGGTGCTCGAGGTGTCGTCGGTCGTCGACACCGTCGTCGTCTGCGTGGTCGAGGCGGTGGTCGTCTGCGTGGTCGACGTGCTCGGATCGCCGCTCGAGCTGCTCGAGGAATCCGCGGTGTCGACCGGCGCATCGTCGCCTGGGCAGCCGGTCACGAACGCAGCGGGAGCGAGGACGAGACCGAGGCTACGGAGCAAGGCGGGCGCGCGGACCATGGGCCGAGCGTCGAGCACTCGCCGACGCCACGCAACGGTGCAGCGCGCGCTCGCGCGTGCGCTACCGCCTATGGATCAGATCGCGTCGTAGCCGCGCCAGCTGCCGCCGGCGCCGTCGTCCACGAAGAACAGCCCGTTCGCGATGCTGTAGGAATAGTACGAATCGCCGGACGTCCCCGCGCCGTTCAGCACCGTGGTCGCGACGCGGTTGCCGTCCTCGTCCCAGGCCGACAGGACCTGATCCGAGTACGTGTAGAAGTAGCCGCACGACCAGGCCACGACGCCGCTCTGCGGGGCGAACTCTTCGTTGCCCATGTCGCCGAAGCCGGACAGCACCACGTTGTCGACGAACGCACCGGTCGCGTCCCAGCGCGAAATCGTGCCGGCGGCGTTCGCGATGAAGTAGTCGTTCGTGTCGTCCCAGAGCACGGCCGACTGCGAATCGAGCGCGCCGCCGGAGAGCACGACGTCGTTGCCGAACATGCCCGGGCTGAGCTGCTCGTAGATCTGCGGGTCGCTCCACTGGCGCACGAACACCGACGGCGTCCCGTCGCCCTTCGTGAACACGCTGCGCACGTCGAAGCCGGGCTGGAAGTACGCGATCGCCGTTCCCGTCCCGTCGAGCTGCGCGAAGCGGTTGCCGTCGGGCCCGCTGCCCGACCCGGTCCAGTAGCCGACGCCGTCCCACGCGATCGGCATGCGCGTGTCGACCAGCATCGCCGCGTCGGGGAACGTCACGACCTCGTCGTAGGCCGCGGCGCCGAACGGGACCTGGCAGTCCTGCGCGCCGCCGCCACCGCGCAGCACGATGCCCGGGTGGTTGCCGCCGACGCCGTTGGGGAACGGGGACCCCACCACCGGGGTCAGCGAGCCGTCGTCGCCGATGTCCATCACCGAGGTCGTGGCGCCGCCGCTGTGCGAGACGAACAGGCGGGTGCCGGAGGGATCGACCGCGAACGCGATCGCCGAGCCGTCGCCGGAATCGAAGGGCGAGCCCGCGACCTCGGTGAGCGCGCCGTCGTCCGCGACGTCGAACACGGAGACGAGGCCGGGGAAGCAGCCGCGGTGGCCGACGAAGAGGCGATTGCCGTCGGGTGCCCACGCGAGCCCGACGACCTCGCAGCCCGCGGAGTCGGGGAACGGCGAGCCGGGGATCTCGGTGAGCGCGCCGTTGCCCGCGACCGACCAGATGTGCACCGTGTTGTTGCCTTCGCCGGCGAGCAGGGTGCCGTCGGGACTGATCGAGGCGGAGTGGTGCGAGCCGGTGTCGAAGCTCGGCGAGCCCGGGGACGCGGCGAGGTTGCCCGCGCCGTCGATGTCGTAGACGTTCATCGCGTTGCCGAAGCCCGACACGAACAGGCGGTTCGCGTTGCGGTCGAGCGTGACCCCCAGCGTCGCCGGCGATGCGCCCACGTTACCGAGGGCCGTGAGCGCGCCGTCGTCCGCGATCGAGAAGCGCCCGACCTCGGCGCCGATGTTGGTCGCGAACAGGTAGCCGTCGTTGCATGCGAGCCCCGTGACGTTCGGCATGCCGAACGGGCCGCCCGGGACCGCGGTGAGCGAGCCGTCGCCGCCGACCGAGAAGCCGGCGATGTTGCCGTTGTCGAAGTTGGCGGCGTACATGAACGGGCCGCAGTTCACCAGCGCATCGGGGTGGTGGCTGAAGTTGCTGTTCCCGCCGGTGTCGAACGGCGAGCCGGGGATCTCGGTGAGCACGCCGTCGGGCGCGACGGAGTAGGCGGTGATCGAGTTGGGCGACGTGTCGTTGACGACGTACACGAACTGATCGCCACCGCCGACGCAGCCGGCCGAGACGTAGTTCGCGCAGCTCGCCGCGCAGGCGAGCTCACCACCGACGTAGCCGAGCCCGGCGCAGCTCTGACCGCCGAGCGCGTCGCCGTCGCAGGTCTCGGTGCCCTCGATGATGCCGTTGCCGCAGAGCTGCGTGAGACAGCCCGAGACGTCATAGCCGTCGCAGGTGTCGTTGCAGATCAGCTCGCCGCCGAGCGGGAAGCCCTCGGCTTCGCAGTCGTTGCCGTCGACTTGATCGGCGTCGCAGAGCTCGTCGCCCTGGATGTCCCCGTTGCCGCAGACGAAGACCTCGCAGTCGAAGACATCGAAGAGGCACGCCGCGTTGCAGCCCAGCGTGCCGCCGTCGTAGCCGACGTCGGTGCAGGCCATGCCGCCGAGATCGTCGCCTTCGCAGTCCTCGCCGCCGTCGATGACCCCGTTGCCGCAGAGATCCGCGCCAGTGCTCGACGACTCACTGCTCGACGCGCTCGACTCGCTGCTCGACGACTCGGTGGTCGCGTTGGTGGGATCCGTGGAGGACGACGAGTCGGGATCGATCGACGTGCTCGACGGCTCGGTGTCGGTGGTCGACACCGTCGTGGTGCTCATGGTCGTCGTGGCGCCCGTCGACGACGAGCTCGACTCGCCGCCGTCGCTGCTCGACGAATCCGCGGTGTCGGTGACGGACGCGTCGTCGCCCGGACAGCCGGTGGCGAGCGCGGTGGGAGCGAGGACGAGACCGAGGCTACGCAGCAGAGCAGACGAGCGGAACATCGCACGAGCGTCGTCGACTCTCCCGCCGCCACGCAACCGTGCGTCGCGCGCCCGAGCGTGTGCTACCGCGCGATCGACGATCGCGTCCCTCGATCACGCTCGCCGGACATCGCGCTGGATCAGATCGCGTCGTAGCCGCGCCACGTGCCGCCGGCATTGTCGACCACGAAGAACAGGCCGTTCGCGATGCTCGCCGAGTAGTAGGAGCTGCCGGACGTGCCCGCGCCGTTCAGCGTGGTGGTGGCGACCCGGTTGCCATCCTCGTCCCACGCCGACAGCACCTGCTCCGAGTACGTGTAGAAGTAGCCACACGACCAGGCGACGACGCCGGCCTGCGGCTCGACCTCCTCCTCCCCCATGTCTCCGTAGCCATCGAGCACCACGGTGTCCACGAACGCACCGGTCGCGTCCCAGCGCGTGATCGTGCCGCTGTAGTGGGCGAGGAAGTAGTCGTTCGTGTCGTCCCAGACCACCGCGGACTGGGAGTCGAGCGTGCCGCCCGTGAGCACGGCGTCGTTGCCGAACATGCCCGGGCTCAGCTGCGCGTGGATCTGCGCATCGTTCCACTGGCGCACGAACACCGACGGCGTGCCGTCGCCCTTCGTGAAGACGCTGCGCACGTCGAAGCCGGGCTGGAAGTAGGCGACGACCGCGCCCGTGCCGTCGTACTGCACGAGCCGGTTGTCGTCCGGCCCGCTGCCGGATCCGCCCCAGTAGCCGACGCCGTCCCACGCCAGCGGCATGCGCTCGCCGACGAGCAGTGGCGCGTCCGCGAACGAGAGCGCCTCGTCGTACGCCGCCGCGCCGAACGGGACCTGGCAGGCCTGCCCGCCGCCACCGCGCACCACGATCCCGGCGTGGTTGCCGCCGACGCCGTTCGGGAACGGCGAGCCCGCGACGGGGACGAGCGCACCGTCGTCCTCGATGTCGAGCACCGACGTGGTGGAGCTGCCACCGCTGTGCGCGACGAACAGTCGCTCGCCGGCCTGATCGACGGCGAGCGCGACTGCGGAGACGTCACCGGAGTCGAACGGCGAGCCGCCGACCTCGGCGAGCGAGCCGTCGTCGGCGACGTCGAAGACGGACACGTAGCCGGGGAAGCAGCCGCGGTGGCCGACGAAGAGGCGATTGCCGTCGGGTGCCCACGCGAGCCCGACGACCTCGCAGCCCGCGGAGTCGGGGAACGGCGAGCCGGGGATCTCGGTGAGGGCACCGTTGGCGGCGACCGACCAGATGTGCACCGTGTTGTTGCCCTCGCCGGCGAGGAAGGTCCCGGCGGGGTTGATCGTCGCGGAGTGGTGGGTGCCGGTGTCGAAGCTCGGCGAGCCCGGGGACGCAGCGAGATCGCCGGCGCCGTCGATGTCGAAGACGTTCATCGTGCTGCCGTAGCCGGACACGAAGAGCCGGTTCGCGTTGCGGTCGAGCGTGATGCCGAGCGTCGACGGTGAGGCGGCGGTGGTGCCGAGCGCGGTCAGGCTGCCGTCGTCACTGATCGCGTAGCGACCGACGTCGAAGCTGAAGTTGGTGACGAACAGATAGTCGTCGTTGCAGGCGAGGCCCAGGGCATTGACGGTCGCGAACGGGCTGCCGGGGACCGCGGTCAGCGAGCCGTCGCCGCCGACCGAGAAGCCGGCGACGGTGCCGTTGTTGAAGTTGGCGGCGTACACGAACGCGCCGCAGTTCACGATCGCGTCGGGGTGGTGATCGAAGCTGCTGCTCCCGGCGGTGTCGAACGGCGAGCCGGGCAGCTCGGTGAGCACTCCCAGTGGATCGACCGAGTAGCCGGTGATCGAGTTGGGCGAGGTGTCGTTGACGACGTACACGAACTGATCGCCACCGCCGACGCAGCCGGCCGAGACGTAGTTCGCGCAGCTCGCCGCGCAGGCGAGCTCACCACCGACGTAGCCGAGCCCGGCGCAGCTCTGACCGCCGAGCGCGTCGCCGTCGCAGGTCTCGGTGCCCTCGATGATGCCGTTGCCGCAGAGCTGCGTGAGACAGCCCGAGACGTCATAGCCGTCGCAGGTGTCGTTGCAGATCAGCTCGCCGCCGAGCGGGAAGCCCTCGGCTTCGCAGTCGTTGCCGTCGACTTGATCGGCGTCGCAGAGCTCGTCGCCCTGGATGTCCCCGTTGCCGCAGACGAAGACCTCGCAGTTGAAGACATCGAACAGGCACGCGGCGTTGCAGCCCAGCGTGCCCCCGTCGTAGCCGACGTCGGTGCAGGCCATGCCGCCGAGGTCGTCGCCTTCGCAATCCTCGCCGGCATCGATGACTCCGTTGCCGCAGAGATCTGCGCCGGTGCTCGACGACTCGCTGCTCGACGCGCTCGACTCGCTGCTCGACGACTCGGTGGTCGCGTTGGTCGGATCCGTGGAGGACGACGAGTCGGGATCGATCGTGGTGGTCGACGGCTCGGTGTCGGTGGTCGACACCGTCGTCGACGCCGTGTCGGAGACCGAGGTCGTGGTCAGCGTCGTCGACGACGTGGGCTCGCCGCCCGAGCTGCTCGAGGAATCCGCGGTGTCGACCGACGCGTCGTCCCCCGGGCAGCCGGTGACGAGCGCAGTGGGAGCGAGGACGAGACCGAGGCCACGGAGCAAGGCAGACGAGCGGACCATGCCGCGAGCGTCGTCCACTCGCCGCGCACGCGCAACCGTGCGTGAGGCGCCGTGCGGGTGGGCGATACCGCTCGCGCGCGATCAATCCCAAGGATTGATCGCGGGCGTCCGCAGCAGCTCTTCGACGTCCTGCATCGTCAAGCTCTTGCCCGCGCTCGCATCCCGGCCCAGCGCGCTCTCGGCGACCGCGCGCTTTCGCTGGCCGAGCTCCACCATCTTCTGCTCGACGGTGTCTTCCATGACCATGCGGTAGACCATCACCGGCTTGTCCTGCCCGATGCGGTGCGCACGGTCCGTGGCCTGGTCCTCGACCGCCGGGTTCCACCACGGATCGTAGTGGATGACCGTGTCGGCCTCGGTCAGCGTGATGCCGCTGCCGCCCGCCTTCAGCGAGATCAGGAACACCGGCGGCCCCCCGGGCTGCTGGAATTTCCCCACCAGCTCCTCGCGGTTCTTCGTGCCGCCGTGCAGCCACAGGTACTCGATGCCCAGCTTGTCGAGCGACGCGCCGAGGATCTTCTGCATCTCCACGAACTGCGAGAAGACCAGCGTCTTGCGCCCCGAGCCCGTCGCGTCCGCGATGAGCTCCTCGAACGCCTCGAGCTTCGCCGATGGCGGCACCGGCGTGCCCTCCGGCAACCCCAGGAGCCGCGGATCGCAGCACACCTGCCGCAGTCGCGTGAGCGCGGCGAGGATCGTCATCTGCGCCTTCTCGACGCCGACCTCGTCGATGCGCCCGGTGATCTCGTCCTTCGCCGCCTTGAGGATGCGGTTGTAGAGCCCGAGCTGCGAGCGTCCGAAGTTGCAGAAGATCACCTGCTCGGTCTTCGGCGGCAGCTCGGAGGCGACGTCTTCCTTCTTGCGCCGCATCACGAACGGACGCACGCGCACGCGCAGCTGATCGAGCTGCTTGATGTCGCCGTCTTCGATCGGCTTCACGTAGTTCTTCTGGAAGTCGGTCAGCTTGCCGAGGAAGCCCGGCGCGAGGAAGTCGAAGATCGCCCAGAGATCGATCAGGTGGTTCTCGACCGGCGTGCCGGTCATCGCCAGCCGGTGATCGCTCTTCAGGATCTTCGCGCTCTTCGCCGTGCTCGTGGTCCAGTTCTTGATGTACTGGGCCTCGTCGAGGATCACGTAGCGGAAGCGGATCTTGGCCAGGTCGTCGATGTCGCGCCGCAAGAGCGCATAGCTCGTGACGATGATGTCGGTCTTCTTCAGCAGCCGCGCGTTCTCCATGCGGTCGGGCCCGTGCCACACGAGCAGCGACAGCGATGGGGCCCACTTCGCGACCTCCTGCTTCCACACCAGCAGCACCGACGTCGGGCACACGATCAGCGTGGGCGCGTTGCCCTCGTCTTCCTTCGCCTTCGTGAGCAGCGCGAGCGCCTGCACCGTCTTGCCGAGCCCCATGTCGTCGGCGAGCACGCCGGTCATGCGGTTCTCGTGCAGCTGCCACAGCCACGCGAAGCCGGACTTCTGGTACTCGCGCAGCTTGGCGTTGAGCGCCTTCGCCTTGCGCGGGGCCTTGCCGCTGCGATCGCCGGTCATGCCCTGCAGGAGCGAGCGCACCTCCTTCGCGACCTCGGCGGTGGGCACCTCGGTGAGCAGGCGCGACAGCGTGCCGAGCTCGAGCGTCGAGACCTCGGCCTTGCCGTCCTTGTCGAACTGGATGTCGCCGGTGGCCTCGGCGACCGGCTGCAGGATCTTCGGGTCGAGCTTGACGACGCTGCCGTCGGCGAGCGTGACCCAGCGTCGACCTTCGTGCAGCCAGCGCAGCAGGTCGCGGAAGCTGAGCAGGTCCTCTTCGCCTTCGATGTCGACGATCGCCTCGACGTCCAGCACCGAGCCGTCGCCGGTCGACACCGACACGCGCGGCGTCGGCGACTTGGAGCGGATCTTCGGCAGCTTGGGGATGCGCTTCTCCCAGGTCTCGGGCAGGAGCGGCACGCCCGCGATGAGGAACTCGATCGCGGCGTCGCCCGTCGCGATGAACGCATCGTCGCCGGTGCTCCACTCGAGCTTGAGATCGAGCAGCACCTTGCGCGCGACGGCCTCGGCATCGAGGTCGCGGTAGAACGAGACCGTCTGGCCGCCCGCGGTCATCGAGTAGCGCGCCGACTCGGGCTCGTCGCCGGCGATGCCGAGCGTCACGAGCCCGTAGCGCGCGGCGAGCTGCACCTTCACCTTCGCGGGATCGCCTTCGATCGTCACGACGATGCGATCGACGCTGCGCGCGTCGGAGGCGAGCGCGTGCAGATCGGCGTGCGACACCCCCACCGTGTGGAGCTGGCCCACGATCGAGTCCATCGCCTCGGCGTCGACGCGCGCGTCCATGACGATGCGCGGCGCCTTGCCGATCGCCTCGAGCACCCACGGCGGCGTGTCGAGCACCATGAACAGCTCGCAGGTCTCGGGCACGAGGAACCACGTGGGCGCGCCGGCGATGACGCGGCCCTTGTCGACCTCGAACGTGCGCGCGCTGCCGGCATGCTCGAGGAACGCGTGCAGATCGATGTTGCCGTCGTTGCGCGGCTCGGCCTGCACGCGCAAGGTCAGCGGATCGGGCACGAAGCGCAGCTTGCCGACGCCCTTCAGGCTCACCTGCGCGTAGCGGGCGAAGTACAGGAGCCCGGCGAGCGCCGGATCGTCGAGCTCGCGCGAGCCGTCGTCGCTGCGATCGACCTCCTGCGCGAGGTAGTGGCGGATCAGCCGATCGGCGGGTGCGAGCGCATCCTTGCCGGAGCGGCTGCGCTTGCTCTCCATCGCGGCGCCGGACTGGAAGGTCTGCACGAGCCACGTGCCGCCGCGCTGCGAGATCGTGTAGCGGTTCGCAGCCGCCGCGGCCTCGGGGCCGATCTCCGCGACCCACGGGTTCTGCGTGGTCGTGATCTCGCCGCCCGAGCGGTACTGCTGGCGCAGCGCGAGGCCGAGCGCGACCGCGTGGTGGCAGAAGCGCTCCCAGCCGTCGGTGAAGGTCGGACACGAGCACTGCGCGCCGAGCCGACCGGGACCATCGAGCTTGATCGACGTCGAGTGCGGCAACGGCTGGCTGCCGCGCACGCGCCCCGAGACCGCGTCACCGGAGTAGACGAGGTCGGAGACGCCCTTGGCGTCGAACAGCTCGCGTCCGGCCTTGAAGGCCTTCACGCTGGTGATCTTTGCGAGCGCGTCGGGCTCGACGAGCGGGAGGAAATTCTCGATTTGCGTCACTGCATGGACCGCCTGAGCGGGGTCGTCGCTACCAGGACCGCGGGGTCGTCCGCGTACGGATCCCGGCGGGAAGGCCGTCGCGCGGCCGCGGTCGATGCGGACATGCATCGTCGCGGCGGCCTGCATACGACCGTCCGAGCCGAGGTCTAGCACGGGGCGAGCGGGCGGGGCCGAAGTGATGGTTTCGCGGCGCTAGCCCGGGTTAGGAGCGTGACCGCGGCGGCGCAGCGCCGCGGATGCAGGCGTCCCCTGGGGTGTCGGCCCCGAGCGCAGCCGCCCGGACCGCGGGGTCGCCACCCCGGGCGCGCCTGCGTCGTCGCGGGCTTCGCCGACGGCATCGCGCTCGCACTCACGTCGCGCATGCACGATGCGATCGCGCTCGAGTGTGCGGGTGGCTCCGTCGTCGGACGGCGCGCGAACAACGAGGATGCCTGGCTCATGCGCCCGGAGCTCGGGCTGTTCGTCGTCGCCGACGGCATGGGTGGTTACGACGGCGGCGAGGTCGCGAGCGCGGCCGTCGTCGCGGCGCTCGAGGGCTTCGTCGCGCGCATCGAGCTCGACCCCGAGGGCACGTGGCCGCTGCGCGAGCGCGGCGAGCTCGGGCCGCTCGAGGCCATGCTCGAGGTCGGGCTGCGCGTCGCCGATCGCGAGGTGAAGGCGCAGCGCACGGGGCGGCTCGCGCGGATGGGCTCCACCGCCACCGTCGCGCTCTTCAGGGATCGCCGGCTCGCGATCGGCAACGTCGGCGACTCGCGGATCTATCGGCTGCGCGACGAGCTCGAGCAGCTCACCCTCGATCACTCCGTCGCCGCCGAGCTGCAGCGCAGCGGCACCACGCACGACGTGTCGCCCTCGTTCCTCGCGTGCCTCACCCGCGCGATCGGCATGCCGGGCGACGTCGTGCCCGACGTGCACGGCCTCGACGTGCGCGCCGGCGACACCTACCTGCTCTGCTCCGACGGGCTGTGGGGCGAGCTACCCGACGCCAGCATCGCATTGCTGCTGCGCAACTCGACCCCCGCGCAGGCGTGCGCGCGGCTCATCGACGCCGCGTACGCCGCGGGCAGCAGCGACAACATCACCGCGATCGTGCTGCGCGCTCACGCGTCACGGACGATGCCGTGACGCACGAGCAGCGTGCGCAGGTGCTTGCGATCGAGGTCGGCCTCGCGTGCGGCCGCAGAGATGTTGCCGTCGCAGCGCTCGAACAGATCCCGCAGGTAGCGGCGCTCGAACGCGTCGACGACCGCCTGCTTCGCCTGTGCGAACGGCAGATCGCTGCGCACCGACGGCGCGTCGCTCGTCGTCGCGAGCGCATCGATCGCGAGCCGCAGCTCGGCGAAGCGCGTGACCCCCGGCGACAGCGCGACCGCGCGATCGATCGCGTTGCGGAGCTCGCGGACGTTGCCCGGCCAGTCGTGCACCACGAGCCGGTCGAGGTTCTCGCCCTCGATCGGCCCGGGCTCGGCGAGCCCCCGCAGCCGCAGCAGCTCGCGCACGATCGGCACGAGGTCCTCCCTGCGCTCGCGCAAAGGCGGCAGCACGACGCGCACCACGGACAGTCGGTAGTAGAGATCGGGCCGGAACGCGCCCTCGGCCACCAGCTCGCGCAGGTCGCGACGCGAGGCCCCGATCACGCGGATGTCGATCGCCACCTCGCGATCGGCACCGACCGCACGCACGCGGCGCTCCTCGAGCACGCGCAGGAACCTGGCCTGCACCGCGAGCGGCATCGAGTCGAGCTCGTCGAGGAAGATCGTGCCGCCGTCGGCCCGCACGAACGCACCCTGGCGTGGGCTCGCGGCGCCGGTGAACGCACCGCGCACGTGACCGAACAGCTCGCTCTCGAGCAGGCTCTCCGGCAGCGCGCCGCAGTCGATCGCGACGAACGCGTGCCCGCGTCGGGCCCCGCGCTCGTGGATCGCCCGCGCCGCGAGCTCCTTGCCCACGCCGGTCTCGCCTCCGAGCAGCACCGACACGTCCGTGCCCGCGGCGAGATCGAGCACCGCGAACACCTCGCGCATCGCGAGGCTCTCGGCGACCAGCTCGCCGAAGCGGCGCGACTGCGACGGCGGCAGCTCGAGCGACTGCGGTCGCGGCTGCAGCCGCACGAACGAGCGCCCGAGCTTGAGCGTGGCGCCCGCGGGCAGCGTGGCCTCGCCGAGCTGCGAGCCCTGGTAGAGCGTGTGGTTCTTGCTGTCGAGGTCGCGCACCACGAAGCGAGCTCCGTCGGCGCGCACGCTGAGATGACGCCGCGAGACCGCCTCGTCGCGCAGCACGAGCGTGCACGACGGATCGCTGCCGACGACGAGCTCGGCGTCGCCGATGTCGACCGCGCGACCCATGTCGGGACCCTCGACGACGACGAGCTGACACGCGATGCCGGTGCCCTCCGGTCCGCCGAGGGCTTCGGTGTGCATGGTCGCGCTGCCGGACACGTGCCAAGCTTAGCGCATCGTCATGATCACGCCGGCGAAGCTCGGGCCGTACCGCATCCTCGCGCGCATCGGTGCGGGCGGGATGGCGGAGGTGTTCGCGGCCGAGCGCTACGGCGCGAGCGGCTTCAGCAAGCGGGTCGCGCTGAAGGTGCTCCTCCCCGAGTCCGGCGACGACGCCGAGCTGCAGAAGCTGCTCATCGCCGAGGCCAAGCTCGGCGCGGCGATGAGCCACCCGAACCTCGTCGGCGTCATGGATCTCGGCGTCGAGGCCGGGCGCTACTACGTGGTGATGGATCTGGTCGACGGCGCCGATCTCGGTCGGTTGCTCGCGAGCACGGGGCTCGACGAGCCGCTCGCGCTCTTCGTCGTCGATCGCGTGGCGGCGGCGCTCGGCTACCTGCACGCGTTCTGCGACGCGACCGGTCGTCCGCTCGGGCTCGTGCACCGCGACGTGAGCCCCGCGAACGTGCTGGTCTCGAGCACGGGCGACGTGAAGCTCGGCGACTACGGCATCGCGAAGGCGACCGGCTCCGCGAGCCAGACGCGTGCACGCATCGTGCGGGGCAAGTACGCGTACCTGTCGCCCGAGCAGGTCGACGGTGCGCCGCTCGACGGCGCGAGCGATCAGTTCGCGCTCGGCGTGCTCCTCGTCGAGCTCGTCACCGGCGCGCGGCCCTTCGACGGCGCGACCGCCGTCGAGACGATGGATCGGATCCGTGCGGCCAGCGATCCGCGACTGCACGGGCTCGCACCCGATCTGGTGCAGCTGGCGACGCGCTGCCTCGCGGTCGATCCTCGCCAGCGCTGGGCGGACGTCGCCGCACTGCGCGACGCGTTGCGCGTGGCCCGGCGCGCGCGGCCGGCCGTCGGCGCGCCCGAGCTCTCGCGCTGGGTGGTGCGCGCGCTGGCCAGCCGCGCGTGATGCTGCGACCATCCTCGCGCCCATGATCGAGCGGGATCCCTGGCGCGAGACGGTGACCGGTGCACGCGGGCGTCCGCCCGACTTCGTGGTCGCGCTGCTCGTGTTGCTCGGCGCCGGCATGATCGCCGATGCGTTCGTCGAGCTGCGCCCGCTCGTCGCGTGGCTGCGCCTCGATCCCGCGGTGTGGCAGCACGGCCAGCTCTGGCGGCTCGTCACGTTCGGGCTCGTCGGCGAGGGCGGGCTCAGCCTGTGGGGCGCGATGCAGCTCGTGGTGATCTACTGGTTCACCGTCGAGCTGTGCGTGCTCATGGGGGCCGCGCGCGTGCGCGTGCTCTTGCTCGGCGGCATCGTGATCGCAGGCAGTGCTGCGGTGCTCACCCAGCTCGCGTGGGAGGGCGTCGGCGGCGAGCGCAGTCCCTTCGCGTTCTGGATGGTGCAGGGCCAGCGCATCGTCATGGCGATCGTCGTGCCCGCGTTCGCGAGCCGGCATCTCCACACCACGCTCGAGACCCCGTTGCTCTTCGGCCTGCCGATCCCTTCGCGATGGTTGATCGCGCTGCAGCTCCTGTTCGCGCTCGCGACGTTCGCAGCGCTGCGCGACATCGGCGGGATGATGGGCGTGCTCGTGGCGACGGTGTGGGGCGCTCGCGCATTGCGACGCCATCGCAAGCGGCGATGATGACGACATGATCGATTGATCATCGTTCGCGCGCGCACCGCCGCGACGAGGGTGTCCGTGCCCACGATGCGAGCAGTCGCGCAGTGCCGTGCAGTGTGCAGCGGCCCGACACGACCTTCCCGATTCGAGTCAGCGATGCGCGCGCGAGGGCTCGCGACGCTATGGTTGCTGGAATGGGCGAAGTCCTGAAGGCACCTCCGATCGTCGCCGAGCTGCTCGGCAACGTGCTGGAGGGCCGCTATCGCGTCGATGCCGTGCTGGCGATCGGCGGCATGTCGTTCGTGTTCCGCGGTCACCATCTCCGACTCAACCGCGACATCGCGATCAAGGTGATGGACCCGGACCTCGGGCCCGGGGCGTCCACTCGATTCCTGCGCGAGGCCGAGAGCGCGGCCCGGCTCGACCACCCGAACTGCATCACGGTGCACGACTTCGGGGTGACGAGCACCGAGCTGAGCTTCATGGTGATGCCGCTGCTCGAGGGGCAGACGCTGCGCGTGCGGCCGCCCGGGCGCTGGGATGCCGCTCGCGCGACGCGGCTCGTCGTCGAGATCCTGCGCGGGCTCGACCACGCGCACAGCCACGGCGTGATCCATCGCGACCTCAAGCCCGAGAACGTGTTCATGGCGGTCGAGCAGGGCGGCACGAAGGTCGCCAAGATCGTCGACTTCGGGCTCGCGAAGGTCATCCGCGGCTCGGAGGCGGACTCGACCACCACGATGACCGGGCTCATGGCCGGCACGCCGGCGTACATGAGTCCCGAGCAGGCGCTCGGCATGGTCGTCGACGAGCGCGCCGATCTCTACTCGGTGGGCATGATCCTCTACGAGCTGCTCGCGGGGAAGCTGCCGTTCGCTGCCGAGGACGGCGTCGCGGCGCTGCGCATGCAGGTGCACGAGCAGCTGCCCGCGTTGCCGGCCGATGTGCCGGTGCCGCTCGCTGCGATCGTCGCGCAGCTCACCGCGAAGGAGCGAGACCTGCGGCCCGCATCGGCGCGCGAGGTGCTCGACGCGCTCGAGGCGTTCTTGCGCGGCGACGGGCACACGATGCTCGCGCCGGCGGTGCGGCGACCGACGCCGCAGCTCGGCAACGCGTACCCGGCGATCGTCTCCGACGACGCGACGCCGAGCCCCGGCGTGAAGCCGTCGCGCTCCGACGTCACGTGGTCGGATCGCGACGAGGCGCCGAGGCGACCGGTGCGAGCGCGGGCGAGCCGTGCGTGGATGCTGTGGGTCGCAGCCGCGGTGGCCGCGACGAGCGCGGTGACGGTGGTGACGCTGACGCTCGCGCAGCCGCCGGCCGAGCCGACGACGACGGCGACCGCCGAGCCGGAGACCACGGAGCCGCCGGAGGTCGACGCGCCGAGCGACGCCAAGCCCGATGCGAGCAAGCTGCTCGCGCTCGTCAACGATCCCGAGCTCGCGGCGCGCGAGGGCTGGACGCGGCGGCACGAGCTGCTCGAGACGATCGGGCGGCTCGAGGCGTCGGCGGAGATCGACACGCATCTGCAGGTGAGCCTCGATCTGCTGCAGGCCGCGCAGTCGTCGACGCCGTGTCGCACGTTCGCCGCTGCGCTCGACGCGATCACGCTGGGCGGTGCGGCGAGCTACACCGACGTGCTGCGGCAGGCGCGGGTGCCCGAGGGCGCCGCGGATCAGCCCGACTGCGCGCCGCTGGCCCAGCGACTCGAGCGACTGCAGGGCAGTGACGTCGTGATCGTCGAGTCGAGCGACGTGCCCGAGGACGCGCCCGAGCCCGCGAAGCCGACGAAGAAGGCGAAGGCGAAGACCAAGGTCGCCGCGAAGAGCGTGGCTCGATCTGCGGCGACGCCCGCGGCCGCGCCCGCGGCAGCCGCCGAGCCGGCCAAGCCGAAGAAGAGCCTCATCCCCAAGCTCGACGACGATCTGCGGCCACCCACGTGAGCACGGTGTCCGAGTCTGCCGAAGAGCCAGCGACGCCCGGGCAGCGCTGGTTCGGCACACAACGGATCGGTCGCTACGAGGTGATTCGCCGGCTCGCGCTCGGAGGCATGGCCGAGCTGTTCCTCGGCCGCGTCTCGGGTGCGTCGGGCTTCGAGAAGCTCGTGGTGGTGAAGCGGATCCTGCCGCACCTCGCCGGCGACGCGGAGTTCGTGGCGATGTTCCGTCGCGAGGCCCGCATCGCCGCGAGCCTGGAGCACCCGAACATCGTCAACGTCTCCGACCTCGGGCACGACGGGCGCGACTACTACATCGTGATGCCGTACCTCGCGGGCAAGGACTTGCTCGCGGTCACGCGCGAGCTCGAACGCCGCGGCGCGACGCTGCCGATCGAGCACGCGGTCGCGATCGGCATCGCGATCGCGGCTGGGCTCGACTACGCCCACCGCAAGACCGACCCGCGCGGGCACTCGCTCGGCATCGTGCACCGCGACGTCTCGCCGTCGAACATCTTCGTGACCTACGCGGGTGGCGTGAAGCTGCTCGACTTCGGCATCGCGCGCAGCAGCGTGGAGGTCCGCATCACGCGGCCGGGCACGCGCAAGGGCAAGACCCGCTACACCTCGCCCGAGCAGATCCAGGATCTCGCGATCGACGGGCGCAGCGACGTGTTCTCGCTCGGGGTCATCCTCTACGAGCTCACCACGGGCCGGAAGCCGTTCGAGGCCGACAACGACGCCGCCGCGATCGAACGGATCCTGCGGCTGCCGATCCCGCCGCCGACACACTGGCTGCCCAGCTATCCGCCCGCGCTCGCGGCGATCGTGATGCGAGCGCTCGCGCAGGATCGCGACCACCGCTACGCGTCGGCCCGTGCGCTGCGCGACGAGCTCGAGCGCTTCGCCCACGACGAGCACATGCGCGTGAGCCCGCATGCCGTCGGCGAGTTCGTCGCGAGCCTGTTCGGTGTTCCCGTGGAGTCGGCGATCGACTACGGCTCGATCCCGCCGCCACCCTCCGGTGTGTACGACTCACCGGCGTTCCAGCTCGGGCTCGTGCCGATCGTTGCCCGCGAGCAGCGTGCACACGAGCCCGCCGCCGACGATGTCGCACCACGGAGCTGGAGCGAGCGATCGGCGATCGCGATCATCGTGCTCGCGTCGGCCGTCGCGCTCGTCACTGCACTCACGTGGTTCTGGTAGCATCGAGTCCGGCCATGAAGGCGATCGCCATCATCCTCAGCATCGCGCTCGCTGGCCCGGCCGCCGACACCTCGGTGCCCACGCCGCCTTCTGCACCGAGCGAGGCCGATCAGCTCCGCGGCAAGGAGCTGTTCGACAACGGCTACAAGCTGTTCCAGGAGGGCAGCTACGCCGAGGCGATCCAGGCCTTCCGGCTCGCGTACGCCACGTCGGGCGATCCGACGCTGCTCTACAACATCGCGCTCGCAGCGGAGCGCGCCGGCGAGTACGACCTCGCGCTCGAGTACCTGCAGGCCTATCGCGTGCACGCGCCGGCCGACGAGTGGGACAAGCTGGCCGAGAAGGCGGAGAGCTTCCGCAAGCGCAAGCTCAACGCGCAGCTCGAGGCGCAGCGCAGTGGAGGCGCGCCCGTGCAGCCGGCGGCCGAGCCCACCGCCGCGCCCGCGAAGCCGGTGCTGCTCGACGAGCCCGCACCGCGTGAGCGCAAGATCTTCGGCCCGGCCGCGGCGGTGTTCACCTCGGTCGCGGCGGCGAGCTTCGCGACGGCGCTGGGGCTCGGCCTCGCCGCGCGCGGCCGCGACAAGGCGGCCGCCGACCGCTGCCGCGACGGCGACGCGGGCAGGCTGTGCTCGGACGACGCCGACGCGGATCTGAGCGCGAGCCGAAAGTTCGCACTCGGCACGGACATCATGATCGGCATCGGCTCCGCGGCCGCGCTCGCGCTGGTGATCGTGCTGGCGACGAACGCGGCGCGGAAGAAGAAGGACGCGCGCCGGCGCAACACCGCGCTCGCGCCCGCAGGGCTCGGCTTCCGCTTCTGAGCCGCGACCGCGGCTCAGCCCTCCGCGCCGAGCTCGAGCGTCTGGAATTCGCAGTTGCCGTCGAGCTGGGTGCCGAAGACGCGATCCGAGGCCTGGTGATCGTCGACGCTGAAGGACAGCGCCGTGCCGATGCCGTACTCGAGGCCCATGAGCGACTGCAGGCCCTCGACGACGCCGTCGGTGTCGAGCGTCGGCGCCTGGCGGAGCCCGTCGACGAACAAGCGCGCCGCGAGATAGCCCTCGAACGACACGAAGCCGGGCGCGCGCACGTCGGAGGTGTCTTCGACGTAGGCCGCGAGCGCTTCGCGGTAGCCGAGCGCGCCCGACGAGCTGCCGCCCGGCAGCGGCACCACCTGCGCGACCGCGATGCCGGGGCAGTACCGCGGATCCTGGCCCATCAGGTTCTGCCGCAGCTTGTCGCTGCCGACGAACGACACGCTCGCGAGGAACAGATCGACGCTGGCCAGCTTCGCGCGCTCGTCGTCGTCGAGCTCGATGCCGGTGGGATCGGTGTCGGCCGCGGCCGCGGCGATCGCATCGCGCATCGCGAAGATGAAGTTCGCCGCCGGATCGGCGGTGGGCACCATCACGATCGTCGCGCGCACGACCCCGTCGTCGGCGACCACCGAGTCGGGACCGGCGAGCCAACGCACGAAGTACTCGGTGGCGACGTCGACGTTCGAGGTGTTGCGTTCGTAGCTGGCCTTGGGGATCTCGTCCTCGGGGATCGTGCCGCGCAGCGCCTCGGCGACACCGCCGAAGCCCGAGGCGCCGTAGCCGTCGAACGCAGACGCGTCGTCGGCCGCGGCCGTCTCGCCCTGCGCAAATACGCCGATGTTGTCGGCCGGCACCTGCTCGGTGATGTCGCGGAACTGGCGGACGTAGTAGACGATCGCCGCGGTCTCCTGCTCGTAGCTCGCGCGATAGTTGAACACGACGCGCGCCGGCGGATCCTCGCGCAACAGCCCCGCGCCCGTGAAGGCGCCGTGGAACACGACGTCCTCGTCCTTCGCGATCGGCACCGCCACTGCGGCCGGCGGCGTGCCGACGTTGCCGACGATCGCGAGCACCTTGCGGCGCTCGCCGCCGAGCACGAGGTCCTGCATCGCCGGCACCGTGTTGTCGGGCTCGTAGCCGTCGTCGCGCACGATGAGGTTGAGCTGTCGACCCTGCACGCCACCCTGGTCGTTGGCCTCTTTGAACGCGGCGCGGATGCCCGCGACCATCTCGGTGCCGAGGTTCGAGGTGGGGCCGGTCTGCGCGGAGACGTTGCCGATGTTGATGACGCGATCGCAGACCGCGACCTCGCATGCGGCGAGCTCGTCGGGCGACAGTGGCTCGACGCAGAGGCCATCGCCGCCGCACGACCAGCCCTTGCCGAAGGTCGAGACGCAGTCGAGATCGGCCTCGCAGTCGGAGACGTCGGTGAGCGTGAGGCTGCACGCCGCGAGGGCGCCGAGCAGCGATCCGAAGAACAGTCGATCGAGGTGGCGCGTCAAGCAGCGATCTCGGCGACGAGGTTACTGCATCCCGAGCGTGGGTGGCTACGGCGCGCGGGTCTCACATGTCGTCGTCATGGTGTGGCCGGAAGGTCTTCGAGCGTCGGCGTGCGCGGCTCGAGGTCGGTGGGCACCACGGCTGCACGTGCACGTGAACGCAGTGTGAGCGCGACGAGGTAGAGCACGAGCCCCGCGACCACCGCGGCGTCGAAGGCCTCCTGGTGCTCGGGCAACAGCGCCGAGAGCGGATGCACCGCGACGAAGAAGGCGACGAGCGCGAGCACCGGCGTGCGCGAGGGATGCCGTCGCCACAGCCACCACGACAGCGCGAGGCAGGGCAGGGCACCGAGCGCGAACGCTCCCCAGAGGCCGCCAGTCGCATCGGCGGCGGCGGCCATCACGACGAACACGAGCGAGTAGCTCGCGCAGGTGAGCGCGACGTCGAGCAGCGCGACCGCATCGCGGCCCGCACGACCCATCGAGTCGACCAGCAGCGTGAGACACACGGCGCCGATGAGCAGCATGAGCGCGTAGGGACTGCGCGACAGCACCGAGCCGACTTCGGCGCCGGGTTGCTCGGGGCGCGGCAGCGCGACGCCCATGCCGGCGGTGGTGAGGGAGCGATCGAGCGCCCAGCGCAGCACGAGATCGTCGCCGTCTTCCTCGATGTCGCTCGGGGTCAGGCAGCCCTCGGGGTAGTTCACGTCGGCGCGCGGCAGTCCGACGACGCGCATCGTGAGTGCGAAGTCGCGGATCTCGCGGGGCTCGGGGATCTGGTAGTAGAAGTGCTCGACGCCGCGGGTCGCGTAGCCGATCACGATCGTGATGCGCTCGCCCGGCGTCATCGTCTGCTCCCAGCGCAGCGCGTCGGTGTCGACCCGGAGCCGGGCGCCGAGCTCTTCGCCGTCGACGGTGACGCGGAGCTGGTCGTAGAAGACCTGCCCGGAGAGCGGCAGCACGAGCTCGGTGCGCGTGGTGTAGCTGGACGGATTCGCGACCTCGTACTCGACGTCGAAGCTGGCCTCGAAGCCGCTGTAGACGCCGCTGCCCTTCTTGCGCTGGTTGGGCACGACGACGACGCTGCCGCGCGCACGCGTGATCGAGTCCTGGTCGACGAGCTCTTCGCGCTCGACCTCGCGGAACACCGGCGGCAGCGTGGGGTCGTCGCGGAACTGCTCCTCGCGCTCCACGACCTTGCGGTAGTGGTGCACCGCGAGCTCTTGCTGCACATGCGGTGCGCCCCAGATCGTCTGCACGCTCTTGAAGTTCGCCTCGGACACGCGCCCGTGCTCGGCCCCGAAGGTGCTCGCGTTGTCACCGAGCACGGCCCGGAACGCCCAGAGCAGTCCCATGAGCAGGGCGGCCATCGTGCCGGCCTCGACGATGCGCTGCGCGAACGCCCAGGGCCCGCGCTCGGGTCCACCGCCGCGGCGATAGATCCCCGCGAAGGTGACGACTGCAGCGACCGTCATCATGAGCCCGACGACGGGCTCGCTCTCCATCCACGCCATCACGCGCGCGACGAGATAGTCGATCATGGTGTGAACCTCCGGCGGCCCGCGGACGCGCGAGCTCGGGGCGCTATTCCCCGCGGAGGCCGTGGCCAGATCCGGACAGAAAACGGGAGTCAGCGGCCCGGAGTGCTGCGATCTGGCCGCTTCGTGGACAACACGTCAGGGCAGGACCGTGCGTCGGACGATCATCGGACCGCCGACGTCCGGCACGAAGCCGCGATCGACGGCGTAGACGATCTCGGCGGCGTCCGGAAAGGCGCGGTCGATGCTCGTCGACTCGAGCGGCCACAGCATGTCGAGCACGGCGTCGTCGATCGTCGTGACGCCCTCGTCCGGAACGTGCACGACCAGCGGACCCGGCAGCTCCGGGCTCGCGCGATCGACGAAGACAATGCGGTCACCGTGCAGGATCGAGAAGTCGTCGGGTGCGCGCTCGAGCACCACCTCGGACGTCTGCCCGTCTCCCGCGAGTCACACCAGTCGACCGTGGCTCGTGTCGCCGTCGCGCTCGAACGCGATCGCCCCGTCGCGATATCGATACGTCTCGAACGGGGTCGCTTCCGGAAAATCGATCGGCACGATCCGTCCGGAGCCGGAAACGCCGACCCACCATTTCCACTCTGCCATGAATCGGCAGGAAGTGGTTGTTTCGATGCGAGTGAAGCCTTCACTCGGGTCGAACCATGCCGAATCGGTCGATTCGAATTCGCGCGCGGGCGCGGCTCCGCGCCCGCGTCGTCACGCCTCGCGTTCGTGCATTCGTTCCCAGTCGATCGGGCATGCGGCGTCGACATCCGGCACGCCGAGCTCGCGCAGCACCGCGATCAGCGTCATCCGACGATGCGCCGCGAAGGTGAGGATGTGCGCGAGCACGCCGCCGAACGTGAAGCTCTGGGGTGGGGTGCAGAGCGCGTCGATGAAGGCGTCGTTCCACTCGCCCTTGTCGCGGATCCGCCGCACGAGCGCGAGGAACTGCTCGCCCACCGCGTCGTATCGCCGCCGCAGGCCGGCCATCGATCGATCGCGCGCATCCGGATAATCGCGGCCGCCGATCGCGGCGGTCCACACCTCCTTCGTCCACACCAGCTTGTCGAGCATCGCGCGCACGCTCTCCTCGGGGCCGTCGAAGCGGAAGACGACGTGCCCGGGGCGCATCGTCTTGTCGAGTTGCTCGTCGGTCAGCGTGCTCGCGTGCTCGAGCAGGCGCTTGGTCTGCCAGTCGTCGTGCTCGATCAGTCGGTCGTCGAGATCCATGGTGCTCCTCTTGCTGGGTCGGCCGGGCACGCGAAGCCCGGCGGGTGGATGGAAGTGCAGGCCGTTCGGTGCGGAGATCCGGTGGTCGGCGCCCTCGTTCGCGAAGCGACTCGGCGGCATGCCGAACGCGGCACTGAACGCCCGCGAGAAGGCCTCGATCGAGCCGTAGCCGGCCTCGAGCCCGACCTCGGTCACGCTCGTGCCGCGGCGCAGCTGCCACGCCGCGCGCTCGAGCAAGAGCCGCCGCCGGAATGCGGCCGGCGGCTCGGCGATCTTCGCCGACACCAGCCGATCGAAGTACCAGCGCGACAGCCCCACCTGCTCGGCACGCGCACGCGCATCGGCGGCGTCGTCGAGCGATTCGACCAGGGTGTCGAGCAGATCGCGGAGCAGATCGGGGCGAACGTCGACCACGCCCACTAGCCTAGTCGAGCCCGGCCCGGGCGCGCTTGATGGCGTTTGCGCTCGCCGCCGAATCGCCGCTACGGGTGCTCGATCGGCAGCCCTTCGCTCGCCCAGGCCTGCGTGCCCCCGTCGAGCGAGTACACCTCGGTGAGCCCGATCTCCTCGGCGAGCTTCGCCGCGGTGAGGCTGCGCATCCCCTTCGCGCACACGAAGAGCAGTCGATCGCGCGTGAGCTTCGCACGCGGGTCGCCGCGCAGCTCCGCGAGCGGCAACAGCCGCGCACCGGGCACGTGCCCGCCGGCGTACTCGGCAGGCTCGCGCACGTCGATCACTTCGACGTTTCCTTCGGCGACGAGGGCCTGGGCGGCTCGGGGAGACAGGATGCGCGGCATCCGGTGGAGTCTAGCCCACGGCCGCCGCGCCTCGCCGCGTTTCTGTGGCACCTTGCGGTCCGTGAGCGAAGGCCTGCGAGAAGACGATGCCGGAGTGTTGCTGCTGGGCGGCGCGCTCGCCCGCGTCGATCCGGCGCAGCTGTTGCTCGTGCACTGCGGCGATCTGCCGGGGATCCCACCCGGCGCGGCACGGCTCGTGCTCGACGTGCGCGAGCGATCGGGCGCACGCGGTCGCACGATCGACTGCACCGATCTCGCCGCGATCGCAGCGCTGCCGCGCATGCAACACGCCGCGGTCTGGCCGCGTGCGCACCTCGGCAAGGACTTCACGCAGTCGTGTCTCGCCCGTGGTGCGCTCGCGCTCGCCGAAGGCGGCACGCTCTGGTGCTCCGCGCGCAAACAGAAGGGCGCCGAGAGCCTGGCCGACACGATGGCCGCGCTGCTCGGCAACGTGGAGATCGTCCGCCGCGACCAGGGCTATCGGCTCATGCGCAGCGTGCACGAGGGCAAGGTCGACGAGGCGCACGCGCGCGAGCTGCTCGAACGGCGCTACACGATCGTCGACGACGCGCTGCCCGGGGTCGAGCTCGCGAGCGCGCCCGGGGTGTTCTCGCGCAAGTCGCTCGACGACGGCACGCGCGCGCTCATCGAGCACGCGGATGCGCTGTCCATCGCGCCGCGCAACGTCGTCGATCTGTGCGCCGGCATCGGACCGCTCGCGATCTGGGCCGCGCTCCGCTTCGAGGGCGCGCGCGTGCTCGCGGTCGAGAGCAACCTCGTCGCGGGCGAGCTGCTGCAGAAGAACGCCGGCGCGGCGGGCGTGGGCGATCGGGTCACGCTCAGCGCCACCGACGGGCTCCCCCGCGAGCCCCCGCGTGGCTGTGCGATCGACCCGGGCACCGTGGAGCTCGCGCTCGTGAACCCGCCGACCCATGCCGAGCGCACCGAGCTCGTCGCGCTCATCGCCGGGCTGCGCACGTGGATGGCCCCCGGCGGGCTCGCGCTGCTCGTGGTGAGCCGTGCGGGCGTGTCGAGCGACGGCCTGCGCGAAGCCGGGGCCGCGATCACGGTGAAGAACGCCGGCCAATACTCGATCCTCGAGGGCCGCTGGAGCTGATTCGATGCGACGTTTCGTGACGATCACCTTGGTGTTGCTCGGGTGCCGAATGTCCACGCCCAAACCGCCTCCGCACGAACACCACGCGCATCATCCTCATCACGCGCAACATCCTCATCACGCGCACGAGATGCAGCACCGCTTCGAGCACGCCGACGACTGGGTCGCGCGCTTCGACGATCCGGGGCGCGACGCGTGGCAGAAGCCCGATCGCGTGATCGCGGCGCTGGCCCTCGGTGCGCACGACGTCGTGGCCGACGTCGGCGCAGGCACGGGCTACTTCGCGGTCCGGCTCGCGCGCGCGCTGCCCGAGGGCAAGGTGATCGCGTCGGACGTCGAGCCCGACATGGTGCGGCACCTCGGCGAGCGTGCGCGCACCGAGGGGCTCGCGAACATCGTCGCGGTGCAAGGCGTCGCCGACGATCCGCGGCTGCCCGAGCCCGTGGCGGTGATCCTCATGTGCGACGTGCTGCACCACGTCGCCGACCGACCGGCATTCCTCCGCACGCTCGCGGCCGGGCTGGCCGAGGGCGGCCGCATCGTGATCGTCGACTTCAAGCCCGATGCGCCCGAGGACGGACCCGGTCCGCCGAAGGAGCACCGGCTCGCGATTGCGGCGATCGAGCGCGAGGCCGCGACCGCGGGCCTGCGCGTGCGCGCGACGGACGAGCGCGCGCTGGAGTTCCAGTACATCGTGCAGCTCGAGCGCACGCGATGATCGACGAGCACCGTCGACGCATCGAGCTCGCGATGCGATGGATCGGCGAGCGCCTCGACCAACCGCTCGCGCTCGAGGACGTCGCGGCCGTCGCACGACTGTCGCCGTTCCACTTCCATCGTCTGTTCAGCGCATACGTGGGCGAGCCGGTCGGGCGCTGGATCACGCGTCGTCGGCTCGAGCTCGCGGCGCTGCGGCTCGCGTACGAGCCCGATCGCAGCGTCACCGACATCGCGATGGCGAGCGGGTACTCGTCGCCGTCGAATTTCACGAAGGCATTCACCGGCTTCTTCGGCTGCAGCCCGAAGCGCCTGCGCGCGCGGCAGTCGGAGCTGCCGGTCGCGCTCGGCACGCTCACGTCGCGCTACGGCAAGGGCTTCGATCCCGGCGATCTGTTCGCGCTGCCCGCCTCCGCCGACCTTCGAGCGCTGCGCGACGAAGCCGCGGCGTTGGCGAAGATGCTCCGCTTCGTGGAGATCGAGGCGATCCCGGTCGCGTGTCTCGCGAGCCCCGCGGGCTACGACCAGCGCACACTCGAAGAGACCTGGGCTCAGCTGGTCGCGTACGCGCACGAGCTCGGGCTCGCGGAGCACGGCGTCGACGCCTATGGCGTCGCCCACGACAGCCCGCAGCTCACCGCGCCGGAGCTCTGCCGCTACCACGCGTGCGTGCCGTGCCCGAGGAGCGTCGCGCTGCCGGCCCCGTTGTTCCGCGGCGAGCTCCCGGCCGGCCGCTATGCGGTGTTCCGCTACGCGGGTCCGGTCACCGGCGTGGAGTCGATGTATCGGCGGATCTACTCCGCATGGCTGCCGACCACGACGCTCGCCCCCGACGACTTCACCGCGATCGAGCACTACGATCACGACGAGCCGGTAGACGGCCACACCAACCACGAGATCTGGATCAAGGTCCGCCCCCGCGAGTGACCCCAGGGCCCACGAGCGGGCGAGGGGAGGATCGCCCAATCATGTCGCCCGTCGCCGCGCGAAGGATCGCCCAGTCATGTCCAGCCGCCGGCGAGCGGAAGATCGCCCAACCAACATCGGCAGAGCACCTGTACCGCGCGTACATGGTCGCGGCGGCCAGCTTGTGCATCGTCGCGATCGATCGCAAATGCTCGGCGATGAAGCGGCCACCGCCCGTCAGCAAGAAAACCCGCGCGCGTCAGCGAAAGCAACGCAAGCTCGCGCGCCCGCAGCAGCCCGCGCTCCCCGTGCGCACGCACGGCGGGGCACGCAAGGGCTCGGGCCGCAAGCGCAAGGCCCCGCGTCCGCGCGTTCTGCATCGCACGCGCCCGCGGCTCGATCGCAACCATCCGGTGCACGTCACGATCCGCATGCGCGCCGACGTGCCGAGTCTGCGCACGCGCGGAGCCATGCGGAAGATCGTCGGTGTCCTGCTCGACGCGCGCGGCCGCTTCGGGCTCCGCGTGATCGAGCTCGCCGTGCTCCGCAATCACATCCACTTCATCGTCGAAGCCGAAGCGCGCGAAGGCCTCACCCAGGGCATGCGAGGCCTCGGCACACGGCTCGCGATCCACCTCAACCGCCACTTCGATCGCAAGGGCAAGCTGTTCGACGATCGCTACCACGCGCGTCCCCTGAGGACGCCGCTCGAGGTGAAGCGCGGTCTGTGCTACGTGCTCAACAACTTCCGAAAGCACGAGCACGAGGCCGGGCGCAAGGTCGCGCTGCGCTGGATCGATCCGTACAGCTCCGCATTCCGGTTCGAAGGGTGGGCCGAGCCACTCGAGGGCACGAAGGTCGAGCTCGAGCTCGGCACGCTGCCGCCGCGCACGTGGCTGCTGAGGAAGGGCTGGAAGAGCTACGGATTGCTCGATCCGAGCGAGGTACCGGGCGGTAGGCCACCGCCGCCGAGGGCGGTGGTCGGCGTGCCCGAGCTGAAGATGGCGAGCTGATCGTCGCGTATCGACGCGAAGCAGTCTCGACGACATCAACGAGTGAGGACGCACGCCTGGCCGCTACGCGTGCTCGCATCGACGCGCGCTGCGAAGGGCGCTCGCGATCGCGAGCACCGGCATCGGCCGCCGGGCTTGGTTGGGCGATCCTTCGCTCGGCCGCCGCCGGGCTTGGTTGGGCGATCCTTCGCTCGGCCGCCGCCGGGCTTGGTTGGGCGATCCTTCGCTCGGCCACCGCCGGGCTCGAGGACGCGGCGGCTTTTGGCTTGGCTTCGCAAGCGAGGAGAAGTCTCCAGC
>CAZFKC010000066.1:0-57784 GCA_964519175.1 uncultured Nannocystaceae bacterium
ACGGAGCAGGGTGTCCGGAAGAACGCTTCGCGTTCTTCCGCACCCTGCTAGCGACGGCGCGCGCGCGGTAGCTCGCGGATGCCGAGCACCACGGCCCGCTACGGCGCGCCGAACGGGCGGCGGAGCGACCCGCCGACGTCGCTGGCGGGCGCAGGCGTCGGCGCGTTCACGCGGCGGCGTGCGAACGGATCGGTGAGCTCCGTGTCGCTCGCGGCGGCTGCGGGCGTCGGCACCGGTGCGGCCGTGCGCGCGCGCGAGGCGGGTGCGATCGGCTCGTCCGTGGCGACGCGTCGCGTCGCGACCCCACGACGCCCACCGAAGGGGTCGCGCAGCGAGCCGGCGACGTCGACCGCGTGCTCCGCCGCGATGCCGCTGCGGCCGAGCGCGAACGGCTCGCGCAGGTCCGTCGCCGCGGTCGCTTCGTCGCCGACCGGTGCGGTGACGACGGCGCGGCCCTGCCAGCGGGGCCCCCGGATCTCGGGGGCCGCGTCGGTGGACGGGCTCTCGAGCGCGGTGCCGAGCATCAGGCCGAGCAGCATGGCGGTGGAGCAGAACATCGTTGACCGGAACTCGTGCAACCACGATGCCACGGGCACCCGCGTGGATCCACGGCCCTATGCCAGCGCCGGGCCCGCCGGGCCGGGCCCGCTGGGGCGCATTGCGGCGTCGCGAAGTGCAGCGGAGCCCGTCGCGCGGCCGCTTCCGCGCCGCGATGTTAGGGTGGCTCGATGCGTCGGCTCGCGTTCGCGCTCGCGGTGGCCGTGGCACTGCCTGTGCCGACGATCACCTCCGCGCGCGAGGGCAAGCCGCAGGTCGTGACCGCGAAACGCAAGCGCGGCCAGCGTCCACCGCCGCCCGCCGATCTCTCGCTCGGCGGCGAGCGGCGCGGCGGCATCGAGCTCGCGCTCGGCTCGATCACCGCCGTGCTCGCCGGCGTGCTGATCGGTCGCGGTGCATGGGAGCTCGCGAACGCGCGCAAGGCCAAGCGCAACTGCGCCGGCGGCGAGATGGAGCCCGACTGCGGCATCTTGCTCGAGCCCGGACGTGCGGCCCAGATCGCGGCCGGGCTGTCGTTCGGCTTCGCGGTGCCGGTCGCGATCGCGAGCGGTTTCTTGTTCCGCCGCGGCGTGCGGATCCGTCGCGACTACCAGCGCTTCGTCGCGAGCCAGCGCGTCGCGATGTCGCCGTGGGGCGATCGCTCGGGCGGCGGCGTCACGCTGCGGCTGCGCTTCTAGTCTGGCGAACGGCCCGGCGCAGGGCGTGCGGCGAGCGGATCCCCATCGAACGCGGTCATCAGCGCGTCGGCGAGCGCCATCCCCATGCGCACGTAGCCGCGGCGCGTGAGATGGATGTGATCGCGCTGCGCCATCGGCGGGTCGGCGTTCATCCACTCCACCATCGCGAGCTCGCCGCCCATGAACGCGCGCAGATCCCAGAAGCCGCAGCCATGGGCCGCGGCGATGCGTTCCTGCGCGTCGATGATCTCGCCGACACGCGGACGCGCCACGAATCCACCATCGGGCGCGGGCAGCGGGAAGTCGCCGGGCCCGACCAGTAGACAGCTCGCCTGCGGGGCCGCTTCGCGGTGGCGCTGCAGCGTGGCGGCGAGCTTCTGCTCGTAGTCGGCGATCGGTTGGTCGGCGTCGGTGGCCTCGTTGGTGCCGTACGCGAGCACGAGCAGATCCGGTGCACGGTGCCGCACGTTGTCGGCCCAGATCTGCGGGTCCCAGGCGAGCGCATTGGAGGCCCGCGTGCCGCGGATGCCGAGCGTGTCGATGACGACGCCTGCACCCGCGCGCTCCATCGTGAGCCCGAACAGCCGCACCTCGCCGTCGCCGGTGGGACGCAGCTCGATCGCGTGGCGGCCCTCGGGCAGCTCGAAGCCGTGGTAGCCCGCGCCGACCTCGTGCGCCGCGGTCGAGACCGTCTCGCGGCGCTGCCCGTCGACGAACAGCTCGAAGCTGCCGCCCTTCGGCTGCGCGAGGAAGAACAGCTCGTAGCGTGATGCGGGCACGCGCGGCAGCACGCGTGCGAACGCCCGCGGATTCTTGGTCGAGATGCTCGCGCCGAGCAAGCCGAAGCGACCGTCCTTGCGACCCTCGCGACGCTGCGCGTGCTCGGTGCGCCAGTGCTCGAGGCCTTCGACGGCGACGTCGACGTGCGCGTAGTTCTTCCACGGCGGCGCCGGCATCACGAAGCCGTGGCCACCGTCGCCGAAGCGATCCTGCAGGTAGCTGCGCAGGTACTGGGGATAGACGTCGGCTTCGGTGTGCGATGCGCCGTAGATCAGCACGCGCACCTTGCCGTCGGCGTCGCGACCCGCACGCAGCGTCCGGAGCGCGTCGTGGAAGTGCGCGAGCGGATCGGCGTCGCCGTCGATCGGCTCGAAGAGCCCGAGCATGTTGCCGTTCGCGCGCGGACCCGTGTAGCTGGGATCGCCGCCGAGCCCCGAGCTACCCGGCAACGAGTCCAGCAGCTCGTCGTCGAAGCTCGGCTCACCCGGCAGTGTGCCCGGCGCGGGCGAGATCCACGGCACCGGCCGGCCGCGCTCGTCCTCGAACAACGCGGCATCCGTGCCGAGCGCGCTGCGTTGCGCGTGGACTCGGGCATCGAGGGCCTCGCGGTTGAGCGGCACGAGCGGGATCTCGGTCTCCGCTGCGGGCGTCGGCGTGCCTCCGGCGGGTGCCTCTGCCGAGGTCGGTGTGTCGACCGGCGGCACGGCGTCGGGCGCCGCACACGCCAGCACCGCACACGCCAGCACGGCCATCCACGGCATCGCACAGAGCGCGGTGCGTCGCACGGAGCGATGCTCGCGTGCGCGTGTGGCTCGCGTCAACTCGCGCCGAGCTCACCGAGCAGTCGTCGCCACGCGTGGAGATTGCGGGCGATCTGCAGCTCGTCGGGAGCGCTCGGCGACGCGAGCGCGAAGGTCTCCTGCTGGGCCACGCGATGCACCCAGCGGGCGATCGTCGCGGGCTCGGCCCGTCGCGCGCCGGCGAGCGCCGCACCGCCTCCGTCCACGACGAAGTGACGCCGCGTGCTGCCGGCGATGTGTTGCTCGACGTCGCCCTTGAAGCGCAGGAGCGACGAGCTGGACGGGACCTGTACGCCGCGGCTGTCGGACACGACCACGCCGGTCGGCGGCATCGCGCGGGTGGTGGCGGTGCCTTCGGCGTGCGAGCGCCCACCGACGTGGGCGAAGTCGGCTCCGACCATCACGATCGGATCGCAGCCGAGCAACGCGGCGATCTGCAGCGCGAACAAGAGCACGGTGCCGGCGGTGGGCAGCGAGGGCAGCCCGAGCTCGGCGGACGCGCGATCACAGAGGCTGTCGCCGGCCGGCAACGCCAGCACGCGGCGCTCGAACGACGACACGATCTCGGGCGCGCAGTAGGGCTGGAACGCGAGCGTGCCGACACCGTCGCAGCCGCGTTGCAGGTGCACGCGACTGGCGGCATGCGGGTCGACGCTGACGAGGCAGTCGATGGGAAGCCCGGCTTCGCGGCACAGCGGGAGCGCGGTGTCGACCGCGACGAGCGGGCCGATGCGGCGGGCTTCGGCGAGCCAGGGCATCGCCGCGGCTGCGCTCGGCCCGGCGGCGAGCACGAACGCCGGACGGCCGCGTGCGGCGTCGCGCCAGCGCTCGAGCGAAGCGGCGGACGCCATCGCCTGCAGGTTGTCGTGCACGTTCGCGTGCAGTCGCGGTGCGAAGCGCCGCAGATCGGCGCGCTCGCTCCACAGGCGTTCGATGAGCCGTGCGAGATCGCGTGCGGGCGCGGGCACGGCCGAGAGCGCGGCGAGATCGACGTGCATCGTCGCGTCGTCGGCGAGCTCCTGGGTGCGCAGCGCGAACTGGGCCGCGAGCTCCTCCGGCGGAGCGACGTGCACGACGAGGCGACCGCCCTGCTCCGCATCGGTGAGCCTCGGACAGCTCCGGACGATCGCTGCGACGACATCCGGCCGCGCCGGATCGACGTCGATCGCGAGCACCTCGACGTGCTTGCCCTCGCGCAGGAGCGCGCGCACCTTGCGACCGCTGCCGAGCCCCCAGACGATCGCAGGCACCACGCGCACCTCCGCCGGCTCGTGCTCCGCACCGGCCGGCTCGCGCAGCGTCACCACGAACGCATCGGCCGGGCCGCGCCGGAGTTGAGCGCGGCCCGGATGCGGACGGTCGCCGACGAGCACACGCCATCCGCCAGATGGCCGATGTCGCCTCGGCATGGCGGCGCTAGCTTGCGCCGCCATGCAACATCACGAGTCACCCCAACGCAGTCGCAGGTCGGCTGCATGGTTGTTCACCGCGGCGCTCCTCGGCATGGCCTGTGGCGACGACGCGGGCGGGCAGAGCGAGCCCGGCAGCAGCGAAGGTTCCAGCGGAGGCGAGTCGACGGGCGCGTCGTCCAGCGGTGCCGACTCGACGGGCGCGTCGTCGGGCGGAAGCGAGTCCAGTGGAGGCGAGTCGAGCGGCGCGTCGTCCAGTGGAGGCGAGTCGAGCGGCGAGTCGACGGGCGGTGCGGGAGCGACCCCGATCGTGCTCGTGCACGGAGCGTGGGTCGGCGCGTGGTCGTGGGACGAGGTCGTGCCGCTGCTCGAGGACGCAGGCCACGAGACGTTCGTCGTCGAGCTGCCCGCGCACGGCGACGACGACACGCCGGTCGCCGAGGCGACGCTCGCGGCCTACCGCGACGACGTGCTCGCCGTGCTCGACGGCATCGACGGACCGGCCGCGGTGGTCGGTCACTCGATGGGCGGCATGGTGATCAGCGAGGTCGCCGAGGCGCGGCCCGAGGCGATCGCCACGCTCGTCTACGTCGCGGCGTTCCTGCCCCAGGACGGCCAGTCGCTGCTCGACATCGGCAGCACCGACGCGGGCTCGATCCTGACCATGCACCTCGTCGATCACGGCGACGGCACGGCCTCGATCGACCCGGAGTTCATCGGCGAGGTGTTCTGCGGCGACTGCAGCGACGACGATGTCGCGAAGATCCTCGAGCTCACGCGACCCGAGCCGCTCGCACCGACGGTCACGCCGGCCGCGCTCACGGACGCCGCGTTCGGCAGCGTGCACAAGTCGTACGTGCACACCGAGCTCGACATGACCGTGTCGCTCGCGGCGCAGGAGGCGATGGTGGACGCGACCCCAGTCGCGGAGGTGCGCAGCCTGTCGACTGCCCACTCGCCGTTCCTGTCGCAGCCCGAAGCGCTCGCGAGCACGATCGTCGAGCTCGTGCTCGCCGCGCCGTAGTCTCAGACGATCCCGTGCCGCGCGGCGATCAGCGCCGCAGCGGCACGGGTATCGATGTCGAGCTTGCGATAGATGTTGATCGTGTGGTGCTGCACCGTGCGGTCGGAGATGCCCAGCGTGCGGGCGATCTCCTTGTTCGTGCGGCCCAGTGCGAGCTCGCGCAACACGTCGCGCTCGCGCTCGGTGAGCAGCGCGATCGGTCCCGTCAGCCCGCGTGCGCGCGGCTCACCCTGGGCGTGCAGCACCGCCTCCACACAATCGCCGTCGAGCAGCCCGTGCTTCGCCGCGTCGACGAGCACCTGTCGCGCCGCCACGGCCGTCAGCGCTGCGCGGTGCGGACGGGCTTCGCGCAGGGCGATCGCGACGTCGGCTGCGGCGAGCAGACGAGCCGAGCGCGACAGCGTCGTGTCGCGCAGCGCCCGGTGGTAGCCGCTGCCGTCGAGCCGCTCGTGGTGCGCGCCCGCGATCTTCGCGGCGCCGGCCAGGGGCGGTGCCGCGGCGAGGATGCGTTCGGTCCAGAACGGGTGCGTGTGGGCGCGCTCGCGCTCGCGCGCTTGCCAGCCGCGCGGGAGCTGCCACAACGCCGCGGGCACCGCGACGTGACCGAGGTCGTGCAAGTGCGCCGCGAGCCGCAGATCGTCGCGATCGGTCGCGGCGATCCCCACGACGTCGGCCGCACGCTCCGCCAGCTCTGCGACGCGGCGCGAGTGGCCGAGCGTCCAGGGCGTCTGCAGATCGGCGAAGTCGCCGAACGCGATCGCGATCGTCTCGATCGACACGGCGAGCGGCGCGGCGGCGAGCGCGAGCTCGGCCGCGGCGAGGCGTTCCTGGAAGTCGGCCCGCTCGGGGGCCCCGAACGCCGGCAAGAGCTGGGCGGCCCGCCGCGCCAGCGCCGGATCGAGCTCGCCGCCGGTCCGGGCCGCGAGCATCTCGGTGGCGCCGTCCAGGCCGGCCTCGAGCCAGAACACCATCGCGACGTGGGCCGCTCGCACGACCCGCGCGGGCGCGGAGATGTCGTCACCGGCGAGCCCGCGCGGTGCCCCGCGTCCGTCCCAGCGCTCGAACGTCTCGTCGAGCGCACGCACGACGGTGTCGCCGAGCTCGAGCTGCGTCGCGAGCACGCGCGCCGCACCGCATACTTCGCTGCTCCACTCCTGTCGCACGCGGCGGGCGTTGGTGACGACCCACGCCGTGCCGAGCGCAGCGGAGACGGGCGAGCGGTTCGCCGCCACGACCGCGGCGATCAGCTCGCTCGCACGCGTGGTCTCGCTGCGCATCAGCCGTCCGCGCAGCGCGATGTCGTCGGTCGCGATGCGGGCCTCGACGGTGGCGTAGCCGGTGCAACCGAGCTGGCGCAGGAGCGCGGCGAAGAACGTCGCCCGCTGCTCGTCCGGCGAGAGCCCGGCCTCGCGTGCGAGCTCGAGCGCGAACAGAGCCGTGATCACGCTCTTGTCCTGTTCGAGCCCGTTCGCGAGATCGAGGATGGCGGACGCCGCCGACAGCGTCGCAAGTGGCGGGTGCTCGGGGATGGGTCGGCGGCGCGCCAACGGGCGTCAGTCTACGTCCTCGCCGACGGATCCCGGGCGGCATCGGCACGGACTCGGTCGGGTTTTGGTACAACCGTCCTCGGCGTGGCTCGCAGTCGAGAGACGAAGATCTGGCGCGTCGATCGGCTCGGCCATCCGGCGGTGCCGCTCGTGTTCGCGGTCGATCACGACGACGCACTGGTCTACGTCTCGTTGCGTGCACGGCTCAGCGGCCTGCTCGCCCACGCGCGAGCGCACGGCACACGTCTGGAGATCGAGCGTCGCCGTCGCACCGCCGCACGCGTGCAGCTCGCCGAGTACCTCGCGGGTCGTCGGCGTAGCTTCGAGCTCGAGCTGCGCCCGCTCGGCAGCCCGTTCCAGCTCGAGGTGTGGCGCGCGCTCGTCGAGATCCCCTACGGCGCCACCGCCAGCTACGGCGAGCTCGCGCGCCGCATCGACAGCCCGGGCAGTGCGCGCGCCGTCGGCCGCGCGAACCACGAGAACCCACTGCCGATCGTCGTGCCCTGCCATCGCGTGATCGGACAGGACGGCGCGCTCGTCGGCTTCGGCGGCGGCTTGCCCACCAAGCGCTGGCTCCTGCAGCTCGAGCAGCAGCGCACGCCGCCCTCGTGGTCGCCGAAATCGGCGCAACCGGAGCAGCTCGGCCTCTTCGCATGAACCGGCTGCTGAAGATGCTGGAGAACACCGGCGCCATCGCGGCGTTCTTCGGCGACGTCGTGCACACGGCGGCCACGCGCCCGCGCTACGTCGCGGAGACGATCCGCATCATGTGGGTGCTCGTGATCCGGTGTCTCGTGCCGGTCGGCCTCGCGGTCGCGCCGGTGGGCGCCGTGATCTCGCTGCAGGGGCTCGAGATCTTCCGCATGTTCGGGCTCGAGCGCATGCTGTCGTCGCTGCTCGGGACGGCGATCTTCCGCGAGTACAGCCCGGCGCTGGCCTCGGTGATGGTCGCCGCGCAGGCCGGCTCCTCGATCGCTGCACGCATCGGCACCATGCGCGTGCGCGGTCAGATCGACGCGCTCGCAGTCATGTCGGTCGACCCCATGCGCTACGTGGTGGTGCCCGGCGTGATCGCCTGCGCCATCGTCACGCCGCTGCTCAACGTGCTGACCAACATCCTCGGCGTCGCGAGCGGCTGGATCTTCGCGGTGCCGCTCGGCGGTGTCGATCACGGCGCGTTCATCGAGCACCTCACCGCCCAGGTGACGCCGGCCGATCTCTGGGTCGGGCTCGGCAAATGCGTCCTGTTCGGCACCTCGGTCGGCCTGCTCGCGGGCTACCTCGGCATGAAGGTGAAGGGCGGCGCCGAGGCGGTGGGGCAGGCGGCGAACGACACCGTCACGCAGACGATCGTGATGATCCTGCTCGTGGACTACGTGGTGAGCATGGCGCTCCTGGGGCTCGGGGTATGAAGGAGCTCGGCGCATGAAGGTGCTCTTCGAGTTCTTGCTGTTCGCACAGCGGGCGCTCGTCGCTCAGCTCACCCACATCCCGCCGCTCGACCAGCTCGTGCGCCAGACCTACCAGGCCGGCGTCGGCAGCGTCGCGCTGCTCACCATGCTGATCGTGTTCGCGGGGCTCAACCTCTCGGTGCAGTCGTACGCGACGTTCGAGCGCTTCGGTGGCCAGGACTTCCTGGGGATGTTCGCGGGCATCGGGGGCGTGCGCGAGCTGTATCCGGTGATGGCCGCGGTCGTGTGCGGCGCTCGCATCGGAGCGAACCTCGCCGCCGCGCTCGCCAACATGAAGATCAGCGAGCAGGTCGAGGCGCTCGAGGTGATGTCGATCGATCCGATGCGTCACCTCGTGGCGCCGCGGTTGTGGGCCGTCGCAATCGCGTTGCCGCTGCTCTGTGCGTACGCGGACGTCGTCGGGATCTGTGCGAGCTACGCCGGCGCCGTGTACCAGCTCGGTCTCGACGGCGGCACCTTCGTCAGCCAGCTCGACGAGTACGTCGATCTGCCCGATCTGCTCGTCGGCGTGATGAAGGGCCTCGTGTTCGGCTGGATCGTCGCGCTCATCGCCTGCTTCCACGGCTATCGTGCGGCGAAGCGCGACGGCGCGGAGGGTGTCGGCGTGGCGACGAACCGCGCCATCGTGCACGGCGCGGTGGTGTGCATCGTGCTCAACCTGGCGATGAGCTGGCTGCTCTACGGCTGACGCTCCGGTACGGCCCCCGGAGATCACGAGCGATGGATTGTCCTCGTTGATCACACGTTCACTGCAGCTGTGGCCGGTTTGGCGATCGGATCGTAACGAAGCGTGCGTTCGAGCTTGCGGAGCGAGCGCCGCGAAAGCTCGAACACGCGCGCTGTCTTTCCCGCTCCGACATCGCAGTACTCCGGGCGTCGCGAAAGCGGCCGCCACCCGTGGTGCGCCGCTTCTGATCGCACTGCAATGCGGGCATGATGCGCATGGGCGACCGTGGTGGGCACCGTCCAGAACCCACGCATGCCAGCACGATCCGACGAGTCGACTCCATCGCGCGCTCCGGCCGAGACCGGATCCACGACGCCGACCTCGGGTCCCCCACGCGACGCGGGCATCAGCCGTAGCTCCGGGTCGTTCCCCTCGACCGGCTCGCGGCGCTTCGGCAAGTACCAGCTGCTGACCGAGCTCGGCCGCGGCGGCATGGCCACCGTGTACCTCGCGGTCTCGCACGCCGGCATCCAGGAAGTGCGGCGTCCCGTCGTCGTCAAGCTGCTCGACGACAACCTGCGCACCGATGCCGAGTTCGTGAAGATGTTCGCGCGCGAGTCGAAGATCGCGATCGAGCTCTCGCATCCCAACGTCGTGCTCACGCACACCGTCGGGCAGGAAGCCGGCCGCTACTACATCGCGATGGAGTATCTCGAGGGCGTCACGCTGCGCGAGATCATGAGCCGCGCGAGCGAGTGGCCGCTCCAGGATCGCCTGCCGCTGTTCGGCGCGATGTGCCTCTTGCTCACCGGGCTCGGCTACGTGCACGAGTTCCAGGATCATCGCGGCGAGCACCTCGGGCTCGTCCACCGCGACATCAAGCCCGACAACATCTTCATCACGACGACCGGGCAGGTGAAGCTGCTCGACTTCGGGGTCGCGAAGGCGGCGCTCGCCGGCTTCGAGGCCACGCTCGGCGTGGCGGTGCGCGGCACCGTGCAGTACCTGCCGCCCGAGTCGGTGAAGGGCGACGAGACCGTCGATCACCGCTGGGACCTCTTCAGCGCCGGCATCATCCTCGCCGAGCTCGCGACCGGTCGTCGCTACTGGGATGGCGTCCCCTATCCCCAGATCCTCACGCGGCTGGCAGCGGACGAGCTGCCCAACCTCGTGCCCGCGCACGACGAGGAAGTGCCGCCTCCGTTCGCGCGCCTGCTCGAGCGCGCGTTGCATCCCGAGCCGGCGGCCCGCTTCCAGAGCGCGCTCGAGCTGCGCCGCGCGCTGCAGTCCGTGCTCGCGCGCCAGGGCCATCGCATCAACAGCTCGGATCTGGCGCGCATCGTCTCGCACTTGTACGAGCCGATCCGCAAGCAGCGCGAAGAGCTGATCCGCAGCGGGCTCGAGGACATCGAGCGCGATCGCGTGCCCGCCGGCACGTGGAGCGTCGGCGACACAGACACGTCCGGGCAGCACGTGCCCACGCCACCGACCACCCATCGCCCCGAGGCCACGTCGCCCGCGGTGGGCAGCGACGACGCCCCGAGCCCGACGCCGGCGGCCGCGCGCCCGCGATGGCACGTGCCCGCCGCGCTCGTCGCGATCGCGCTGCTCGTCGTCATCGCGTGGCGCCTGCAGCCGCAGAGCGACGCGGAGGTGAGCTCGGCGCGTGCCGAGCTCGCGCGTGTCGAGTCGTCGCCGCGCGAACCGACGCCGCGCGAGCCCGCGGCCGCGCGAGCACCTGCATCGGCCCCCGCCGTGCAAGAGGCTGCGCCGCCGAGCGCGGTGCCGCCGGTCGAGCCGACGCCGCCCGCTCCGACGCCGGAGGAGCCAGCACCCGCCACCCCACCGGCGACGAGCAGCCCGGAACCCGCGAGCGTCGCACGCGAACCCATGCCGTCGACGTCGCGTGGCAAGTCGCGCCGTTCGAAGAAGCAGAAGGATGCGTCCACCGCCGCTGCGTCGGCCGCGACGTCCGAGGACGCGAAGAGCGACCCGCCCAGCAAGCCGCCCGCCGGCAAGAAGCTCGAGCTCGAGCCGAGCCCCTACACGCGCTGATCGTCCGCGAGCCCAGCCACCTCGATCCCTCGTCCGAGCACCGATGAACCTCCTCCTCTTCGTGACCCTCGCCGCCGCGCTGTCGTTCGAGCCCGCTGCCCAGCCGGCGCCGGACGACGTGGCGAAGGCGGCGAAGGCCTACCGTCAAGCGCAGCAGGCGGAGCTCAGCGAGGAGTACGCGCTCGCGTCGGATCTGTACGAGCTCGCCGATCAGCTCGCGCCCACGGCCGAGGCGCTGCGTGGCGCCGTGCGCATGGCGCTGGCCGCCGAGCGGTGGGCCGTCGCGGCCGACAAGGCGCTCGAGCTGCGCCGCCGCTATCCCGACGACGCGAAGTCGATCGCGCTCGCCGATCAGACCCTCGATCGCACGCGTCCGCTGCTGAGCGAGATTACCGTCGAGTGTGGTGGGGTCGACTGCACCGTGCTGGTCGACGGCAAGAGCGCGGTGCTCGAGCCGCGCGAGAAGCACGTGGTGTTCGTCGATGCCGGGGCGCACCGGATCTCCGGCGGTTATCCGGCCGGGAGCTCGGAGGCGGTCGCGATCACGGCCGAGGCGGGTGGGTCCAGTGACGTGCAGCTCACCCCGCCGGCCGCGAAGTCGGAGGGGGCGCCGCCGCCCACCGTCACGCCCGCCGATCGCGGGCAACGGTCGGGCGACGAGCCGCGCGACTCGAAGCGCCGCTCGTCGCGACGGAAGATCTCGCCGTGGTTCTTCGGCGTCGGTGCGGTCGCCACCGTCGGGCTCGCGGCCGGTGCAGCGGTCAGCGGGGTGCAGGCGCGCAACGCCGGCGACGACTTCGACGACGGCGGTCGCACGCGCGAGCTGTACGACAAGGCCAACGCGCTGGAGATCCAGACCAACGTGCTCTTCGGTGTCAGCGTGGCCGTCGGGGTCACCACGATCGTGCTCGCCGCGGTGACCGACTGGCGACGCGGCCGCGACCGCGACGACCGGCGACGCGCTCGGCTCTCGCCCGCCCTCGCGCCACGCGGCGGCGGTCTCGTCCTCGAGTTCTGAGTCCCATGCACCACCTCGTCACCGCTGCCCGCTCTGCATCCGTGCTGACTGCGCTGCTCCTCGGCTGCGACGTCGTCGACGAGAGCGAGATCCGCGAGACCGATCTCGACTTCCTCGACCAGTGCGACGCCGACCCGCAGCTGACGATCACCAACACCTCGGTGCCGCGCCGCATCGACTTCAGCCTGTACGAGAACGACCGCAACACCAGCGCCGCCGGCTGCGGCCTCTCCGGGCTCGCGGGACCCGAGGGCTACTTCATGTTCGCCTCGCGGCCCGAGCAGCGCTGGCAGGTCCGCGCGACGCCCACGGGCAACGCCGACGTCGCGCTGTTCATCGACAACGCCTGCGATCAGGGCGCATGCATGGCCGCGCGCGATCGCTGCGGCGCAGGGCTGGCCGAGTCGTTCACGTTCATCGCACCGCCGTCGCCCACCGGCGGCTCCGAGTCGATCTACAGCCTCGTGGTCGACACCCACAAGGACTACGACGGCGAGATCGACGTCGTCGTGGTCAGCTCGGTCTGTGGCGACGGCGATCTCGACCCCGGCGAGGGTTGCGACGTCGGCCTGATGAGCACGGCGGACGACAGCTGTTCGATCACCTGCCAGAACGAGATCGACCTCGCGCGCGCGAACGCGGTCGGGGTCGAGCGCGAGCCCAACGACAGCGCACCGTCGGCGAACCTGCTGCTGTTGCCCGCCGTCGACGAGTTCGAGACACCGGTCACGATCTCGGGCTCGGTCGGCGGTGGCTGCGACGACGACGTGTACGCGATCCAGTTCGGCGGGGGCTCGACGACGGGACGCTCGCTCACCGCCAGCCTCGTCGCCAGCTGTGCCGCGACGCCGCCGGTGCGGCTGACGATCCTGTCGACGCTCGGCGGCCGGCAGATCGATGCCGTGACCGAGCAGATCATCGAGGCGCCGTGTGCCGGGACCACGCAGGTCTTCAGCCAGGGCCGCAGCTACTACCTGCGCGTGCAGGCGCTCGACGACGCGAGCGAGCAGTTCGACTACACCGTGCGCCTCGAGCTCGTTCCGGAGGAGTAGCGCCATGCCGAGACTCGGACGACGGAAGTTCATTCGCAACGCGGCTGGTGGCCTGGCCGGTACGGGCCTGATCGGGTGCGACCGCGACGACGCCAAGCCGATCATCGAGCGTCCCCGCCTGCACATCCTGCGCTGGAACCACTTCGTCACGGTCTACGACGGATGGTTCCGCCAGCTCGCCGAGAGCTGGGGCGACGACAACGGCGTCGAGGTCGAGATCGAGTACATCGACGCCGATCTCATCGTCGACCGGCTGCTCGAGGCGATCGCGACCGGTGACGGTCCCGATCTCGTCGAGACCCATGCACCCGCGGCCTCGCTCGAGCTCGACCTCGTCGATCTGGGCGACGTCGCGCGCGAGCTGGAAGCGACGCTCGGACCGCAAGAGCCGCTCGCGCGGGCTTCGTCGTTCAACCCCGTCACCGGCAAGTACTACGGCATCACCAGTGCGTACGCGGTGTGGCCGGCGATCTACAGCCGCGCGGCCTGGACCGCGGTCGAGATGCCCGACGGTCCGGTCACCGTCGACGATCTGCTGATGAAGGGCGAGGCCATCTACCAGAGCACGCAACGCTACGTCGGCATCGGCTTCTCCGACGAGGACAACACCGAGCGCGCGCTGCGATCGCTCCTGTGGGCATTCGGTGGCCGCGTGCAGGACGCGGAGCAGAACATCGCGCTGGACTCGCCCGAGACCCGCGCGGCGCTGGCCTATGCGCGCGAGCTGTACGAGCGCGCGATCGCGACCAACGACGTGTTCGCCTGGGACGGCGGCTCGAACAACGACTCGATCATCGCGCGAGAGTCGAGCTACATCATCAACCCGATCTCGGCCTACCGCGAGGCCCAGCGCCAGGACCCGGAGGTCGCGCTCGATCTGTTCTTCCGTCCGCCGCCCACCGGCCCGGCCGGCTCGGGACGCGTGATGGTGTCGACGTTCACGCAGCTCGTGCCCAGCTACTCGAAGCACAAGAGCGAGGCGAAGGACTTCCTGCTGTACCTCGCCAGCGCGGGCGAGTACGAGGTCTACAACTCCGAGCTCTACAACCTGCCCGCGTTCCCGGTCGCCGGCCAGGATCTCGGCAAGTACTTCGGCAACGATCCGTTCTACTCCGACCCGCCGGACAAGCTCGCGCTCTTCTCGAACGCGCGCGACTGGAGCGCGAACGTCGGCTATCCGGCCTCGGCCAACGCCGCCGTCGCCGACGTCTTCAACGCGTCGATCCTGGCGGAGATGTTCCGCACCTTCGTGCGCGGCGAGGTGAGCGACGACGCCGCGATCACGCGCGCGCTCGAGCGCATCGGCCCGATCTACGACGAGTGGCGCGCGAAGGGCCTGCTGTAGCCGAGCTACTGGCCGGACTACTGGCCCCCGAGCTCCGTCGCGCGCAGCTCGGCGCGCTCCCACATGCGGATGTAGGCCTCTGCCGAGCGGAACAGCGGCTCGAGCTCCGCGTCGGAGCTCGCGTCGCCGCGGGCGTCCTCGAGCAGCTCGGGCAGCATGCCGATGTGCACCATGCCCTCCTGGTTGAAGTCGATCACGCGGTTGCCGACCGTCGGCTGCGTGAACTCGACGTCGCCCGCGAGCGAGGTGAACGGGTACGTGATCGGATCCTCCTGCGGAGTCGGGCACGCGCCCTCGGCGAAGCGCGGGCCCGGTGCGCCCGCGAAGCCGTTGAGGTCGAAGCCGAAGCCCTCGCCCGGGTAGCCACCGTTCGCCACGATGAGTGCGATGCGTTCGTTCAGACGATCGAGCATCGCGCCGGGATTCGCGGCGTCGCGGCAGCGTCCGAGCCCGGTCTTCGACACGCCGCCCACCTTGTAGAGCCGACCGTCGTAGGTCGCGCCGTGGCTGCCCGACGCGGGATAGTCGTTCTCCTCGAGCAGCTCGTACGCGCGCTGGAACGAGCGCTGCGGCAGGTGATCGACCTCGATGATCATCCCGCGCAGCATCATCTCCCGCATCAGCGTCTCGCCCAGTGGGGTCATCGTCGCGTTCTGGCAGTACTCGCCTTCGAGCGGCGGCTCTCCGAGCGCCGACACGTACGGGAACGCGGTGGCGAGCGGCGAATTCGGGAAGTTGCTGAAGTCGTGCGGCGCCGGCGAGTCGTACTCTTCGCGCGGCATGTTGAGCCCGCCGAAGCTCACCGCGCCGTGATCGAAGTTGGCCGGCACGTCCGGACACTCGTCGGTGAAGTTCGACCAGTGCCCGCTGTTGAAGAAGTTGCCGGCCTCGATGAACGCGCGGTCGCCATCGCCGGGCGAGAACGCGTTGTCGTACTTGTGCACCGGGAAGATCGCGCGCACGCCGGCCTCGTAGTACGCGTCGAGCTGCGCGCGCACGTAGGCCTCGTCGCACACCGGACCGCCGGGATAGGGCGAGAGCCGGCACTGGAACAGATCCGCGGTCTCGATGCCCAGGATCACCGCCAGCTTGCCCGCCGCGATCACCTCGCGGGCCTCGGCCGGGGTCGCGACGATGCGGAACCATCCGAGCCCCGGCCCGCCCGACTGCGCGTCGATGTAGCGCTCGAGCGCGTAGCTCTCGGCGATGATGCGATCGACCGCGACCATGTCGTCGCACGAGTAGCGCACCGGCTGGATGTCGCCACCGGCGATCATGTGGCAGATGACCGAGTTCGTCGTGGCGTGCTGCACCACGAGCCGCAGCCCCGAGAGCCACGCGCGCTCGAGCCACTTCCAGTACTGCGTCTGGTGGGTCGAGCGCTTCGGCCCGGACGGCCACTCCGTGAACTCGGGATAGCCGGCGGTCGCGTGCGCGTCGACGCTGAGCTCGCCCGCGACGAGATCGGGCAGGATGCCGGCGATGTCGGCTCCGTCCGCGCCCGCGGAGTCGAACGCGTAGCCGAAGAAGTCCTTGCGCCCGTTCTCGCCGTGGAAGAGCGCGCAGTCGGGCAGGGCATGCTCGACGCCCAGGCGGTGGTATGCGCCGCCGTGGAAGATGCCACCGCCACCGAAGCCGAAGTTCGAGTGGATGTGCGAGTGCGTGTCGACGATGCCGTAGAGCGTGCCGTCGTCGAACGTGGTCTTGGTCGGCGTGCCGGTCGCGTCGAGCGTCAGCTCGGGGTGCGCGCGGCAGCCCTCGGCGGTCTCGATCGTGATCGCGACCGCCTGCGTCTCGTCGGTGACGAGCCCGGCGCCGCCCAAGAGCTGGCCGGTGCGACGGCTGCGGAGCTGCGCGAGGAACGGATCGCTCGCCGCCGGCTCGACCAGCCACTCCGCGCCGGAGACGTAGCCGTCGTCGACGAGCAGCACGTCGGAATGCAGCGTCGTCTGCCGCACGAGCGGCCCGTCCTCGGCGACGACGTAGCCGCCTTCTTCGTCGTAGAGCAGGTACGTGCCGAGATCGGAGGCCTGCATGAAGAACCGCGTGGGCGTGCCTTCGCCGAACGCGTAGCTCTCGCCCGCGCGCACGAGCGGTGTGTCGCCGGTGCGCAGCGTCCAGCAACCGCCGGCGAACGCGTGGATGTCGAGCATCGTCGGATCGCCGGTCTCGCCCGTCGTGCCCGCGCTGCTGCTGCCGCCGTCGCTCGAGCCCGAGCCTCCGCGGTTGCATGCGACGAGGACGAGGGCGATCGCGAGCGCGCGGGAGGGCTGCATCGCACGCCATCCTAGACGACGCGCGGCGCCCGTGCGCGGTGCAGCGGCTCAGCGCGCGAATGCGACGAGCTCGCGCTCGTACCCCGCGACCACCAGCGGGCCCGCGGCGACGAGCTCGGGGCCGTCCATCAGGAACATCTCGCCCTTGGCCATCGCGATCGGCGAGCGGGCCAGGTGCCTACCCGTCTTCGGATCGAGCCACATCATCGCGAGCTCGGTGTCGTCGCGGCCGACGTCGCCGAGCACCGCGATGCGATCGCCGTGCAGCACCGCGAGGCTCTGGGCCGCGACCGCGGACTTCCACTGCTCTGCGGTCGGCGTGAGCGAGAACAGGAAGCCCCCGGCCTGCACGACCATCGCGTCGGCGATGCCGGCGATAGGCGCATCGGCGGAGTCGCTGACGACGAGCGGCCGGCGCCAGCGCACGCAGTCCGGCGGGGTGGCATCCCACTCGCGCTCGCGTACGGTCGCGTCGCGCAGCCACTCGGGGTTGCCGGTCGGCGGCCACGTCGACGGCGCGAACGTGTCGGCCGCGTTGCCGCACTTGCTCGGGTCGAGCCCGATCACCTCGCCGTCCATCGCCACCACGAGCTCGGTGTCGCGCAGCTCCGCCCACGACAGCGCCGCGCGCGACTCGACGGCGAAGCGCAGCTTGCGATCGGCATCGAGCACTGCGATGCGCTGCTCGTCGGGCATCACGATCGCGAGCCCTCCGTCCATCCTCACGAGGCTCACGCCACCGAACAGCTCGATGCCGAGGTGGGTCTCCGGATCGTCGGTGGGCAGCGTGGCCACGACCTTCGCGCAGCCGGCCTTCGCACAGCGCGTGGTGTCGATCTCCACGATGCGCCGCTGCGAGTCGAGCAGCGTGAAGGTCGTGCCCTCGCGGAGGATCGCCTGCGGGCTCGGGTCGTAGTCGTCGGCCGGCAGCGCGGCGCGCCAACGTTCCTTGCCGTCGGCGATCGCGAGCGCGACGACCTCGCGCGGCAGCACCACGAGCACGCTCGTCGCGTCGAGCGGCTCGATCGACCACGGGGTCGTCTGCAGCGGCTTGCGCCAGCGCTCCTTGCCGCCGTCGATCGCGAGCATCGTCGCGACCGGTGCGCCCTCCGGCGGCTCCTCGCTGCGCTCCGGTTCCACGACCACGATCACGCTGCCGTCCTCGCAGCCGTGGAGGATCGACTGCTCCGCTTCGAGCGCGAAGGTCCAGGCATGACTCGGTCCTGCCGGCACGTCCGCGGGCGGCACGGCTTCGCCCATCGCCTCGGCCACGAGCCGCTCGCACTCCGCCGAGTTGAAGATCGCGCCCGTCCCGAAGCACCCCACGGTCTCCTCGGGCCAGGTCATGCACTTCTCGACGAGCTCTGCGGTCGAGGCCTGGAGCTCGGCCTTCAGCTTCACCTCTTCGTCGTCGGCGAGCTTCTCCTTGCCCTCGGACAGCCCGCTCACCATCCCGCGGGCGAACAGCACCCCCATCTGCATCATCTGCTCGCCGATCTTCTCGCAACGCGCGCGCCGATCGAGCGGCTGCGCGGCCGCAGCAGCGGCGGCGTCGTCGGTCTTCTTGCAGGCCGAGAGCGCGAGCACGAGGGTGAGGGTGGTGCGCGCGTGCATGGGCCCGAGGGTCGCAAAGCCGCGCCTGTCCGGCCAGGGCTCGCCGTGCCGGGCGTTCTCGGGGTAGGCTCGCCGGCGGTGACGGCCGAAGGCGACGCGATCGTGCTGCAGAACGTCAGCAAGGCGTTCGGCACGCACAAGGTGCTCGACGACGTCAGCCTCACCGTGAAGAAGGGCTCCATCACGGTCTTGCTCGGCCCCTCGGGCACGGGCAAGTCGGTGCTGCTGCGCATCCTGGTGGGCCTGATGCGTCCGGATCAGGGCAAGGTGTTCATCGGTCCGCACGACATCGCGGCGCTCGACGAGCACCGCGCGCGCGATCGCAAGCTGCTGTTCGACGTGCGGCGCAAGTTCGGGATGCTGTTCCAGGACGGCGCGCTCTTCGACGACATCGACGTCGGCGCCAACGTGGCGTTCCCGATGCGGATGCACACGAAGATGAGCGAAGAGGAGATCCGCGCGAAGGTGAAGGACAAGCTCGCGCGGGTCGGGTTGCCCAACGCGGCCAGCAAGTTCCCGTCGGAGCTCTCGGGCGGCATGCGCAAGCGCGTCGCGTTCGCCCGCGCCATCGCGCTCGAGCCCGACATCGTGCTGTGCGACGAGCCCAGCTCGGGCCTCGACCCGGTGATGTCGGCGACGCTCGACGAGCTCATCCTCGAGATGCACCGCACGCTCGGCATCTCCTTCATCGTCATCACGCACGACACTGCCGAGGCGCTGACGATCGCCGACACGATCGGCATGCTCGCGGGCGGCAAGCTGGTGCACTACGGGCCCAAGTCGGAGCTCGAGCACGAGTGCCATCCCGCGCTGCGGCAGTTCTTCGATCGCGCCACGCAGGGGCCGATCCAGGTGGTCTAGAGGCTCGCTGATGAATCGTACGCACATCGGACTCGGCATCTTCGTGGTGGGCACCGTCGGGCTGCTGATCTGGCTCGCGCAGTCGATCGGGGCGCTCGGCGGCGGTGCGGGCTATCGCTACGAGCTGCGTCTGCGGCACGCGGCCGGCCTCGTCGAGAACAACGCGGTGAAGATCGCCGGCGTCTCGGTGGGGCGCATCGAGGAAGTCGGCGTCGAGCACGACATCGCGGTGCTCACCCTCAAGATCGACCGCGAGATCGTCTTGCACACCGACGCGCGCGCGATCGTCCGCGCCAAGAGCCTGCTCGGCGAGAAGTACCTGCAGCTCGAGCCGGGCGATCGCGAGAGCCCCGTGCTCGAGGACGGCGGCGAGATCGTCAACGTCGACGTCCCGTTCGAGATCGACGAGGTGCTCAACGCGCTCGAGCCGATCCTCGGCGGCGAGGACTCGATTGCGGCCGCGCTCGCACCGCTCGCGGCGCAGCTCAACGACCTGCTGCGCGATGCCTCCGGCAAGGACGGCAAGCCGCCGATCATCACGCGCGCGCAGATCGACCAGATCGTGGGCGACCTCACCGAGACCAGCGCCTCGGTGCGGCGGATGACCACCGAGAACGAGCAGCTGGTGGGCGAGGTGCTGAAGAACGGCAACGCGCTGCTCGCGAATCCCAAGCTGCCGCGGATCATCTCCAGCACCGAGCAGATCACGAGCGACCTCGAGCAGCGCCTGCCCGGCCTGCTCGACCGCGCCGACAAGGCGCTGGCCGAGGTCGAGAAGCTCACCACCATCGTCGACGAGGATCGCCGCAAGAAGATCGGCACGATCATCGACGACAGCGCCGTGGCGGTCGCGGACCTGCGGGAGATCACCGCGGACCTCAAGCAGTTCACGAAGTTCGTGGGCCCGCTCTTGAAGGACCTCGCGACCATCGCGAAGCGCGGCGCGCAGCTCGACGGGCCGTTCCTGCGCCAGTTCCTGCAGAAGGAAGGCGTGAAGGTCTACTTCGGCAGCAAGAAGGAAGCCGCGAAGGCGCTGTCGGGCGCGGGCGACGAGTGACCGACGAGCTGCGCATCGCCGCGATGATCTGCGCCGGGTTCGCGGCGCTGTCGTGGCTCCTGTCGCTGGTCACACGCGAGTACTCGTGGACCGATCGCCTGTGGTCGATCACGCCGATCGTCTACGTCGGTTGGTTCATGTCGCAGGTCGAGCCCCGCGAGCCGCGGCTCGTGCTGATGACGGTGCTCGTCGCGCTGTGGGGCGCGCGGCTCACCTTCAACTACGCACGCAAGGGTGGCTATGCGCGCGGCGGCGAGGACTATCGCTGGGGCGTGCTGCGGCAGCGGATGTCGCCGCTGCAGTTCCAGCTGTTCAACTTCGCGTTCATCGCCGGCTACCAGCACCTCCTGCTCTTGCTCATCTCGCTGCCCGCCTGGGTGGCGGCGACGCATGCACCCGCGCCGTTGCAGGGGCTCGACTACGTCGCCGCGGGTGCATTCCTGGTCCTGCTGACGGGCGAGACGATCGCCGACCAGCAGCAATGGCGATTCCATCGCGCCAAGCTCGCGCGCATCGCGAAGGGCGAGCCCGCACGCCCCAACTTCCTGACCGGGGGCCTGTTCCGCTTCTCTCGCCATCCCAACTTCTTCTGCGAGCAGGGGATGTGGTGGATGTTCTGGATCTTCGGCGTCTCCGCCAGCGGGGCGTGGCTGAACCCCGGCCTCGTGGGGCCCGTACTGCTCACGCTGCTCTTCCTCGGCTCGACGTCGTTCACCGAGAGCATCACGCTGTCGAAGTACCCCGAGTACTCCGCGTATGTACGTGTGACGTCGCGCCAGTGGCCCTGGTGGCCGCGTCGCGGCGACGTCGCTCGATAGCGACCGTTCTCTCCAGGACGAAGCGTTCGCGGCGCCTCGCGAATTCTCTGCCGAACTCGTGCATGCTCGCCGTGCACTCGCATCGCGAATGGAACCGAGCCCACAAGGCGAACCCGTCTCGCCGGGTCGAGCGAGTCCCTCGGACGAGTGCACGCTCGGTGAGAGCGACGACGATGTCTGGTTGCGCGCGGTCGCGGCAGCGCCGGGCGCAGAGCTGCCGCGGGCGGATCTCGCGACGGGGACCGTCGTCGCGGCGACGTACGAGATCGTCCGCGTCATCGGTGCCGGTGCGATGGGCGTCGTCTACGAGGCCACCGATCGTGCGCTCGGGCGCCGCGTCGCGCTGAAGCTGCACCCGACGCGCGGCCGCCAGCAACGCGTGTGGCGCGAGGCCCGGGCCATGGCGCGCCTCGCCGACCCGCACGTCGTCACCGTCTACGAGGTCGGGATCCACGACGACGCCCTGTTCATCGCGATGGAGCTGGTGCAGGGCACCGACGCGCGGCGCTGGCGATCCCGTGAGCCGCGACGATGGCCCGAGGTGCTCGCGATCTACCGGCAGGCGGCGCTCGGGCTCGCGGCCGCACACGCCGTCGGCATCGTGCACCGTGACTTCAAGCCGGACAATCTGCTCGTCGGTGACGACGGCCGCGTTCGAGTCGCTGACTTCGGGCTCGCGCGGGAGTCCGACGATGCCACGCTCGACGACGCGCCCTCCCTGTCGCGGCCCGGCGAACGCGATGCGATCACGCGCACGGGGGCCGCGATGGGCACGCCCGCGTACATGGCACCCGAGCTGTTCGTCGGGGGCATCGCCGATGCGCGCTCGGATCAGTACGCGTTCTGTGTCGCGCTCCACGAGGCGCTGTTCGGCAAGCGACCGCAACGCGGCGGTCCGCCCACGGGCGGTCGTGGTGTGCCGCGCTTCGTGCACGACGCGCTGCGGCGCGGGCTCGCCGAGGATCCCCGGGATCGCTTCCGCGACATGACCGCGCTCGTGCGCGCGCTCGAGCCGAGCCGACGCACGGCGTGGATCGGGCTCGGTGCCGCAACGGCGCTCGTGGGCGCGGCCGTCGTGCTCACCCGCGGTGGTGCGCAGCCGTGCGAGGGCACCGAGGCGGGCGCGAGCGCGATCTGGGACGACGAGCATGCCGCGCGGGTCGGCGCCGCCTTCGAGCGCTCGGGGTTCCCCGATGCGCGAGCGATCGCCGACGGGATCGCGCCGGCGATCACCGACTGGGCGACGCGTGCCGGCGCCGCCCGCCTCGATGCGTGCGAAGCGACCCGCGTGCGCAGCGAGCAGAGCGAGGCGCGCATGCAGCTGCGCTTCGACTGCCTCGATCGCATGCAACGACGGGTCGGAGCCCTGGTGGCCTCGCTCGAGCGCGCCGACCGGACCGCCGTCGAGCGCACGGCCGACGCACTCGCGAGCCTCCCGGAGCTCGAGCGCTGCGCCGACATCGAGACGCTGGAGCAGGTCGAGCCCATCGCGAGCGTGGATGCCGAGGCGCACGCGGCCTTGAGCGAGCGCATCGACGCGATCGAGGTCGACCGCGAGCTCGGTCATGCCGCGGCGATCGCCGACGACATCGAGTCGGTGGTGGCGGAAGCACGCGCCGCGGGCTACGCGGACAACCTCGCTGCGGCCGAGCTGCTGCAGGGACGCACGGCCATCGATCGACTCGAGATGGACAGCGCGGTGGAGCCACTCCACCAGGCGATCGCGGCGACGTGGCGCGCGCGGGATCTCGAGGGCACGACGCTCGCGATGCGGCTGCTCGCACGCGCGCTCGGCTCCACGCCGAGCCGCGTCGACGAAGCGCTGCGTTGGCTCGACAGCGCGGTGGCGCTCGCAGAGTCGCGCGGCGCCACGAACGACGAGATGGCGACGTTCGCAATGACCCGTGCCGACGTGCTCTACATGGCGTATCGCAACGTCGAGGCCGAGACGAGCGCCCGGGCCGCGCTGGTGTTGCTCGAGCCGGGTGCGAGCATCGAGTCGGCGGTCCGCACCACGCTCGGCAACGCGCTCTCGGTCCAGCATCGTCACTCCGAGGCGATCACCGAGCTGCGCACCGCGCTCGCGCTCGCGGAGCGCAGACGTGGCCCCAGCCATCCCGAGGTCGCGCATCGCTGTGCCGCGCTCGCGCTCGCGCTGGAAGAAGCCGGTGAGTTCGACGAGGCCGAGACGCTGCAGCGCCGCGCACTCGAGCTGCGTGCCGCCGCGTACGGATCGGAGTCGGCGATGGCGGCCACGTCGATGATGCAGCTCGCCGACAACCTCAACCTGCACAACGACACGGCCGGTGCGCTCGAGCTCTACGAACGTGCGGTCTCGGTGTGTCGGTCGTTGCAGCCGTCCGACGATCAGCTGCTCATCAGGGTCATCCAGAACATGGTCCCGGTGCTCTCGCGCGCGGGCAAGAACGAGCGCGCCCGCACGCTGATGATCGAGGCGCTCGACATCGCGACACGGACGTACGGCGCCGACTCGATCCGCGTCGCGGAGCTCTCGCAGATGATGGGCACGATCGAGAAGACGATCGGCGATCCGGAGGCCGGCATCTTGTACCTGCTCGCCGGCGTGCGCGGGCTCGAGCGCCATCTCGGGGTCGATGCGCCGCGTGCTGCCGAGGCCCGCATGGCCCTCGCGAACGCGTACGTGAAGGCCAACCGCACCGACGAGGCGCTCGCGAACATCGACCTCGCCGAGCGCGTGCTGGCGAGCACGCCGCAGCCGCAGCCGCGCATGCTGGCCTACCTGGGTCTCGTGCGTGCCGATGCGCTCGCTCGTGCCGGTCGCGAAGAGCTCGCGTTGGCGGCGAGCGAGGCGGCCCTGGCCAAGATGGAGCTCGCGTTCCCGGCCGGCCACGTCGAGCTCGGGGAGGCACTGGTCTTCCACTCCCAGCGGCTCGTGCATGCGAAACGCGCCGGCGAGGCCCGCCGCGCGCTCGAGCGCGCCCGCGAGATGTTCGACGATCCCGGCAGCGATCCGGCACTCGTCGCAGAGGTCGACGAATTGCTCGCCCAGGTGGCCAGCAGCCTACCCGCCGGCGGTTAGTGGAGCTTCGCGCCGAGTTGCGCGATCCTCTCGGCTCCGTGGACGCGACCCAGCGCGCCGAGCTCGAACGCGAGATCGCCGAGGCTTGCCGCGCCGAGAACTGGCAGCAGGCGGCCACGCTGTCGATCCGCGGCTACGGCCCCGAGATCCTCGGCTGGCTGCTCGCGACGAGCGGCCGCGAGCAGGATGCCTCCGATGCGTTCTCGCTGTTCTGCGAGAGCCTCTGGCGGGCGCTGCCCGGCTTCCGCGGCGAGTCGTCGCTGCGCACGTGGGCCTATCGCCTCGCGCAGCGCTCGCTCGCCCGGCTCGCGCGCGGGGACATCCGCCGACGCGCGCGCGTGGTGCCGCTCGACGCGGTCGACATCGAGGAGCTCGCCGAGCAGATCCGCAGCCGCACGATGCCGTTCCTCCGCACCGAGCTGCGCGCCGAGGTGCAGCGGCTGCGCGACCAGCTCTCCGAGGACGAGCGCTCGCTCCTGGTGCTGCGCCTCGATCGCCGGATGAGCTGGGATGCGATCGCGCTCGTGCTCGCGGACGACGAGCCCACCCCCGAGGCGCTCAAGCGCTCGGCCGCCGCGCTGCGCAAGCGCTACGAGCGGGTGAAGACGAAGCTGCGGGAGCTCTCGCGCGGCCTCGTGCCGCCCGAGTGAGCTGGGCCGGCCGATAATTCGGGGGCGCCCTCCGGCCCTGCTAGCCTGCTTCGCCGTGGCGTCTCCGGCCGGCAGCACCCCATGGACGGCGGGGCTCGCGGGGCTCGTGCGGGCGCTGCCGGGCCTGTTGCCCACCGTCTTGGTGCTCGCGCTGCTCGCCTGCGTGCTCGTGCCGCTGCCGACGGTGCTGGTCGACCTGCTGCTCTCGCTGTCGCTCGCGGCCGCGGTGCTGCTGCTCGTCGCCGCGCTGCTCGTGCGTCGCACCACCGACTTCCTCGCGTTCCCGACGCTGCTGCTCTTGCTCACGCTCTATCGGCTCGCGCTCAACGTCTCCACGACGCGGCTCATCCTCAGCCAGGCCGACGCGGGTCGCGTCATCGATGCATTCGCGTCCGTCGTCGTGCGCGGCGATCTGCTCGTCGGCGGGGTGATGTTCGCGATCATCACCGTGGTGCAGTACGTGGTCATCGCGCGCGGGGCCGAGCGCGTCGCCGAGGTCGGGGCTCGCTTCGCGCTCGACGGCCTGCCCGGCCATCAGGCGGCGATCGACGCCGATCTGCGTGCGAAGGTGATCTCGCCCCGTGAAGCCGCGCAGCGCCGCGCGTTGCTCGGCGAGCGCTCGAGCTTCTATGGCGCGATGGACGGCGCGATGCGCTTCGTCAAGGGCGACGCGATCGTCGGGCTCGTCATCACGGCGGTCAACCTCGTGGGCGGCATCGCGATCGGGCGCCTGCGCCACGGCCTCGACATGGGCGAGTCGCTCGCGACATACGGACGGCTCACCATCGGCGACGGCCTGCTCGCCCAGATCCCGGCCTTGCTCGTCAGCCTCGCTGCGGGTGTCCTGGTCGCCCGCGTCGATCGCCAGGCGACCGAGCAGCGCGCCTTCGCGGGCTGGCTCGATCCACCGATGCTCATCGTGCCGGCGACGTTCTTGCTGCTGATGGCGATCGTGCCGGGCATGCCGCGCGTCGCGTTCGTTGCGACCGCGATCGGGCTCGGTGTGGCCGCGCTGCTGCTCACCGCGCGCCGCGAGCAGCTGCGCCCCAGCCGGCCGCAGGCCGAGGGCGAGCGTCTGTGGGTGCGCGTCGGCGCCATCGACGACGAGGCCGAGCGTGCGCTGACGCGTGCGCTCGCCGAGGTGCATGCACGCTGTGCCGCGAGCCTGCGCGTCGACATCCCCGAGCTCGAGGTGGTGGTCGATCGCGACGCTCCGACGGACGCGTTCGAGGTCGCGCTCGGCGAGCGGCGGCTGCTCCGCACGACGTTGGCGACGGGCGCGGCCCGTGACGACGCGGCCGTGCTCGCCTGCTTCCGCGCGATCATGGATCACGGCCAGCTACTCGTCGATCTCGAGCGCGTCGATCGGCGCATCGACGAGGTCCGCGAGCACCGGCCCGCGCTGGTCGAGCGCGCGCTCGCTCGCGTCGACGTCGTCGAGATCCTCGCCATCGTCCGGGCGCTGCTGCGCGAGCGCATTCCTTGCCCGGCGATGGCCGAGCTGCTCGCTGCGGTCGCCGAGCACCCGCTGCCCGCCGAGGCCGCAGAGCACGGGCGGCTCGTCGAGCTCGTGCGGGAGCGCCTCGCGCCGCTGTGGTTGCCGCCCCTGTTCGATGCGCTGCATCGCTCGGCATCGCCGCGCTGGCTGCGGCTCGATGCCGAGCTCGAGCAGGAGCTGGTGGAGCGCAGCGTCGCGGGCGGCTGGGGCACGCGGCTCGGGCTGGGCCACAGCGAGCGAGCGCAATGGATGCAGCGGATCGTGTCGAGCACCGCGGCCGAGCCGTCCGGGGCGCCGCCGCCACCGCTCGTCGTGCTTGCGACGAGCCGCGCGCGTCCGCTGCTCGCCGAGCTCCTCGCAGGCGCGACGCCACATGTCGTCGTGCTGGGCCTCGCGGAGCTCGACGCCGCCGGCATCGCGCGTCCGCACGACGTCGAGTGGCTTGCGTCGAGCTGAGCGAGCTGGCAGCGTGGCGCCCGGCATGGCGCGCCCGCCCAACACGTACTGGCAGTACATCGAAGTCGAGCGGTTGCTCGCGTTGCAACACGGGCTCGCCGAGCACGATCGCGAGCTGGCCAACGACGAGGTGCTCTTCATCACCGTCCACCAGATCGACGAGCTGTGGTTCAAGCTCGTGCTGCGCGAGCTGGTCTGCGTGCGCGACTGCCTCGCCCAGCAGCCGGTGCCGGAGCAGTCGCTGGCGCTGGTCGTCCGCGGGCTGCGGCGCACCGCGTTGCTCATGCACAACGTCGCGCAGCACTTCGCGCTGATGGAGACGATGACCACGCGCGACTACCTCGCGTTCCGCGACAAGCTGAGCGGTGCGAGCGGGTTCCAGTCGGCCCAGCTGCGCGAGATCGAGATCCTGCTCGGGTTGCCCGAGGGGGATCGCATTGCGCTCGGCGCGGAGGGCAGCTACCTCGACGCGCTGCGCAACCCCGACGGTAGCGAGTCACCCGCGTACGAGCGGGTCGTGGCGCGCCTCGCCGATCGCCCCACGGTCGCCGATGCCCTGCATGGCTGGCTCGCACGCACGCCGATCCTGGGCTCGCAGAAGGGCGATCCCGACGACGATGCGCGCGTGCGCGAGTTCATCGACGGATATCTCGCCGCGCACGCGCGCGAGGTCGAGGCAGCGCGGGACAACGCCGTGGCGGGTGCCTCCAACGCCGCGGATCGCGAGCGTCTCGCCGCGCGCTACCAGAAGGAGATCACTGCGGCGCGTGCGTTCATGCTCGCCGAGGACCGTCCCGAAGCGGAACGAGGCGAGCGCAGCCGCGTGCGCGCGGCCATCGCGTTCATCGAGAGCTACCGTGAGCTGCCGCTCTTGGCGTGGCCGCGCGAGGTCGTCGACGGCATCGTCGCGACGGAGCAGGCGTTCCTCGTGTTTCGCCAGCGCCACGCCCGGATGGTCGAGCGCGTGATCGGGCGACGCACGGGGACCGGCGGCTCGGCCGGTGTCGATTACCTCGACCAGACCGCGCTGCGTTACCGCGTGTTCTCGGATCTCTGGGCCGTGCGGACGCTGCTCGTCCGCCGGGACGCGCTACCAGAGCTACACAATCCAGCGTTCTACGACTTCGCCGGCGGGCACTAGGGTCGGCCTAGGGGCTTCCCCCATGGGCGACCGCTGGCCGAGGCCAGGGCCGCCCAGGGTGAGAGCAGGGGCGCGCGGGGAGCGCGTCAACCCCAGGACGAGCTGGGTCGGTTTGCCTCGGTCGCTCCGGCACCGGTCTGCACCGCCGCGGGGCGGCCGATCGGAGCGCGAACCTTCCTCGACATGCGCCGGATCATCCGACGAAGCGACTTCGCGATCGCATGACCCGTGGGCAGTACGACCGCCACGGTCTCGTCGCCTTCGCCTTGGAGCACGACCGTGTGTTGGCCGATGACCAACCTGATCGTGCTCTCGTCGGTCTTCTTGAGAAGACCCATCGCTGCCGCGAGGATCGCGTTCCAGGACTCTTCGCCACGGAACTCGAGTGCGCCGGCGGGGTCAGCCACAGTGACGGCCACGATGCCCGGGGCCGCTGCGAGATGGTCGATGTTTGCTCGAAGACTCATGACACCTGCCTCTTGTATGGCCGCGCGGGCCGGAACCTGCGATCTGAAGTCTGGTCCATCTAAGCCGGGTTGCCAGTCGGCCCCCCGGGATTACGCGTGAAAATCCGCTCGGGATCGGTCGTTCGTGATGATTGTGGCGGTATGCACCGAGGCGTACGCGCACGCATGGGGACGGGCGCGCAGGGGTGTGTAGCTGCCTTGGATCGTCACGTTGGCAGCCTACGACGTGGATCCCCACTCGGCCACCACGCGAACCACCTTCGCCTCCACGTCGTGCCCCTCCACGTGGTGAAGTACTCCGTGCGTGCGAGCGCCGTTACACGACATCGGTGTCGCGGTGTGGCCGCGGCCACGCTTGTGCAGAATGCGCCCACGGTGAGCAGAGACGGGCCAGTACACACGCGTAGCAGCGCGTGCGTGCGACTTCACGAACCGTTCACGTGCGCTGCGTCAGAGCTCGCACTGCGCCATTTCGGCGCACCGCTTCCACAGCGCGAGGATCTGCGCGCCATCGCGTGCGAACTTGCACGGCGCGGGCTGCTGGTCGATCCAGTAGCGCCCCGTGTGATCACCCACCGAGGGATCGGCCGCGACGAACGTCGGCGTGAGCGCGCCCTCGCGCACCGATTTCGCGAACAGTGATCGGCCGAGTCCCATCATCACGCCGAGCAGTCCGTGTTGTTCGCGGAACAACTCGCTCGCGATCATGCCGGGATGGCAGGCGTGCACACCGATCGCGTCGCCGGCGGCCAATTGGGCGAATCGCCAGGCCAGCATGCGGTCGGCCTGCTTGCTCTGCGCGTACGCGGCGAGCGTCGACCACCGCCGCTTCTGGAACTCCACGTCGTCGAGCGCGAGGCCGTGCGCGTAGTTCGACGCGACGAACACGACGCGCGCCGGTGCACAGCGTTGCATCGTCGGCATGAGCTGCGCCGTGATCGCGTAGTAGCCGAGCACGTTCGTCGCCCACGTGAGCTCGATGCCGTCGGGCGACACCGTGCGCTTCGCGGGCATCACTCCGGCGTTGTTGACGAGCACGTGCACCGGCAGCCCACCGGCGTTCAGGTTCTTCACGAAGCTGCGGATCGACGCACGACTCGAGACGTCGACCTGCATGAAGCTGACGCGATCGTTGCCGCTGTCCGCGACGATCTCCTGCAGCGCCGCGCTGCCGCGATCGCGATCGCGGCTCGCCATCACGACCGTCGCGCCGAAGTAGGCGAGGTTGCGCGCGATCTCCTTGCCGATGCCCGTGCTCGCACCGGTGACCACGCACCGCCTGTCGACGAGGTCGTACTTCATGTCCTGCCGGGCCCCTGGCTCGTCGGAGCGGCTCCGCGGGGGTCCCACGCGTCGCGGCGGCAGGATACACTCGCGGCGAGGAGACGACGATGGCGGGCAAGATGGTCGAGTTCCCCGTGGGTGGACGCAGCGCGTCCGGTTGGCTCGCGACGCCGCCGTCCGGCAGCGGGCCAGCGTTGATCGTGATCCAGGAGTGGTGGGGCCTCGTGCCTCACATCAAGGACGTCACCGAGCGCTTCGCTGCCGAGGGGTTCGTGGCGCTCGCGCCGGACTTCTACAACGGCGACACGACCACGAGCTCCGACGAGGCCGGACACAAGCTCATGGGCCTCGACCTCGACAGCGCCGCCGCCGACATCGGTGCCGCCGTCGACTTCTTGCTCGCCCAGCCGGGTAACACCACGAAGAAGGCCGGAGTCGTCGGCTTCTGCATGGGCGGTCAGCTCGCACTCCTGGGCGGCTGCGAGCACCCCGACAAGTTCAGCGCCATCGTCGACTTCTACGGCGTGCACCCGAAGATCGTGCTGCGGGTCGAACGGCTCGCGGCGCCGGTGCTCGCCCACTTCGTCCACAAGGACATCTACGTCGCGCCGGAGGACGCCGCGGCGCTGGTGAAGCGCATCCGCGATGCCGGCAAGGACCTCACGTTGCACCACTACGAAGCCGAGCACGCGTTCTTCAACGACACGCGGCCCGAGGTCTACGACGCCGACGCGTCGAAGCTCGCCTGGGCGCGCACGCTGGAGTTCCTGCGCGAGCACTCGACTTGACCAAGGCTGCGCTCGTCTACTTCGCGTGCTCGACCGTCGTGCTCGTCGCGCCGGTCTACACGACGTTCGGTAACCGCATCGAGCCGCGCGTGCTCGGGCTGCCGTTCTCACTGGTGTGGGTGCTCGCGGTGATCGCCGCGAACTGCCTCGTGCTCGCGTGGCTGTACGTCGGTCGCCGCATCGATCACGCGGAGCTCGAGGACGAGCCGTGAGCGACACGCTCCCGCAGCTCGTCGTGTGGGGCTACCTCGCGCTCACGCTGCTCATCGGCATCGCAGCCGGTCGCGCCGGACGTGGCGACGTCGCCGACTACGTCGCGGGCGAGCGCGCGTTCGGGCCGCTCGTCATGTACTTCGTGATGGGCGCCACCGTGTTCTCGGCGTACGCGCTGCTCGGCACGCCGCAGCGCGTGGTCGCCAAGGGCTCCGATGCGTTCTACATCCTGGCCTACGGCGCGGTCGGGTTCGTGCCGGTGTTCTTCTTCGGCGCCCGCGTGCGGCGCATCGGTGCGCGGCTCGGCTTCGTCACGCAGGCCGAGCTCATCGGCGCGCGCTTCGACTCGCGCCTGCTCACCGCGATGATGGGCGCCGCCACGGTGCTCTCGTTCGTGCCCTACCTGCTCATCCAGCTCAAGGGCGCGGGCGTCGTGATGCACGAGGTCACCGGCATGTCGGTGGAGACCGGCGCGCTCGTCTCGTATGCCGTCGTCGTCGCATACGTGGTCATCGGCGGCGTACGCGGTGTCGCGTGGACGAACGTCCTGCAGGGCATCGCGATGCTCATCATCGTGTGGTGGCTCGGCTTGTGGATCCCGCACGTGCTGTTCGGCGGCGTCACGCCGATGTTCGATCGCGTCGTCGCCGAGCGCCCCGACCTGCTCACGCTGCCCGGTCCCGGCCCCACCACCGACGCGCAGTACAGCGCCGAGGTGCTGGTCTCGATGCTGGGCTTCTCGATGTGGCCGCAGGTGTTCATGAAGTGCTTCACCGCCCGCTCCGCGCGGCTCGTGCAGCTCTCCGCGGTGCTCTACCCCACCTTCTTGTTCTTCCTGGTCCCGCTGCTCTTCCTCGGCTACGCCGCGGCCTTGCTCGGCGGGCCGGCCGACGACTCGGTGCTGCTGTGGATCGTCTCGCGTCCGCAGCTCGGCGACACGGTGTGGATCGTCGCCTTCGTCGCGTTCGCGGTGCTGGCCGCGTCGATGTCCACCGGCGACGCGCTGCTCCACGCCGGCGCGTCGATCGCCGTGCGCGACGTCGCCGTGCGCGGCCTTCGCTGGGAGGCCAGCGAGCGCGCGCAGACCACCGCGATGCGCATCGGGGTCGTCGTGCTCGCGCTGCTCGTGCTCGCGCTGCTCGGGCTCGCCGGCACGACCTCCGTCGTCGATCTGCTGCTGCTCGCCTACGCCGTGCCCATCCAGTTCCTGCCGCTCACGCTGGCGGCGCTGTACTGGCGGCGCGCCAACCGAGTTGGCGCGGTCGCTGCGCTCGCGTGCGGGCTCGGCAGCTGCGCCGTGCTGTTCGCGCTGAAACAGCTCGCGCCGGCGTTGTATGCTCTCGCCAACCCCGCCGACCTCCAGATCGGTGTGCTCGGCGGGATCGTCCACGTGATCGCGCTCGTCGTGTTCACGTACCTCGGGCGGCCGATGCCGGCCGCGCACCTGGAGCGCTTCGAGTCATGACCTCCGCAAAGTCGATGTCCGTGCTGCTGCTCGCCTCGCTCTGCAGCTGCGATCGCAGCTCGCATCGCTTCGATGCCGTCGACACACCCGACCCCGTGCCGCCGAAGGTCGCTGCCCCGACCGGCAAGACGCCCGAGCCCGTGAAGGATCCCACCGGTGCGACGCTGCCGGCCGAGTGCACGCGCGGCAGCGGCAAGAACACCGAGGGCACGTGCGTGCCGCTCGCGACGCGCAAGCTCGCGTACGGGCAGCAGGTCCAGATCCCCGCGGGCCGCGGCATCGTCGGCGATCTGCCCGGCGACTACGACTTCCGCACCGGCCGCGACGAGGCGAAGCTGCGCTGGGCCGGCCAACCTCCGCGCCAGGTCGAGCTGCCCAGCTTCTGGATCGATCTGCACGAGGTAACCCGCGGCGCCTACGAGAAGTGCGTCGCCGACGGGGCGTGCACGACCCCGGCGTGCGATCCGAGCGGTACGCTCGCCAAGCTGCCGGACGACGCGTGGCCGCACATCCCGCAGACGTGCGTGAGCCACGAGCAGGCCGAAGCGTTCTGCAAGGCCAACGGGGCCCGACTGCCCACCGAGGACGAGTGGGAGTACGCCGCGCGCGGCGTCGATGCGCGCATCTACCCGTGGGGCAACGAGCTGCGCGACGAGTACATGGCGGGGCTGCTCGCGATCAACTCGCCGATGGTCGACGTCGGCTACTTCGGGATCCGCGGTCAGGGCACGAGCGCGACCGAGTGGGTCGCCGACGCGTTCGATCGCGAGGCGCCGCTGCGCCACTACGTCGCCGCCGGCTTCCGCCGACCCGAAGGCCCGCTCGCGCGTGCGACTGCCGGTGACACGGGGGCGAAGTGGACCTGGAAGAGCGCGCGCCTCGGTGATCGCTACGCGACCAACCAGGCCGACGCACTGCTCGGGTTCCGCTGCGCGGCGGATCTCGGCGCCGACACCCCGTCGCTGGAGGTGCCCGCGAAGGCGCCGCAGCTGCCGATCTCGCGCTCGATCGACAAGTGGGAGGTGTTCGGCGGCGTCGCCGAGGCCGTCGATCGCGAAGAGGCCGACGCGTTCTGCGGTGGCCTCGTCGTGAAGGTGCACGGTCGCACGCTGTCCGACTGGCGACTGCCCACGCTCGCCGAGGTCGACGTGATCGCGCCGGTCTTCCGCGGCCCGGGCCCGTACTGGCTCGCCGACGGTGCGGTCATCCAGAAGAACGCCGAGGGCAAGTCGCCGCAGCCCGGTGACCCGTGGGTCGCCGAAGAGGCCGAGCCCAACGAGTCGCTGGCCGCGCGCTGCATCCACGCCGGCATCCCGCCGACGTAGAGGCGGCGTCGTCGATGCCCGCCGCATCCGCCGAGGAGTCTCGCGCCGACTTTCGCACGCGTCGGGCGCTGCGCGGCTCGATCGCGGAGGGCATGTGCCACGCGATGATGCTGGGCTGGAGCGAGAGCTACCTCGGCGCGTTCGCGGTCGAGCTCGGTCACGATGCGCTCGCGCTCGCGCTGCTCGCCACGGTGCCGCTGCTGGTCGGCGCGCTGATGCAGCTCTTGGCCGCACCGCTCGTGCACCTGCTCGGCTCGCGCAAGCGGCTGGTGGTGCTCGGCGCGGCGCTGCAGGCCGTGTCGCAGCTCGGCTTCCTCGCGATCGCGATGGCCGGCGATCGCCGGCTCTCCACGCTGCTCGTCGTGAAGAGCGTGTTCTGGGCGTCGGGCTCGCTCATCGCGCCGCCGTGGGGCGCGTGGATGGCCGGGCTCACGGCCGAGGTCCGTCGCGAGCGCTACTTCGCGCTGCGCTCCGGCATGGTCGAGCTCGCGTTGCTCGTCGCGTTCGGGGCCGGCGGCGTGTGGCTCGACAGCGCCCAGGGCGGCACGCGCGAGCGCTTCGCCGTGCTCTTCGCGCTCGCGATGCTGGCCCGCACGACGAGCGCGGTGTTGCTCGCGTGGCAGTACGACCCCGGCGGCTCGCCCAGCGGCGGCGCGCCCACGTTCGCGCGGCTCTTCGAGGCCGCGAAGGGGGCCCGCTGGCGCGTCGCGCTCTACCTGGGCGCGATGATGTTCGGCGCCAACGTTGCGATCCCCTACTTCACGCCGCACATGTTGCGCAACCTCGGCTTCGACTTCGGCGAGTTCGCGCTGCTGCTCGCGACCTCGATCGCCGCGAAGGCGGTCACGTTCCCGCTGTGTCACCGGATCGCGGCGCGCATCGGGCTGCGCCGGTTGCTGCTGTTCTCCGGCATCGGCGTCGCTGCGCTGCCGCTATGGTGGTCGTTCGCGACCACCGTCGAGTCGCTCTTGTTCGCGCAGCTGATCGGCGGCGCGACCTGGGCCGGGCTCGAGTACGCCAGCTTCCAGCTGCTCTTGCAGAGCGCGGCGGAGCATCGGCGGCTCGAGTTCCTGTCGCTGTCGAGCTCGCTCACCGGGGCGATGCAGCTGGCCGGCGCGCTCACCGGGAGCTGGCTGCTGACCAGCGGCACGGCCGACTATCCCGAGTTGTTCGCGATCTCCACCGCGCTGCGGGGTATCGCGCTCGGCGTGCTGGTGGTCGCCGTCCGTCCGCTCGTGTTCGCCGCGCTGCCGCGGCTGTTCGTGCGCCTCAACGGCGTGCGCCCGAACGCGGGAGCGATCCGCGGCGCGGTGCTCGACGAGGCCGAGACCCCCGAGCGTCCCCCGCCGCGCGACGGCGGCCGATGAGCGTGCTACCTTCGCCACGTCATGCTGACAGTCCGTAGCTCGCGGCTGCTGCTGGTGATCGCCGCATCCGCCTGCAAGACCGACTCGCCGACGCCACAGAAGGACAGCGGCAAGCTCGCCACCGCGAAGGCGGAGACGAAGGCAGTCGCGAAGGCCGAGCCGGCGCCGGGTCCGAAGTTCGACGCGAACGAAGCACCCACGACCGCGGCCCCGCCGAGCGAGCCGGTCGCGAAGTCCGAGCCCGCGCCGACGGGGGGCATCGATCCGGCCGATCCGCTGGGCCGCAAGTTTGCGGACCCGGCGTGGTTTCGCAAGGACATGCTCGAGGGCGCGAAGGCGATGAACGTCAGTCGCTCCGAGAAGACCGCCGAAGGGCTGTTCTCCTCGCAGATCCTGTTCGAGATGCCCGCGGGCACCACCGCCGAGCAGTGCGCGGAGCAGCTCGAAACGAAGATCGGCGGCGACGTGAAGAACCTCGCCCGCAGCAGCGACGAGAAACAGCCCGGTCGCATCAAGATCACGGGTGACACCGAGCGCTACCGCGTCACGTTGATGTGTGGCGAGGCCAAAGGTGTGATGCGTGCCTACGTGAGCTTCGAGTGGTTGCGGTAGGCCGATCGCGGGCCAGGCGGTGGACGGCACCCCATCGCCACGCTACGTTGATGACGTGGCCTTGCGCGACCATGGAGCGTTCGATCCGTTCGGTTGGTCGGTCGACTGCGCTGGGATGAAGCCGGCGCAGGTGCGCGAGGAGATGCGGCGGATGGGGGAGTGGGCCGCCGAGACCTGGGCGATGTACTTCCCGCACGCCCGGGGCTACGAGGTCGCCATCGACTCGCCGGCCGGGCCCAGCAACGGGGTCCAGCTCGCGGTGCGCCGCGGCGACTTCCGGGCCACCGTCGCGCTCGAGTGCATCCTCGATCCCGGGCGCAAGACGCCCGGCGCGCTCACGATCCGCATGTTCGGGCGGGCGACCTCCGAGGCGGTGGTCGCGGCCGAGCGCGCCACGGCCCGCCTCTGCCAGCGCGGTCGCAGCGTCGGCCTCGGCATGGGGCTCGGCTCGTTCGGCTCGCTCGGCTGGCTCGCGCTCGGCACCCACGCGGGTGCGCTGGCGATCACCGCTCTGCTCGTCGTGGTCGGAGGACTGATGTCGACCATCGCGCTCGCCACCGCCGGTGCCTGGCTCGGCGAGCGCATCGGCGAGAGCGGTCGTACGCGGGCGCATGCGCTGTCGAGCGGCGACCCGCGGCTGCACGACGATCTCCGGCGCTGGCGCTCACTCGTGCGGCAGCTCGCCACGCAGCGTTCGGTGCTCGCGAGCCAGCTCGGCCGCACCCCGTTCCGCTCGCTGCCCACCGGCCGCATGCGCACCGCCGAGATCCCGGCGCTGCCGCGGGCCTCGTTCGCGAGCTAGCTCTGGTAGCGCCGTCCGGCGCTCTTCGTGGTGCGGGCGCTCGTGCTCGCTCCGCCGTGGCGGAGCCTCGGCGGGCTCGAGTTGCTACTTCTTCTTGCGCTTCTTCGCGAACTTCTTCGCGTGCGCGACGTTGCGGTTGGCCGGTCGCGCGACCGAGCCATCCTGCTGCATGCGCGCCGGCGCCTCGCCGACCTCGCCGAGCTGCTGGCCCGCGGTGAGCTCGGTGATCTGCGGCAGCGCGGCGAACATGAACGGCGACAGCTCGAGGCCCATGCGCTTGTCGAGCTGCTGCAAGGTGACCTGCGCGCGCACGGGCAAGCGCAGGTTCTTGCTCTGCACGCCCTTCGGGAACGCCGGGTGATCGGGCCGCGAGTTCTCCGGCGGCGAGACGTGGTGCTGCATGCGGCAGGTGATGGGGCGATCGTCCCAGATCCGGCAGCGCTGCTTCTCGACGTCGAGCATGGGGCAGGGGTGCAGCTTCTTCGCGAACACCAGCCGACCGGTCTGCACGGCCTTGCCACCGAAGCGCACCTTGTCGGGATCGCCGCCCGACGAGCTGGACTGGATGTCCTTGTACTGCTCCTGCGCGAGCTCGACGAGCTTGCGGACCAGCTCGCCGAAGCCCTGCCACGTGCGGGTCGTGCGGTAGATGTTGAGCGACTCGATGCCCGCGAGCCCGACCGGCGGCACGTAGCAGCCGTTGGCGCCGCCGGGCTCACCGAGCCGCTTCACGCCCTCGAGCCCCATGATCTCGCGCAGCGCGTCGTGATAGGCGTCGACGTGGCGCAGCAGCTCCTTCACGAGCGGCGAGAAGCCGCGCGGCACTCGCTTGCTCTCCTTCATCTCCGCGATGCCGGGCAGCGCGGAGATCTTGTCGAGCGTGGCCTGGATCGCCGACGCGTGCGGTGCGGCGGCCTTCTTCGCGCGACCGGGCAGACGCGTGACCTGATCGGAGGGCAGCTTGAGCCGCGGTCCGAACAACGCGGCGAGAAACTCGAGCGCCATGGGCGAGACGGATTACCACCGGCCGCTTGCTCGCGCCAGCACACGCGGGTAGCGTGCCGTCCGCCATGACGAAGCTCCTCCATGTCGGGCTCGCGATTTCGCTGCTGGTCGTCGCCCCGTCGTGCACGAAAAAGGGTGGCACGGAGACGCCCGGCGAGACCGGCGGCGCGGGCAAGGCGGGCGCGGGGCTCGAGCTGCGCTACGCGCTGGCGCCCGGGAAGCTCGTGCAGACCGGCAAGTTCGACATGAGCACGACCGGCGGCGGGCAGTTCGGCGAGGCCAAGCTCCAGTTCACCGCGAACCTCGAGCTCGCGCCGCAAGGCGACAAGCTGAAGGTCGTGTGGAGCTTCGCCGACGTCGGCCAGCTCGATCTGCAGGGCATGTTCGCCGGCAAGGACGCGGCGGCCGAGGATCCGAAGGCGCTGCTCGTGAGCGAAGGCAAGGGCGCGTTCCTCGTCGACGCGCGTGGGCAGCTCGACGAGGGCGCGAGCGAGAAGCTCGCCGAGAACGCCGCCCGGCGTCAGCGCTTCGCCGAGCTGCAGAAGGCGGCCGCGTCGGGCAAGGCGGCACCGCCCGGCGGTGCGGCGCAGCTCCTCGCGCTCGCCGACGCGATGATCGCCCTGCCCGATCTGCCGGAGCAGGGGCTCGAGGTCGGCAAGCCGATCACGATCTCCGAGGAAGAGCAGACCGAGCTCGGTGGCTCCGGCATCGTGCTGCCGACCGAGAAGGAGACGAAGTACACGCTGGTGAAGATCGACGAGTCGGGCGGCAAGCGCATCGCCGAGATCGCGGTCGACGGCGTCAGCAGTGGCGCGACGGAGATGCAGGGCAGCATGCTCACCGTCGACATCACGAACGAGGGCACGATGCTGTTCGATCTCGATGCGAAGCTGCCGGTCAGCTATCGCTTCACCCGCACGCAGGCGTTCTCCGCCGGGCAGGTCACGATCGAGAGCACGATGATGCTCGAAGCCAGCTTCGCGGCGGGCTGAGGCCAGCGCTCGCGCCAAGGATCTCGAGCCCGACGTGGCTCCGCCACGGCGGACAGCGAGCACGACTGCGCGCGCCAGGAAGAGCGCCGGACGGCGCGACCAGAGCTATCCGCAGACCGCGTTCAGGTATTCCGCGCCGCAGGTGCAGGCTTCTTGGGGGAACCAGTTGCCGGTGTCGTGGTTGCACCAATGGCACTGCGCGCCGTCCTCGGCGCACGTCGAGCAGTCGACGCAGTGGTAGGTGCCGAAGTCGAAGATGCCGTCGCCCGACATCGAGCCGCAGTAGGCCGTCCAGCACCCGCCCGCGGCGTTGAGCCCGTTCACGTCGCACTGGTGCGGCATGCCGACGGGCACCTCGCAGCCATTGCTGGGATCGGCGTCGCAGTCCTCGTAGGGCGCGGTGCAGGTGCGGATGCACGTGCCGGCGTCGTCGCACGCCGCGCTCTGGTTCGGGCCGGCGGTGCAGGTCTCCGCGCAGCTGCCTCCGCCGCCGCAGATGCACAGGCCACCGGCATCGCAGTGCCCACCCTCTGGGCAGTCCGTGATGCACGGCGTACCGGCGAGCGCATCCTCGTAGTCGCACGCGCCGTCGTGACAGACGCCCGGCGCGAGCTGGCAGTCGGACGGCGGTGCATCGCACGGGTCGTCGCAGCTGGCCGGCGTGTCGTCGGACGCAGCGGTCGACGGCGACGACGACGGATCGTTGGTCTCCTCGCCTGCACTGCTCTCGCCACCGCCGGACGACTCGTCGGGATTCCAGGCCTGCGTCATGCCCGTGCCCTCGGACTTGCCACACGCCGAGGCGAGCAGGAGCACGACGGCCACGCGCGCGAATGTGCGATGCAGAGGCACCACGATCGCCATGCTAGCGCGGCGGAGCACCTCCCGTATCTACGCAACGCTGCGTAGCGCGGGGCCGCGACGCGGCGATCGGGAACCCCGAGCCCTGGCGCGCCGACACCCGGGGAGACGAAGATGTGCTCCCCCATGCCTGCGACACATCGATCCCGAGCAGGAACGCGCCTGGTGCCCCTCACCGTGCTGCTCGCATGCGGCGCCAGCGAGCCCGAGCTGCTCGCGGAGCGCAGCGCGAGCGCGCCGGAGCTCGCCGCGGCGACGAGTGCGAGCACGCGCGCGCCCGCACTGCAGCGCGGCCGCTTCATCGGGGGCGAGAAGGTCGCGCGCGCGATCACGTGGCCGGCCGACGATGCGATCGCAGAGGCGGCGCATGCCCGCTACGACGCGACCGCCCAGGCTGCGATCGCACGCGCACCGCTACCCGTGCTCGCACCACCCGACCCACTCGAGCGCACGACGATCACCGTCGGTGCGCACTGGTACGCGCTCACCGGCTACGGCGAGGGCTACTCGGTGCACATCGACGGCAGCGCAGCGGCGCGCGTCTACCCGCACATCAAGGCCTTCGAGCGCACGCATCCCATGCGCGCGGGCGACGGCTTCCTGACCCGCAACGAAGGCATCTGGTCGGCGACCTGGATCGAGCACGGTGCGGCGTACTCCTTCGAGATCGAGTGCGACGCCCGCGTCGCCACGTGGTGCGAGGACGAGGCCGAGGTGCTCGCGCGCCTCGAAGCACTCGTCTACGTCGGCGGAGAGCAGGTGCGCCGATGAGCCTGCTCGCGACCCAGCTCCTCGTGGCCACCGTCCTCGCGGGCGAGCCGTTCTACGCGCCCGTCGGCGAGCTCGTGCCCGGCTCGGGCGAAGGCGCCGCCGATGCCACGGTGTACGCACCCGGCATGCGCTATCCGGTGCGCGACGCCCCGTCGTATCCCAACTCGCAGGTGTGGGGCCACGGCGGCTCCGAGGGCCCCGGCGGATCGCAGTGCGACGCGGAGAACTTCAGCTATCCGTGGCACGACAACTACTGCGAGACGCGCTCGTGGGACATGCCGCTCTGCCCCTCGGGCGTGGGTCACCAGGGCCAGGACATCCGCGCGTCCACCTGCGACAACGCCGTGCACCCCTACGTGGCCGCGCGCGACGGCACGGTGACGTCGATCGGCAGCTACTCGGTGTACGTCACCGCCGCCGACGGCCAGCGCTTCGACTACCTGCACGGTGCCGACATCGCGGTGGCCGTCGGCGACACGGTCGCGCGCGAGCAGCAGATCGGCATGGTCAGCAACCAGTTCGGGGGCACGGCGACCACGGTGCACCTGCACTTCAACATCAAGCAGGACGTCGCGGGCGTCGGCTTCGTGTTCGTGAGCCCGTACATGTCGCTCGTCGCCGCGTACGAGGAGCTCACCGGGCTCGGCACGGAGCCGCCGGGCGGTCCGCTCGACGCGGTCGATTGCAGCTCGATCCGCGGCTGGGCCCAGGATCCCGACGTCCCGGATCAGCCCGTCGAGATCCGCGCCTACTTCGGTGGGCCCGCCGACGACATGAACGCGACCGGCATCACGCTCCTCGCCGATCTGCACCGCGACGATCTGTGCGAGCCGCTCGGTTCGTGCGAGCACGGCTTCGAGATCCAGGTGCCGCGCAGCCTCGCCGACGACGCCGCGCACGAGGTCTACGTCTACGCGGTCGACGACGGCGGCACCGAGGTGCCCCAGCTCGACGCGAGCCCGGGCTCGTTCACCTGTGCGCCGCCCGAGCCGCCCGCCGGCGTACGCCGACGGATCAGCGGACCCGAGGCGCTCGCGGCCTGGTCGCTGTCGACGTTCTGGGACATGGCGAAGCTCGACGACGCCACGCTCGCTGCGATCGACGAGGGCGCCGCGCTGCCGGACACGCGACTCGTCGTGCGCGGCGATGCCGACGGCATGGACGCGATCTGGCTGATCGACGAGGGCCGCAAGCGCTCGTTCGCCGATCCCGAGATCCGCGCGCGCTGGAACGTGACCGACGCCGAGATCGAGACGTGGCCGCAGGCGAGCGTCGACGGGATCCCCGAAGGCACGCCGGTACGCGGCGACGTCTTCATGGTGTCGGGCAGCGATCTCGTCGTGTACCTGATCGACGACGCCCAGTGCCCCGCGGGTGACGACGACTGCGAAGGCGGCGGCGAAAGCGGGACCGGCTCGGGCGAGGACGAGGGTGACGGCACCGCCGGTGACGGCGACGGCGAAGGCGACGGCACGGCGGGCGAGTCCGGCGACGCGCAGCCCGGTGCGAGCGAGGACGACGGCGGTTGCGGCTGCACGAGCGGTGCTGCCGGTCCCACGACGCTGGCGTGGTGGCTCGTGCTGCTCGGCTATCGCGGCCGACGCTCGAGCAACAGCCGCGTCAGCGCGGCGCGCGAGTGCACGCCCAGCCGCCGATAGATGTTCGCCACGTGGGTGGTCACCGTGCGCTCGCTGATCGTGAGCCGCGCGGCGATCTCGGCGTTGGTGAGGCCCTCGCTCACCAGCCTCGCGATCTCGAGCTCGCGCTCCGACAGCGGCAGCGGCGGCGCGGCCTCCCCCTCGGCCTGCTGGGCGTCGGCGAGCGCCTTCGTGAGCGCTTCGTTCGCCCAGTAGCTGAGGCGCACGAGCGCGTTCGGTCCGAACTGCAGCCGGTCGCCCTCACGCACCCGCGCACGACCGACGCGCGCACCGTTCACGTAGGTGCCGTTCGTCGAGGCGAGATCCTCGATCCACAGCTGCTCGCCGGCATGCAGCCGGGCGTGCGTGCGCGAGATGCCGTCGTCCTCGAGCACGACGTCGCAGGTCGGGTCGCGGCCGACGGTGCAGATGGCTGCACGCAGCGGGAACACCTTGCCGCTGCTCTTGCCACTGATCACCTCGAGGCACGGCACTTCGCCGGGACCAGGTGCGGAGATGGGTTGCACCTCGCGGACGCGCGTGTCGGGCGGGGCCTTCGCCATCCTCGCGGATACTACCCGGCTCGGGGCACGCACACCAATGCTGCGGACGGCCGACGCGAAAACGCCGGGCCTTCCTCAGGTAGCCTCGAGGATGGCCCGGCGCGAGAAGTTGGTGCGCACGCCTGGAGAGAGAGTGAGTCGCGGTCGGAAGTGTCGCGGGAGCGTCGAGGATGAGCCGGGGGAGCGTGCGCGCCCGACCATCCCATCCCCACGAGGGCGGGTCAAGAACTCTTCGAATCCGATCGATCGTCAGTCGACGTGATCGGCGGCGTGCTCCGAGGCATCGCGATCGACATCGTCCGTCGCAGTGATCGATGGCGCGTCGTCGCGCTCGCTCGGCGGGTAGGACTCGTTGGTGGATCGGTCGGCTTCGTCGTGCGGCTCGCCGTCGTCGGCGGACGAGCTCGATGCGACCAGCGCGTCGTGTCGCGGGCTGGCGCCTCGCTCGGTGCGGCAGCGATCGCACATGCGATCGAGTGGGAGGTCGCCGTCGTCCGCGGCAGCGATCGACATGCTCGGAACGTAGTGCCAGATACCGTCACACAACGGCACGATGCACGGCATGATCTCGGCGCCCTCGATCGCGACCTCGTGCGCGCGCAAGTGACCGGTGTCCACGCAGTGCCCGCAGAGGCGCAGCGGATCCTCGAAGCGCCCGGCGAGAAAGGCCTGCAGCTGGGCGCCGGTCTTGAAGGTCCAGCTGCGTTCACAGCCGGGTCGGCCGCACGGCACCTCGCGGTCCGGGTGCAGCCGGCAGAACTCGCGGCACACGTCGCACATGCGCTTGGGCAGCGGCGCCTCGACGTTGACGTCGTCGGTGCCGAGCTGGGCCCAGGCGCGGAGCTGGGCTTCGCGATCGACCGTCACCGTGCGGGTACAGCCGTGGACCCGGCACGTCGTCTCGCGCTCGACGAGCTTCGCCTGGCGCTGTCGGCACGGCTCGCACATGCGCGGCGGCGGACCCTCGGTCGCGCGCCCACGTCGGTGTCGTCGGCGACGACCCCCGCGCTCTTCGGGGGCCTCGTCCTCGCGGGTGCCCGCGTGTCGCAGCCACATCCGGTGCTTGAGCTGCGCCTCGCGGGTCCACGTCCAGGTGCGGCGACACCCGTCGACACGACACGCGACTTCGGCATCGGCGAGGTCGCGCTCCTGCTTGGCACACTGATCGCACGTGCGCACCGGCGGCTCGATCGATCCACCACGCTCGCGCGAGAGTGCGGTGAGCTGCGCGGCCTTGGTCCAGGTCCAGGTGTGCTCGCACCAGGGGTTCTGGCAGGCGATCTCGCGGTCGGCCACCGTGTGGAAGGCGGCGTAGTGCTCGGCGCACATCCGCTTGGGCGGGGGCTGGCCGAAGGCCTGGATCTGCTCGGCCGCGGTCCAGGTCCACGTGCGCGCGCAGCCTTCGATCTTGCAGCCGACCTCGCGGTCGTCGAGGTGGCTGAACAGGCCCGCGGACAGCGACGCGAACGCAGCGGCTTCGCGCGACGGTGGGCGCGGGCTCGGATCGTGGCTGCGCGGATCCTCGTGGCTCAGCTCGTCACGTTGCGGACGAGGACGATCGCGATCGCGGGGCTTCGCGTCGCGCTGCGACGCGCCCGGTCCGCGCGCACCCGACGGCGCGTGGCTGCGATCGTGCTGCGGGCGCGCAACCGACTGCGCGCTCGGCTGTGCGGCGGCGCTCTGCGGCTGCGCGCCTTCGGGCTGCGTGCCCTCGGGCGGAGTGCCTCCGGGCTGCGCGCTCGCATCGGTCGCGCCCGCGTCACTCCGACCGCGTCCGCGACGACGTCGACGACGTCGACGACGCGGCGTGCCGCCCTCGGTCTGCGCGCTCGCATCGTCCGCGGAGCCGCCGTCGGGGGCATCCGGGCCAGAATCGTCGGTTTCGACCTCGTCCAAGGCGGCAGAGTATGGCGCCCGCGCCCCCACTGGTCCACCGGGCAAGCTGCGAATCCGCCGATCCCACGTCGCGGGCGCGAAATGATTTTCCGCCTATACTGGTCCCTCGGCAGCCGGAGGACAAAAATGGTGATCGTGTCTCTCGTCGCCGCCGGAGTCGCCGCCGGCACGTATCTCTTCGCGAAGAAGAAGCGCGCCAGCACCGGGCAGTCGGCTGCGGTCGCGGCAGCCAGCGGCGCAGGCGCGCTGGTCGTGGGCGCCGTGGTCTCGGCCTTCTTCTGGCCGATCGTGGTGGTCGGCGGCGCGGTCGCGGGCGGCTGGTTCTACGCGAAGCGCAAGCAGATGAAGGCGTTGCCCGCGGCCCCCGACGTCTGAGCTCTGGCTCGGCTCAGCTCGTGAGCACGACGAAGTAGTAGACGATCGGCGCGACGAACAGGAGCGCGTCGATGCGGTCGAGCATGCCGCCGTGGCCCGGGAGGATCGCGCCGGAGTCCTTCACGCCGTAGGTGCGCTTCACCATCGACTCGACGAGATCGCCGGCCTGACCGACGAAGCTGGCGAGCACGCCGAGCACGATCGCGTGCCCGACGGCGAGCTCGGGGATCGTCCAGAACGTGCCGACGCCGAGTGTCGCGAGCACCGAGCCGATGAAGCCGCCGATGCTGCCCTCGATGGTCTTCTTCGGGCTCACCGCCGGGTAGAGCTTGTGCTTGCCGAACGCGCGCCCGAAGAAGTACGCGACGGTGTCGGCGAAGAAGGCGGTGCAGAGCGCGACGATGAGCCAGTAGGGCTTGCCGCCCATCTTCAGCATCGGCAGGTGCGCGATGAGCATCGGCACGTAGACGAGCCCCGACAGGCAGACGCCGAGGTGGCGTCCCGCGTGCTCGAGCTGGTCCTTGCGCGCGAGCACGACGAGCGCCATCACGACCGCCGAGAACGCGAGCGCGGGCGGCATGGCGACGCCGAGGCCGAACAAGGTCGGCGCCACGATGATCGCCACCGAGCACAGCGCGGCGGCGAAGCGCAGGCCGAGCGCGCGATCGGTGGGGCCCACCGGCAGCGCCATGCGCAGGTACTCGTCGTTCGCGATCGCGCCGACCACCGCCGTGAACGCGAGCACGCTGTAGGCGGTGGGATCGACGAGGATCGAGACCAGCAGCGCCGGCACGAGCACGGCGGCGGTTCCGAGCCGTTTGGCGAGGTCGCCCATCCCGCGCGCCAGATCCTCGACAGTCCTCGGCGCGCGCTAGTCGAGCGCGGGCGAGCCGGCGCCGCCGGTCACGGGGCGCTGCTGCACCTGCTCGGGGGTCTGACCGAAGCGACGCTCACGGCCCGCGAAGTCGTGCAGCGCGAGCATCAGGTCGTCGCGCTCGAACTCCGGCCACATCTTCTCGGTGAAGTGCAGCTCGGCGTAGGCGGTCTCCCACAGGAAGAAGTTGGAGATGCGGTGCTCGCCGCTCGTGCGCACGAGCAGCTCGAGCGGCGGCAGGATGCGCGCGGAGTCGAGGTAGCTCTCCACCGTCTCGACGGTGATGTCGTTGGGCTCGAGCCGGCCGGCCATCGAGGCCTTGCACATCTCGCGCACCGCCTTCGTGATGGTCTCGCGGCCGCCGTAGCTGAGCGCGAGGCACAGCATCATGTCGCTGTTGTGCGCCGATGCGGCCATGAGCTCGAGCAGCGGCGCACGCACGATCGACGGCAGGCGGTCGGTCTCGCCGACCGTGACGAGCCGGATACCGTTGTCGAGGATCTCCGCGCGTTCCTGCACCAAGTAGCGGCGCAGGAGCTCCATGAGATGGAACACCTCTTCGTGCGGGCGGTCCCAGTTCTGGCTGGAGAACGCGAACAAGGTCAGCGCCTCGATGCCCGCCTTGCGAGCGGCGCGCACGACCGTTCGCACCGAGTCGGCGCCCTTCTCGTGGCCCTCCTCGCGCGGCAGGCCACGGGCGCGTGCCCAGCGGCCGTTGCCATCCATGATGATGCCGACGTGACGCGGCAACCGTTCGCGGGGCGGCGGTTCGACCATCGCTTGCAGTGGGCGGGATACCACGGCGGATGGTGCGGCGAAAGCCCGAGCGCCCCGGCGATGCCGCGGGCGGCCCGCCCGAGCGTGCGAACGGCCGCGGCCGCGGGGCGAGCGGCGCGACGCCGACGCGCGCGACGGAGCCTCGCTCGCGTGCGCGCGCGGAATGATCGCGGAGAAGCAGGGGTTGGCGCCCGAAAGCCGCGGCGCGAGGTTATTCTCGGGGTTGTCCGCGGCACTAGGGTCCGAGCGAGCTCGGCCCTCGCGCTGCCTCCGCGTGGGCGGTGGCGTGGTCGAGCAAGCCCGTCCCACCGAACCTCCACGCCGAGAAAGGCCCCCTTCGATGGCCAGCACCGACGAACTCGATTCATACCTCATCAAGATGGGTCTCCCGTACGAGCAGGTCGGCGAGGGCACGTGGGTGATCAACCCCGACGGTGCCGGTCGGAGCCCGACGGTGATCCAGATCGAGGAGCCGATCGTGCTCTTCTCCATCCGGATGTTCGAGCTCGCGCCCGAGCTCCGCGACCGCGAGCGGCTGTTCCGCACGCTGCTCGAGCTGAACGCGGAGCTGCTGCACAGCTCGTACTCGCTCGAGGGCGACCACGTGGTGCTCTCCGGCGCGCAGCAGCTGGAGAACCTCGACTTCAACGAGTTCCAGGCGATGGTCGACGACATGTCCATCGCGATGGCCAACCATCTCGAGCGCATCGCACCGTGGATCGGTCGCGACGGGGCGCAACAAGCGGCGGCGAACGCCGAGGGGAGCACATAGCATGGGTCTGTTCTCTAGACTGGGCACGCTCATCCGCTCGAACATCAACGAGCTGATCAGCAAGGCTGAAGACCCGGAGAAGATGCTCAACCAGGTGCTGGTCGACATGAAGACCCAGCTGGTCGAGGCGAAGAAGCAGGTCGCCGTCGCGATCGCCGACGAGAAGCGCCTCAAGAAGCAGTACGAGACCGAGGCCGCCAAGGCGCAGGAGTGGGAGAAGAAGGCGATGCTGGCCATCAAGGCCGGCGACGACAACCTCGCCCGCGCCGCACTGGCCCGCAAGAGCGAGCACGAGGAGGTGGCCGAGACGCTGCGTCAGCAGTGGGAGGCGCAGAAGGCCTCGGTCGAGCAGCTCAAGATGGCGCTGCGTGGCCTCGACGCGAAGATCGAGGAGGCCAAGCGCAAGCGCAACATCCTCGTGTCGCGGCAGAAGCGGGCCGAAGCGCAGCGCACGATCAACGAGACGCTCACGAACATCAACTCGACCTCGGCGTTCGACACGTTCGAGCGGATGTCGGATCGCGTGACGCAGATCGAGGCCGAGGCCGAGGCCACTGCGGAGATCGGCGGCGCGCTGCCGGAGGCCTCGCTCGAGGCCCAGTTCAAGGCGCTGGCCGCGAGCAGCGTCGACGACGAGCTCTCGGCGCTGAAGAAGCGCATGGCGCTCGCGGCCGCGGAGGACGAGCGGCGTGCGATCGGTGGCACGGTCGACCCGAAGGCGGCGGCCAACGGCACCCCGCCGCCGGCGGACGACGACGACGACCCGGGCGAGGTCGACGAGTCGAAGGCGGCGGAGATCGACGCCCAGCTCGAAGAGCTGAAGAAGAAGCTCTCCGCGACCTGACCCGCGGGCGAAGGCCTCGCGAGGCGAACGGGCACGCGCCTTCGTGGCACGTGCCCGTCGTCGCGTCTGCGCTACCTACGGCGCGAGATCCAGCAGCATCGCGGAGGTCGTCTCTGCGAAGGGGATCGGCTCGAGGCCGTCGACCGTGAGCCCGAAGAACAGGCTGCCGATCACGGTGTTGCCATCGGGATCGAGCGCGAGCGAGCTCGGGTAGCCATAGAACGCGCCGTTGTCGACGACCAGGTTCCACAGCTCCTCGCCGGTGGCCGAGTAGCGCGCGACGAAGCCGATGTTGTCCGCGGAGCCGGCGATCGTCGCCTGTCCGTCGCCGTCGACGATGACACGCTCGATGCCGTCGACGCCCGGCAAGCCGACGGACCAGCGATGGTTGCCGTCGGGATCGCGGCGCCACACGAAGGCACCGCTCTCGCCGAGCGGGCCGCCGCCGAGATCGACCTCGCCACCCCAGCCGCCGACGACGACGAGATCGCCGCACGAGGTCAGCGCCGCATCGGCGGCGTAGAGGCTGCCATTGGACTGGAACGCCTCGGCCTTCACGACGTCGCCCTCGTCGTCGAGCTGCACGAAGTAGCTGGTCGTGGGCCCCGAGTTGGTGAGTGTCTCGGGCCCGATCGCGATCGCGGCGGTCTCACCGGGGATCGCGTCGGTGTAGAACACCCCGAGCATGCCGCCGCCGTCGAGCGCGTGCACGGCCGAGCTGCCCAGGTACTGGATGCCGCTCCACGTGCCCTGACGCCACCACTCCGGCTGTCCGTAGCCGTCGAGCTGCACGTACACGATCCCGCCGACGGTCTGGATCGGCTCGGAGTCGCCGAGTGTCCACGTGCCGTTTTGCCACTCGATCGCCGCGATCGTCTTGTTGTCGGGCGTCACCGCGAGCTGGAAGATGCCGGCCTCGTTCTCCGGACCGGTGAGCGTGCGGACCCAGCGGATGTCGCCGGTCTCGCCCGTGAACGTCGCCACCATGCCCTGCAGGCCGGTGGTCGGCGAGTTCGCGCGCTCCATGTCGTCGATCCACAGCGAGCTGCTGAACTCGCCGCCGAGGTGGAGGAATCCGTTGCCGTCGAGCACGAGCGCGCGCGAGAGCACGCCGAAGCCGTCGCCGTGCAGCTGGTGCAGCCAGAGCAGCTCGCCCGCGGGATCGAGCGCGGCGACGAACGAGTCGTACGCGGTCTTCTCCTCGCCGACGTCCGCGATCGCGGTGAAGGTCTGCTCGCCGAAGGTGATGCTGGTCGTGAACGTGCCGGCGATGTAGCGGTTGCCTTCGGGGCCCACCGTGACGACGTCGATCGAGCTCTGCGGCTCCCACGTGCGCAGCGTCCCCGGTGTGCCGGTCTGACCGGCGGGCGTCGCCGGATCCTCTTCGCACGGGCCGACCTGCATCGGCGGCATCGGCTCGGTGTCGGTGTCGGTGCCCGACTCGCCGGACTCCGTGCCGCTCGTGTCGAGCGTGGTGGCCGAGGTGCTCGTCGGCGCGCTCGTGTTGCCGCCGCTCAGGGTCGTCGTCGTCGGCTCGTCGCCGGTCGACGACGACGACTCGTCCGAACCTCCATCCGACGAACCGCCGCCGCCGCACGCGGTCGCACACACCACCACCAGCACACCCCAAGACAAGGACTTGCTCGACATAGGCACCCGCATGAATGACACCCGAGCCGGAATTTTGATCATCGACCCGCCGCATTCTTTCGGCGCGGCGTGTGCGCTTGGTGCAGATCGACCCAGGGGCCGGCCCTGGGCCCGCCAGAGGCGATAATCGGGCGGCCGGCCGACCGCCGGGCCGAACCGCGCCGTCCACTCGGCCGTGGGGACACGACGCTGGGCGTTGGCCGCGACCCTGCTCGGCTGCCGGGCGGCCGAGCCGAGCGAGGATCCGCAGACCGGGGCAGACGAGACCGGCAGCGACGGGGGCAGCACCGTGGCCGGCGGGACCTCGGGCGGTCCGGGTGGGACGGGCTCCGAGGCGGAGTCCTCGAGCGCGGGTGCCGACGAGTCGACGACGGCCGGTCCGGCCGTGCCCGACGCCGGCGCCGCGTCGCCGACGATGTGGCACGTCGAGTCGCCGCAGGACAGCGCGCGCACCTGGCTCGTGTCGCCCGAGGGCGAGCGCGTGTTCTGGCTCGGCGTGAACACGGTGATGCGCGACAAGACCTGCGACGGGATCCTCGACTGGATCCGGCGTACCGACGCGAGCACGGCCGCGCACGTCGAGTGGGCGCGGCTGTCCTCCGGCGCGAGCGGCGACGAGACCAACGACGCGCCGTACTGCTTCAACTCGGTCGGTGGGTTCAGCGACACGAACGACTTCGACGACGAAGGCGGCGACTCGTGGATGATCCGCGCGACGGAGGCGGGCGGGGCAGGGGCGCCCTACGGCGTCGTGCTCACCGTCGACGCGGTGGGTGACGATCGTGCGCTGCGGGACGAGCACGGCACCGTGCTGCGCGGCGGGTTCGCGGAGGCGCGCATCGGCGATCCCTACAACCCGGCCTTCGCGGCCGATCTGCAGGCGCGCGTGGAGGCCGACGTGCAGCCGCGCGTCGGCGATCCGCGGCTGCAGATGTGGTTCCTCGGCAACGAGATCGGGCTGTTCGATCGTGCGGTCGACGACGGCCCCGGCGTCCGCGACGTGCGGCGGTGGATCTGGTCGCAGTGCCCCGCAGGCTCGAGCCTCGACGAGCCCCAGTGCGCCCCCGATGCGCTGCTGGCGTGGCTGCGCGAGCGCTACGGCGACATCGCGGCGCTCGACATCGCGTGGGAGGCCGACTTCGCCGACTTCGCCGCGATCGCGGCCACGAAGCCGGTGCCCTACGTGCACGACTGCAACCTCGCGTGCCGCGAGGACCTGCAGCGCTTCGTGCACGACGAGCTCTTGCGGCGCTGGATCGCGCTCGTCACGACCACGGTGCGCGCGACCGATCCGGATCACCTGCTGACGACGCCACGGCTCGCGGCGGCCTCGTCGGCGACCTATCGCTTCTGGACGCCGGATTCCGATGTCTGGGCCGAGGCGCCCGACGTGCCGTTGCCCCACGACGGCGACGTCGTCTACTCGCCCTTCGATCTCTTCGCGCGTGACGGCGACGCGGGCTTCGACCTCGTCGCCATCAACGTGTACGAGGGTGACACGACCTTCGAGGAGCCGTGGCTCGGCGACGGGCTCACGCGCATCCACGAGCGCAGCGGCCTGCCGATCGTGATCAGCGAGTTCAGCATCCGCGCGCGCATCGAGGGGTGGAGCAACCGCGGCGGCGCCGGTGCGTTCGTGCCCGACGGCGACGACGTCGACGACAACATCCAGCGCGGCGCGTACTACCGCGCGCAGATCGAGCAGTTCGCGTCGTACCCGTTCGTGCTCGGCGCGAGCTGGCATGCGTGGAGCGACCGCTACCTCGCGGCCGATCCCGCGCACCAGATCGACATGGGGCTCGTGCAGTGCGACGACCCGGTGCGCGGCTTCGAGGCCGGGGCACGCTGGGACGAGCTCGACGACCGCATCGCGGACACGAACTGCACGATCATGGATCGCATCGCCGAGCTGACCGGGCTCTGAGGCCCGCGCCGTTCGGGACCGACCGGCGTGCAATGACCCGGTGCGCGCTCCGCCCCATGTCAGAGCAGGGCCGGCACGGAGAACACTGGGGGCGGACGGACGTCGGTACTCCCGTGCTCGATCGCTACCTCGGCCTCGTCCTCGCCATGTCGGCGTGGATGCTCGCGCCGGTCGCTCCCGCGAGCGCGGCGTCGGCCGCCGACGCGCGGGCGAAGATCGCGACGAGCTCGAGCGCTGCCGTCGATTCGCCTCCGCGAGAGTGACCTCCAGCATGAAGACCCAGGATTTCCGTTACCGCACGATCGCCTTCCTGCGCGACGACATGAGCATCGACACCCACTGCCTGCCCCACGACGTCATCGAGGACGACGCCGGCGTCGCCACCATCGACGGCGAGTGGGTGCGGCCTTGCACCGGTCGACGAGGGCCGATGCGCGGCGGGCGTCCGGGCGACCCCGCCGTAGCTGCCCGAATACCGCGTCGTAGGAGAGTTCTGCTTGCGACTCCAACGAAGTCGTCGTTAGACTAGTTTCGCTCGTGGGTTCGCACGCGCAGCGGTTGCTCGCGGTCCTCCTCGGCTTCGCCTTGGCGATGCTGGCGCGACCGAGCGAGCTGCATGCGAAGCACGGCCCGTCCGCGGTGCACGTCGATGCGGGCCAGGGCGTCGTGCTGCAGGCGCCCAAGCGCCCGCTCGCGGCGCCCGGGCTCGCGCAGCTGAACCCCGACGACGGACACTGCCCGATCGACGTGGGCGAGCTGTCGGTCGGTTGGGTCGTGGCCCCCGCCGTCGCGCGTGCGTGTGCAGGCACCGATGCGCAGCAGGGCCGCGAGCGACAGCGTCGCCTCGCACGACTGCGCACCCGCGGGCCTCCCGTTCGCTGAAGCGCGCACCTGCGTCGACGTTCGCGGCTCCATCGTGGCCGGCGGACGACGTGCGCTGGGCGCTGGCGGCCGCGCGCGCCTCGTGGGCGACGCGATCCGCCGAACTCGGGCGACGCCTCCGCGCCCGTTCGCAGCCCACTGCAGCGCCTGCGCGCGTGGTGGCTCGAATCAGCTCTTCGACGACGAGACCAGGACGGACACCCATGGCGATCTTCGCACCCAATCCATCGATTCACGCGAGCGGGTGGACCCCGCGCGCGGCCGCGTGCACCGACACGTGGTCGAACGCTCTTTTCGCACGCGACCGCGCGCGCACGGAAGCCCGGATGATCGACGCACTCCAGACGACGCTCGATGCGGATGCGGAGCGCCGCCACAACCCGAAGACGGCCCGCGTCCGCGAGCGGCGACGCGCGGGCCTGCGCGCGCTGCTCACGAAGCACCGCTGCGATCGGGGGATCTTCGCGCGCGCCTGCGTGGTCGAGGCATGGCGGTGCTTCGAGCAGGCGGCAGCGCACGCGCTGGAGACCGAGCTGCGCGCCGGCTTCTTCGCGGAGCTCGAGCTCGCACTGCGTCAGGCTCGCCTGCCGCCGCTCGACCGCGGCCACGCGGCGTGGCGCAAGCTCGAGGCCGTGCGCACGCGCTACGAGCACTACGCCCACCGCGAGTGCGAGGTCGAAGAGCTGCTCGCGACCGAGCGCGACGCCGACGAGGCGATCGCCTGCGTGCGTGCCGGTGTCGCCGAGCTGTATCGAGAGCTCGCGCGCGAGCTGCCGAGCTGGATCTCGGCCGACGCACCCGTCTCTGCTGCCAGCGCTTCGGCCGGAGCCTGCCTCCCGTGCGACGCGGTGGAGGACGACGGCTCGTACGACGAGCCCGACGATGGGCTGCGCGTCGGCGGGCTCCTCGAGCGGCGAATCATCCCGCCGCGCGCCCAGAACGAGCTGTCCGAGGGCCCCGGGCGGTAGGGCCGCGCGCGGGCCGTGGCCGGGCACCAGACGCCACTTGTTGTGGGCTCGCCCCGCGGGTAGCGTTCGTGCGCTCGTGGGCTCACCCACCCAGCGGATGTTCGCGTTCCTGCTCTCGCTCGCGCTGGCGGTGCTGCTGCGGCCGGGCGATGTGCTCGCCGCCCATGGACCGACGAGTGTCGGCTGCGGTGAAGCGGAGGACGTCATTCTCCGCGACCCGCCGCGCCCCATCGTCGTGCCGCGCTGTCAGGGCGCCGACGTGGAGGACGGCAGCAACGCGCTCGCGGGTGGGCAGGGCGAGCCGTGTGATCCGTGCCTGCTCGGCGGTGCGGCGGTGTGCTCGCTGGCGCTCTGCGCCGGTGCAGCATCCGAGCTCCGCACCCGTGATCACTGGCGACCGCCGACGCGCGGCCCGCCTGCCGTCTGAAGCAATCCGCGCCGAACGACGGCGCGCCGACGAGCGCAGCGCAGAGCTGCGACCGACGGCGCGACGCGACGCGCGGGCCGAACGCGTGGTCCCACACGACGACGATGCTCGTCGACGTGGCCACGACGACGCAGCGACCGACGATCCCCGAGTGTGCCCCTCCTGCCTACGGCGAAAGTTCCCGCGTGATGCTCCAACCTCGCAAGCTCCTCATCTCGATGCTCGCTGCCGGCTTGGCCCTGCCATCGATCGCGGCTGCATCGCCGATGGCCGTGGCCGGACCTGCGCAGCCGGTGGTCCCCCCCGCTGGTCCTCCGACGAGCGGTGCACCCCGAGCTCCCGTCGGGCCGACGCCGCCACCGGACACAGCCGCACCGCCTGCGACGAGTGCTCCGGTCGGCGATACCGCGGTCACGGGCGATCACGGCGAGACCGTCTCGCTCACGCAGATCTTCGGGCTGCTCAAGCAACGCAGCCCCCGCTACAAGGCCTACGAGGCCGAGGTCGACGTCGCGAAGGCCGAGGTCACTGCGGCGCGCGTGCTGCCCAACCCCATCCTCAATCTCGCGATCTTGTATCTGAACGTCGGGTTCAACCAAAACGGCGTCGGTACGTACTATGCGAACGCGACGCTCCCGCTGCTGCTCGCCGGGCAGCGACGCATGCGGGTGCGGACCGCGAAGGTCGGCGTGCGCTCGGCCGAGGCCGACCTCACGGTGAACTACCACGAGCTCGCACACGAGGCCCGCGAGCTCTACGTCGAGCTGCAGGCCGACCAGGCGAAGCTGGCCGTGCTCGACAAGGCGCTCGTCGACCTCGCGCGATTGCAGGAGCTCATCGCATCGCGCAAGGCGTCGGGGGTCGAGACCAGCTACGACATCTTGCGCATCGACGTCGAGGTGGCGTCGTGGAATGCGCGCCGCGCCGAGGAAGAGGCCGAGCTGGAAAACACCGCGGGGGAGCTCGGTGTCGTGCTGGGCCTGCCCGGCTGGGCGCCACGCGCCGACGACGAGCTCGCGCTGGTCGGCGTGCGCGGCGACGCGGACAAGCTCTGGCCCGAGGTCGAGCGCTCCCAGCCGGGGATCGTGGCGGCGACTCGCAGCGAGGCCTACTCCGCGAAGGCGATCGACCTCGCCAAGCGTGAACGCTGGCCGGTGCCTTCGGTGACGGTCGGCACCGTCGCGATCCAGAACTACTACTCGATCTCCACGCAGTTCGGCATCACGGTGCCGATCCCGATGTTCGACTGGGGGCAGGGGATGATCGCGCGCGCGAAGGCGCAGCACACCCGTGCACGCAAGGAGAAGGAAGCCGTCGTCGCGTCGACGCAGGCCGAGCTCAAGCGCGCGGTGCGATTGCTCGAGCACCACAAGAAGGTGCTCGCGCAGTTCGACAGCGACGTGTACGCGAAGCTGCCGCAGCTCGCGAAGATGTCCGAGGATGCGTACAAGGCCGGCGAGGCCGAGCTCATCGACTTGCTCGATGCGACTCGCACCCGCTTCGAGATCGATCTCCAACGCATTGACCTGCTCGAGGCCACGGCCCAGGCCGAGGTGGATGTGCTGGCCGCCACCGGCCGCATCGAAGAAAGCGCACGGTGAGCCCCATGCCGAAGAAGCGTGCCATTCGCATCGTCGTCTCGCTGCTGGCGTTGCCTGCGGTGATGGGGGCCTACTGCGGTCTCGCCGTCGATTTCACCGAGACGTTCCTCGTCACGGACCGGGTCGATCTGATCGCGATCGACGTCGACGACGGCAACGTCGACGCGGTCGCCTACGACCGACCCGGTATCCTGCTCAAGCGCCACACGTTCGGCTACGAACGCCTGCTCAGCACACCCGAGTACTCGGTCGACGACGGTGTGGTCAGCTTCGAGGCCCACTGCAAGAAGGAAGGCGTCTGCTCCTTCGACCACATGTTCGAGCTCCCGCTCGGCGTCGGGTTCGACATCGTGATGAAGCACGCCCGCATCGACATCGGCTACGTCGATGCCGACATCGCCGCGACGTTCGACAAGGGCTTCTTCCACGGTGTCCGACTCGCGGCGCCCCACGTCGAGCTCACGGCGCGTTCTGCCGACGTCGAGCTGGACCACGCCACGGTGCCGGAATCGGTGACGATCGAGCTCGACGAAGGCACGGTGACCATCGAGGTGCCCATCGGCGAGTACCGCTGTGAGCTCGATGCCGGCGGGGACGTCGTCACCGAAGGCGTCACCTGTGACGACGCAGCGGCTGCCGTGCTCGAAGTGACGGTCGGCAAGGGCGACATCACGGTCACGGGGACGATGCCATGACCACACGCGCATCGCTCTTGCTCCTCGTGGCCGGCGGATTCGGCTGCGGCGAAGTGCTGGTCGACATCACCCAGCGCGACCTCATCCTCGATCCGGTCGAGACCGTCACATTCGACGTCGACATCGGCGGGATCGAAGTGCTGACCTTCGGCCGCAACGGCATCAGCCTCTTCTACTACATGGTCGGTTCGCTCGTGGACATCGGCGACGTCGGTCACCGCGTCGACGGCGACACGCTCGACGTGTTCAGCGTGTGCGAGCACGACGACTTCTGTCGAGTGAGCTGGTACGCGGAGATCATGCCCGCGACCGCGCTCGACATCCGTGCGGGCCGCGGCGCGGTGAAGGTCACCGGCGCCGATGCATCGATCGTCGCCGACGTGCGCGGCGGCGGATTCGAAGGTGTGGCGCTCGCGGCCCCGACGGCCGACATCGCCGTCGAGGCCGGCGACGTGAGCCTCGAGTGGCTGGTGCCGCCCGAGCAGGTCGCCGTGGAGCTGGGCGAGGGCAACGTCGCGATCACGCTGCCGCCGGGCAGCTATCGCTGCGAGCTGGCGACCGACGACGGCGAGGTCGAGACGACGGGTGTGCTGTGCGACGAGATGGCGACTGCGACGATCCACGTCGAGGTCGAGCTGGGCGACATCACGTTGTCGCCGGGGGTGATGCCATGACGAAGCGATGCTTGCCGATGCTGTTGCTCCCGTTTGCGCTTTTCGGCACCACCGCCAGCGCCGACGCTCCGGACGTGCTGGTCTCGGCCGCACTGGGCGACGACCTCGGCGGCCGACCCCTGGCGATCGACCTCGACACCGAGGGCAATGTCGTGCTCGGCGGGGTCGACGAACGCGGTGGCACGCTCGTGCGCTTCGATGCCGCCGGGCTCGAGACGGACGCGCGCGCGCTCGCCATGGAGGTCGACGATCTCGCCGTCGATCGCGGCACGGGCGACGTCGCGGTCGTCGGTGCGACCGCCGTGATGCTGCTCGGCCCGGATCTCGAGCTGGTGTGGCAGCAGAGCTTGCCGCCCCGGCCTCGTGCGTCCGAGTGGCGCGTCGCGGTCGGCGAGCTCGGCACCGTGGCGGTCGCCGACGGCGAGCTCGTCCAGACCTTCGACGCGCACGGTCGCCTGCTGGGGAGTGTCCCGATGCAACGCGACGGTATCGCCGCGGTCGCCGTGCTCGACCACGACGATCGCGTGGTGCTCGTCGGATCGTCGCGCGACGGCGGATGTGCGAGCGAGCGCGCCTGGGTGTCCGCGTACACGCGCGCGGGCTCGCTGCGCTGGGAGGGGCTCGGTGCCGACGGCTGCGCAGACTCGGCTTCGCGGGGTGTCGACGTCGTGCGCGGCGACGACGGGCTCGTCTACGTGCTCGCGGAAGTCGAGGCCGGAGGGACGCCCTTTGCCGACGCCGTGGCGTTCGACGCCTCGACCGACCGGCGGTACATCGAGTCGTCGCCCGCGGCCTACTACGCCCGCTTCACACCCGACGGTGTCCACGTGGCGGGGCAATACCTCGGCTTCGCCGACGAGCTCTCGATGGTCCGACCCGTCGCGATCGCGGCCGACCTGCACGGCAACGTCCACGTCGCGGGCGTGACGACCCACGATCTCGCCGAGCCCGACGAGGTCGCTGGTGAGTCGGCGATCGTCGATGCGCTCGCCGAGCCGAGCGCGTTCCACCAGGTGATCGCCGCGGACTTCGGCAGCCGACTGAGCTGGCACGCGCTGGTGCAGGGTGGCGCGACCACCGAGCTCGCCGCGTTCGCGCTCGCGGGTAGTCGCAGCGTCGCGCTCGTCGGTACCTGGCCGACCACGGCGGAGGACGATGCCGACGTCGATGCGGGCCCGATGGTGCTGGTGTCGCCGACCGAGCCGAAGGACGCGGGCGGACCGGAGAAGCGCCCCGACCGCGAAGACGTCGGCACGTTCGGCTACGAGAGCGGCGTGTCGGGTGCGGATCCGACCTGCTACTGCGACGCGCGTCGCCGCGATCATGGGGTCGGGGTGCTCGGGCTCTTCGCGATCGTGCTGGTGCGGGGCCGCCGACGGCGCAGCTAGCAGGGTGCGGAAGAACGCGAAGCGTTCTTCCGGACACCCTGCTCCGTGC
>CAZFKC010000067.1:0-56874 GCA_964519175.1 uncultured Nannocystaceae bacterium
CGCGCACGATCGCCCGGCGCCCGTGGGCGGCGACCCAGGCGATCGCCTCGGCGACCGCCGAGCCCGCGGCCCGGTCGCTCTGCCGCAACGCGACCACCCGCACGGGATCCCCGGCGGCGTCGAGCTCGGCCAGGAGGCTCGCGAGCCCGAGCTCGATGGACCCGCCCTCGGGCGCCTCGACCTGCACGACCGCCGCACGCCCCCCGCAGGAGGCGAATTCGGACAGCAGTCGGACGGCGGCGGTCATACTGAACAGAGTACCTGTACACCTGTATAGCTCGGGCCCGGCCCGCGGCAACCCCCGCGCGGCCGGATCCTGCCGCCCCCCCAAAACCCCGGGTTCTGGCGTTCTGCGCCCCCTCTCGGCATCTGTGGTAAGGGGACCCAGAAAGCGCCGAATGGCCGGTACGCAGGATTTCACGGAGGCGATCGACCCCGATGCCCTCAAGGTGGTGCGCCGCCTGCTGACGGCCGGGCACGAGGCCTACCTGGTCGGGGGGTGCGTCCGCGACCTCTACCTCGGCCGTCGTCCCAAGGACTTCGACATCGCGACCTCCGCGACGCCCGAGGCGATTCGCCGACTGTTCCGCAACAGCCGCGTGATCGGGCGCCGCTTCAAGCTCGCGCACGTGTTCTTCGGCGCCAAGATCATCGAGACCGCCACGTTTCGCACGGCGCCGCAGCCGAGCGACGACGAAGACTTGATGATCACCCACGACAACGAGTGGGGCAGCGTCGAGGACGACGCGCGGCGACGCGACTTCACGATCAACGGGCTCTTCTTCGACGTCGAGACCGAGAAGATCGTCGACTTCGTCGACGGCATGGCCGATCTCGACGCGCGACTGATCCGCACCATCGGCGATCCGGTGCTGCGCTTCCGCGAGGATCCGGTCCGCATGATCCGCGCGGTGAAGTTCGCCGCGCGCCTCGACTTCGAGGTCGAGCCCGCCACCTGGGCGGCGCTGCTCGAGGTCGCGCCCGACATCGTCAAGTGCAGCAAGGCCCGCGTGCTCGAGGAGATCTACAAGCTCCTGCGCAGCGGCGCGGCGCAGCGCAGCTTCGAGCTGATGCTGCAGACCGGGCTCTTCGAGCACATGATGATGCCGTACCTGCGGATGTTCGGCGACGCCGCGACGGCGAAGGAGCGGCTGCTCGCCGCCGCCGAGACGCATGCGGAGGACGACGACGCATCCGACGAAGATCGCGAGCGCGCGGCGCTCGATCCGGCGCGGCTCATGTGGCGCCTGCTCGCTGCGCTCGACGCGTACATCGTGCAGACCGACGAGGCCGTGCAAAATGGCGTGCTCCAGGCCGCACTGTTCGCGCCGCTCGTCGGACGCGAGCTCGCCGGCGGCAGCCGTCAGGCGCTCGACCGCGCGATCGAAGCCAAGCTCAACCAGGTCGGCTCCGTGATCGGCGTCGCGCGCCGCGATCGCGAGCTCGCGCGGCAGATCCTCATGGCGCACCACCGGCTGCTCGAGCCGGCCAGCCGGCGTCGTCGCCCGGCGATGGCCCAGCGCCAGTACTTCCACGATGCGCTCGTCTTCATGGGCCTGTGGGTCGCCGGGCTCGGCGACGGGCGCCACGAGCTCGAGCAGTGGCAGCGCCTCGCCCGCGGCTCGCGTCAGGCCGAGCCCGCGGTCCAACAGAAGCGTCGACGCAAGCGCTCGGGTCGACGCCGCGACGAGGCTGCGCCCGCCGAGGCGCCGGCCGGCGAGGCTCCGGGCGAAGCACACGTAGGCGAGTCGTGAGCCGCAAGCGCGCAACGCGAGCTCCACGAGCGCCGCGAGGCAACGCGGCGCTACGCGAGCGACTGCTGCAGTCGGGCACCACCGACCACTACATCGACGCGGCGCTCTACGACTACGAGTACGAGGACCGCCTCGAGGACGTCCGCTGGTATCGCGGGCTCGCGACCGAGCGCGGCCAGGGCCTGCGCATCCTCGAGCTCGGCGCGGGCACGGGCCGCATCAGCTCCCCGCTCGCACGCGACGGCCACACCGTCATCGCGCTCGATGCGATGGACACGATGCTGCAGGGCATGCGCGAGCGACTCGAGGGTCGCGCGTGGGCGCAGCGCGTGCTGCCGTTGCGCGCCGACATGCGCGCGATCCCGCTGCCCGACGCCGACGTCGATCTCGTGATCGCGCCGTTCAACACGCTGATGCACCTCTACGGCTGGCAGGATCTGCTGGCCTGCTTCCGCGAGGTCGCACGCGTGCTGCGGCCCGGTGGCGTGTTCGGCTTCGACGTGCAGATCCCCGATCTCGAGTGGCTGCAGTGGGATCCCGACGAGCGCCACGCCGTCACGCGCTTCGTGCATCCGGTGACGGGCGAGAAGCTGGTCTACTCGACGAACCACACCTACGATCCGTCGACGCAGATCTGCCACATCCGCATCTTCTACGACGATGCACCGCCCGCGAGCCGCAGGTTCGTGGCGCCCCCCGAGCCCCGTCGGCTCGTCCACCTCGCGCACCGCCAGATCTTCCCCGAGGAGGTCCGCATGCTGGTCGCGATGTCGGGGCTGTTGCTCGAGCAGCTCGAGGGTGACTTCGTCGGCAAGCCGCTCCGCGACGCCAAGGAGTCGCAGGTGGCCGTCTGCGTCAAACCCGAGTGACGTCGCGTCGCCCGTGCGTGGGCACCGGCCCCTCGCCGGGGTCCGCGCGCGCCCCGGTGAAGGCCGCCGTTCGGGAACTTGCAGCGGCGCCGACCGTCTCACGAGGGCGTGCACGAGCGGAGGCTCCGAAGGTCGTCTAGCCTGGTCATCGTGCCGCGTGCCGCCTGTCGTGGGCCCGCTCGTCCCTCGCCGGGGTGGCGCCTGCGCGCGCTGGCCCTCGCCGCGGGGCTCGCCCTGCCGCAGCTCGCCGCGGCCGATCAGCTCGACGCCGAGCTGGCCGAGGACGAGCGCGGGTACATGCCGGTCGAGGAGCTGTCGTACGAGGCCATCGTCGAGTCGAGCAGCGAGCACGGCCACACCGCGACGTTGCGGCTGCGCGTCGCGCTGCACAACAGCTCCACCAACGAGCGCGACGCGGTGCTGACGATGGCGCTGCCACGAAGCTCGGAGCTCGCGGGCATCTCGATCGCGAAGGACGGCGTGTGGCACCCGGGCACGACCACGCTCGTCGAAGCCGATCCGGATCGCCGCGCGCCCGGCACGGTATGGGCCCGACCGATCGATCCGGTGCGCGCGAGCAGCCTGCCCGCCGCCGAGATCGTCGCGTTCGGCATCGCGCCCGAGAGCACCGTGCAGGTCGAGCTCGAGCTGCGCGTGTTCCCCGAGCTGCATGCCGGTCGCTGGGAGCTCGACCTTCCGTCGCGCGGCGGCGAGCTGCGCGGCCTCGCGCGCGAGCGTCGCGTCGTGGTGCGGGGACTGCCGAGCGGCAGCGGCTTCTGGGTCGACGACGCGAGCAACGGCACCGAGCCGGTGATGCTGAGCGAGCCCGACGAGACGGTGACGGTGGCCTGGCCCGCGCGGCTCGTCGAGCGCGGTCTGTTGCTCGCGCGCTACGACATCCAGCCCGGACCGGTGGGCTTCGACGACGGCCGCTTCCGCATGGTGCTTCGGCTCGGCGACACGCCGGCGCCCACGCCCGATCACGTCGTGTTCGTGCTCGATCGCTCGCGCAGCACGTCGCCGAAGATGCACCGCGAGTCGCAGCGCGTCATCGAGCGCATGCTCGACGCCCTGCCCAAGACCGCGACGTTCGACGCGATCGGCTTCGCGCGCACGGCCACGCCGCTCTTGCCCGGCGACGAGACCCGCCACGCGAGCCGCGACGCCGAGGCCCGCGCGACGCTGGTACGGGTGCTCGACGCGAACGTCCGTGCCCAGGGCACCGACGTCGGCGCCGCGCTCGAGCTCGCCGGGCGCCGGGCCGCGCTCGCGAAGGCCAAGCGCCCGCTCGTCGTGCTCGTCACCGACGGGATGCTGCCGGCGAGCGTGTCGGCCAGCGAGCTGCGCTCGCGCTTCGACCAGGCCGCGGGCCGTCATCGCCCCGATCTGCTGTTCGTCGTCGACGATCCCTTGTTCGCGAAGGGCGGGCTGCCGGCCACGCATCCGGTGTCGAGCACTGCAGCGCAGCTCGGCGCACGCATCAGCCTCGAGGCGCTCGCCGAGGTGCGCGACGGCGACGTGCTGCACCTCTTGTCCGCCCCGCGCGTGCTCGGCGAGCTCGCGCTCGAGCTGCCCGCGAACATGCAGCTCGACACCGAGCTGCCGAAGGGGCTCGTCGCGGGCAACGTCGCCGTGCTGCGCGGGCACTACACCGGGAGCGCGGCCACGAAGCTGACCGTGCGCGGGCGCGTCGGCGGCAAGCTGCTCGAGCAGCGCGTGAAGGCGAAGGTCGGCGCGCCGCAGGCCGAGGCCTTCGTGGCGGTGCTGGGCGGCCCGCTCGTCGACGCGGCCGGTGAAGGCTTCGTCGAGCCCACGTGGCTGCGACCGCGTCAGCAACGGCTCGCGCGCCAGACGATCGAGCAGAGCGGACGCGGTCGCGAGCTCCGCGGCTACCTCGACGACAAGATCTTCCGCAACTACATCAACATGCGCGTCTTGCCGCGCGCGCGCGTCTGCTACAACCACGCGCTCGCGCGCAAGCCCGGCCAAGCCGGTCGCGTGACGCTCGAGATGGAGGTCGGCAAGGGCGAGGTCATGCTCGCGCGCGCCAAGACCGTGGGGCTGCAGCACGAGGACTCGGTGCTCATGTCGTGCCTCGCCGAGGCCGCGTGGGCGCTCGACGTGCCGGCCGCGAAGATGGACGACCGCGTCTACGTCGTGCGCTATCCGCTGCGGCTCGTGCCGCCGCAGGGCAGCGCGACGGGTGGCAGCCTCGAGCGCGGCAAGGACGAGGTGCTCGAGGTGCTGCTCGCCCAGCCGACGCCGGGACGCTGAAATTGCGTATGGGCCGACACCGCTCGCCCGCGTAGCCTGGGCGAATCGTGAGCACGACCATCCTCTCGCTGGTGTTGGCCGTCAGCGCGCGCTGGGCCTACGAGGACGCGTACGACAACGTCGAGGCCGGGGCCTGGTACATCGGCGATCACAACGAAGAGGCGCTGCTGGCCTGGGGCGAGTCGTACGTGATGTCGAGCCTCGCCGCGATGTATCGGGCGACGAACCATCCGATGTACCTCGATCGTCTCGCGGAGCACGTCGACGCCGTGCTCGCGCAGCGCGACGATGCCCGCGGCGTCACCGACTACCGCGGCGTGTCCGGTGCGTGCTGGCGCAACATCCACTACCAGGAGCCCACGCCGTACTGCTACGCGGTGCACACCGGGATGATCGTCGCGTCGATCCTCGAGTTCGTCGAGGCCGTGCAGAGCTCGCCGTGGGCGGAGCAACCCAGCTACGACGGCGAGACGCTCGCGAGCAAGGCCGATCGCTACCTCGTCGCCGCGCAGGAGTCGGTCGCGTTCCACGAGTTCGAGTGGAACGACGCCGGCTACTATCGCTTCCCGGCCGACGTGCCGAACCTCGCCGCGGCCGGCAGCGTGCAGCCGCTCAACCAGTCGAATGCGCTCGGGCGCGCGCACCTCTTGCTCGCGGCGATCACCGGCGACGCCGATCAGCTCGCGAAGGCGACCGCGCTCGCCACCCGCTTCCGGGCGCAGATCACCACCGGCGGCGACGGGGCGCTCTTGTGGAACTACTCCGGTGGGGCCTACGCCGCGCAGGGCGAGGACATCTCGCACGCCGCGATCAACGTCGGCTTCGCCGTGCTCGCGGCGCGCCACGGCGTGGTGTTCGACGAGGCCGACATCGCCGGGTTCGCCGCGACGTTCAACTGGCGCGTGTACGTGAACGACGCGACCTTCAGCGATCGCGTCGGGGGCAGCGGCGGCGGTGCGAACGATCCCTCGTATCGCCCGCAGGTGGGCCGCTGGCTCACCCTCGCGCCGTGGAGCCCGATCACCTACGCCGCCGTGCGCGACGCCTACGACCGCGACTACCCGGCGGCGGACGTGGGCTCGGGCGCGTTGCTGCTGAGCTGGGCGCTACTCGCCGAGCACGAGCCGAAGCTGTGCGCGCCGTTCTTCTACGTCGCCGACTGGGACGACCAGGGCGACACCCGCGAGGCCACTGCGTACGGTGCGAACCTGCAGACGATCCCGCATGCGCTCGATACCAGCTGCCTCGTGCCGGTCGAGCACGATGCGCCGCGCACGACGACCGTCGCGCAGTGGGACGGCGATGCGTACCACCGCGTCGCCGAGTGGACGGCCAGCTCCGGCTTCGTCACCAAGCACATCCCCTACGACCCGCGCTATCCGTTCGTGTACGCCGCGGACGGCGTGCTGTTCGAGCTCGAGGACGACTTCGTCGCCGGCAACGGCGTCCTCGTGCACGAGCCCGCCGAGCTGGTGCCGCCCGCGATCGACTCCGACGCGCCCACGCAGGGCACGCTGGACGTCGCGCTCGACTACGTCCCCACCGGGTCGGGCGACGAGCCGCGCTGGTGGAGCCTCGTCGACGGACCTGCGCTCGCGCGCATCGATCCCGCCGACGGTGCGCTGGCGTGGACGCCGACCGAGCCCGGCAGCTACGCGTTCGTCGTGCGGCTCGACAACCGCGTCGGCAGCGACGAGCAGTCGTTCGTCGTCGAGGTCGGCTCGGGCGTGGGCGGCGATCTCGGTCCAGGTGCGTCGACGAGCGACGGAGCGCAGGACACGAGCGAAGGCGAAGGCGGCGACGGCAGCGGCGGCGCGACGACGGGTGGTGGGCAGGACACGAGCGGCAGCGTCGGTGGCGAGACGGGCGAGGCCCCGCAGGAAGCCGGCGACGGCGGCTGCGGCTGCACCGCTCCGGCGCGAGCACCGAGCGGGCTCGCGCTCTTGCTCTTCGTCGCGGCCGCGCGGCTCATACGCGGATCCGCGGCGCGATCACGAACGCGACGAGGATGACGATCACTGCCGCCACGGCCATCGGTGCGCCGGGCGAGATGTGCTCGAACGCGATGCCCGCCAGCGCGGGACCGACGATGCGCGAGAGCGCCGCGGCGGACTGCACGAGCCCGAGGTTCAACCCCTGCTCCTCCGGGCTCGACACTCGACTCACGATCGCGCTCGTCACCGGCGTCACGAGCCCGTTGCCGAGCGCGATGAGCCCGGCGCCCAGCACCATGTGCACCACGCCGAACGCGGTGGCACAGCCCGCGAGCCCGACCGTCAGCACCAGGAGCCCGAGCACGAGCGTCCGCTTCTCGCCGAAGCGTCGCACCGCGCGACCGAGCAGCACCGTCTGCGACAGCACGATGCACGCGCCGACCATCGAGAACATGTAGCCGGTGTGGCGCGCGTCCCAGCCGAGCCGAACCTCGGTGAGCAGCGCCATCGTCGACTCCATCGCCGCGAACGCGAAGTAGAAGCCGAACGTGACCAGCACGAGCGCCGCGAGCGGGGTGCCGCGCACGTCGAGCAACCGGCCCAGGGCCTTCCACGGCGCGTTACCGCCACCGGCGCTCGCGCTGCGCTTGCGCTCCACGCTCTCCGGCAGCCACTTGAACGCCATCAACAGGTTCACGCCGGCGAGCGCCGCGGCGCAGAGGAACGGCAGCTCGGGGTGGCGCTCCGACGAGAGCAGCCCGCCGATCGCGGGGCCGAACACGAAGCCCATCCCGATCGCGGAGCCCATCATGCCCATGTAGCGCGCGCGATCCTTGGGCGCGACGCGATCGGCGATGTACGCGTTCGCGGTGGAGACGTTGGCGTTGCACGTGCCGCTGATGAGCCGCGCAGCGAACACCATCCACAGCGTGGTCGCGAACCCGAGTACCAGCATCGCGGCGCACGAGCCCGCGATCGACAGCAGCATCACGGGGCGTCGACCGCGGCGATCGCTGATGCGCCCGAGCACCGGTGACATCACGAACTGCGCGAGCGAGAAGCTGGTCGAGAGCAGCGTGACGACGGCCGGCGACGCGCCGTGCTCGCTCGCGTAGTACGGCAGCACCGGGATGACGATCCCGAACGCGAGCAGGTCGAGGAACAGCGTCAGCCAGATCGTGGCGAACGCACCGAGCGGCACGGGCTTCGGGTCGACGGGCCCGTCGCCCCCGTCAGGCGCTCGCTCGCCGCCGTCACCGTCCATCGCCCTGCTCGAATGCTACAGCCGACGCCCGGTACGCGCGGCGCCGCTCGAGAGTTACGCGCGCGCCGTCGTCGCCGCGCCGCCGCGCCGACGTCACTGGCCCTGGCCGGGCGGCAGCTGCTTGGGCTTGCGCGTCGCCTGTCCGCTGGGCCGCGAAGCCCCGGGTGCGCGCCCGCGGTTGATCCACGTCTGCACCGCCTTGAACCAGCGCGACAGCCCACCCTCGGCCCGCTGCACCGCCGCGCGCGACGAGTGCACGAGCGTGCCGGGTCGCGTGGGCATGTACGTGCCGAAGCCGCCGTACAGCCGGCGCAGATCGTCCACGAACGCGGAGATCCCCGTGGTCATCACGTCGGAGGCCTGGCAGAAGCTGTCGACCTTGTTGCGGATCATCGCCTTCGCGATGACCTTCAGGATCTCTTTGTCGATCAGCTCGCCGTTGCCGTCGAGGTAGTGCTTGTAGCTGAAGAAGCGATCGGCGGGCGCGAGCACCGGCTGGTTGTGCTCGTCGACCTTGGGCGCACGCAGGCTCTGGATCACCGAGTACTCGTGCTCGATGTAGGCCTCGACCGTGTTCTGGTTGGCGAGGTCGCCGTCGGTGGGACCGTCGTACTCGATGAACTTGTAGAACGCGTCGTACAGCGTCTTCGGGTTGCCGTGCGTGCCGGTGATCAAGTAGTAGAACAGCGCGCCGAGCGAGTAGATGTCGGCCGGACGGTCGACGCTCTTGATGATCTTCGCGCGCACGTTGCTCTCGGTCGGCTCTTCGTAGGGCCGGGCGAGGTAGAGCCGTCGCTTCTGCAGATCCGCGCCCGACACCGGGTAGCGGCGTCCGCGGTTGAACAGCTCGAACGTGTCGTTCTCGGCGATCGAGATGTAGAAGTCCTCGAAGTACGTGACCTCTTTCTGGCCCGACTGCACGTTGACCAGGATCTCGAACGCGTTCGTCTCCTGCTCCGGCGCCTGGAAGAACAGCGTGCCCGGCACGCCGTGCAGCCGCGTGACCGACAGATCCTGCGAGTCGTCGCGGATCTTGCCGACGTTGAAGTCGGCCAATCGCACGTCGAGCGAGCTGCCCTGCAGCTTCGGGTTGGGCAGCCGCAGCAGGATGTTGCCGGGCTTGATGTCGCGGTGGCAGACGTTGCACTCGAGGTGCGCGTACTCGACGGCCGAGGCGATCGGCATCAGGTACTCGAGCACGCGGAACAGTCGGTCGCGCGGCGAGTAGCCCAGCAGGTCCTCGCGCTCACCACCCCGCGAGCCCTTGAGCCGCTCTTCGAGCGACATGTCGCAGAGCTCCAGCACCATGAAGTCGTTCTCGACCTTGTCGCGAACGGGCGCCGGGATGAAGTCGGGGTTGTCGGACTCGCCCGACGCGTAGAGCGTGATGATGTTGGGATGGCCCTGCACGCGCTCGAGCACTTCCTTCTCCATCTGGAAGCGCAGGCCGTCCTCGGGGGTCACACCCCGCTGCAGGATCTTGATCGCGACGCGGCGGCGGAACGCGGTCTTGCTCTCGAGCCACACCTCGTCGCCGAGGAACGCCTTGCCCGAGCGACCCGAGCCCAGCTCGATCGGGCGACCGAGCTCGTCGCGCACGAACGAGTAGGCGCGCGAGCGAGTGATGTGCGTGATGGCCTGCGGCTGCGGTGCCGGTGCCGGCATCTGCATCGCGACCTGACCCGAGCCCATCGGGTTGCTCTGGATCGGCGCGCCCTGCTCGACCATTCCGTAGCCGCCGTGGTCCGCCGGCAGCGGACCGCTGCCGGCCGGGGCCTGTTGCAGCTGGGGCACCTGCGCCTGGTGCTGCACGTGGGGCTGCGGCAGCGGAGGCGCGGCAGGCCCCGAGCCGGTCGGAGTGCGCACGGGTGGCGGCGGCACGGCGCGAGGAGGCTTGTTCACTCGTGCTCCCTCGGCGTGCGGTAGAGGAGGATCATCTCGCGACCCGGACCGTAGTCGAACAGCACCGCCCACGAGGCGAGTCGCGCCGGCACGGCCAGCGCCGCGCCCTGCAACGCGAAGGTGCGGACACCGCCATCGTAGACCCCGAGGTGGACTCGCACGCGATCCAGAGTTTCGCGCGCCGGCGACGTCAACACCAGCTCGAGATCGCGATCGACGTCGGCCCCGCTCGTGGGCCGCCCGGTCTCGCGACCGACGAAGCAGTTGAGCCCCTTGACGTGCACGTGACCGCCGTGCGGCTGCGAGGTCACCCGAACGCGCGCGTTGCTGCCGACGAGCCCGGCCTCGCCCCCGATGATGATCTCCGCACCGGCCTCGATCGAGCGGATCCGGCGGCCGCCCACCACGATCTCCGTGCTCGCGAAGCTGTCGACGGTGAGCACGCGGAACGGCGGGGCCTGCAGCGGCATCGCCGAGGACGACGTCGAGGCGGACACGGGTGCGACCGCGGTCGCAGCGGCGGTGGCCGGCGACGGCGGGAGCTCGCGCTCGGCGAGCGTGTCCGCCGTCTCGGTGGGCTCGACGGTGGCCGGACCGACGGGCGCCGCGGCGATCGGCTGCGCGGGCGTGTGGCCACGCGTGGGTCGGAACCGCTCCTGCTTCGTGGTGATGTTGCGCCACGACTCGTGCACGGACTCGCGCAGCGCCTCGAGCAGCTCCTCGATCGACTGGTAGCGCTCGATCGCGACCGCACGACAGGCGTGGGCGATGACCTTCTGCAGCTCGTCGTCGAGCCCGTGCTCGACGATGGTGCGGCGCACGTAGGCGTCGCCCAGCCGCCGCAGCTCGAACAGCTGCAGGATGTCGTCGCCGGGGTAGACCATCTTGCAGCTCAGCATGAACGCGGCGGTGAGCCCCATCGCGAACACGTCCGCCGAGGGCTCGACCGGCTCGCCGCGGAGCTGCTCGGGCGCGGCCCAGCCGAGCGAGTAGAGCCCGACCTTGTCGTTGCTGTTGAGCGTGTCGTCGGCGCGGTTCGGGATCGCGTCCTCGAGCGCCTTCGCGATGCTGAAGTCCGCCAGCTTCACGACGAGCGCAGGACCGGCGCGGGAGAAGAGGATGTTCGACGGCTTGATGTCGCGGTGGATGATCCCCGCGGCATGGGCCTCGCGCAGCGCGCCGGCGATGGGCTCGAGGATCTCGAACGTCTCGTGCGGCGTGAGCGGGCCGTGCTTGCGCACGAACTCCTTGAGGGTTCCCCCGTCGGCGTACTCGACGACGAAGAACGGCGTCGCGAGCTCGTCCTCGAGGTAGCCGAAATCGAAGATCCGGATCGTGTTGGGGTGACGCAGACGCGAGAGCGCGAACGCCTCTTGCACGAAGTGCTCGTGGACCGTGCGATAGCCGGGTCGCGAGGGGTCGAGCCCGCAGAACACCTTCACGCACACCGAGCGGCGCAAGCGCTCGTCCTCGCCGCGGTAGACCACGCTCATCCCCCCACGCGCGATGCGTTCGGAGATCGAGTAGCGATCCATCACCCGCTTCCCGACGAGCTCCGTCGCGACCAACGGACGATCTTGGCGCGCGTCTCCCACCGGAGTGTCCACGATCGCGTCCAGCAACCCGTGTTGTCAACGCGACGCGGCCGGTGCGAGGCCGTCGGATTGCGTAACGACTGCCGAAAGACCGCTGCACGTGCGCGCAGCAGCGGCGCGGTCGCGGCGGGTGCCGGGTCGCGCGAGCGCCCGGGCGAGGGGCGGCGCGGCAAGCATCCTCGGGTCCGGGCGGGGCCGAGTACCCCCAGAGCGATGCCCGGGAACTTCTGCGTATCCGCCTCGGAAATCCCCCTGGGCAGGGGTGTCGGAACGAGGCCCCCCAGCGAACGTCGTCAGCCACGATTTCGCGCGGAGGGCCCGACAGGAGACTCCCCATGCGCAACGGTTGGCGGTTTTCCATGATTCCGGCGCTCGCTTTGGCGGGTTGTGGAAAGGTCAACGACTCGGCCCGCGACGACGCCAGCCAATCGGGCTCCGGGATCGCGTCGCTCACGAACGGCTCCGCCGAGAGCGGCGAGGCCGGGTCCGGCGGCTCGGGCGAGGGCGAAGGTACCGGGCAGAGCTCCGCGCCCGGCACCCAGAGTCAGAGCGGCAGTGCCGACGAGACCGGCGACGGGATCAAGTTCGATCTCGAGGGCCAGCCCGACGTGAACCTCGCATGCGGCGAAGGTGGTGGAGGTGGCGGCGGTGCGGGAGCCGACTTCTCGTACATCTGGATCGCCAACAGCAACGAGAGCACGGTCTCGAAGATCAACACGCAGACGTTGATCGAGGAAGGCCGCTACATCACGCGGCCCGACAGTAACGGCAACCCGTCGCGCACCTCGGTCAACCTGAACGGCGACATGGCGATCGGCAACCGCAACGGCGGCGTGACGATGATCTTCGCCCGCCACGACGATTGCCCCGACGCGAGCAACACCTCCTCGGGTCCCGCCGACGTCAAGGCGTGGCCCGACGGCTGCGTCGGCTGGCACACGCCGATGGCCTACATCAGCCAGCGCCCGGTCGCATGGAGCGCGGGCACGTTCGACGAAGCGACGTGTCGCTACATCGATACGAAGGTGTGGACGTCGGGCGCGAACGATCCGGCGATCGACGTGCTGCTCGTCGACGGCGAGACCGGCGTCATCGAGCAGACGGTGCCGCTGCCGGGCAACGTGGTGGCCAGCTACTACGGCATCTACGGCGGCGCGGTCGATTCCTCGGACAACTTCTGGGGCGGCCAGCTCAGCATCGGTCACATCGTGCGCGTCGATCGGGTGTCGTTCACGGTGCAGACGTGGCCGATGCCGGTGTCGGGCTACGGCGTCGCGGTCGATCGCAATGATCGCGTGTGGACGTGCAGCTCGCAGGTCGGCCGCTTCGACTACGCCTCGCAGACGTGGCAGACCGCGCAGGCGGGCGGCAGCGGCGGGTGCATGCCGGACGGCGCCGATCTGCTGTGGCTCGCCAACGACCCGCTCGTGGCGGTCGACATCAACTCGCTGGCGGTCGTGCAGTCGATCGACATCCCGAACTACGTGCACGGGGTCAGCATCGACTTCGACGGCAACGTCTGGGGCCCGGCGATCTACAACAACGAGGCCTACCGCGTGGACCCGCTGAGCGGCCAGGTCGACACCGTGACCGGGCTCAACTACCCGTACACGTACAGCGACATGACCGGGTTCGGGCTGCACCAGGTCGGCGCCCCGAGCGGCTGATACGCTCTGCCGCATGCGACGACGCCGGGCGCTCGCGATGATCGGGGCCTCGCTGGGGACACTCGGCGGGGCCACGTTCGTATGGAGCTGGCAGCTCCGTCGCGCTGCAGCGGCGCGGACGTTCACGCGCACCGAGGACGTACCGCCGCGCGCGTGGGCGATCGTGCCGGGCGCCCACGTCCGTGCCGACGGCCAGCCCTCGGTGCCGCTCGCCGATCGACTCGCGGGCGCGCTCGCGTTGCTCGTCGCCGGCCGGGTCGAGCGCGTGCTCCTGTCCGGCAACAACCGCACGCTCCCCCAGCACGAGGTCGACGTGATGGCCGCATGGATGGCGAACGCGGGCGTGGCAGCATCCGTGCTCGCGCGCGACGACCACGGCGATCGCACCATCGACACGATGCGCAACGCCCGGCGCGAGCACGGCATCGCGGCCGCGATCGTCTGCACGCAGGCGTTCCACATGCCGCGCTCGCTCTACCTGGCCCGGGCCGCGGGCATCGACGCCGTCGGGCTCGCCACCGACACGCACGCGTACGCCAACGCGACCCGCGACGTGATGCGCGAGCACCTCGCGCGCACGAAGGCGCTCATCGACGTCGCGCTGCTCGGCCGCGCGCAGTAGCGGCGGTCCGTGCCGGACGGCGCGACCAGGGCTCAGATCGCCTTGCGGGCCAGCACGTAGAACAGCCCGACGAGCGCGGCGATGAACAGCAGCAGCCCGAGCACCCCGGTGTGCACCAGCATGAGCACGCGCATGCCCGAGAGCAGCCAGTAGACCAGCCCGAGCACGATGACCCAGAGGATCGCCGTGCGGATGGGCCGGCGGATCGACTGCTGACGATCGGGGTGCAGGCGATGCTCGATCCACAGCGCCGCGACGAGCATCCACGCCGGCAGCACGAGCCACATCGCACCGACCTCGGCGAGCGGGTTGTGCCCGTGCTGGAGCGCCCACACGATCGTGCAGAGCTCGAGCAGCACCGCCGCCAGCCCGAGCGCGATGCCGCAGTTCGCGAGCGTCTGCGACATCCGCCGCTGACCGGCGTGCTTGCTCCCCGCCGCGCACGCGCCGATGGCGAGCGGCATGAGGCCGAGCACCGCCATCGTGTGCGGCCCACCTTCGATCAGCCAGCGAACCAGCTCGGTCGTGCTCACCGCGGCGCGATACCGAAGCGCGCGCGCCGACATTCCCCGTCGACTCGAGCGGACGCCTCAGCGCACACGAGCGGCGCAGCGGAAGCCGACCGTGCTGTAGCCATACTCCGGCGACAGCCCGTAGCGGTACGACGTGCGCAGATCGATCTCGTCGTCGTAGAAGCTGCCGCCCCGCACGACCCGCACCTCGCCTTCCCACGGACCTCGTGGCGAGCGGCCCCGGCCCCGACGCGTGTACGCGCTGCGCGAGTACCAGTCGGCGACCCACTCCCAGACGTTGCCGGCCATGTCGTGCGCGCCGTACCAGCTCGCGCCCGAAGGCGCGCTGCCGACTGCACGCGTGCCGTCCACGCAGGCGGTGTAGCGCGCTCGATCGCAGCTCGGCGGCTCGTCACCCCACACGTAGCGCGTGCGTGTGTCCGCGCGCGCGCCCCGTTCCCACTGCGCTTCGGTGGGCAGGTGGCCGCCACGGAATCGGCAGTACGCCCGCGCCTGTCGCCAGCTCGCGCACACCACCGGCAGGTCCGCACCGACGAGCTTCTCGTCCAGCTTCGCGCCGAGCACGAAGCGACGCTTGCTGGGGTTCCAGACGTAGCAGCTCGCGAGCTGCACCTTCGTGCACGCGCCGGCCTCGACACACTCGGCGTAGCGCGCCCAGGTCACCTCGAAGCGGTCGAAGCGGAACTCCGGCAGGCGCACCTCGTGGGCGGGGCGCTCGTCCTCCTCGCAGTCCTCGTCGCCGTCGATGCAGCCCATCGTGAACGTGCCGCCCGGGATCGCGACCTGCGGATCGGCGGGCCCACGGATCACGATCGCCGGGCGTCCGCGCGGCTCCGCGATCGCGCCGCCCGACTCGGCACGCGTGCGTATGCCCAACACACGGTCGCGGTCGGGCGCATCGGGCCCGAGCGCACAGCCGGCGAGCCAGCAGGACAGCAGCGTGGTGCACCGGCGCCGATGCATCATGGTCAGCAAACGCCGGGGACCCCGCCGACTTTCACCCTGCCGGGGGCTCGCTCGTCGCGGAGGTCCTGCCGCCGTGGGCCGCGGCGAAGGCCTCGGCCGCACGGGTGGTCGCCTCGCGCCCCGCGTTGAGCTGCTGGACCATCGACTCGACCTCGCGCTCGAAGCGGTCCCGGTCGGCCTTCTCCTCGGCCGCCTTGTGGAACGACACGTAGTCGCCGATCAGCTTCTGCACGCGCTGCGCGTCGATGCGCCGCGACAGCCGTTCGATGATGCGCGCACGCTCCTCGAAGTCGGCGCGGAAGTACTCGTCGGGGTACTCGAAGTCCTGGATGATCGAGCGGATGTTGCCGGCGATCGACTCGACCGCGCGGCCGCTGAGATCGGCATCCACCAGCGTCTGCCCCACCGCGAGCCACTGCGCGTCGTCGGCCTCCACGAAGCGCAGCTGCGTGCGCAACAGGACGTCGCGCAGCAGCTTGACGTAGTCGGCCGGGGTGCTGGGCCCACGCACCTGGAAAGGGTTCTGGGCGATGCGCGAGACGGTGGCCTCGTCCATCTGCATGTAGTTGGCGTCGCAGATCATGAACCACTTGCCGTCCTTGGGGATCAGCGTGCCGTCGAAGATCCCGAACGCGGCGCCGAGTGTGTTCTTCTCCTCGCTGCGCAGATCGCCGGAGTCGCGCGACGCGAACGCGGTGTCGATGTCGGGCCAGTACACGCCGCAGACGCCGTCGAAGCCGTAGACCTCGTCCTTGAAGATCCGCACCAGCTCGTTGGCGCTCGCGTTCTGGTAGGCGCTCGCCCAGTCGGTGCGTCGGATGACCTTGAAGCGCGCCGGTACATCGCGCTGCTTGCAGTAGTCGAGGAAGTAGTTGCCGATCGCGTGCGCGGTGACCGTCTTGCCGCAGCCGGGGCGCCCGAGCGCGAAGAGCACGGGATTGATCTGCTTCGGGCTCTTGCCTCGCCGCAGATCGAACGCCGCGACGTCCCGACACAGCCGCAGCCCGGCCTCGAGGAACTCCTGGTTGCCGACGATGTCGGCGATGCGCACCGGCTTGAGATCGACCACCGGATCGCCGAGCGGCCGCGCGACGAAGCCCTCGTAGCGCGTGTCGCCGACCGTGACCTTGCGCTGCGCGAGCGCGAGCCCGAACGGGCGCAGCCGGCCCATGTGCGTGAGCCGCTCGACCGCGCTGCGCAGCTGCAACACGAACGCGTGCAGCGTGCCGACGAGCCACGCCTCGCGCTCGCCGAGCGTCTGCGCCGTCGCCCCGGGCTTGAGCCCGGCCTGCACCTCGAGGTAGCGCGCAGCGAGCTTGAGCAGGCGAGCCACCACCTCGCGGGCCGGCTGCTCGAGCAGCTCCTCGAGCCCCTCGGCCTCGAGGCTGCCATCGATCGTCGGCGTGGGTGCGAGCTCGGCGAGCCCGCGCGCGCTCGCGTCGCACGCGACGGTGGCTGCGAACGCGCCGATGAACAGCCGCTGATCGCGGGTGGGCTCGGGGATCGCGAACGTGCCGGTCCTCGCGATGTCCTCGAGCAGCGCGGCGTGCAGCGCCTCGCCGGCCGCGAGCGCGAGATCACCGGCGGTGACGATCGCCTCGAGCACGCGCAGCGTCGTCACCGTGTGCCCGAACGGGGCGCGGGCGATCTTGTGCAGGTTCTTCGCGAGCGCGCCTTCGGCCACGAGCGCGCGCACGCCCGCGCGATCGAAGCCACCCGGCGGCGGCTCGACGCGGATCGGGCTGCGCTCCGCTTCGGTTCCCGAGCCATGGCTACTCGCACCGACGGACGTCGGCGCCTGGGCGGATTGCACATCGGACATGCGAAGCGAAGCGTAGCGAATTCCCCCGCTCGCCGAAGCACCGCGCGGCCGGCCCTGCTGATAAGCTGGCGTGGTGCGGGTCGTGCTGTCACTGACGATGCTGCTCGCGCTCGCGTGCCCCGAGCACGACGCGGGCACGACCAGCGTCGGCGAGTCGGGCTCGCCGGGCTCGACCGCGGCGAGCTCGACCGAGCCGCCCTCGACCGGCAGCACGGAGAGCGGGTCCGGCTCGGGCTCGGACGAGCTCGGCGGCTCGAGCGAGGCACCGCTGCCCGGTGCGTGCGTCGAGGCTGCCGACTGCCGCCTCTACAGCGACTGCTGCACGTGCGACGCGTTCGCGAGCGACGAGGAGCCGCCCGCATGTGCCGCAGATTGCGAGCGGAACATGTGCGAAGCGTGGGGCATCACGGAGGCGATCTGCTCGCACACGTGCCATCTACGGCTCGTCGACTGCGATCCGATGTTGATCATGTGCGACGAGGCCCCGCCCGCGTGCGACGACGGGTTCGCCCCGAGCATCGAGTCACGCTGCTGGACACGCCACTGCGTGCCCGTCGAACTGTGCAGGCCTTGAGCTAGCTTTGGTCGCGCCGTACGGCGCTCTTCCTGGCGCGTGCAGTCGTTCTCGCTGTCCGCCGTGGCGAAGCCACGTCGTGCTCGACGAGCCGTCGGAAGCACGCTTTGCTGAACGGTGGTAGCGTCACGGCGTGCCGCGTCCCCGATGCGGCATCATCGCGAGGCGACATCCCAGGCGTTACCCGGCTTGCACGTGCGCGCCTATTGTCCAGACTGCGGGCGCTGGTACCGGCGTTCACGGCGCGCGTGCTCGGCACCCGCCGAACATGGCGCAGGGAGCACGCATCCGCTGCGGGGGCCGACGAGCTCCCGCTGCGTGCGGAGCTGTTCACCGTTGCGCAGCTCGAGCAGCATGCGCGCACGCTCGCGGGCTGGCACGAGGTCGCGAAGGGGCACAGTGGCCGGGGCAACCGACTGCTCGAGCGCCTCGACGCGAACGAGGCGGCGCTCCGCGACGCCTACCGGCTGATCGCCGACGCCGTCGAGCGCGGTCGCAAGATCACGCCGGCGGCCGAGTGGCTGCTCGACAACTACCACCTCGTCGAAGAACAGATCCGCACCGCGCGCCTGCACCTGCCGCGCGGCTACAGCCGCGAGCTCCCGTTGCTCGCCAACACGCCGTCGTCGGGTACACCGCGCGTCTATGATCTCGTCCACGAGCTGATCTCGCACTCGCACGGCCGTGTCGACCTCGCGAGCCTGCGTGCGTTCGTCCACGCCTACCAGCAGGTGCAGCCGCTCTTGCTCGGCGAGCTGTGGGCGATCCCCATCATGCTGCGGCTCGCGCTGCTCGAGAACCTGCGCCGCGTCGCCGCGAACATCACCGCAGGTCGACGCGAGCGCGAGCTCGCCGGCGACTGGGCCGAGCGACTGCTCGAGGTCGCGACCAGCGATCCCTCGAGCGTCGTGCTCGTGCTCGCGGAGCTCGTGCGTGAGCAGCTGCCGCTGACCGATCCGTTCGTCAGCGAGCTCGTCGGTCGGCTGCAGGGCCAGGGCTCGTCGCTCGCGTTCCCCACCACGTGGCTCGAGCAACGACTCGCCGAGCAGGGCCAGACGATCGAGCACGTGTTCGCCCGCGTGTCGCAGGACCAGGCCGCGGGCCAGGTCGCGATCAGCAACAGCATCGGTAGCCTGCGCTCGCTCGGCGCGATCGACTGGCGGGACTTCGTCGAGGGCGCGAGCGGGGTCGAGCGCGAGCTCGTGAAGGATCCGGCCGGCGTCTACTCGTCGATGGACTTCGGCACGCGCGACCGCTATCGCCACGTCGTCGAGTCGGTCGCGCGCCGCTGCAGTCGCAGCGAGGCCGAGGTGGCCCAGCTCGCGATCGGGCTCGCGACGAACGACGCCGCGCGCAATCACGTGGGCTGGTTCCTGGTCGGAGGCGGCCGCAGTCGGCTCGAGCACGCGGCCGGCGTGCGCCACCCCGTGTGGGCGTCGCTGCGGCGGCGCTCCCGGGCGCTCGCGCTTCCGCTCTACCTCGGTGCGATCGCCGGCCTGACGGCCCTGCTCACCTGGTGGTGGTCGTTGCTGCTCCCGCTCGCCGGCGTCGCCGTCGCGGTGCGCGTCGCAGCGTTCGTGCTCCTGGCGCTCGGCTCGAGCCAGCTCGCGGTCGCGCTCGTGCACTGGGTGGTCACCGCGTGGGTGCGCCCGACGTTGCTGCCGCGGCTCGACTTCTCGAGCGGGATCCCCGACGAGCACCGCACGCTGGTCGCGGTACCGTTCCTGCTCGGCAACGCAGCCGACGTCGACGAGCAGCTCGAGACGCTCGAGGTGCGCTTCCTGGCCAACCGCGACGCCAACCTCGCGTTCGCGCTGCTCTCCGACTTCCGCGACGCGCCCGAGGAGCGCCAACCGACCGACGAGGCGCTGCTCCAGCGTGCGGTGCTCGGCATCGAGGCGCTGGTGCGCAAGCACGGCCCGAACTTCTGGCTGCTGCATCGCGCGCGCCGCTACAACGCGCGCGACCGCACGTGGATGGGCTGGGAGCGCAAGCGCGGCAAGCTCGAGCAGCTCAACGACGCACTGCGTGGCGACGCCAGCGGCTTCGACACCATCGTGGGTGGGCTCGAGCCGCTGCAGAGCGTCCGCTACGTGATCGTGCTCGACGCCGACACCATGCTGCCCCGCGACAGCGCGCGGATGCTGGCGGCGACGATCGCCCATCCGCTGCACCGCCCGCGCTTCGATCCCGAGCGCGGCCGCGTCACCGAGGGCTACGCGATCCTCCAGCCGCGCGTGGGCGTGACGATGGAGAGCGCCGCGCAGTCGCGCTTCGCTGCGCTCTTCGGCGGAGAGCCGGGCATCGATCCCTACACGCGCGCGGTCTCCGACGTGTACCAGGACCTCTTCGCCGAGGGTTCGTTCGTCGGCAAGGGCATCTACGACGTCGACGCGGTGCGTCGCGCCCTGGCGGGTCGCCTGCCCGAGAACCGCGTGCTCAGCCACGACCTGCTCGAGGGCGCGTACGGCCGTGCCGGCCTCGTCAGCGACGTGATGTTGTTCGAGCACTATCCCTCCGCCTACGGCGCGGATGTCAGCCGACGCCATCGCTGGATGCGCGGCGACTGGCAGCTCACGCCGTGGCTGGGCTGGCACGTGCCGAGCCCGACGCTCGGCAAGCCGCGCGCGAGCAATCCGATCACGGCGCTGTCGCGCTGGAAGATCCTCGACAACCTGCGCCGCACGCTCGTGCCGATCGCCGTGCTCGTGCTGCTCTTCGGCGGCTGGCTGGTCCCGGGCGCAGCGCTCGCGACCACGCTGATCGTGCTCGCGATCTGGCTCGTGCCGGGGCTGCTCGCTGCGCTCACCGCACTGCTGCGCGCGCCCGACGAGGTCCCGTGGGGCCCGTACGCCGGCGGGGTGCTGCGCACGCTCGGACGCCAGCTCGTGCGCGAAGCGGTGGGGGTCGCGTCCCTGCCCCACGACGCCTGGCTCGGCACCGACGCGATCCTCCGCACCGGCGCGCGCGTGTGGGTGACGGGCCGGAATCTGCTCGAGTGGCGCACCGCCGCCGACGCGCAGCGCAGCGCGAAGGACGACGTGGTCGCGTCGTATGCGGCCACGTGGATCTCACCGACGCTCGCGATCGGCGGCACGATCGCGCTCGCGCTGCTGCAACCGCGCGCGCTCTTCGTCGCCGCCCCGCTGTTCGTCGCGTGGATCGCCGCGCCGGCGATCACCTGGTGGCTCAGCCGTCCGCTCCCGCGCAAGCGTCACGCGCTCGCGGACGCGGAGCTGGTGTTCCTCGGCGCGCTCGCGCGTCGCACCTGGCACTTCTTCGAGCGCTGGGTCACCGCCGAGGACAACTGGCTGCCGCCCGACAACTTCCAGGAGGATCCGCCCCGCGGCGTCGCCCACCGCACGTCGCCGACGAACATCGGCCTGTCGCTCACGGCCAACCTCGCCGCCTACGACTTCGGCTACGTCGACGCCGGCGTGGTGCTCGAGCGCACGCGCAGCACCTTCGCGACGCTCGATCGACTCGGACGTCACCGCGGGCACTTCTTCAATTGGTACGACACGATCTCGCTCGAGCCGCTCGCGCCGACCTACATCTCGACCGTCGACAGCGGCAACCTCAGCGCCCATCTGTTGGTGCTCGCCACCGGGCTCGAGCAGCTGCGCGAGGATCCGCTGGTGCGCGTCGAGCTGTTCGACGGGCTCGCGCATGCCGTGCAGGTGATCGCGACGATCGTGCCGCTGGGCGAGCCGGAGGAGACGCTGCGCGCGACGTTGCAGCGCATCGCCGCCGAACCGCCGCGCACGCTGAGGGCGCTCCGCAACGAGCTGCTCGCGCTGCAGCCCGAGCTCGCCGCCCTCGAGGCGGCCGGTCGGGGCAAGCCCGAGCTCGAGGACTGGCTCGACACGCTGGTGGCGCAGCACAAGGGCGCGCTCGCAGCCGTCGACCATGTCGCGCCATGGCTGTCGATGCCGGAGCAGCAGCCCGAGCTCGAGCTCGACGCGCTCGTGTCGGTCGCCGCGCTCGAGCGCCGCACGACCGAGCTCGATGCTGCGCTCGTGCCCGGTCCGCTGCGCGACGCGGTGTTGCTGGGGCTACGCCGTGCTCGCGCCCGCCTCCACGCGATCGAGGAGCTGAGCGAGCGCGCGCGCACGTTCGCCGACGCCGAGTACGACTTCCTCTACGACCGTGATCGGCGGCTGTTCTCGATCGGCTACAACGTCGGCGACCACCGGCTCGACGCCAGCTTCTACGACCTGTTGGCCTCCGAGGCGCGGCTGGCCAGCTACGTCGCGATCGCGTATGGCAAGCTGCCGCAGGAGCACTGGTTCAGCCTCGGGCGCATGCTCACCACCACGCAGGGGCACGCTGCGCTGGTCTCGTGGAGCGGCTCGATGTTCGAGTACCTGATGCCGCTGCTCGTCATGCCGAGCTACGACGGCACGCTGCTCGACGAGACCTACCGCGCGGTCGTGGCTCGGCAGATCGAGTACGGCCGCGAGCACTCGGTGGCGTGGGGCGTGTCGGAGTCGGGCTACGCCAAGACCGACGCGCAGCTCAACTACCAGTACCAGGCGTTCGGAGTGCCGGGGCTCGGCTTCAAGCGCGGGCTCGGCGACGAGCTCGTGATCGCACCGTACGCGACCGTGATGGCCGCGATGGTCGAGCCGCGCGCCGCGGTGCAGAACCTGCAGCGCCTCGTCCGCGAGGGTCAGCTCGGGGCTTGCGGGCTCTACGAGGCGATCGACCACACCGCGGCCCGCATGCCCCCGCGCAAGACCAGCGTGACGGTGCGCTCGTACATGGCGCACCACCAGGGCATGTCGCTCCTGTCGCTCGTCTACCTTCTGCGCGACCGACCGATGCAGCGGCGTTTCCTCGCCGACCCTGCCCTGCGCGCGACCGAGCTGCTGCTGCAGGAGCGAGTACCGCGGACGTCCGCGATCTTCCCGCACCCGGCCGAGACCACGAAGGTGCGCGAAGGCGGTGGCGACGAGGGCAACGAGCTGCGTGCGTTCGACTCGCCCAGCACGCCGTCGCCCGAGCTCCACCTGCTCTCCAACGGCCGCTACCACGTGATGGTCACCAACGCCGGCGGCGGCTACAGCCGCTGGGGCGAGCTCGCGATCACGCGCTGGCGCGAGGATCCCACGCGCGACGCGTGGGGTACGTTCGGCTATCTGCGCGACGTCGACAGCGGCGAGCTGTGGTCGATCGCGCACCAGCCCACGCTGCAGCGCGCCACCCGCTACTCGGCGATCTTCTCGCACGGACGCGCCGAGTTCCGCCGGCGCGACGGCGAGATCGAGACCCACGTCGAGCTCGCCGTCTCGCCCGAGGACGATGCCGAGCTGCGCCGCGTGAGCATCACGAACCACGGCAACGATCCCCGCACGATCGAGCTGACCAGCTACGCCGAGGTCGTGCTCGCGACGCCGGCCGCCGACGTGGCGCACCCGGTGTTCAGCAACCTCTTCGTGCAGACCGAGCTGCTCGAGGACCAGGAGGCGCTGCTGTGCACTCGTCGCCCGCGCTCGGCGAGCGAACGTCCGCCGTGGATGTTCCACCTCATGACGGTGGCGGGCACGCGCGCCGGCGCGACCTCGTTCGAGAGCAGCCGGGCCGCGTTCATCGGTCGCAACCGCTCGCTCGCCGACCCGATCGCGATGGACCAGCCGCAGCTCGGCAACGGCGTCGGCGCGGTGCTCGACCCCATCGTCGCGGTACGCAACGCGGTCGTGCTGCAGCCGCACGAGACCGCCCGACTGCAGATCTTCACCGGCGTCTCCGAGACGCGCGACGGCGCGCTCGCGATGGTCGAGCGCTACGGCGACCTGCACTCCGCCGATCGGCTGCTCGAGCTCGCCTTCACCCACAGCCAGGTCGAGCAGCGCCGGCTCGGCGTCAGCGATCGGGAGACCCAGCTCTACGATCGCCTCGCGAGCAGCGTGCTGTACCTCGACCCGCGCCTGCGAGCGCCGCGGGGCGTCATCGCGCGCAACATCCACGGCCAGGCCGCGCTGTGGGCCTACGGCATCTCCGGCGATCTGCCGATGGTGCTGGTGCGCATCGGCGACGTCGCGCGCATCGACCTCGTGCGCCAGGCCGTCAAGGCCCACGCCTACTGGCGCTCGAAGGGGTTGGTCGTCGATCTGCTGATCTGGAACGAGGATCCCAGCGGCTACCGACAAGAGCTGCAGGAGCAGATCCTCGCCGCGATCGGCCCGCTCGGCGAGGTGAACCTGCTCGATCGACCCGGCGGCATCTTCGTCCGACGCAGCGAGCAGCTCTCCGAGCTCGACAGCGTGCTCATCCAGACGCTCGCGCGCGTGATCCTCGACGACGACGCGGGGAGCTTCGCGGAGCAGGTCGAGCGTCGCGTCGTGCGCAGCGATCTGCCGGCGCGGTTGCTGCCCGGCAGCGAGCGCCGTCAGCTCGCGCCGGCGAAGCGAGCCGCGACGATCGCCACGACCACGCCGACGTTCCAGCGCCCCGATCTCTCCGCGTTCAACGGCATCGGCGGCTTCACGGGCGACGGCCGCGAGTACGTCATCACCACGCAGCGCGGCGCACCGACGCCCGCGCCGTGGTCCAACGTGATGGCCAACGCGTGGTTCGGAAGCGTGGTGACCGACAGCGGCGGCGGCTACACGTGGTGCGAGAACGCCCACGGCTACCGGCTCACGCCCTGGCACAACGATCCGGTCACCGACGCGAGCGGCGAGGTGATGTGGCTGCGCGACGAGGTCGACGGTCAGCTCTGGTCGCCGACGTTGCTGCCGAGCGGCGACGACCGGCCGTACGTGACGCGGCACGGCTTCGGCTACACCGTGTTCGAGCACACCACCGCCGACGGCATCACGACCGAGCTCACCACCTTCGTGGCGAGCGACGCACCGATCAAGTTCATGCTGCTGAAGGTACGCAACGGCTCGGGCCGCGCACGGCGGCTCTCGGCCACGGCCTACCTCGAGCTCGTGCTCGGCGCACAGCGCCCGGCCACCACGCCGCACATCGTGACGGAGAGCGACCCCCGCAGCGGCGCCCTGCTCGCGCGCAACAGCTACGACGCCGAGTTCTCCCAGCGCATCGCGTTCCTCGACGCCAGCGAGGAGCAGCGCTCGGTCACCGGCGATCGCAACGAGGTGCTCGGTCGCAACAACGGCACGGCGAATCCGGCGTGCATGCAGCGCGTGCGGCTCTCGGGTCGCGTGGGCGCCGGCTACGACCCGTGCCTCACCATGCAGATCCCGATCGAGCTCGCCGACGGTCAGGAGCGCGAGATCGCGTTCACCTTCGGCTCCGGTCGCGACCACGCCGATGCGCTGCACCTCGTCTCGCGCTTCCGCGGCACCGGGGCCGCCCATCGGGCGCTCGAAGAGGTGTGGGCGCAGTGGGGTCGCATCCTCGGCACGGTGCACGTGCGCACGCCCGATCCGCAGCTCGACTTCCTCGCGAACGGCTGGCTGGTCTACCAGGTGCTGGCTTCGCGGCTGTGGGGCCGCACGGGCTTCTACCAGTCGGGCGGCGCGTTCGGATTCCGCGATCAGCTGCAGGACGCGATGGCGCTCGTGCACGCCGCGCCCGAGCTGCTGCGCGACCAGCTCCTCCGCTGTGCGGCTCGCCAGTTCCGCAGCGGCGACGTGCAGCACTGGTGGCATCCGCCGCTCGGCCGCGGCGTGCGTACGCGGATCTCCGACGACTACCTCTGGCTGCCCTACGCGACGTGCCGCTACGTCGCGACGATCGGCGACACCGGCGTGCTCGAGGAGCGCCTGCCGTTCATCGACGGCCGCGCCGTGAAGACGGACGAGGACAGCTACTACGACCTGCCCGTGCAGTCCGAGGAGCACGCGACGCTGTACGAGCACTGCGTGCGCGCGATCGAGCACGGGCTACGCGTCGGCACCCACGGGCTGCCGCTCATGGGCACCGGCGACTGGAACGACGGCATGAACCTCGTCGGCGACGATGGTCGCGGCGAGAGCGTGTGGCTCGCGTTCTTCCTGCACGACGTGCTCGTGCAGTTCGCCGAGCTCGCACGCTCGCGCAACGACGACGCGCAGGTCACCAAGTGCACCGAGCACGCGCGCTCGCTCGCCGCCGCGATCGAACGCCACGGCTGGGACGGCGCGTGGTACCGCCGCGCCTACTTCGACGACGGCACGCCGCTCGGCTCGGCGAGCAACGAGGAGTGCTCGATCGACGGGCTGCCGCAGAGCTGGGCCGCGCTCGCGAAGGTCGGCGATCCCGCGCGCACGCGACAGGCGCTCGACTCGCTCGAGCAGCGCCTGGTCGAGCCCGAGCTCGACATCGTCAAGGTGCTCGACCCCCCGTTCGATCACTCGTCGGCCGAGCCGGGCTACATCAAGGGCTACGTGCCGGGCGTGCGCGAGAACGGCGGGCAGTACACGCATGCGGCGGTCTGGGCCGCCATGGCGTTCGCGGCGGTCGGCGACGCCGAGCGGGCGTGGAAGCTCTTCCGCATGATCCAGCCGATCCACCACGGCGACAGCTCCGAGCGCATCGCGACCTACAAGGTCGAGCCGTACGTCGTCGCGGCCGACGTCTACACGAACCCGCAGCACGCGGGCCGCGGCGGCTGGACCTGGTACACGGGCTCGGCGGGCTGGATGTACCGGCTCGTGACCGAGTCGCTGCTCGGCGTGCGGCTCGAGGTCGATCGCCTGCGCATCGTGCCGATCCCCGCACCCGGCTGGGACGGCTACGAGGTCCACTACCGCTACCGCGAGACCTTCTATCACATCCGCGTGAACCTCCTCGGCGGCAGCGAGGTCACGCGCGTGCGCTGTGACGACGTCGACCAGCCCGACAAGACGATCCCGCTCGTCGACGATCGCCGCGAGCACAACTGCGAAGTCGACGTGGGCTAGTCAGCCGCGCAGCTTCTCGACGACCGCAGGCAGCAGGTGCCCGTTCGTCGCGAGCGCTTCCTTCGCCGTGTGGGTCGCGTTGCCCTGCCAGTCGCCGAAGGTGCCACCGGCCTCGACGACGCACGGCATGCACGCCGCGTTGTCCCAGATCGACATGACCGGATCGAGCGCGAGCTCGGCGCGACCGGTGGCGATGAGCGCGTAGGCGTACGCGTCGGACCAGCCGCGATCGAGCAGGCACGCATCGCGCACGCGCTCGTAGGCGGGGCCGCGGCCGTGCTCGTAGATCAGCTTGGTGCCGCAGGTGCACAGCCGCGCGGCCGCGAGCTCCTTCGTGTCGGAGACGCGCGCGCGTCGTCCGTTCCACCAGCAGCCGAGCCCCTTGCCCGCCCACACCGTCTCGCCGAGCGCGGGCAGGTGGATGACGCCCGCGACCATCTCGCCGGCCCACTCGAAGCCGACGAGCACGGCATAGAGCGGCACACCGCAGATGAACGACACGGTGCCGTCGATCGGATCGAGGATCCAGCGGCCCGGCGAGCGTCCCGTCGTCTCGCCGAACTCCTCACCGAGGATGCCGTGGTCGGGGAACGCGGCGGAGATCCGCTTGCGCAGCCGCTCCTCGGCGCCGCGATCGGCCGCGGTCACCGGCGAGCGATCGGCCTTGAGCTCGTGCGGCGTGCCGGCGTTGAAGTACCCCAGCGTGAACGAGCCGGCGAGCTGGGCGCTCTCGACGGCGAAGGCGAGCAGCTCGCGCAATTCGGCGGCATCCATGGCCGCCGGAGCATCTCACGGACAATCGGAGGCCGCACCGCTGCGGAACGCGCGGCCGGTCTCGAAGGTCAGCAGGTGCTCGTACCCGGCGTACGGGCCGTACGTATAGAGGTTGCTGCCGTCGACGAGCGTGACGCCCGAGGGATCGGGGCAGCCGTTCTGACAGGTCCAGTTCGCGCCGTCGAACACGCTCGACTGCTGCGGCACCGGGAAGTACTGCGTGGTCACGACGCGCGTGCCGAGCCCCTGCGGATCGCCGGCGACGAGCTCGAGCTGGAGCTGCGCCTCGTAGGTGTCGCGCACGATGACGACGGGATCGCTCTCGCCCGCCGGAATCGCATCGAGCTGCGCCTCGCCGTGCCACGTGCCCGCGAGGAACTCGCCCTCGGCGGTGATCTGCACGTACGACTCGCCGGTGTACGGGGCGGCCTCGGTGATGCGGCTCGGGGCCGCGAGCACGAGGAAGTCGTCGGGACCGCTGCCCTGCAGCGAGAACGAGGTGCGCAGGCGGAACGGCGGCGGGAACGTCTCGCCGAGCACGGGCTCGGTGTCCCACGGCAGCTGACGGTCCCAGATCTCGACGTGCATCACGATCTGGATGCCCTCGACCCACAGGAAGCCGCTCGCGAGCGTGGAGCTGGAGCAGTCCGCGCTCGTCTCGGTCCACATGAAGTTGCCCTGATCGTCGATGTCGATGACCGAGTCGAAGCCGCTCGCGGCGTCCCAGTTCAGCCCCCAGACGCCGACGAGGTCGAGGTCGAGGATGTTGGTGCCGAAGGGCGGCGCGTCGGGGAAGCCACCGCCGCCGGTGTCCGTGTCGGTGTCCGTGTCGGTATCGGTCGGATCCGTCGTCGTCGCGTCGGTCGGGTCCGTCGTCGTCGTCGGGTCGGTCGGGTCGATCGTCGTCGTCTCCGTGGTGCTGACGGAGGGGTCGGTCGTCGTCGGGTCGGTCGTCGACGGGTCGCTGTCGCTCGTGGTCGGATCGGAGTCCGTCATCGACACCGACGGATCCGAGTCCGTCATCGACACCGACGGGTCGGAGTCCGTCGCGTCGGTCGTCGTGCCCACGGTGTCCGTGGTGTCCGTCGTGAACGTGTCGTCCGTCGTGAACGTGTCGTCCGTCGTGAACGTGTCGGAGGTCGTGAACGTGTCGGACGTGCTGAACGTGTCGGAGTCGGAGTCCGAGGTGTCGAACGTCGTCGCCGACGTGGGACCCGCCTCGCTGAACGTCTCGTCCGCGGTCACGGAGACCGACTCGAACGTGTCGCTGACGTCGGTGAAATCGTCGTCGTTGCTGCTGCCGATCGTGCCGTCCGCCGTCGCAGAGGTCACGACCTCCGAGGCATCGTCGCCGCAGCCGACCGCCAAGCACGCCACGAACGAGACAGTCAGCTTCCTGCGCATGCCATACACCATGGACGTAGTATCGCCGGATCGTGTCCGGGCTTTCACGGGAATCGCTCGAACCATCCATGCGGTCGCAGGCCGCGGCGGGAAAGCACCGAATTGGGCCCCGGCGAGCCCTGTGGCCACTGCCGGCCGCGCGGAGCCGGCCGCGCGGATCACAGCCCGATCGGCGTGCGGCCCTCGGCCTCGAGCCGCCGGATCGTGCGTGCCACCACCCAGGCGATGGCGCCGAGCGCGAGCCACAGCACCGCGAACCAGACCACGGCGAGCATCGAAAGCGAGACTAGCACGCCGTTTGCGGCGGGGCTGGACGCTCGACTACGCTATCCGCGGATGAGCACTGCCCTGCAGGAGGACATCGCGCGGGCGATCGTCGACGCGCTGCCCGCCGAGGCGGCGGCGACGATCCCGATGGTCGCAGAAGCGCTCTCGGTCCCGCCCGACCCGAAGCTCGGCGACGTCGCGTTCCCGTGTTTCAAGCTGGCGAAGGCGCTGCGCAAGGCACCGCCGCAGATCGCCGCCGAGCTCGCGGCGAAGCTGGCCCCCGCGTTCGAGGCGGCGGTCGCGACGGGCGCATACGTGAACCTGCGCCTCCGTCCAGGTCACGCGGCGGCGATCGTGCTGCCCGCGTTCGTGCGCGGCACGCCGGAGCCCGCGGTGTCCCGCCGCGAGCGCGTGATGGTCGAGTACTCGCAGCCCAACACGCACAAGGCGTTCCACGTCGGGCACATGCGCAACCTCTGCCTCGGCGACGCGCTCGTGCGGCTGCTGCGGGCCGACGGCTACGACGTCATCGCGGCGAATTACCTCGGCGACGTCGGAGCCCACATCGCCAAGTGCCTGTGGTGGTACCTCGACGTGCTCGACGACGCCGGGCGCACGCCGCCCGCGACCGGGCGTGGCGAGTGGCTCGGCGAGATCTACAGCGCCGCGAGCAACCAGCTCTCGCAGTGGGAGGACGCCGCGAAGGCCGGCAACGCCGACGCCACGCAGTCGCTCGCCGCCGCGAAGGCGCGCACCACCGAGATCCTGCAGAAGCTCGAGGCGCGCGACCCCGAGCTCACGCGCGTCTGGAACCAGACGCGCGCGTGGTCGCTCGAGGAGTTCGACGAGATCTACCGCTGGTGCGGGGTCCACTTCGATCGCGTGTTCTACGAGAGCGAGGTCGACGAGCCCAGCCTGCGCATCGTCGACGAATTCCTGGCCAAGGGCGTGTTCGTCGAGAGCGACGGGGCGATCGGCATCTTCAACGAGGAGGTGAAGCACATGCCGTTCTTCATGCTCCGCAAGCGCGACGGCACCAGCCTCTACGCGACGAAGGACCTCGCCCTCGCGCGGCTCAAGTTCGAGGAGCACCGGATCGACCGCTCGATCTACGTGGTCGACTCGCGCCAGAGCGACCACTTCCGCCACGTGTTCCTCACGCTCGCGAAGATGGGCTTCGCCCAGGCCGCACGCTGCGAGCACGTGCCCTACGAGATGGTCGAGCTGCCGAGCGGCGCGATGGCGACGCGCAGCGGCAACGTCATCCTCTTCCGTGCGCTGCGTGAGCGGATGGTGGCCCACGTCGTCTCGCACTACCTCGAGAAGTACCGTGGCGAGTGGCCCGACGCCGAGATCGAGGAGTGCGCGCAGCGACTCGCACTCGGCGCGATCAAGTACGGGATGCTGAGCCGCGACGTGAACCAGAAGATCGTGTTCGAGCTCGAGGCCTGGCTGGAGCTCGAGGGCAACACCGGGCCGTACCTGCAGTACGCGACTGCACGCGTCGGCTCGATCCTCCGCAAGGGCGAGGAGACCGGGACGCCCGTCGATCGCGCGCTGGTCGACGACCCGGCGCGGCTTGCCGAGGTGCTCGCGACGCTGGTGCAGCCCGAGGAGCGCGAGCTCGTCACCGCGCTCGACGGCCTGCGCCCCGCCGTCGCGCAGGCCGCGAGCAGCCTGCGCCCGTCGGTGCTGTGCAGCTATCTGTTCGATCTCGCGAAGACCGCGAACCGCTTCGTGAACGCCAAGCAGTGCCGCGTGCTGCAGAGCGAAGGCGACGTGCGCAGCGCACGGCTGTTGCTCATGGCCGCGACGCACGACGCGCTGCGCTGGGGACTCGCGCGCATCGGCATCGTCGCGCCGACCCGGCTCTGAGTTCTGGTCGCGCCGTCCGGCGCTCTTCCTGGTGCGCGCAGCCGTGCTCGCTGTCCGCCGTGGCGGAGCCACGTCGGGCTCGATCGGCCGACAGGCTATGATCGCCTGATCGGCCCGTGAGATCGCGCAACGGCAGCGATCGGCGGAGCACGACGCTCTCGTGATAATGCGGTTTTCCATGGTCGACGAAGCCCGTACGCCCGTCATCGTCGATGCGATCCGCACGCCCATCGGCCGCCTCCGCGGCGCACTTGCGGCCGTGCGTCCCGACGATCTCGCGGCCCACGTGGTGCGCTGCCTCTGCGAGCGCAACCCCGCGGCGATGGAGCAGCTAGAGGACGTGATCTTCGGCTGCGCCAACGGGGCCGGCGAGGACAACCGCAACATCTCGCGCATGGCGGTGCTGCTCGGGGGCCTGCCGGTCGAGATCCCCGGCGCCACGGTGAACCGCCTGTGCGGCTCCGGCATGGAGGCGGTGATCCAGGCCGCGAAGAGCGTCATGTGCGGCGAGGGCGAGGTCTACATCGCCGGCGGCGTCGAGAGCATGACCCGTGCGCCCTTCGTGATGCCGAAGGCGGACGAGGCCTTCCCGCGCAAGGCCGAGCTGTTCGACACGTCGCTCGGCTGGCGGATGATCAACCCCGCGATGCAGCGGCTCTACCCGATCGAGTCGCTCGGCGAGACCGCCGAGAACGTGGCCGAGCGCTACTCGGTGAGCCGCGAGGATCAAGACGCGTGGGCGCTCGAGTCGCATCGCAAGGCGGCCCAGGCGCAGGACGAGGGCTGGTTCGACGACGAGATCTCGCCGGTCGAGGTGCCCGGGCCCGGGCGCGACGACGATCGCACGCGCGTGTCCTCGGACGAGGGCGTGCGGCGCGACAGCACGATCGAGAAGCTCGCGAAGCTGCCGGCGGCGTTCAAGAAGGGCGGCACGGTGACGGCCGGCAACAGCTCGTCGCTCAACGACGGCGCGTCGGCGCTGCTCGTGACGTCGATGGCGCGGGCGCGCACGCTCGATCTGCAGCCGCTGGCCCGCATCGTCTCGTGGGGGCACGCCGGCGTGCATCCCGGCGTGATGGGCATCGGTCCGGTGCCCGCCAGCCGCAAGGCGCTCGATCGCGCGGGCCTGCGCCCCGCCGAGATCGACGTGGCCGAGCTGAACGAGGCCTTCGCGAGCCAGGTGCTCGCGTCGCTGCGCACGCTCGAGCTCGACCCGGCGAAGGTCAATCCGCAAGGCGGCGCGATCGCGCTGGGCCATCCGCTCGGGTGCTCGGGTGCGCGGATCGTGACCACGCTCGTGCACGGGCTGCATCGCACACGCGGGCACTTCGGGCTCGCGACGATGTGCATCGGGGTCGGCCAGGGCATCGCCTGTGTGATCGAGCGCCTGTGAGCACTCGACGCGGCCCTGCCCGACGCGGCCCTGCCCGACGCGGCCCTGCCCGACGCAGCCCTGATAGACTCCCGCGCGAGGAGCTCTTGCCATGCGCATGCATCGTCTCGCTTCGCCACTTCTCGTGCTCTCGCTGACGATGGGCCCGCTCGCCTGCCCTGCCGAGGACGACGAGCAGGAGTCGAGCGGTCCCGAGGAGACCAGCGACACCCCGACGAGTGGATCGCCGACCACGAACGCAGACAGCAGCAGCGGCAACGACAGCGGCGCGCTGGGCTGCGCGTTCCCGGAGGTGGTCGACACCACCGACGGCATGAGCAATCCGTTGCAGGAGACCTGGGGCGCAGCGTGCGAGACGAACGACGACTGTGTCGCGCTGCTCGGCGACGGCGCAGAGTGTCTGCATGCGGCGGTGGTGTTCGAGCTGCCCGGCGGCTACTGCAGCAAGCCCTGCGTGCTGCCCGACGGCGACACCCGCGTGGTGCTCGACGATCCGACCTGCGATCCGAACGGCGGAATCGCGTGTGTCGGCTCGAACATCGCGTTCCAGTACTGCGCGCCGCTCTGCACCGACGACGCGCAGTGCAACCGCGACGGCTACATCTGCCGGCAGATGCCGATCATCTCGTTCCCCGAGGATCCGACGCTCTGCCTGATGCCGGACTGCTGCGGCGAGCCCTCGGACGCGCCGACCTGCGCGGACGACTGAGTTGACGCGGATCCTCGACGGGGCCGTCGGCACCGAGCTGGCGCGGCGGGGCTTCGCGCTCGGCGAGCCCTCGTTCTCGGCCGCCGCGATCGAGGCCGCCCCCGAGCTCTTGCGCGCGATCCATCGCGACTACGTCGAGGCGGGGGCCGAGCTGCTCGTCGCGGGCACGACGTGCGTGCACCGCTGCTGGGTCGGCGAGCACTCCGGAGCGCTCGCGCGCACAGCCGTCGCGATCGCGCGCGGAGCTGCGGCCCGACGCCGCGTGCAGGTGGCCGGCGCGCTCGCGATGATCCCCCCGCGCGTCGCAGTCGACGAGCGCGCGGCGCAGTACGAGGAGACCGCGGCCGCGCTCGCCGAGGCCGGTGTCGACGTCATCGTCTGCGAGAGCTTCGTGGAGCCCGACGAGCTCGCGCTCGCCGCCCGGGCCTGCGCGCGTTTCGACGGCCCGCGCTGGGGCGCGATCGTGCCGAAGGACGACGGCACACCGCTCGCGGGCGGGTCGATCGAGCAGGTGCTCACGCTCGGCTTCGACGTCGTCGGGGTGCACTGTTGCTCGCTCGTCGCCGCGACCGCCGCGATCGAACGCCTGCGCAGCACCGCGCCGACGCAGGCGCTCGCCGCCTACCCTGCGCTCGCCCCGGCCGACGCGCCCCGGTTTGCAGCCACGCTCGCGGAGCTGGCCGCGCGCCACTCGCTCGCTTGGGTCGGGGGTTGCTGCGGCACGACACCTGCGACGATTGCCGGGCTGCGTGCCGCGATTCCCCGCTGATCCACGCTGTCCGGCCGCCGTACCCGAACGGCACCTGAACGGGTACTGCCGCCGGTTCGGAGTCCGTTCGGATCGACCCGCCATGGTCTCGTCGTGGCCAGGGACACATGGCTCGGCATCGCGATCACGCTGCTCGTGCTGCTCTTCGCGAGCACCGCGAACGCGGCTGCACCCCGCGCGCCGCACGTGCCCGAGCCGATGCACTTCGATCTGGTGCGCTCGCTCGGCCCGGAGCGTGGCGAGCTCGAGGTCAACGCGCTCGGCGAGGCCCCACTGTCGCTCGAGGGCGGACCGGTCGAGCTGGCTCCCGAGCTCGAGTGGGCGCCCACGCGCGACCTCGCGATCGAGCTCGAGCTGCCCACCGAGGACCTGCGCCTGCACGCGGTGAAGCTCGCCACGCAGCTCACGTTCCGCCGCATCAGCGACCATCGCGTCGCCCACGGCCTGCAGCTCGCGGCGGCGTTCGGGCTGCACGGTGGCCAGAGCATGCACGGGTTGCACGTGCTCGCGGTGCAGCTCGGTCGTCACGGCGGGCTCGTGACCATGGCCGGGCCGCGCGTGTCGCTCTCGCCGTCGCTGCACCCCTCGGCCGCGCTGCTGGTGAACGCCGCCGTGTTCGCGGCCCCGCACCGTGCGCTCGCGCTCGGGCTCGAGGCGAACTTCGCCCGCGGGCTGCACACGCAGGAAGCGCTGCTGCTGCCGCAGGCGCACGTGCGGCTCGCTCGCCACGTGCGCCTGCAGCTCGGCGTGGGTGCGAGGCACGGCGTGGTGGGTCGGCGCTGGGATGCGGTCGCGAGCGCTCGGCTCGTGGTCGAGCGCTGATCACTGCTCCGCGTCGCTGCGCGTGGTCGCGAGCACGCCGGTGTCGGTGCGCACGAGCAGCGTGTCCCCGGTCGCGACGTCGATCACTCGCACGCCGGCGCCCGCGATCGCGAGGCGATCGCCGGTGCCCGACCACGCGAGCGCTTCGACCGCATGCATCGGCCGCGTCCACAGCCGCGCGTGGCTCTTCGCATCGTAGACCCCGAGTCGAAGCTCGTGCCCCGAGATCCCCGCGAAGTCGACCGTGCTGCTGCCCGCGCGCTCCACCACCGCGATGAAGCGGCCGCTCGGATCGGTGTCGCTGCGCAGGAGCCGTCCGCCGGCGAGCGCGAGGCCGGCCGTCTGCGACTCGGCGAGGCGTCGGCGAGCACGACCGCTCGTGCTCGCCAGCTCGGGCCACTGCGACGCGGTCGCACCCGCTCGCAGATCCCCGAGCGCGAGCTCGCGCAGCTCCGCGGTCCGGAGCTCGCGCTTGCCCGCGATCGCCAGCTCGTCGCCGTGCATCGCGAGGCGCTGCACGCCCGACACGTCGAAGCTGCGCGCCTCGCCGCCGATGCGCTCGATCACGATGCGGTCGCCGGAGCTCCACACGACGCGCTCACCTCTTGCGTCGAGCGCGATCGCGGTGGCGCCGACCGACTTCGCCGAGAGCCGAGTGTGCTCGGGCGACTCCAGCGGATCGATCACGAGCGCACCGGGCGTCGGCACCGCGCGGATGCCCGCGACCACCGTCACCTGCATGCGCAGATCCTCGGTCGCACCCGGCAGCGGCACGGCGCTGACCGGCGTCAGCGGGATCTCGGCCTGGGCCTTCGGAACGGCGGCCGACAGCTCGAGCCAGAAGCCCTTGCCGGTGCCGGTCTCGAGCAGCGCGCGCGCGTCGTCGACGAGGTGCAGGCGCGGTCGCACGTTCGCGTCGAGCTCGCCGAGGATCACCTTGCGCTCGCCCGAGGCCATGTCGATGAGCTGCAGCGCGAACGCACGCCCGCGCGAGCTCGGTCGGCGCAGCGCGGCGACCTTGGTGCCGTCGTTCGAGAGCGCGAGGTCGTTGCGGTTGGGGCTCTGATCGAGCGCGACCATGTGGGCGTCGCCCACGACCGTGAGCTCGTCGCCCTCGAGCCGAATGGATTGCGCGCGCACGGGCTGGGTGAGCACGGCGATCATCGGCGTGACCCCGTCCTTGGTCGGCGCGACGCGCAGCTGCCAGGGGATGAAGCCGACGCGGTCGATCTCCGCGCGCACGTTCCCCGCAGTGTCGAGCACGCGCACGCGATGGTCCTTGCCGAGCGCCACGATGCGCTCGGCGCCGTCGAGCACGTGCAGCTCGAACTGCGGATCGACGGCGGGGATCTCGAACAGCTCGGTGCGACGCGCGGAGCCCTCGCCGAGCGCGATGCGGGCCACGCGGGCGCCACCTTGCGTGTCGATCGTCGCGACCACGAACGTGCCGTCCTCGGCGCGCGCGAGCGTGGACCACACGGGCTCGCGCTCGGGCAGCACCACCGGGACCGCGACCGCGGTGCCACGCACGGAGGGCCACAGCCGCAGCCCGCCGTCGGCGTCGAGCGTGAGCGCGTACTCCCCGCGCGGATCGAGCACGACCTCGGTCATGATCGTCTCGTGCATCGCGAAGGACAACGCGACCGACTCGCGGCGCTGCACCGCGGTGTCGGCCGGCCTGCGGGACGACGCGCGGGCCGGAGATGCGGTGGGTGGCCGCGAGGTATTGCCGGCGGTGCGGGCCGACGGGCCACACGCGAGCGAGAGCAGGGCCGAGAGCGACAACGTGGCGATGCGAAGGTCCATGGCGGTGCTCACAGCGACTCGAGGTAGGTGTGGAGATCGTCGCGTTGCGCGTCGGTCAGCTTGCCGAGATCGGCCATGTCGTGGATGCTGCCGCGATCGGTGAGGAGCGCGTGCAGATCGCCCGCGCTGCCGTCGTGGTAGTACGGCGCGGTGTGGGCCAGCCCCACGAGCGACGGTGTGTCCGTCGCAGCGAGGTTCGACTTCAGCGCGTGTTGGGCCCCGTCGGTGAACGTGGTGCCGTCGTGGCAGCTCGCGCAGTCGAGCTCGCTACTCTCGAACAGCTTGCGACCGCGTGCGATCGCCTCGGCATCGCCCGTGGTCTTCGCGTGCGGCACGGGCAGGCTCTCGAGGAACGCGACCAACGCGGCACGGTCGCGCGCGCCCAGCTCGCTCGGGCGTCCGCCGAGCCGCTCGACGGTGTGCGAGATGCTGCGCCCGAGATCCGCGTCCTGCCCGTCCCACTTGAACGGGTGCGTGCCGACGACGCGGCCCATCAGCATCGGGGTCTGCAGGATCGCGGGGCCGAGCCGCCACGAGAGCCCGTCGGCGCGCCCCTCGGGGTGACACGTCGCGCACGCGAGCGTGCCGGCGTCGGAGATCCGCGAGTCGCCCGCACGCCGGAACAGCTCGGCACCGCGCTCGACCTCGGCGCTGCGCAGGCTCGCCGCGAGCTCGGGACCACGTCGCGCGAGCTTGGCGACGACCTTGCGATCGTCGAGGCGCGGATCGACGGGCAGCCCGACCAGCTTGCGCCCGAGCTCGCAGTGCACCCAGAGGCTCGCGCCGTCGACCGCGAGCCCATCGACACCACACGCGCCGTGCTTGCTGACGTCGACGTTCCAGCGCACGCGCGGAAGCGGGCCCGTCGCATCGGCGAGCGCGACCACGCGGTCGTCACCGTAGCCGCCGACGAACAGCGTGTCGCTCGCGAGGTCGTAGGCGAGCGCGCGCGGCTGGTGCAGCTCGAGCTCGGCCGCGAGCTGCCGCGCCTGCGCCGTGCCGGCCGCGGACACGAGCGAGACCTGGTGCACCACGGGTGGGATCGACTGCGCACCGCCATAGCTGTCGCTCTCCGCACGACCGGGCTCGAACACGAGCTGCGGCGTCGAGAGCTGGTGCGTCGCGACGACCCTGCCGTCGCCGAGCCAGCCCACCGCGAACGCGTTGCGAGCGTGACGACGGCCGGTCCCCTGCGGCACGCGGAACCGGCTCGGGGCCTCCCGGATCTGCACCGACGGTCCGCCGCCCCACTCGTCCTCGGAGTCCTCCTCGATCACCTCGACCTGGTCGCGGGGATCGAGCGTCTGCCAGCGCAGCTTCGGCGACTTCGCGTCGAGCTCGACGATGCCGAGCATACCGCGCGAGAGCAGCCCGACGACCGCACGCTTCCCATCGTGCGATATCGCGACACCGCGCGGCTCGGGTGCGAGCGCGAGCCGCCAGCGGATCGACATGTCGGCGGTGGCCACGGCGACCAGCGCGTGGTCGGCGACGCTCGTGACCAACAGGGTCGCGCCGTCGGGCGTCAACGCGAGCCCGAACGGCTCGGCGATCGCGACGCTCGCCCCGATCGCGATCGCATCGGGACGATCCGCGAGCGCGACGACACGGTCGGCGCGACGATCGGCGACGAACACCTGACCCTTGCCGTCGCCCACGATCTCGCCGAGCCCTTCGTGGAGATCGAGCCGCGCGATCGCTGCTCCGTCCTTGCCGGTGCGGATCACCGCGCCCGCAGTGCGCTCCACGACGAGCGGACCGTGGGCGCCGATCACCACGGTGCTGCCGTGGCTGCCGACGTGCGGACCCGCCGTGGGCGGGCGGACCGAGGCCCCGAGATCTTCATCGACACGGCTGGGACCGACGGTCGACGACCCACCGGCGTCGGCCTGCGCGGCGGCTGCGAGCACGAGGGCGAGTGCGAGCGGTGGCAGCGAGCGCGTCATCGTCGTGCGCATCTACGGGCGAGCTGCCCGCGCCGATTCCCGCCCGCGCGGAACCTCCGGCGTCACGGGTTGTCTTGGATGCCCACGTGGAGCCATCGATGTCCGACGACGAGCCCTTGCTGCCGCGACGCTTCGGAATCAACACGCTGGTCGCGGTCGCGAGCGTGGTCGCCGTGGGGGCCGGCATGGCCTACCTGGCGCTGCGCGACGATCCGGCGACGGTGGAATTCGGCGTGGAGCCGGCCCAGTTCGAGGATCTCGACGAGCTGAGCGAGTCGCTCGGGCGCCGCGCCGCGGAGCCGGTGCGACCGAGCGAGCCCGAGACGACACCGGCGCTGCGCGGCGGCAACCTGCTCGACATGGTCCAGCAGGAGTCCGGGCACTTCCTCGCGTCGCCGTACGGATCGGCGTTCGCCACGGGCGAGGACGACGAGGACGTGTGGGGCGGGCTGACGGGCACCGAGATCGGCGAGTCGCACGGTGTCGGCGGGCTCGGGCTCGTCGGCAACGGTCGCGGCGGCGGTGGCTCCGGCGACGGCACGATCGGGCTCGGCAGCCACGGCGTGATCGGCAAGGGCGGCGGTGGTGGGTTCGGTCAGGGCTACGGCGGGCGCGGACACATGGCGCGGGCGCAGGATCGCGCGAGCGATCACGAAGACTATGCGACGATCGCGGAGCACGGCTTCGTCGCGATCGGCGACGACGACCGCTCGACGTTCTCGATCGACGTCGACACCGCCTCGTACAGCAACGTGCGCCGCTTCCTCGAGGCCGGCGAGCTGCCGCCAGCGGACGCGGTGCGCATCGAGGAGCTGATCAACTACTTCGACTACCACGACGAGCCGCCGACCGGCGACGTGCCGTTCTCGGTGTACTCCGAGGTCGCGAGCTGCCCCTGGGCCCCGGACAACCTGCTCGTGCGCGTGGGACTGCAGGGCCAGACCTTCAACGCCGAGGATCTGCCGACCCGCAACTTCGTGTTCCTCGTCGACGTGTCGGGCTCGATGGCCGATCGGCTGCCGCTCCTGCGGCGCTCGCTCGCGCTCTTGGTCGACGATCTCCGCCCCCAGGACCGCGTCGGCATCGTCGTCTACGCCGGTGCATCGGGCGTGGTGCTCGACCCGACGCGCGGCGACGAGAAGCGCACGATCCACGCCGCGCTCGATCGCCTGAAGAGCGGCGGATCGACCAACGGCGGCGCGGGCATCGAGCTGGCCTATCGCCTCGCCGAGCGCCACTTCGTCGAGGGCGGCGCGAACCGGGTCATCCTGGCGACCGACGGCGATTTCAACGTCGGGATCGACAGCAAGCGCGAGCTCGAGCGACTGATCGAGAAGAAGCGCGAGTCGGGCGTGTTCCTGTCGGTGCTGGGCTTCGGCCACGGCAACCTGCAGGACGCGAAGATGGAAGCGCTGGCCGACCGCGGCAACGGCAACTACGCGTACATCGACGGCATCGAGGAGGCCAAGAAGGTGCTGGTCGACGAGGCCGCGGCGACCTTGGTCACGATCGCGAAGGACGTGAAGATCCAGGTCGAGCTCGACCGCGACGAGGTCGCGTCGTGGCGGCTGGTCGGCTACGAGAACCGCAAGCTCGCGCACCGCGACTTCGAGGACGATCGCAAGGACGCAGGCGAGATCGGGGCCGGCCACGACGTCACCGCGCTGTACGAGATCGTGCCGGCGCGCCCGGCCAGCGAGCGCACCGGCACGTTGATGCGCGTCGCCCTGCGCTACAAGTCGCCCGACGGCGAGGTCAGCAAGCCGCTCGTGCACGAGGTCAGCGCCGACACGCGCTCGCTCGCGTCCAGCTCCGACGATCTCCGCTTCGCGGCCGCGGTGGCCCAGCTCGGCATGCTGCTCCGCGAGTCGCCCCACCGCGGCAACGCGACCTGGGCCAGCACGATGACGATGGCCGAGAAGGCGCGCGGCGACGATCCGGAGTGCATGCGCGCCGAGCTGGTCGAGCTCGTCGGGCGCGCGGCCGAGCTCTCCGGCGTGCGCGGGGCCGCGCAGCGCAAGCTCGCGTGCAAGCGCGAGAGCTAGCCGGGTGCCCCCACCGCGATGTCGGTGAGCCCCGAGCCGCCGGGCGCGAACACGTTCTGCCAGGTCATCAGGTCGCTCGACGCATCGATCGTCGCGGGCCAGCCGAGCGTCAGCCACTGCCCTTCGATCCAGCCCACCGGCGATCGCACCTGCGGTGAGGCGAGCTCGGTCCAGGTCGTGCCGTCGCTCGACGTCCAGTACGCGCCGTCGCCGGTCGTGACGAAGCCGCCGTCGGCGAACAGGACGACGCCTCCGCCCTCGAGATCCAGCACCACCTCGCTCCACGCCCGTCCGTCGGTCGTGGTGCGCACGTCGCCGTCGTCGTCGCGCGCGACGAACACCCCGGCACCGAATGCGATCGAGAGCCCCGAGAAGTGTGCGCCGACGAGTAGCTCGCCGTCCCACGACGCGCCGTCGGAGGTGCTGTCGACGAGCCCGACGTCCATGTCGCCGTAGGTGTGGCCCACCGCGACCGCGACGCCGTTGCCGGCCGCGATCGCACGGAAGTGACCCGAGTAGTACGGCGCGAGATCCTGCCACGTGACGCCGCCGTCGAGCGAGCGGCCGCGCAGACCGTTGCCGCCCGCCGCGACGAACGTGCCGTCCAGCCACGCGACGTCGGAGACGAAGCTGCCGAGCTCGTGGTTCTCGTCCTGCCACGTCACGCCGTCGGTCGAGCGCATCGAGAAGCCACTGCCCGCGCCACCGACCGCGAGGAAGATGCCGTCGCCGTAGCCGATCCCGCGCAGCAGCGCGTCGTCGTCACCACCGTTCGGATCGACCTCGACGAAGTCGGTCCAGGTGAGCCCGTCGTCCGAGCGCACGCGCCGCGTACCGTAGCCTGCAGCGACCGCGATCATGTCGGCCGGCTCGCCGGTGCTCTCCGACGAGCTCCCGCTGCCGCCGTCGTCGCTCGAGGTCTCGCTGCTGCCGGGGCCGTCGGGATCACTGGAGGTCGACGACGACGGATCGCCGGTCGTGCTCGCGCTGCCCTTCGTCCCGCTGCTCGTCGACGCGGTGGTGCCGGCCTCGCCGCCCGTGCCCTCGCTGCTCGTCCCGTCGCCGGCGCCACCGTCCGGGCAGCCGAACAGGAGGGCGAACACGAGCAGCGGAGCTCTGCGCATGAGCGGTCGAGCAGGTCGCGCGCCGAAACGGGTGAACGAAAGATCGCCCCGCGCGGAAATCGAGATCGTCCGCCTGCGGTAGGCTCGCGCCCGCGATGCCGTCGCCGTCCCGCAGGGTCACGCTGCCGTTCGTGGTCGCGTGGGCGATCTTCGCGACGTACGTGGTCGCCGCGCGGGGCGTCCGCAACTTCTTCCCGATCTCGGTGTTCGACATGTACCAGCGCCGGGCGCCGGCCGCGGTCTCGCGCGTGATCGTGATCGACGCCGACGGTGCCGAGCACCGGCTCGAGCACTTCACCGCGTTCCACTGCGAGCCTGCACCACCGGCGCTCGGCGACGTGCGTCGGTACTGCGGCGAGGACCACGAGCCGCTCGACTACGTCATGCGCGACCAGCAGCGCGAGCTCGACGCGCACCTCTCGGGCGTCGCGGGTCCGCTGTCGATCGGGATCGTCTCGCGCTCGACCCGCATCCCGACGGACGGCTCGGACACGACGACCGACGACTGCGTGCTGGCGCGCTGCACCGCGCGACTCCGGGAGGCGCCGTGAGCCCGCTGTTCGCCTCGTTCCACGACGGCGGTCCGCGCACGCACCTGCGCATCGGCGTCGCCGCGATCGCCGGGCTCGAGCTGCTCGTCGAGACCGTGCAGGTGTTCGCGCAGTCGCAGGATCCGCAGCACTACGCACCGAAGACTGCGCTCACGGCAACGCTCGCGTCCATGCCGGTGCTCGCGTGGCTCTGCTACGCGATGATCCTGCTCGGGCTCGTCGGGGTCGCGCTCGATCGACGCCCCGTGCTGGGGGGCGTGTGGGCGCTGGCGTGGGCCTCGCTGCTGAGCGCGTGGCAGACCGGGCTCATGGGCTCGCCGTCGCGCAATGCGTTCTTTCCCGGCGCGGTGTTGCTCGGCTGGGTGCTCGGTCAGCTCTGGGGAATGCACGCGGCCCCCGAGCGCGCGAGCGCGGGCGAGCATCGTGCGCTCCGCGAGCGGCTGGGCGAGGCCGGTGCGCTCGGCTGCCTCGCCGCAGCCTACGTCGGCTCGTGCCTGAGCAAGCTGCTCACCGCCGGCTTCGCGTGGGGCGACGGCCTGCCCGTGCGCGCGCTCGTGCTGCGCCAGCAGCCGGTCGCCGACTGGTCGTGGCTGCTCGCCTACCGCGAGCTCGTGATCACCGACGCCACGCTCGGGCGCATCGCCGGCACCGCGACGCTCGTGATCGAGGGCGGCGCGTTCCTGTTGCTGTTCGGGCCGCGGCTCCGGCTCGCCTGGGCCGCGCTGCTGTTCGGGCTGCACACGAACATCCTGCTGCTCTGCACGATGCCGTACCTCGAGCCGATGGTCCTGCTGTTGCTGCTCGCGGTGCCGTGGCAACGACGCGGTGACGAGGCCGCGAGCGCGCCGGACACCGCAGTGCGGATACCGCGTGCGATCGCCGCAACGCTCGCGGCCATCGTCGTCGGGGCCTGGCTGCTCGCGCCCTGGGGTTGGCGCGACGAGCATCGTGATCGCGGCGCGCCCACCGGGCGTTGACGCGGCGCGCAGGGCTGGCGCCGGGTCGCCACCACGGGCAACCTGAGGGCGATCGATGATCGACTACGAGCCCAAGGAATGGCTGCGCATCATCCTGCACCGGCGTGGCTCGGTAGCGCCGCGCCTGGTCGTGCGCGTCGCCATCGCGCTGGTGCTCGGCATCGCCGCGTGGCTGGCCCACCTCCACGCCGAGGTCGCGTTGCCGCCGCTCGCCCACACGCTCATCGGCGTCGCGCTCGGCCTGCTGCTGGTGTTCTGCACCAACGCCTCGTTCGGCCGCTTCGTCGAGGCCCGCGAGCTGCTCGGCCGGCTCGTCAACCACAGTCGCGACCTCGCCCGTCAGATCGCGACCTACCTCGAGGATCACCCCGGTCGCGCGGCGCAGCAGGCCGATGCGCAGCGATGGATCGGTGCGTTCTACCGCCTGCTGGTGCTGAACCTCCGCGACGAGCGCGACCTGGCGCCGCTCGCCGAGCGCCTGACCTCCGAAGAGCGCAACACGCTCGAGCCGCTGCGATCGCGTGCGCCGGTCGTCGCGTCGTGGATCGGCCGCAGCATGGCCGACGCGGTGCGGGCCGGCCGGCTCGAGCGCGAGCACATGCGCGGCATCGACACGAACCTCGGGGCGATGATCGCGGCGCTGGGTGGTTGCGAACGCATCCGCCGCACGCCGGTGCCCTTCGCGTACGCGCAGCACATCAAGGTCTTCGTGGTGCTGTTCTGCTACACGGTTCCGTTCGCGATGGCGGCGACGATGCAGGGCTACACGCCGGTCGCGTCGGCGGTGCTGGCGTTCGCGCTGCTCGGCATCGACGAGATCGGCGTCGAGATCGAGGATCCGTTCGGCACCGATCCGAACGATCTCCCGATGGAGCGCATCGGCGACACGATCGATCTCAGCACGCGCGAGATCTTCGAGGCGGGCTGATCAGCCACGCGCCCGCGCCCACCAGTCCCAGAACAGGATCGTCTGCAGCGTGGCGCCGACGGTGGCCACGATCGCGACGACGACGATCACGGCGATGCCCAGCCGCCGCAGCCGCGTGCGCGCGGGATCGCTGCCGAGCACGCGCACGAGCGCATCCATCGTCGGCCAGCGCTCCGCCGGATCGGGCGAGAGCCCGCGGAGCACGGCGTCGCGGAGCCAGCTGGGCACGTTGCTGCCGCGCGGTGGTGCGATGATCCGCCCCTCGGCCTTGTCGCGCGCGAGCTCCTCGGCGGTGCCGCCCGCGAACGGCCGTCGGCGCCACAGCGCCCCGTAGAGCGCGACGCAGAACGCGAACTGATCCGCCGCCGCACCGACCGCATCGCCGGCGTGCTGCTCCGGGGCCATGTAGCTCGGCGTGCCGACGCCCGGCTCGTGTTGCGTCGCATCGGCGAGCGCGAGCCCGAAGTCGCCGACGAGCACCCGCGGCTCGACGTCGTCGGACACGAGCACGTTGGCGGGCTTGAAGTCGCGGTGCACGAGCCCCGCGCGGTGGGCGGCCGCGAGCCCGCGCCCCGCGGCCGCGAACGTCGCGACGATCTCGCGCCAGCTCCGCTCGCGCTCGTCGAGCCAGGCCCGCAACGTGCGACCGCGGATGCGCTCCATCACCAGCAGCACGCGGTCCTCGAGCTCGCCGACCTCGTGCACGACGACGACGTTGGGATCGGCGAGCCGCGCCTGCGCACGCGCCTCGGCGAGCAGACGCTCGGGACCACCGGCACCGGCGCGGAGGAGCTTGATCGCCACCTCGCGCTCGAGCCGGGGATCCCACGCCGCGAACACGACGCCCTTCGCTCCGCCACCGAGCCGCGCGCGGATCTCGAAGCGATCGATCGTCGCGGGCGCATCGCCCAGCAGCCGAGTGGCGGCGCTCGCGAGGATGTGCGCGCGCTCGACCGGATCGACGTCCGGAGGCGCGCCGAGCAGCTCGCCGTGCGTGCCCACGCGACTAGCCTACTATGCTCGGGCCGTGGACGCCGAGCCGACGAGCACCGCACTCCTGCGTGCATGGGCCGACGGCGACGGGCTCGCCGGTCGTGCGCTGTTCGAGCGCCATGCCGGTGAGCTCGCCGACTTCCTCGCGCGCAAGCTCGACGACGGCGTCGACGACCTCGTGCACGAGGCCTTCACCGCATGCCTCGAGCGCACCAAGAGCGGAGTGGTGATCGAGCACGTGCGCGCCTATCTGTTCCGCTGCGCCCGCAACGGCCTCGTCGATCGGCTGAGCACGCGCGCCCGCTTCGATCCCGCGGCCGTGAGCCTGCAGGACGCGGGCACGAGCCCGAGCCAGGCCTGCGCACGCGACGAGGATCGCCGGCTGTTGCACGCTGCGCTGCGCAGGCTTCCGCTCGACGATCAGATCGCGCTCGAGCTGCTCTACTGGCACGAGCTCCCGGTCGATGCGATCGGCGACGCGCTCGGCCTCGGCCGCAGCACGACGCTCAGCCGGCTGCATCGCGCGCGCGCGAAGCTGCGCGCGTTGCTGCCGACACTGCCCGCCACCTCGGCGGAGCTGGAGCGCTCGTTCGACGCGCTGGCCCGCGAGGTCCCCGAAGCATGACGTGACCCAGCTCGCGTCGACCGGCCGCAATCGCCGGGCGGCTCGCCGGTCAGCGACTCCGAGAAAGAGGCACTCGATCATGCTCCGCAGCATCCTCGCCATCCTTGCCGGCTACGTCACCATCGTGCTCGGCGTCACCAGCACGCTCGCAATCCTGTTCTTCGCGGCCCGCGACGCCTTCCCCGGCGAGCCGGGCCCGTTCCGCGGCCCCACGTGGATCCTGGTGGTCGAGCTGGTCGCCGGCTTCGCGTGCGCCGTGCTCGGCGGCTACGTCTGTGCCCTCGTCGCGCGCCGGCGCGAGCTCGCACACGGCCTCGTGCTCTGCGCCATCATGCTCGTGCTCGGGCTGGTCAGCGCCGGCGCCGAGTCCGGCATGAAGCCCACGTGGTCGTCGGTGGCGTTGCCCGTGGTCGGCGTGCTCGGGGTGCTGCTCGGCGCGCGTTGGCGTGCGGCCCACGTCGCGCTGCTGCGCTGATCACGAGTGCGTCGCGATCCACTCGTCGACCTGCGCGGCGATGCTGCCGACCCCGCCGAGCTGCATGACCTCGGGATCGACCGCATGCGGGGTCGCGCGCAGCAGCGCGCGTGCCTGCTCGGCGTATGCCCGTGCTCCGCGCTCGTCGCCGAGCCCCCACCGCGCCTTCGCATGCAGGAGCTTCACCTCGGCCTGCAGATCGCGGTCGTCGATGGCCCCACCGAGCTCGCCGATCCGCACGAGCGCCTGCTCGGCACGCCGTGGCTCCGTGTCCACCAGGCAGCCGGCTTCGGCCACCAGCGCGAAGGTGATCTCGCGGTCGTGCTCGTCCGCCTTGGTCACGCTCGCGAACGCGTCGGCGAGCCCGTCGAGCAGCGGCAGCGCGCCCGCGCACCCCTCGGTGAGCCGGCGCGCTTCGGCGAGGTTGAAGCGGCACACGAGCCCGCTCGCGGTCGGCGGCAGATCGCGATGCACCTCGATGCAGGCCTCGAGGTGCGTGATGCCGCGCGGGAAATCACCGTCGCCGAGCGCGAGTAGGCCGAGCTGCATGAGCGTCGTGCCGAGGCTGCGGTGGCGCGGGCCGAGCAGGCGACGCTGGCCCGCCAGCGCCTGCTCGAGGAGGTTGCGTGCACGCGCGGGCTGACCGCGCGCCGCCAACAGCGGTGCGAGGTGGATCGCCACCGTCGCGGTCTCGGGATGATCGAGGCCCCAGGCCTGCTCCGCGATCGCGAGCGCGCGTTCGAGTAGCTCGAGCGCACGGTCGGCGTGGCCCTCGTCGAACTCGAGCCGGCCGAGCGCATCGAGCGGGTCGCGGATCGCGACGTTGTCGGGGCCCAGCGCGCGCTCGAGCTCGGCGATCGATCGCTCGTAGCGCTTGCGGGCGGTCACGAGATCGCGGCGACGGTGTGCGACCGCGCCCGCGGCGTAGTCGACCTCGGCGCGCGTCAGTGGCGAGGGCACGCGCTCCGCCGCGGCCTCGAGGTGACGCAGCCAGTCCTCGGTCTCGTCGGTGCGCCCGGTGTCGGCCAGCGTCATCACCAGCACGACGCCGGTGTGCACCTCGATCTCGTCGGCGCCCGCGGCCCGCGCGGCGAGCACGGCCTGCTCGAGCGTGGCGATGCCGTCCGTGAGCTCACCCAACCCGAGCTGCGCGAGCCCGCGTGATGCGAGCACCTCGGCGCGGAAGGCCGGATCCGCGACGGTGTCGGCGGTGGCGAGCAGCCGATCGGTCGCAGCGCGGGCCTCGGCGTAGCGGGCGGTCCACACCTGCACGCGCAGCTCGGCGAGCGCGGCCCGCTGTTCGTCGGGGATCTGCGAGGTGCGCTCGGCGGCGCGGCAATCGGGCGAAGGCATCGTCAGCACGTGCTCGATTGCGCCGTCGACGGCCGGGTCGTCGCCGCCGACCAGCGCGGCGATCAGCGCATCGAGCTCGTCGGCGCGATCGAGCAGGCATCCGCGCGTCGCCGCGAACCGACGCGGATCGGCGACGCGCGCCTCGCAGGCGAGCTGGGCCTGCTCGGACCACGCCGGCAACCAGCGATCGAGCCGCTCGAGCACGGCTTGGACGGCCTGCTGCATGGTCGGGCGCACGCGCGCGACGGCGTCACCGATCTCGCGACGCTGCGTCGGCTCGAGCGCGACCCGATCGGCGCGTGCGAGCAGATCGCAGCTCGGCACCTCGGCGGGCTCGCGCTCGAGCGTCCACCCTGCGCCGGCGACGAGCGCCAGTGCGCCGAGTCCGAGCGCCCACCACCGTGCACGCGGCGGATCGAGCACGCGGTCGAGCTCGCGGACGACGTCGTCCATGCTCGGCCAGCGCCGGGTCGGTTCGCCCGCCAGTCCGCGCTCGAACAACCGCGCGAGCCGGCGCGACGTCGTGCCCCGCAGCAGCCGCGCATCCGCGGCGCGTCGCGCCTCGTGCGGTCGACGTCCGGTGAGCAGCTCGACGAACGTGGTGCACCACGCGTACTGATCCGCGGCCGCCGAAGGTGCGTCGCCGGCGAACAGCTCCGGTGCCATGTAGGCCGGCGTGCCGACCAACAGCGGCGTGCGCACCGAGATCGGCCCCTCGCGCTCGGCGAGCTCGTCGGTATCGTCGTGCACCATCGCCGTCGCGAGCCCGAAGTCGGCGACCATCGCCCGACCGGATTCGTCCACGAGCACGTTCTCCGGCTTGAAGTCGCGGTGCACGAGGCCCGCGGCATGCACCGCGGCGAGGCCGAGCGCCGCCTGTCGCATCACCTCGGCGAGCGCCCGCCAGCTCCGTGGCGCTGCGGCGTGCCAGCTGCGCAGCGTGCCGCCGCGCACGAGCGCCATCGCGACGTAGACGCGGCCGTCGAGGCTACCGACGTCGTAGACACGGACGATGTTGACGTGCTCCACCGCCGCCATCGCGCGCGCCTCGTCGAGCAGCGAGGGCCCGCCGTCGCGGAGGTCGGCACGACCGCGGAGGATCTTGATCGCGACCTCGCGCCCGAGCTCGGGATCGTGCGCGCGCCACACGATGCCCATCGCCCCGGCCCCCAGCACTTCGCGCAGCCGGTAGCGCCCGTGCACACCGGCCGCGGGCAGTGGCGGCTCCGGCGTCGATGCCCCACCGATCGCGCAGCTCGACGTGCGTGCGACCTCGGCGATCAACCGCCGGCAGCTCGGGCAGCGATCCGCGTGCGCATCGGCGCGTCCACGCGCATCGGGCTCCAGGGCACCGATGACATAGAGGGCGACCGTATCGCTGCCGAGGCACTGCACGCGTCGCGAGCAGCCTAGCCGACGCACCACCTGCGCGCAGCCGAGCAAGAGGCGGTGCTCCAGCGATCGCGCGCGGGGTGTGATCCAGCGCAGCCGACTGCTATTCTGGCGGGCGATGTCGTTCGTAGGCGTGGTAGGTGTCGCGCTCGCCCTCTCGTTCGCCGCAGGCGATGCGCTCGTCGGCGAACGCGAGCCGAGCACGATCTACGGCGGGGGCCCGGCGCAGCCCTGCGGATGGCCCACCGCCGTCTCGATGGAAGGCTCGTGCACGGGCACGCTCGTGCATCCACGCGTCGTGGTGTACGCGCAGCACTGCGGCAGCGGCTACGGCAGCGTCCACCTCGGCGACACGATCGACGGCAGCGGTCGCAGCATCCCCACCGAGTTCTGCACGACGTATCCGAACGGTGGCCCCGGCACCGGCAACGACGTGGCGGTGTGCGTGCTCGCCGAGCCCGTGGAGGACGTCGAGATCGTCCCGCCGCTCATGGGCTGCGAGACCAGCATCCTCACCTCCGGTCGCGACGTGCAGATCGTCGGCTTCGGCGAGACCGACGACGGCAACTACGGCATCAAGTATGAAGCGACGGCTTCGTTCGGTCACATCGAGGGCAACGGCGAGGCGTTCCTCGGTGGCGGCGGCGTCGACACGTGTCAGGGCGATTCCGGCGGCCCGGTCTACGTGCGACTGCCGGCGGCCGACGGCGGCGACGATGCGTGGCGCGTGTTCGGCATCACCTCGTACGGCAACGGCTGCGGCGGCGGTGGCTACTACTCCACGATGTTCCACAACATGGCGTGGATCGAGATGGAGTCCGGCATCGACGTCACGCCGTGCCACGACGCCGAGGGCAACTGGGATCCGGGCATCGACTGCCGCGAGTTCCCGCTCGATCCCGGCGGCGCCGGGGGGAGCTGGGTCGACGGCTGCGATCCCGGCGAGCTGACCGACTGGTCGTCGATCTGCGGCGCGCCGTTCGATGCCAGCTCGGACACCGATCCTCCCACCGTCGCGATCACCTCACCCACGGACGGCGCGCGCATCGACGGTGCCGGCGGCAACGCGACGGTCACGGTCGACGCGACCGCCGACGACGGCACGGGCTACGGCATCGCGAGCGTCGAGCTGCTCATCGACGGCGCATCGTTCCCCAACGGCTCGCTCACCGACGCGCCGTGGAGCTGGACCGCCGCGTTCCCGCAGGGCACGTACGTGCTCGTCGTGCGCGCCACCGACGTCGTCGGCAACGTCGCAGAGTCCGATCCCGTGGCGATCGGCGTCGATCAGGATCCGCCGGCCACGGACGAGTCGAGCTCCTCCGGCGAGCCGATCCCCGACGAAGGCACCGAGGGGACCGGCAACGACGGATCCAGCTCCGACGCGCTGCCGGACGCCGAGCCCCGCAGCGGTGGCGACGACGGCTGCGGGTGCGCGCAGCAACGCCCTTCGTCGGCGGCCCTCTTCGCGATCGTGCTGCTGATGCAGCGACGCCGCCGCGGGTCGAGACCCACGGCGGCGACGCGGTAGTGACGGGCTGCGCACGCAGCCGCGATCAGCCGGCCTTCTTCTCGTCGGCCTTCTTCTCGTCAGCCTTCTTCTCGTCGGCCTTCTTCTCGTCGGCCTTCGCCTCTTCCTTCTTCTCGCCGGCCTCCTCGGGCTTGCCCTCGTCCTTCTTCGCGTCGCCCTCGGGCGCGGCGCCCGGCGCGGGCGCGAGCCCGAGCTGGATGGCGAACTGCATGCCGTCGTAGAAGACCCAGTTCTCGGCGATCTTGCCGTCCTTCACGCGCGTGACCTGGAGGAACGGCAGCGACACCTGCTTGCCGGTCTTCTTCAGCTTCATCGACTTGATGTCGCCGTCGTTGGTGCCCTCCCACTTGCCGACGCTGACGACGTAGTCACCGGCACCCCAGATGGTGTCGTTGGTGATCTTGACGTCGGAGAAGGCCTTGAACATGGCCGGGAGATCTTTGACGAACTCCTTCTTGTTCATGTCCTTCGGCGAGGCCTGCTCGGACCACTTGGCATCGTCCGCGAGCGCAGCGTCGACACCCTTCACGTCGTGGGCGTTGAACGCGGCGACGAACGCGTTGACGGTCTCGACGTTCTTCTTCTCCGCGTCGTCGTTCTTCGCGACGACGGTGGCCTTGGTCTCCCAGTCCTTGTCCACGATCTTGCGGAACGGACCCTTGCTCAGGCCGAGCTGCCCCATGATCGAGCTGCTGTCGGCGAAGCCCCACTCCTTGACGATCTCGTGGCCGGTGTCGTCGAGCGCGACGACGTGGCCGAACAGGACGCCGTAGGTCTTGTTGGTGGCCGGGATCTCGGCGCCCGGCATCTTCATCGGACCGGTGTGCTTGCCACCGATGCGCGCGATGCCGACGACGTTGTTGCCGTTCACCAGCGTGAGCTGCAGCTCGCCGACCGAGTCGCTGAACGCCGCGGTCATGTCCTTGCTCGCGGTCACGATCGCATCGCGGCCGGTGTGGTCGCCCATGCCGTCGACGCTGACCGCGTCTTCCGCATAGCACTTGCCGAACGCCTCCCAGTCCTTGCCGTACGCGGCCCAGCAGGCCTGGAAGAACTTGGCGACCTCTTCGGGCGTCGCGGGCGTGGCCGGCGGCGCCGCGTCGGGCTTGGCATCGGCCTTCGCGTCCGCCTTGGCATCGGCCTTCGCGTCCGCCTTCTTGTCGTCCTTCTTGTCGGCCTTGGACTTGCTGTCCTTCTTGTCGTCCTTCGACGCGACCTTGGACTTGCCGTCCTTCTTCACGTCCTTGCCGTCCTTGCCGTCGCCGCCCGCGGGGCAACCAGCGCCCACGGCAAGAGCAGCGATGAAGGTCAGCGTCTCGAGCATTCGCTTGTGCATTGGGATTCCTCGGTGGGGGTGCGGGCGGAGTTCTAACGCATGGCCAACCCGGAGGGGAAGCGCAAGCGCGCGCTCGGCGACCGCGATCGCCGTCCACTGCCCCGTGGGACCCACGATCGCGGTTGTGACGGTAGGCCGGCGGACACTCGCACCAGCCTCGAGCCAGCGCACCGCGGCGGGCGGCGTGGCCCTGGCCCGCATGTCGCTGCGCCTGGGTGATTCCAGTCGCCCGTCGGACGCGAGCGCGCTCGTGCGCGCGGGCTGCTCGCCCGCAGTCGAGATGCACTCGGGCGTCGGCGAGCTGGCACATGCCGATGAACATCCCGCGGGTCGCGGCCGGACGCGGCCGCATGGATACGATGCGCCGCGATACCGATCGTAGCTGCGCGCGCGGAGCGAGTGCCTCTCCGCGGCGGCCTCTGCTGCTCGGCGAGCGCGGAACGTGGAGCCTGAGCTGCGGCGATCGTAGCGACGGGGACGAGAAGCTGCGTGTAGGGGTGGACGCCTCCGGTTCCACGCGTGGCGGCCCAATCCTCGCTGGCCGGTCGCGGCCTCCAGGGCGTCAAACGCGGCGTCCTACCCCTCCCAGAGACCGCGTGTGGATCCCCCGTCCGCGGCCGCGCGCAACCATCATCTCCCGTCCTCCGCGGCTTCGAGTCGCCGGAGGATGTCGCGGCATACCTTGGCGATCTGGTTCTCGTCGTGCAGGTGCTCACCACCACCCGGAGCGAAGCGGGAAAGGTCCGAGACGTAGTCCTGCATCTCATCGTCGTCCGGGAACTCCTCGTCGAGCAGGAACTCAATCTCGCCGGCGGTCGCCTTGGACTGATCTCGGCCCTCCGAGAACGCGCGGGTCAGTTCGCGTAGTCGTGCCCGTTGCAGGAGATTCTGGGCCGCCGCGAGTCGTTCGGCGGTCTCGTGGTAGCGGCCTTCCCACGCTACCCCCGCAGTGCCGTGCCACGACCACGCGAGATGCCCCGCGTCGGTGCCCGGCATACCCGGAGCGATCCGCACCGCCGAGTTGGGGACGGCGTAGTATTGATCGCCGCCCGGAAGCAGCACCGGAAACGTGTTCCCTGCGACCGAGCGATTCTTCTGATACTCCGCGATTTGCTCGCGACTGAGCACGTCGCCCGGCTGGAACGTCGTGCCTGCAGTTCCCGTCGTGTCGCGCGCTCCGATCGGATTGCCGGCCACGTAGGCGTAGCGATTCACGCCGTCGGCGAGGCCGATGGGATCCGATGCGGTCCATCTCGCGAGCCATGCCGCATAGTACCGCGCCCCCAGGTGGTACAGCCCCGTCTCCTCGTCGCGCTCCTTCCCGATGTACCGATACCGCTTCGCACTCACCTCGATCCCCGAGTCGTTCGCCGCGTAGCTCGTCGTCCCGAACGGATGAAACTCCTCGTACGAGATCACCGCCGCGTTCGCGTCGAGCTCGAGCGCCGCCGAGCCGAGGTGGTTGCCGTGCTGGTAGCGCGGCATCGACACGGGCGTGATGACGGGGTCGCCCTCCGCCACGGTGCGCGTCTCGACCAGGCAGATCCGCCCGGTGTCATCCGCGACGTGCAGGGTCTGCCGCTCGCTGCTCGGCAACGCCGAGTTGGCGGCGCGCTCGCGGTACAGCTCGTAGTCGCCGAGGTAGATGCGCTCGCGTACGCTCGAGCCCGAGGTGTTCACGCGGACCTTGCGGACCCGCGTGCCGCTCGCGTCGTAGACGAACCACACGTCCCCGCCGCCACCCAGGTCGCAGTGCTGCAGGCGGTCCGCGTGGTCCCAGTCCATCGCGGCGAGATGCGGCATCGCCATCATGTTGCCATGCGCGTCGTAGCTGTACGAGTGCGAGAACGGCTCGCTCGACTCGCCCGGCGCAGAGCTCGACACGAGGCGATTGCCGTCGGTCGCATAGCGGTAGCGGCGTGTGAAGCCTGCATCGACCGCGCCGAGAAACGCGACCACCTCACGCCGCGACAGCAAGCGCGGGAGCTTCTTCGGGCCCCGCTGTCGGACGAGAGCTCCTTGCGGACGACTTGCATCGCCGAGCGCAGGCCGTCGTAGTCGAGCCCCGCGCGGCGAGCGATGCTCGTGATCCGCTTGATCGCCTCGACCTTCGTGATCGTGAACGCGACCACGAAGTCGGTGTGCGCGTCGGCGACCGACAGGTCCGGGACCGCGTCCGCGATCACCTCGGGCTTCGTGTTCTGCGCCTTTCCGCGAAGTTTGATCGTCTCGCCGCCATCGACCGTTCTCCTCGGCCCGGGCGCGCCGCGGGGCGTCGCCGGCCGGTCGGTGGGAGTAGCGGTCGAGTTGGTTGGTCGTCTGCGGCGGGCCACGGACGTGGGTCGGCGGCAGGGCTCGGTTGGGCGGCTGCGGGCATGGCGTCCTCGCGCCCGCGCTTCAACTTGCGAGCGTGCCCACGATCACGCCACGCCGACCCCCGAACTCCGAAACCAACCCGGCCGCGGTCGAGCGCAAGGATGCTCAGCCGCGCCGCAGCGAGGTCGAGCACCAACCCGAGAACGAGCTGCAGACCCCGGCCAGCGCCCGCTCTGGCCGCTTCGGCAGAGGTCAGCATGTGCGACGAGGAAGTTTCGCCGCAGGGTTCATGCCGCCGCGCTACATCGGAATCTCCACAGTTCCGTGGATGAAGTCGACGCGATGGGGTGGAAGTGGGCGAACTTCGGGCTGGTTGACTTCGCCGCGTTCTACTTCCACTCGATCACGAGGCGCTTGAGGCGGCGCATTCCTGGTCGATGCGCCGCTTCATGTCGGCGAACGCCGCGACCGCCTCGTTGTCGCCGTCGAAAACGCGGTTGAAGAACCACTTCATCTCCAGCCACTCGCGCGGCGCGAGCATCTGCGCATGGTCGGAGTCACTGAGGTCGACAGCAAACTCCCACGACCGCGCGACGGCTCCCTGCTCGATGTCGAACAGGCACAGGGGGTAGTGCCGGGGGCCGTCGACGAACACGTCGTCCGCGACGTAAACCCACGTGCCCCCGTCGCCGAACCCCAGCGCGTAGACGACGTAGGAGCGACCCACAGTGAGCGCGTACGTGTCGCCCTCTGGCTTGCCGATGCGAGGGTCGTAGTACGGCGGTACGAGGTCATCGCCACGGTTGCTCTTGCAGCGCACTCTCATCGCGCATTCTCGGTGCTTGGCTAGGGGAACCCGTGGGTTCCGGTCGGGGAAATCGGCTCTTGGGGCGGCCTCTTCACGCCCACCTTGTCCGCGAGGCGGAACTTGAACTTGAACTCGACGTTCTGTCCAGTGGTCTGATTTCGGAACCAGTGCACGTTGATTTGGCCTGCGTTGTTCGGCATCTGGTGTACGTGCTGCATCTTCACCCACGTGCCGGCCCCGTAGTTGGCTTCGAGTCGAGGCGCATCGGCCAACAAGGTCATCCCGGGACGAGCGGTTGCAGGCGTCGCTCTGGCCTCTGCGAGGGTGAGTTGTTCGGACAGGTTCGCCGGCAACTGATCCGGAATCGGCCCCTTCTTCACTCCCCCCTCTGCGGCAGCATCGTCGATGCCAGCGCCGGTTCCGTGCGGTGAGCTGGATTCCGCGACTCCCGACGGCGCGGCGCTGGTTCGCCGCGGACGGAAGGACAGCGAGCCGCCTCCACTCGGGAAGCCCAGTCCGACCCGCGCGAGATAATATCCGCTGAGCGCACCCATCGCGGCGCCTTCGGGAGCGGCCCGAACGCCGGCGGCGAGCGACTCCCGCAGACCGCCGCCGCCCAGCAGGGTCAATCCACTCGCCGACAGCGAGCTCTGGACGGCGCCCGCGGTGCCACCGCCGAGCGTCGACGATACCAGCGGGCCCGCTCCCGACGCCATGAGTCGCGCCGTCAAGAAGCCGCCCGAAGCGACGCCGGTCGCGATCGAGCCCGAAATGATCGCGACCGCGACGACCATGTTCTTGCTCGCGAGGATCCGCTGCGCGCCGACCTTGTCGCTCTCGGCCGCCGCGAGTTGTTCGGCGGTCTCGTGGTAGCGGCGTTCCCACGCTACCCCCGCGGTGCCGTGCCACGACCAAGCGAGATGCCCCGCGTCACTGCCCGGCATACCCGGAGCGATCCGCACCGCCGAGTTGGGGACCGCGTAGTATTGATCGCCGCCCGGAAGGAGCACCGGAAAAGTGTTTCCTGCGACCGAGCGATCCTTCTGATACTCCGCGATTTGCTCGCGACTGAGCACGTCACCCGGCTGGAACGTCGTGCCTGCAGTTCCCGTCGTGTCGCGCGCTCCGATCGGATTGCCGGCCACGTAGGCGTAGCGATTCACGCCGTCGGCGAGGCCGATGGGATCCGATGCGGTCCATCTCGCGAGCCATGCCGCATAGTACCGCGCCCCCAGGTGGTACAGCCCCGTCTCCTCGTCGCGCTCCTTCCCGATGTACCGATACCGCTTCGCACTCACCTCGATCCCCGAGTCGTTCGCCGCGTAGCTCGTCGTCCCGAACGGATGAAACTCCTCGTACGAGATCACCGCCGCGTTCGCGTCGAGCTCGAGCGCCGCCGAGCCGAGGTGGTTGCCGTGCTGGTAGCGCGGCATCGACACGGGCGTGATGACGGGGTCGCCCTCCGCCACGGTGCGCGTCTCGACCAGGCAGATCCGCCCGGTGTCATCCGCGACGTGCAGGGTCTGCCGCTCGCTGCTCGGCAACGCCGAGTTGGCGGCGCGCTCGCGGTACAGCTCGTAGTCGCCGAGGTAGATGCGCTCGCGTACGCTCGAGCCCGAGGTGTTCACGCGGACCTTGCGGACCCGCGTGCCGCTCGCGTCGTAGACGAACCACACGTCCCCGCCGCCACCCAGGTCGCAGTGCTGCAGGCGGTCCGCGTGGTCCCAGTCCATCGCGGCGAGATGCGGCATCGCCATCATGTTGCCATGCGCGTCGTAGCTGTACGAGTGCGAGAACGGCTCGCTCGACTCGCCCGGCGCAGAGCTCGAGAGCAGCCGGTTGCCGTCGGTCGCGTAGCGGTATCGGCGTGTGAAGCTGCCACCGGAGGCGACGTGCCGCAGCTCGACGATGTTGCCGACCCCGTCCCAGAGGTAGTGCTCCTCGTACGTGCGCAGCGCCGCCGGGTCGTCGGGGTGCGGCTGGGCGCCGGACGTGATGTCCGCGTTCGTCGGCTGAGTGAGCGA
>CAZFKC010000068.1:0-33761 GCA_964519175.1 uncultured Nannocystaceae bacterium
CCGCGCGTTCGTCCCCCGAGCTCGCGGCGGCGCTGGAGAAGCTCGGCAAGCGGATTCGAAAGCTCCGCGAGGGCAAGGCGCTGTCGCAGGAGGAGGCCGCCGAACGGGCGGAACTCTCCGGCAAGCACTGGCAAGACATCGAGGGCGGGCGGACCAACCCGACCTACGCGTCGCTCATCGCCGTCGCGCGATCGCTCGGCGTGCCGCTGAGCAAGCTTGTCGAGCGCATCTGAACGGCATCCGACAGCACACGCGGGAGGGACGCGGCGGCGCCCCGTGGGTGGCATACTTCGCATGTGACGTCTCCCGGCTCGAAGCCGCCGCCTTGGTCGCGTGAGAGACTCTTCGCGCTCGTCGGGCAGGCGGAAGGCTTGCGGCTCGAGTTCAAGTCCGGAAGGTTGATGGACAAGTCGCGGCCGGAGATCCTCGAGGATCTGTCGAAAGAAGTCTCCGCGTTCGCCAACGCCGAAGGCGGGACGCTGGTCATCGGGATGCGCGAGGAGAAGCGCGACAAGGAACGCGTTGCGGCAGAGCTCGATGGATTCGACGGCACCCAGTGGCCGGCGCAGCAGCTGCAACAACTGCTGGAGTCGAACGTTCAGCCGCACCTCGTCGGTCTTCGCGTGCGCTACGTGCCTTTGGACGGCGGGCGAGTGGCCGCGGTCATCGACGTTCCACAGGGCACGACGGCCTACCAGGCCGCCGACCGACGTTACTACGGGCGATCCGAGTTCGAGGCGCGTCCTCTTCCCGACCACGAAGTTCGGCTACGCATGCATCGCGGCAGGCTACCCCGAGCACACGTCGAGGTTGCCCAGGTCAAGCTGGTCCACAGCGCCGACGATGTTGTCGCGCACTGGCTTGAGGAGCATCGCCGTCAGCTCTCAAGCCTGGCGCACGAGATTGAGAGGAACGGCATCGAAGTTCCGGAGCAAGAGGAGCCCGGCGAAGACCCAGCGACGGCGGTGCTTCGGAAGCTCGGAGTCAATCGGCCGCACCTCCTCGACACAGCATCCGTGCCGGATAGGCCTCGCTTCGCCGAGTACTCGGCTTCGCTGCGCCTCCTCAACATCGGTGAACTCTCCCTGCCGGACCTCTTGGTCGACGTCCGGGTCGAGTGCGCCGCCGGTCATCTCGTGGGAAAGGACACCACACCGCAGCCACGAGGCGGCTTCCTGATGCCGCCGAGCGGCAGCCAGCTCGGGCCAGTCGATTTCGCTGCGCGACTCAGTCAGCTCGTGCCGCGTGGTGAACCTGCGAAGCTCTGGCCGGGTCGTCATGTCGATCTCGGAAGCATCTGGATGCTCGTCCCGCAGGGCGCGGGCCCACGCGATGGTGGGTTTCGGCTGCGATGGACCGTGTATCTGGACGACACGTTGCCGTGCAGCGATGAAGTGGACCTCGGCGGACTGATGGCCGCCGTCCTCGAACCTGGGGAAAGCCCGGCCTGATCCTGACGGCAAGGGTCTCATGGGCGCGTCGAGAGGACCGTTCGGCTCCGCGCGGTGTACCGGCGGGCCGACCGGCAGCCGGCCGCGCGTCGGGGCGATCAAGGACTCCCACGTGGACATGGTCGCGACGGTCCAGCACGACGCGAGGCGCGAGGACTCGACGCTCCGCAGACCTTCACGACGTCGGGGAGCTGACGGCCGCCAGCGCCCGACACCGAAGCCCTTCGCCGAACATCTCCACGATGAACTTGCCGAGCGGCCGTCGCATCTCCTCGTGGTGGCGGATGATCTGGTCGCAATCGGCGTCCGACAAGCGGCCGTTGAACGTCAGCCAGCCGAGGAGATGGGGTGTGGTCTGCTCACGTGCGGAGACCTCCCGAGCCAGCTTGCGCGCGCGCTGGTCGTCCGTGAGCACTGCGGCGCCGATCCGCTTGGCATACGCGATGGAGGCCAGCTCGCCGAGTCCGAGGGAACGCCGCTGCTGCAGGAGCGTGACGTCCTGCAGGTCATCGATGCTTAGGGGCTGCGACTGAAATCGGCTCTGCCCGCGGGCGTGCAAGAGCCGTCGCTGAAGCTCGTCATCCTCGTCGCTCTGCTTCTTGCGTGCCTTGTGAAGACACTCGTACTCGACGTACCTCGTGATGACGATGTGGCAGCCGGCACCGTGCGTGAGGTCGCAGAGGAGCGGCGCAGAGAGCACGTTCCAAACGGCGCACGTGTCGGCGACGTTGATCAGGCAAAAGACCGATACGTCAACCATGGCGCGGCATCCACGACGGCATGAACTGGCGAGCGATGTCGGCGGCGTGCTGCTCGGTGGAGAGGAGCATCTCTGCAACCCGCCCGAAGGAGATGGCTCCGAGATCGTGCGCGCGGAGCACGAGGTCGACGTAGTAGCCGCTGAGCCCACGCTCGAGGAGCGCACGCTTCCGACCAGCTACCGCGGAACTCAGGCCTGCGAGTTCCTCATCGTCCTTCATGTCACGCGGAACCTTCGTGTTCGCGAGGTCGTCCGCCTGCGATTCTTCGATGACCTTGAGCTCCTTGAGCCGTAGACCAAGCGTCCGCACGTTCACGTGCAGGCGTGCTGCGATCTCGCGCGTCTTCTCCGGCGTCCACTCATCCGGTCGCAGGGGGGGAATTGCGTCGGCGGGCACGAGGAACGCGGCGGCGAAGGTGTTGGCACGCGTCTCGACCAGGTCCTTCCTCTGCCATCGACCCGAGACGACCAAGTCTTCCTCCGCATCGAGGATGGCGTGGCCCGCTTCGTGGGCCACGGTGAACCGCTGTCGGAACACATCCTCGTCGTAGTTCACGAGCACGCACGGGCCGGCCGTCGGGTGGCGAATGTAGAGCCCCGAGATCTCCTTGTTCTCCAGCCCGCGACGAAAGACGTGTATCCCGAGGCTGCGGAACACCTGGAAGACATTCGATGGCACGGCACGTGGCTCAAGTCCGAGGTGCGCGCGCAGACCGGCAGCGGCGTCCTGTCCGTGACCCTTGAAGTACGTGCCCTTCTTGGCGAAGGTGAAAGGGCGCTCATCGACATCGAGAATCCGGTGAAGGTAGGCCTCGCAGTCGCAGAGGAACAGGAACTCCTGGATCGCCCACCGGTCCTGCCGCGTCAGCCGCTCCCCGTACCGCCGGAACAGAGTCTCGGTCTGATCGAACGGGGCGGTCTTCTCGTTCGAGACGAAGAACTTGTAGTCGCACTTGAAGTAGTCGGCGAGGATGAGGATCTCGTCGCCGGTCGGCTCGCGCTTCCCCTCCTCGTACTCTCCGAGCTGGCCCGCGTCGACGCCGGTGGCGGAGGCGACCTCCTCGACGCTGACCTGGAACTGCTCGCGATACCTGCGGAGCTTCGAGCCCAGTAGCTGGAGGTCGATGGCCATCGCGTTTGGCAGCTCAGTGTAGCGCGCCGCGGCCGGTGCCACCGGGCCAGGTGCTCGACTCGCGTGAAGCCGCGGGGTAGGCTGCTCTCGGGTTTCTGCCGTGCTCGAAGACGCCATCACCGGGCGGGCGATCGAGTCCGTGCCGTACGCCAAGGACTTCGAGCGTCACCGTGCCCGGCTCAGCGACGCCGACTTCGACGCGATCGTCGATGCCCTGACAGCGCAGCTCGACGCGGTGCCGGTCGGCAAGTCCACGTCGGTGAGCTGGATCCCCGGCGCAGACTGGACCGGAACCGTGTACATGCCCATCTACACGGACGCGTGCGGGCACAACTTCGAGGCCGCGGCCCTGTTCCTCGGCAGCTTGATGAAGTGGGTCGTGATCAACCACGGGAGCCACTGGCGCAGCGTCAAGCAACCGAAGGCGAAGACGGATCCCGACGGCATCGAGACGACGCTCTACTGGCGCGTCGACTGATCCATCGCGCGTGCGCCGAGGGACGTGGCGACCCCGGCGTCGCTCGTGCGGCGAAGTGGCCGAGTCCTCGACGACATGGGCGGCGGCGACAAGTGGCACGCACACGCTCGCGCACTCACGGGCCTCATCACCCGCGCGTCCGACGTCTTCGGTCACCAGCCGGGCCACCAGACCTCCTCAGATCTGCGGCCAGGGCACCCGCGAGGAGGGCTCCGACGGCCGCACCTCCTAGGAACCAACCAGCCGCGGCCGCTGGATCACGCGGCCGCTCCTCTACAAGACGCACGCCGGGCGAGTCGCGCACGATGCGGTCGGCCGCCCACTCGGCATCGCGCAAGATCTCCCAGGAAGAGCCGCCGCCGATCGCCGCGGCTGCCCGCCGAAGCTGGACCACGCTCATCGTCGTGAGACCCGACTCGACGCGGGACAACGACGAGGCGTTGAGGTCCAGCATCTCGGCGAGCACGGCTTGTTGAACCTCCGCTGCCTCCCGCCGCTGCCGCAGGATCCTGCCCAGGACCTCCGTAAACGCCACCGTTGGGGTCAATTGCGTCATGCGCAAGATATTGCTTGCAGGCAAAGTCCTGGTCAAGGACAATCTGGCTGGAGGCGGGGAAAGATGTCCGACGAGAAGCATGGCGCCGGCAATGACGCGGCGAAGGAACAGGTGAACAGCGAGAGCGAGCGCATCGCCGAGCTGGAACAGAAACTCGCAGCGACGGTGGTCCAGCTCGCCGATGCCGCCGCGAAGACCGACGCCGCCGAGCGCCGCAGCACGTCGCTTCACCAGGAGAACAAGCGGCTCGCGCAGGAGCTGGCAACCCAGGCCAAGGAGCTCAACGCCGCCGCTGGCGATCGCGACCGCGAGCGCGCGCGCGCCGATGCGGCAATGAGTGAGATCGGCGACCTTCAAGCGGCGAACTCAGATCTGGCGGAGAAGCTGCGCACTGCGAACACCGACCTTGTCTCGACACGACGCGAGCGAGACGAAGTCACCGAGGCGCTGCAAGACGCCCGCACGGCGATCACCGGACTTGAAGAGCAGGCCGCGGCCGACCGCACGACGATCGCGGCGCTCCAGGCGGACCTCTCCTTCTACAAGGGCACGACGGTGCTCGGTGTCTTCGGCACGCTCGGCAATCTGATCCCGCGCTGAGAAACGGACGCCCGATGTCAGAGCCGAGCTTGCCCACGATCAAGCGCCTGTTCGCGGAGTCTTGTAACGCGTGCGCCATGGCGTCGTGTGCCAACCCGCTGGTGGACGCCGATGGAGTGGTGGTGGGCCGCATCTGCCACATCCACTCGGCGAGCGACAAAGGACCGCGTGCGAACAAGGCCCTGACGCCGGAGCAGCGGCACGCGTACGAGAACCTCCTGCTGCTGTGCAGCCCGCACCACGACGCCATCGACAAGGATGTGCCGGCTTGGCCCGCGGAGAGGCTCCTCGAGATCAAGCGCATGGCGGCCGCGACGCGGAGTTCGACGTCGGCGACCCTCGGGGAAGCCGAGGCAGAGCGCGTAGCGAAACAGCTCGCTCACACGTATCAGACGTATACGGCCGGAATCATGATCGGCTCGATCATCGCGGAGAACGTCCAGATCGCGCACGGCAACATCGTCAACAACGCCGCACCGCTCACCGAAAGCGAGAGAATCGTCGCCCGGATACGCGAGCTTCTGGGGAAGACTGGGCCCTTCGCCGTCCGCCTCTACCACGTCAGCCCGTACAAGCCCCACGACCGCGTCGTCCCCGACACCGAGATCATCCACGTGCTCGACGTCACCGAGCACGACGACCTCGAACTGCAACGCTCAACCCGCGGCTTTCCCGAGCGCTGCTACGTCTCATCGAGCCGTCTGTCGACGTTCGCCTGGGATCGCGACCGCTACTCGCTTCACGTGAACGGCTGCATCGAACACCAGGCATCGTTCAGGTTCGTTCCCATCTCCGCCCGCTAGCCCGCGCTGCTCGGCGTGGGCGGACCACCGCGACTCGACTTCAGCCGGCGCGCTCTTCGGCCTGCGGCCCGAACAGCAGGGCGCGAGTCACCCCGGGCCCCACGCTGTCGGTCGCGTGATACCGTCGCCGGATGCCGAAGGTCAGACCCACGCGAGCGCTGATGATGTGCAACGTCTGCGGTCACACCGTGGAAGTCCCGTACAACAACAGCCTCAAGGCGGTCCACTGCGACACGGTCGACTGGGAGACCAAGCCAGAGAAGTGCAACGACCACGGCGTCTTCGAGACGAAGACGGTGACGTACGCGATGGAGTTTGACGAGGGCTGATCAAGGAGCTCACCCGAGCTCACCCCGCCCCGTCGGTCGCCATCGGCCCATACCGGCCGATACCGGTCCGCCCCCACGAAATCCCACGAATTCAGCCTCCCACGACCCCTGCGCGCCGGTTCGACTCCCGGCGCCTCCACTGAGAGAACGGCTCCGTAGCGCAGGCTGCGGGGCCGCTTTCGCTTATCCGCTGGTGTGCACGATCAACGATCAACTGCGCGCGCCCAGCCGAGCTCGTGATCGCGTCGGTCGACGTCGAGCCGTCGACCTACCGACTCGGATCGCCGAGCAACGCCTCGCCCGGCCCGTCACCCTCGAGTGCCTCGAGGAACGCGACGCGAGGCCGGATTTCGCGGATTTGGCGCGCACACCTCAGGCCTACGCGCCATTTTCGTTTATTGCGTTTAGACTCGCACGGGGTAGACTCCTCTCGGAACCGCCATGCCCGCCGCACCCGCAACGAATGCCGCCGAGATCGCCCGGTCGGCCCTCCGTGGTCTCGAGCCGCTGAGCAAGCGCGCTCGCGCTCCGCGAGCGGTGACGTTGCGCTCCGAGGACAACGGTCGCGAGGTCAGCGTGACGCTCCCGCCGGACGCGCTGCGTCTGCTCGTCGAGGTGCTCGGGCACATGGCGAACGGAAGTCTCGTCACGGTGCTCCCGATGCACGCGGAGCTCACCACGCAGCAGGCGGCAGAGTTCCTCAACGTCTCGCGACCGCACGTCGTCCGCCTGCTCGAGGAAGGCAAGATCCCGCACCGCAAGGTCGGCACGCACCGTCGGATCAAGCTGGCGGACGTCCTCGAGTACAAGCGTCGCGAGGATGCCGACGCGAAGGCAGCTCTCGAAGAGCTGGCCGCCGAGGCGCAGAAGCACGACCTCGGATACTGATGGGATCGCGTCGTGGCGTTCATCGTCATCTACGACGCCTGCGTGCTCTTCCCGGCGCCGCTTCGTGATCTGCTCATCCGCGTGGCGCGGACCGGCGTGGTCCAGGCGCACTGGAGCGACCAGATCATCGAGGAGTGCTTCCGCGCAGTGCTGCGTGAGCGCACCGACCTCGCGCCGGAGAACCTCGCGCGCACCAAGGCGCTCATGAACCTCGCGCTGCCGGACGCCAACGTGAGCGGCCATGAGCCGCTCATCGACAGTTTCGAGCTTCCCGATCCGAACGACCGCCATGTCCTCGCGGCGGCGGTTCGCATCGGCGCGCAAGCGATCGTGACGTTCAACCTCGACGACTTCCCGGCGTCCGCCCTCGAGCCGCTCGGGCTCGAGTCGAAGCATCCCGACGACTTCATCGTCGAGGCCCTCGACATCGCCCCTGGGGCGATCGCCGCGGCAGTCCACGAGCAGGCCGCAGCACTGAAGAACCCACCCAAGAGCATCGCCGAGCTGCTCGAGACGCTGCAGAAGCAAGGGCTTCCGCTCGCGGTCGCACGGCTGCGAGAAGCGTTCGGTTCGCCCCGGTGACGGGTCCTCATGAGTGTGCTCGCGCGCCTGAAGACCGGCGATCGCGATGGCGGACGCCGGTCGGATCGTTCATGCTCACCGCCGGTGATCGCCGAGGAGCTCGCCAGCTACGTCGTCACCGGGCGGGAGGACGAGGACGGCTGGCGTCGGTATCCGGGCGAGTCGATCGCGGAGAAGATGACCGCGCACGAATCGGCCCTCCGACACGGTCTGCTCGAACGGGTGCGCGAGCTGGAAGCCGGATGCTCGCCACCGAGCGTGCCCCAAGGACGAACGACCAGCGCGTTCCTGCGAGACCGACTGCGGCCCATGATCCACGGGCTGTTCCCCGTCGACGAACGCGACCACATGCTGGACGTGGTCACCCGCTCGATCGTGTTCCTGACGCAGGACGTCGTGCACGAGCTCATCGCGAGCACGTCGTGGCCCGACACCGCGTGGAACGTCGCACGCATCTGGCTGAACAGTATCGGCGCGCCTCCGCTCTCGGAGGACGCCGTGGGCCTGCTCGGCCTGAGCGAGGGGACCCAGTGCCTGGTCTCGCTCAGCTACTTCCGTGACATCGACGCAGACCCGTTCGCGGACTACGTCGTCCACGAGGTGGCCCACCTGTTCCACAACAACAAGCGCTGCTACGTCGGCCTGCCGGCGAAGGGGCGGCGCGAGTGGATCCTGGACATCGACTTCCGCAACCGCGAGCTGTTCGCGCACGCCTGCGAGTTCTACAGCCGCATCGCTGCCGCGGGCAGGGATCGACGCGCGCGCGAGGCACTCGTCGAGGAGTTTGCGCCCCGCGCGGGCGGATTCAGCGACCAGTTCGATCCCGACGAGCTCGTCGATGTTCTCCGCGAGACCGCAAGCGCTCGCAATGGGTGGCGCAGGATCCTGCGCCGGTGCGCGCCACGACCACGACGAGCCCGCGCCACCGCCGTTGGTACCTCTGTCGCGGCCGATGCCGACGGCTGACGATCCTCATGGCGGGCAGGCGAAGCACCGACGATCGGCGGCGGCCTGCGAAGCCGTCCGTCGACGCCAGCGCGACGCCACCGATCGACCGGGCCAAGGTTCGCGCACTCATTCGACGCGTCGATCGTGAGCACCACTTCATGCTCCTCGACCACGCCATCGAGATGCTCTCCGCTGCACAGCTCGCCGAGCTGGTGCGCGACTACGTGCGCATCGAAGAGCTCCGCCCCGACGGCGGATCCTCGTCCCCGCTCGACGAGGTACGTTCGTTCTGCGCGGCGAGCCTCGACGGCGCGTACTACGAGGGCTTCCGCGTCGATTCGCGCAACTTCATGTCGCACTCCAGCGGTACCGCCGCGTTCATCGCCGAGTGCCATCGCCTCCTTCGCCTCTTGTGCCACGCGGCCGACCAGGGCGATCTCCGCGACGCACGCGAGGGCTTCGAGCTGATCTTCGAGCTGCTGCGCGAGATCGACAGGTTCGAGCCCGACATCCTCTTCTTCGCGGACGAGGCGGGTGCGTGGCAGATCGGCGTCCACTGGAGCGAGGTGCTTCCCGCCTGGTCTCGCTGCGTCGCCGCAGCGGAGTCCCCGAGCGCGTTCGCGTCCACCGTCGTTGCCGTGATCGAGGAGTTCGCCCACGTCGATCGCAAGATGATCCTGGGCAAGGCAGCCGAGCTGGCATCGGCAGAGCACCGCGCGGCGCTCGAGCAGCAGCCTGTCAAGCCGCGACGGTGACGCGCCGGGTTCTCTGCTAGCTTGCCCACGATGAGGACGCGATCGCCGCTCTTCCGCCGCGAGCGGGCGCCCGATCTCGCGGCGCTCCAGCGCGCCCTGGCCGCGACACCTGGGACGATGTCGATGCACGAGGCGCTTGGGTTCATGGCGGCGCTCATCTCGATGCCAACGATGCTGCGCCCGAGAACATGGATCGAAGCGATCCTCGGCGAGGCGCACTTCGAGTCGGCAGCGGATGCCCAGAGTCTCGTGAACACCCTGATGCTCGCATACAACGACATCGCAACCAGGCTGCAGAAGGGCGGGCGGGTCGGACCCAGCACCGACGCCGACGACGTCGTCGAGGCCTGGTGTCGGGGTTACGCAGACGGTGCCGCGCTCGACGACGCGTGGATGAACGACGAGCTTGGAACCCTGATGCTGATCCCGTTCGAGACGTTCGCACGCGGCATCGACCCGCGCGATGCTGTCGAGCTCCACGACGAGACCGTCGACGTCGTGAAGGCGCGCTGGAAACGCGAGCTACCGGCCCGCGTGCGACAGATCCACGAGTACTGGGCCGACGCGCGGCGCGAGCAGGCAGAGGCGCTCGCGGGGAGCTCGGGCACCGACGTCGTCACCCGCAACGGCGCCCCCGAAGACGACCGCGCGCGCGCCGTCGGTCGCAAGCAACCCTGCCCGTGCGGCAGCGGCAAGAAGTTCAAGCACTGCTGCGGAGCGCAGTGAGCGAGTACCAGTACTACGAGTTCGCCGCGCTCGATCGGCCGCTCACCTCGAAGGAGATGGTCGAGCTCCGCGCGATCTCGACACGAGCAGAGATCACGGCGACGCGCTTTCGCAACGAGTACCAGTGGGGCGACCTCGAGGCGGACCCCCGTGAGCTCGTGGAGCGTTACTTCGACGCCCACGTCTACTTCGCGAACTGGGGCAGCCGCCGGCTGATCCTTCGCATCCCCAAGGCCCGCGTGGATGTGAAGGCGCTGTCACGCTACTTCGTCGGCGACGGTGCGCGCTGTCGATCGATCGGGCGGCACGTCGTTGTCGAGCTGTGGAGCGAGACCGAGGAGCCCGAGGACGACTTCGGCGACGCAGGCCCAGGCTCGCTCGTCGCGTTGTCGCTGCTGCGCTCCGAGCTGATGCGGGGTGACTTGCGCCCGGCGTACCTCGCGTGGCTGCTCGCGGTTCAAGGCGGTGACGTCGATGATGGCGCCCAGGAACCACCGGTACCGGCGGGCCTCGGTGAGCTGACGGCCGCGCAGCAGGGGATGATGGATTTTCTCCGCATCGACGGCGATCTCGTCGCAGCAGCCACGTCGGCGAGCCCGGCGATGGACGGGCGCGACGATGGGTTGCACGACTGGGTCATGCGTCAGTCGCAGGCACAGAAGGACGACTGGTTATCGCGTGCCGTCGACGAGCCGGAGCTTCCCCTCGGTGGCGAGCTGCTCCGGGCCTTTCGCGCGAGTCGGCGCGCACCCGCGGGCGCGCATCGTTCCGTCGGGGAGCTCCGCGCGCTGGTCGACGAGACCCGCGCGCGGCGAGAACGAGCAGATGCCGCCCGCATGAAGAGGGCCGCTGCCGCGGCCGAACGAGCACGAGGGCGTCGCCTCGATAAGCTGGCGCGTGACGTGGATGCCGCATGGGAGAAGCTCGAGACACTCGTCCTGTCGAGCCGCTACGACGAAGCGGTCCAGCTCGCCATCGACCTTCGCGATCTCGCCCGAGACGTTTGCGGGTCGCGAGCCTTCACCTCGCGCTTCGAGGCGATGCGAAAGCGGCAGACTCGGCGGCGCGGGTTCTTCGACCGCTGGAAGCGCGCAACCGAGAATGCGCGGTGACTCGTGGGCGATCGAGCTCTCCCGAGCTCACCCCGCGCCGTCGGTTGGCATCGGTCCATATCGGTCGAGATCGGTCCGCCTCACGAAATCCCACGAATTCCGCCCTCCAGACCCCCTGCGCGCCGGTTCGACTCCCGGCGCCTCCACTAAACGCCGAATTCGGCGAAGAACGAGGGTCCCGAGGTGAGCTCATCCCGGGATTCCTCGAACCCGCCTCCGAAGAGGGGTGAGCCTCCGGCCTTCCCTGCTTGCATCTCGTGGTCGAGGCGCCCACGTCGCCCGGCGTTGCGCTGCCCTCGAGCCGCCTCAGACAGCGACGGAGTCCATCGCGTTGCCGCGTCGGATCAGCTCATCCCTCAGTTAGTCGGTCGCCCGGGTGCGGTGCAGATCGGCACGGACCACGAGCTGAATCGAGTCCTCGAAGACCGGCAACCTGTGATGCAGCCGGCGCAGCAGGTGCGGGCTGCGATGCGCGGCGATTCGCCGGGGCAGCAGCGCCGGCCCGATCCCGGCGAGCGCCAGGCTCTTCACCAACTCGAAGTCCCCGCAGTCGAGCCGCTTCCGCGAGGTAAAACCCTGCGCGGCGAGTCGCTCGACCAGCGTGACGCACTCGCGGACGCGGCGCGGATACACGAGCGGGTGGGTCTCGAAGTAGGTCCTCGCGTCGTCGACGTGCGCGAACCGAGCTCCTTGCGCGCCGTAGTACGACGCGGCGTCCTCGGGTCCGGGCCCGCGGTCGGGCGCGGCGACGAACACGTCGATGGCATCGCGAAACAGCTCGGTGAGGACGACGTCGGGGTGGGGCTGCGGGTTGACCACGAGGCCGAAATGCACGTCGCGCGCGACCACTGCGTCGAGCACCGATGACGACGAGCTGTTGTGCAGCGTGACGATTACGTCGGGGGCGAGCGTCGACATGCATGATCGTGGCGACGCGCGAGGGCGGGCGAACAGGAGCACGAGCATCACCCCAACGGCGCAACTCGACGGCGTCGCGACGCGCAACGACGTGGGCCTCGCCGGCATCGAGGGCGGCCGCCGGCAGCCACGCAGGCACGACGTTCTGCTCGTCGCGACGGGCCCTGCCGCGGATCCCTGCGCGGCGCGGAACGCCGGTCACGGAAGATGAACGTGCGCGCGGCGCCCGTTCGACGGTCACGAAGTTGGTATCATGCCAGTAGCGATGTCGGCGAGATCGCGCCTGCCCTTGCGCGCTGCCGCGGCCTACCTGATCGGCTGCGGGTCGGACGTGTGTGACCGTCACCAGACTTCGACACAGCCGGCGCATGTGGAAACGACGTCCGCTCCAGTGATCAACGGCGGAGGATGAGGGTCGTGGGACCGCGCCATCGTCCGAATCAACGCCGAGTCGTGTGCGGCATCCGACGGAACGCAGCCGGTGGACCTGATGTCCGTACCCGTGTGAGGGGTGACGAGCAGCCGAGCCCGCGGACGGGACTCGTGGAAGCACTTGGACGACGCGCGTGGCAGCTCATGGTCGCGGGCTGCTTCTTGATGTCGTGCCGCGGGGTCGGCGTGCACACGACCGCCGGCTCGTCGTCCTCCGCCGAGAGCTCCGCGATGGCAGAGGGGCCCGAGCGATGCGACGACGGCTGGACTTGCGACGACGACGACGACGTGTGCTTCCATCGCGACTGCGTCCCCCCGGGTCCTTGCGACGATCCGGGTGACTGCACGGCGCCGCAGGTCTGCGTGGCCGAGTCCTGCGTCGCGCCGGGTCCCTGCGACGATGCGGTCGACTGTGCCGACGGCGAGATCTGTGAGCAGGGCGCCTGCGAGCTCGCCGATGTCGTTCCGGCCTGTCCCGAGGCGCTCGCGCTGACCGTGGAGGTCTCGCTCGAGCAGCCGTCGACGGAGCTGCGATTCCGCGATGTCGATGGCGACAGTGCCCGCGAGCTCGACCTCGCCTCGGGCACCCAGATCTGGGAGATCGCGGACGGGACCGCGGATGCCGTGCCACTCCTTTCGACCGGCGGTGCTGTGCAGCTGCTACGCGCCGTCGATCTCGACTTCGACGGTCGAGAAGAGCTGGTGATCGCCCAGCCGACGATGTGGATCTTGAATGCCGCGACCTCCGAGGTGTGGGAGTGGTCGGACTTCAGCAGCGCCCCGCTGGTGGATCTCGCGATCGGTACCGTACCGAACGATGAGGACTCCGACGCATGGGCGCTCTGGGAGTGCCCCTATCTGGAGGGATGTGGCGCACGGGTGGAGTCCGCGAGGTTCGATGTCCCGGGTGACGGCACGCTGCAATTCGCTGGCTCCCAGGCATGGATCGAGCCGCTGCTCGGGATTGCGGCCCGGCTGGACGATGCGACACATGTTCTCGTGATCGACACCGCCAGCGCCCTGACCATCGTCGGCAGGGGCTCAGTGGGGCAGCCTACCGTGGAGGACATCGCAGTGCGCGGCGCCGGCGTGCTCGCGACGGGCGACCTCGATGAGTCCGGGTTCGACGAGATCGTCCGGCTCGCGCCCGCGGAGAGCCAGACGATTGCGAGCCTCTACGAGAGCGACCGGCTCGCCGTGAGCGTCACGCTTCGCGCTCGATTTCCCGGCGAGCTGCAGCAGCTCGCGCTGGGTGATGTCGACGGCGACGGCAGGCTCGAGGCTGTCCTCGCGGGTGGCGAGCGGATCATAGTGTGGTTCGACCCGAAGCAAGGCGGTTGCGCCTTCGAGCAAACTGCGCCCCATGACGTGCGCGCGCTGGCGGTGGGTGATGCGAACGGCGACGGGCGCGATGAAATCGCGATCGGCGGCGTGGCAGCGACCACCGTGCTCTCGGTACAGTGACGCTGATCTCGTTCTCACGGTGCGCCGGCCGGGTGGAGTACTGCGCGTCGAGGATCTATCGCCGGTCGTCCCGCCCGGAGGGCGCGACCTATCGCCCGGTGGAGGTGCCGCTGTGGTTCGCGCCCGCGCAAGCGAACGCTACCAACAGAATGGCCCTGTCCAGCGAACGATGAACGCGTGCCCCGCGTGCACCGGCACGCCTTCGCTACCGAACCGCGTTGTCCGATCTCGGCCGTCGCGTCATCGCTGGCGTGGCCGGGTGAGCTGATTCCCGCGAGCTCTACTTGGCGACCCCCAGCGCCGCACCCTTCCAGGCGTAGCGCTTCCGACCATACACGACTTGATCCCCTCGAATCTGCAGTTTGAAATCGGTGCAGAAGTCCGAGGGGTTCATCGGACAATCGCCGACGTCCCCGACGGAGGCGAGCATCTTCGGCCTACACTTCTCATCCAGGGTATACGCGAACAGAGCCTCGTACCCGCTCCCCATGCCAACGATGCATCCCTCCTCGTCTGCAGTCGAGAAGTACTCGCTCACCACGAAGTAGGCTTCGTCTCGACCGTCCTCGTCGAGGTCGGCGAACTGCGGCCCGATGAGCTCTGCATCGAAGCAGTAGCCTTCCTTGTCATGGACGGAGAAGGACCCCTTCTTCAGCTTGGTCGTCTCGAACTGGTCGGTCTGGACGCGCATGTTCTGCCATGCGTAGCTTCGCAGGTCGCACGTCTCGGTGCGCGGTCCTGTCGAAGGCCTCGGGGCGACCTTGGGCGCCTTCGGCTCGGCGGCGGACGCCTTCGGAGTCGCAGCGCTTGCCGGCTTGCCGAGGAACGTGTTCGCAGCGCGCAGCCCGTCGCTGATACTCGCCGCGAGCGTCGAGCCACCTTGCGCGAGCAAGTCGTGGCTTTCCGCGCCGTCGACGATCGGTCGCGGTGCGGGTGCAGCAGCCGGGCGGCCGAGTTCGGCAGGCGTTCCCGCCGTCGCCGCATCGAGCCCGGGTGCGGTGCTGCCCGGGTCAGCCTTCGCCGATGGCGATGCCTCGATCTTCGCGGGTGACTCGATCGCAGCTGGTTGCGCATCGGCATCGCACCCGAGCGCGAGCAGTGTGAACAGGACGAAGTGGGAAGCCGCGGTCGTGGTACGAGTCATCTGCTGTCGCCTCGGAGCGGCTCGCAGCGCCGGCTCCGATCACCTGTGTGGCAACGCGACGGGTTCATCGGTTCGCGAGCGAGAGTTTTTCGGGCGTCAGGGCGTTGACGCGCGCCAGCGCGCGCCGTCTCTCACCGACCGCCGCGCCAAGCCTCGTGCAGCTCGACCCAGTAGGAGTGCAGCGACGTCTCGGTGATGCTCGCCAGCTGCTCCGCCGTCGTCGCCATGCCCGCCGCGGCCACGCCCTCCTCGAGCCGCTGCCGCGCCCGAAGAATCCGCCCGGCGATCGTACCCTGCGGTGCGTCGAAGATCGCGGCGAGCTCACGCTGCGTGAGCTTCTGGTGGTAGTGGAGCTCGAGGATGACCTGATCGTCGAAGGTCAACCGACGCAGCGCCTTCACGACCGCGTTGTCGTGGAGCACAGTCGTCAGCATCTGGCTCGCGGTCGGCTGCGCTGCGTCGAATAGCGAGTCTTCCGCCGGGTTGAAGCGTTGCTGCTCCTTGCTGGCGCTGCGGAACTTCTCCACGATCTTCCAGCGCGCTATGCCGAAGAGATAGGCGCGGAACGTCGACTCTTCGCGGAATTGTCCACGACGCTCGCACAGCGTCAGGAACACATCCTGCGTGATCTCCTTGGCGACCTCGGGTCCGACCTTGTCCGCGAGGAAGCGACTCAAGCTGTCGTAGTGGCGCTGGACGAGGACGACGCCGGCCTCGGCGTCGCCGCCCTGCCACTGCTTCAACAGCGAAATGTCATCGACTTCGGTCACGCGCCACTCCTCCCAACCCGCACCAGCTTTCGTCCGCCCAGGCGTGCGCTTCCGCGGTCACGACGGGCGCGTGCGAGCAGGATGCCGCCCGCCACCAGCATCGCGATCCCGCTCGCCATCGCGATCGATCCCACGGAGATCCACGCCGCACGGCGACGCGGCAGCTGTTCATCGAGGTATCGCTGTTGCTCCGGTGTGGGGGGATCGAGCAGTCGGCCGCTCCGCTCGGCGATGGTCCTTCCCATCGCACCTACCACGACCGCCGCGATGCCAGCGGCGAAGACACCACCGCCGACACCGAGTAGCGCAAGGTCGCGCTGGCGTTCGCGTCGCCGGTCCTCGGGAGCGTCGATGGTACTCCCGCCCGCGGTCGGTCTCGGCGGGGGCGGAGTCGCCTTCACAGTAGCGGGACAACTCGGCCACGCCCGGGCACCGCCGACATGGCGCTTGCGCATCAGGCGTGCCTCCTCGAGCTGGAGCGCATCATCGTCCTGCCGTGGGTCTCGACACGAGACGCGAAAGATCAGGTCGTCGAGCGCCAGAGCTACGAGCTCGCGGTAGCTCTCCGTTCCGACCTGGTCGAGTGCCAGCGCAGCCGCGCGGGCGAGCCCGAGCAGGAATCGATCGACATATGCCTCGGCCCCCAGCTCCACCGATCGCTTGATCGCCCGCTGGTAGCCATCGATGAGACGTTCATGATGCTCTCGATCGAGGGCGACCGCGTGATAGGCTTCCTCGAGCAGCTGGGCGCGGCGGTCGAGCGCTTGGAGAGGATCCTGTTCGAGTGTCGCGGGCTCTCCGGCGCTCGTCGATTCTTCGCCCGGCCAAAACGCATCAGGGCTCGCAGACGATGGCTGCGGCGCGGCGGCCGCCAACGCGAGTGACGCAACGATCGCGGGAAAACTAGTCACCCAACAGCTCCGGCTTTTTTCGGCTCCCGCGGTTCGAGTCATCGCGAGTACCGTCGATTTTTTCGATCTCGTCGAAGAGCTCGTCCGTTTTCGAGCCCTTCGCCGGCGTCGGGGTCGGCACCGGCGGCGGTGAGTCCTGAGCGGGGTCCTTCAGCGGCTTCGACGGGCCGGTGGCACCACGCAGGCGCTCGCCGCCGCGGCCCGGACCGCGGCCACGCGAGCCGCCGGCCTCGGGCATGGTTGTCTCGACGACGGCGGCTGGCCCGGTCCTGGGTACGTCGGCCGGAGGCGTCGCTGGAGGTGGACCCGATATCACCGGCTCCACCGGGGCCGATACCGGTGCGGTCGGTGCGCCCGCAGGCGGCAAGGCCTCATCGTCGCCGAGTTGCACATCGCCCACCGGAGCGAACGCGGCGTCCCCGGCTTCGGTTCCTCGCGTGTCGGGTTCGAACCAAAACAGGCCTGCGATCGCACCACTTGCAATCAAAGCAACTATCAACAGCCCGTGCACAGGACGGAACCACGGACGGCTCCGTGTCGGTGCACGCGGGATCGTGACCAAGGGTGGCGGCTGGATCGCGAACTCCTCCGGGATGCGCGCGAGCGCGCTGACCAGCTCCTCCATCGAAGCGAAGCGAGCCTCGGGGTCCTTTGCCAGGGCCTTCTGGATCACCGCATCGATGTCATGTTCCAGTGTGTCCAGATCGTCCGGGACATGGGGGATGGGTCCCTCGACGTGTGCGGTGAAGAGCTCGTACACGCTGTTGCCGTCGAAGGGGCGCGAACCTGTCAGCAACTCGAACGCGATCACGCCGAGCCCGTAGATATCCGATCGACGATCGGCGGATCGTCCGAGCACTTGCTCGGGACTCATGTAGTAGGGCGTTCCCAGCAACTGGCCGGTCTGCGTCAGGCGCTTCGCGATGCCTGCATCCTTCGACAGCCCGAAGTCGATGACCTTGCAGAAGTCGGGGATAGGCCCACGCGCGCATACGAAGATGTTGTCCGGCTTGAGATCCCGGTGCGTGATGCCGCATCGGTGCGCGTGCGCCATCGCCTCGGCGAGCTGCAGCAGCACGCCTCGGCAGCGCTTCCACGGCAGGCTGCGGGTCTCCTCGAGCAGCGACGAGAGCGTTCGCCCCTCGAGCCACTCCATCACCGTGAAGATGGCGCCGTCCGGCAGCGTGCCGACGTCGAAGATCTCGACGATGTGCTCGTGTCGTGCATGACTCGCCGCGCGTGCTTCCGCGATCGCCCGCTCGACCACGATCGGGTTCTTCTGCAGATCGGGCTTGAGTAACTTCACCGCGACGGTGCGCCGCAGTTTCTTGTCGCTCGCCTGCCACACGGTCCCCATGGCACCTTCGCCCAGCTGGCGAACGAGCTTGTAGCGTCCATGGAAGTCGGTTGCGCGGAGATCGTCCTCCGGGCTCGCCGGGGCAGCGCCCGCAGCAACGCCGCGGATGCGGGCGATCAGCTCGGCCGCCTCGTCGGATAGGGCGCCCCGCTCCGTGGTGGCGGCCGGGTCGGTCACTTCGCGCAGTCTAGCCCAAGACATGCGCCAGCGTCCCGGCTATCCGCACGTGGCGGGCGCTGCTTCGGGGCCCTCCCATGTGCCGTCCGTCGCGGGCTCCGGCGCGAGGCAATAGACGCGCGATGGCGCGGCGATCGGATCGCTCCCGTCCCCGCTCATGTCGGTGATGTCCCAGCCCCATACGTCCGCGCGTACGTCGCCCGTCTCGAGTTCCCAGTGCAGCTCTCCGCTGACGCCTTGCAGGTCCACCGAGCCGCCATCGACCACCAGCGCGTTCCGGGCGTCGGTGATGAACGATAGGTCGCTTCCGGAAAAGGACACAAAGGTACCTCCGCTATCGACCAGCCGTGGCATCCCTGCTGCAATTGCCGCACCGCTGACCGGCTCGTCGCCGGGGATCGTGCACATCGCGAACAGCGCGGCGAGCGTCGCGTCGTAGCTCAGCGCAGCTGCAATCGTTGGCTCTTCATCGTTGAAGCGAATTCGATATCTAATTCCGAACGCGCTGAAGTGGACAGGATTGAGTGCGACAGGGGAAGTTCCCTGTAGGTTCGCTTCGATGAGAGATTTCGCGGGTACCAGGGCCTCTGTGCCGTTGCCAGGACCGATGTCATTGATGATGCGCTCCAACTCCGGAACTGCGCCGTGCGTCACGGTGAAGAGCGGGATGTTCCCAGGTATTCCGTCCCATAGGTTGCCGAGGTACATATACAGAAGTACCTGAGCCTCGGAATCGCCGACGATGAGCACGTGAGTGAACGGTCCATCGCCGGAGATCCCCGCGAGCACGACGCCATACGAGGTCAGCATCTCTTCTTGCGATTGGAAATGCGTCGGATTCTCGTAGGTCGCCGCTGTCACAGCAGGGAGGTCGGCCTCGAGGTCGTCGAGGATCTCCGCCAGGATGCCACCGCCGTAAGCATCCTCCTTGGCCAGGATCAGCAGATTGTCGACCCCGCCCGCCTGATCGAGGTCACGGAATCGGTCGACCAACGCCCTCGACTGGTAGATATCGCCAGGGATTGTCCGCCAGACGAGGTCGTTGTCATCGAGCTCGGCGGTGTTCATGGCCGAGGCGGTCGGCGTGATGACGAACGTCCCCGCGGGCACAGTGTGCTCCGCGGCCGACGCCACCGCCTCGCTCGAGAACGGCCCGATGATCGCGACCGCCTCGACGGCCTCGACCAGGTGTTGCGTGGCGTTCGACGTTGCCTCCAGCCCCGGCGTGTCGTCGCATCGGACCCAGGCGACGCCTCGATCGCCCTGGAGGGTGGTCACAGAGCTGAAATCCTCGAGGGCAAGCTGCACTGAATTCTCGTGCGGCTGCGTGACGTCGCTGAACGGGGCGCCCGTCGGCAGGACAGATCCGACGAATACGACGTGGTCGCGGTCGCGTGGCCAGATAACATCTGGACACTCCGGGCTGAGCAGCTCCACGCACTCGCCCAACGAGCTGCAGCGCTGGTCCGCGCCGCATTCCGAGTTCGCCACGCACTGCGGAAGAGATGCATCGCTGGATCCGGAGCTGCTCGAGCCCGACGTGCTCTCGTCGGTGGAGCCTCCGCTCGAGTCGGATGTCGACGAGCCCGTCGTCGGCAGGGATGTCGTCTCTCCCGTGGTCGAGGTCGATTCCGCGTCGGTTCGGTCATCCGCGAGGGGCGGCAACAGACACGCGCCGCTCCCCGCAGCGAGCACAGGCAGGAGGAGCAGTGCTCGCACGGCGACGGGAGGACTCGGTTCCAAGGTGTGCTCCGGCGGAGACCGTACCGGATCTTCGCGACCCTCATCAACGCCGGCAATCACACGGGCGACTCCCGACGCAGGTGCGCGCATCGCAGTGCGACCAGCGTGTCACCGATCGACTCCGCCCAGCTGCTCAGTCGGCGCGGTCGCGTGTCCTCACGAGTTGCTGCATCTGGGCGCTCCAGCCCGGCGATCGCCACACGGAGTCGCTCGCGCGCGGCCGCGATTCGTTTGGCGACCGTCGTCTCGCAGACCCCGAGGATGTCCGCGATCTCGCGACGAGTGAGATCCTTGACGTTCTTGAGCGCGAGCACGATCTGGTCCCCCATCGGAAGCGACCGCAGCGCACGCGCGGCGATGTCTTCGCGACTCGCCGAATCCCGTGCGTCGATGAGCGCGGAGGCACCGCGGCTCTCGTCGTGATCCACGACTCTGCCCTCGGCGATTGGCTCCGTCACTCGCGTCCGGCGGTACTCGAGCAGCTTGAGCCCCGCCACGCCGTAGAGGAACGGGCGGAATCGGCGGATGTCCGCCTTCCTCTGGGCGACCGTCACGAACACCTCGTGAGCGACTTCGCGCACTGCATCCGAGGAACAGCCTGCGCGGTTGAACAGGAACCGGCAGATGGGCCGGTAGTAGCGGCGAGCGAGCTCGTCACCTGCGTCGAGATCGCCTGCGCACCAGTCTCGCAGCAAGCGGTCGTCGTCGTGCTGGCTGCGAGGGTTGGCGTCGCGCGAGGAGGCAAAGTCGTGTTGGATCCCGGGGTTGGACATGCAGTGCCGATGTGGTGCCGCAGAGCGGTTTGATCGGCGCCCACGATCACATCAGCCGGATCTCGATCGCCATCTGCGTCCCACGCTTGTCCGTGAGCACCCCGGTCAACGCCGCCCGGTCTTTCGCAGGCTCGAGCTTCACCTTCCACGCGTGCGTCGAGAAGAACAGATCCGTCTCGCTCACCGTGCCGTCGCACCGCTGGCCCGCGAAGTAGCCCTGGAAGACGCCGGTGCCGTGGTCGATCTCGTCGACGCTCATCTTCTCTCCGACCAAGTTGTTGACCATTTGCGTGACGCTCGCGTCCGCCTTCGCCTCGGGCAGCGCCGAGCCCTCGATCGCCAGCTTCCGCTTCCCGCTCTTCGTCTGCTCGAGCATGTGGATGATCGCGGCACGCCGCAATGCGATCGACGGCCCCGCGTAGAACCTCGACAACGCATCCGCGCGCATGAACTCGTCGTCGCCACCGAGGATCGCGTACGCGAGCCGCGACTGCGTCATCGGGTCCTTCTCGTCGAGCACCGCCTGGATCGGCGGAGGCGCACCCGTGCCGGCCGTCGGAGCCGGAGCCGCAGCCGGCGTCTCCTGCACGATCGCTGCCGCGACGTCGTGGATCGCAGGCGCTGCGTTCGACACCGATGCGGTCGCCTCCGGGTTCGCCTCCACGAAACCGCGCAGCGACTTCGCACAACCGGCGATGTCCTGCCCGACCTCGCCGCAGCACACCGCCGCGACGAAGCTGAACTGCCGCAGATCGTCGGGCAGCTCGGATTCGACCTTCGTGTGCACGTCGAGCGTCGGAAGCGGAATCTCCCCGTCTGTCCACTTCAGCGGCGCGTCTTGACTGCGCGATTTCTGGAAGACGTCGTTCAGGCAGCCGCCGATCGTCGAGCGCTTGCCCATGTCCTTGAGAATGTCGCGGTAGAAGTAGAGCACCGTCGCGATGCTCCCGAGCACCACGATCGCGGATACGATGATGCCCACGAGCGCGGTGTGGCTCCGCGGTCGCTGCGTGTTGTGCATCTGGCCTGCGACTTGTTGTTGGTACGCCATGAACCTGACACCGAGCGCGCACGCGGCCCGGCCTCACGAGTGAGTGCGAGGTCAGCGAGCTTCAATCACTCGCACGCGAGTGTGCTTCCTCTCTGGCCGGAAGATCGTGCGAGCGAGCGCGTCATCGATCGCTCCACCGTTGACCGAACGCCGTCATCGCGGCCATCGTGATTCCGCAGGCGGTCCTCGGTGCTCTCCACAACCCCACGTCGCGAAGCGACGCTCCACGTCGCGAGCGCGCGACAACGAGCCCACCCACGCGTGCACGTGTGGCTCGTCGCATCCTCATCGCTCGCTCTCGGGTGCGCCCCGTCCTCCGAAACCTGGGATCGCTGGGACCTCGCCTTCCTCGCGAGCGAACCTCTCGATGAGCTCCGAGACCAACGCCGCCCGCTGATGCTCGGCTCGTCGATCGACGGCCGAACGATCGCTACCGACCCGCGCGCAGCTCGAGCTCCGCGATCGCCTGGTCGCCCAACGGCGACGGGATCGCGCACTTCGACGCGATCGATGCGACGGCCGAGGCGAACGGTGACTTCGATGCGGGTCTATGGCTCGCGCGCGAAGGCGGCCGCGAGCTACTCGCCGGCGTCGCGCCGAACTACGCGTTCGCGGACGAGATCCGCCTCGTCGAGTGGTCACCCGGCGGACGGTGGATCGTGGTCGGCATGTCGACGCACGAGCCGCAGGGCGTCGCGTCGACCGGATGGCGGCTCTTCGCGATCGACCTCGACGAGCCGCTCGGCGACGACCGTGGCGAGCGCGTGCATCCGCTCTCCCCGTCCACCTCCGGTGTCTCGTGGTCGCCCGACGGACGTCGATTCGTCGCCGAGCTGCGCGACGTCACCTACGATCTGGAGTGGAACCCGATCTACGGACCCGCCGATCTCTACGCGTACGATCTCGATCGCCTCGAGGAGTTCCCGCTCGCGCTCAACACCGAGGCGGAAGAGCGCGCCGGCGCGTGGTCGCCGGACGGCGAGTGGATCGCCTACCTCTCCGACGTCGGTGGCGTCGCGGAGATCCAGCGCTGGCCCGTCGCCGGTGGCGCCTCCCAGCGCATCGTCACCGCGCCGTGCGAAGTCGTGCGGCTGCAGTGGCTCGGGGACGGCGATCGCTTGCTCGCGCACTGTACCCACGAGATCGCGGTGCTCGACATCGGCGAGGGCTCGGTCGTTGCGCGCTACACCGGTACTTCCGCCTCGCCCTCACCGGATGGCACGCACCTCGTGGTCGAGCAGGGCACCACAATCGCGGTCATCGACATCCACACGTCCGAAATCACCGACCTCGGCGCGGGTCGCTCGCCGGCTTGGCGACCGCGGTAGCTCCCTCGTCGTGCGAGCGCCTACGCCCGGTCACGTCGTCAGCAGCCCCCACCAGTCACGCTCCGCTCCGATGCATCCGATCCCACGTCCAGCCAGACCACCACCCCGTGCGGCGCGTGCGGTCAGCCCTCGTCCTCGCGGTCCTCGCGGCCGGGTGCGATCCCGACCTCGTGACCGACAGCGGTCGCCTCGGCATCGACGTCGCGCTCGACTGGCCACCGACGTTCTCGCCGCACACCGACACCCCCGTCGTCGCCGGCTCCCAGTGGTGCCCGACGCTCGTCGGGTACTTCGACCACCCCGGCGACCCCGCCACCTACCACGAGCGCGATCTCGACCCCTGCTTCGCCGTCACCCTCGAAGGTCCCGCGACCTGGACCGCACCATGTGCATCGCTCGACGCCGCCGGCGAGCTGCGCGTGACGATGACGCCGACCGAGTGCGACGATCGCCAACACGCGAGCATCCCGAGCGCCCCGGAGACGCTCGTCGTCGACATCGTCGATCCCGCGGATCTCCGCGGCCAGCTCCACGCGAATCAAGATCTCTTCTTCGAGACCCAGCTCCTGCCCGCGGCCGGTACGTCCTTCCCGACCGACTGGCGCACCACCCCCGGCGACGCGCTGCTCGTCGCGCAGGGCGGCACCGCGTACGTCCGGCCGGGTCTCGTCACCTCGGACGATCGTCAGGCCGCGTGGCAGGGCGGCGCGATCACAGGCGCGCGCGCCCCCGGGATCGAAGCACTCTCCGAGCTCGACCTCGAGGTCCACGGGGAGCCGGGCCTGCGGATCTCGCCGACACTCGAGCTGCCCAACAGCGCCCATGCGCTCGGCACGATCGAGACCGTGGCCATCGATGCCGCCGCGTCGATCGATGTCGTCGCCGGTTACGGCGTCGCGTTCGGCCACCCGAACCGCGATGGCTCGACGACCTGGACCGAGTGGATCAGCTTGCGCGCCGTCGTACGCGATCGATCCGGCCGCCCGATCTGGGGCATGCCGATCGAGTGGCGCGTCGTCGACGGCTACGTCGCGCTGCAATCCGACCAGGAGCTGTACCTGATCGAGCCAGTCCCGGACTACGCGATGGTCGCGGACGTCTGCAGCGATCCTCCACGCGAGCCCACGCGGCGGACCGCGATCGTCGAGGCGAGCGTCGGCGCGCTGACCGACATCGCGGAGCTCGAGTGGACCGCGGTTCCCATGCCGCCGACCGACGACCCGCCGGACGACGAGCTGCTCGCGCTCTGCGAGGGCCCCGATGCTCCCGACGGTTGCGGTTGCACCGCAGGCTCACCGCGATCGCTGATCTGGCTCGCGGGGCTGATCGCATTCCTGCGTCGCCGCGCCCCGATCACCGGTATGCCGCAAGCCGCGGTGTTTCGGTCATCGTGACTTCGAAGCGCTCGAGCTCCGCGGCGAGGCGCCGCGCCTCCGCGAGGCCCGGGCCCTGCGTCGGCGCGTCGGTCTCCGGCTCGCGCAGCGCGACGACTCGCGAGGCAGTGATGCCGCGTGCACCGAGGGCTTCGCGATCCTCGTCGTCGAGCTCGCGCTCGTACGTGCGGATCCAGTCGGCCAGCGCGCGCGAGTAGTGGGCGACGTCGAGCACCGCGCGGGTGTCGTCGTGGAGCTCGCCGGGGATCCCGTGCACGGTCTCCTCGACCAATCCGTCGACGAGCTGACGAAGCACACGCGTCTCGCCGAGGAACCGCTCGACGCCGGGACGCGGGATCGCGCTCGGCTTCGCCGCCGGGACCTCCTCGTCCATCAGTGCGCGCACCCGCATGCGGCTGCGGATCCCCGCATAGATGCTCACGATCGCGAACACGATCGCGCTGATGAGATACACGAAGATCTTGGTGGTCACCGCGTCGCCCTCCACCGCCTCGCGGCGATCTCGTAGCGATGTTCGTAGCGCGGCCCGTCACCGCCGACAATCTGGCCGCAACGGCCAGGTGCGCGGACGATCAGCACTTCCGGTCACGCTGCCGGGCCGGCCGACGACGGCTGCACTGTCGCGAGCCGATCGTCGCGCTCGAGCGCGCGCGAGCGCCCGGCCGATTTTCCTCGCGTGGGAAACTCGGGGCGGCCGAGCCCGTGAGGCCGGCGCTCGATTTCCCGCAGCAGGAAATTCGCGGGTGCAGAGGCGGATCCGGCGGACTCGGAGCGCGCGGGCTTCCCGGGGCGGGAAGCCCAGGGCGTCCGAGCGTCTCGGTGGCCTCGGATTTCCCTCCTGGGGAAATCGCGACGCACGCGTGCGGTCGCCGTGCACGACCGCCGTGCCTGCTCGGCTCATGGCTTCTTGCGTGCGCGGAGCACCACGAACACGAGCAGCAAGAGCACCACGAGCGCGAGCCCGATGGCGATCCAGCAGCACCACCACGGCTGCGCGGGCGGCTGCGTGTCCACGCAGTCCTCGCACGTCGGCTCCGTCGGTGGCACCGGCGAGTACCACCCGGGTGGGAGCGGACTGAAGGCCTGCATCACCTCGTAGCTCCTCCCGAAGCCCTCGTTGCCGGTGACCATGACGTCGAACACACAGTCGGCTTTCCGCGTCGCGTCGACGACGTTGGCGCAGGCTCGTCTTGCGACTTCCTCGGTCGCGGCGTTTGCCGAGGGCTGCCCCTCGATGGCGCAGGACTGCGGAGCGTTGCGCGGCCACTCGTCGCGCGTGAAGGTCGCGGCATTCGTGCCCGGCGCGTAGTCGAAGAGACTCGTCGCCTCCGTCACGCGCCACGCGTCGGCGAACTCTTCGTAGAGCGCCTGGTAGCGATCGGACTCGGACACCGGCTTGGCGCCGAGGGAGCTGCCGTCGGGCAGCGCGGGCAACCAGCTGCCATCGGCGAGCCTGCCCATCGTGCCTTCGTGCGCCGAGGTCCCGTAGACGACGACGTCGAGATACCAGACCTTCATCGCGTCCCAGTAGCTGGACGACACGACGATCTGCGTGCCGCGAGCATCCGTGATCTCGAACAGCCCGTCGGGGTGCTTCGTGATCGTGCCGTCGATGACGCCCGCTTCGTCGCCCCCGGCGCGCAGCACATACGGCGTGTCCCCGAGTGTGATGACCTTCCCGTCGACGCGCACTTCCATGCTGTTCGCATCGGGCTCGGCGCCGGGCCTGGGCTGCACCGTCACGCGCGACGAGCCCAGCTTCGCCGCCACGGCCGTGAAGATGGCGACGCAGTGCGTGATGCCGGTGTACGGGTTCGTGATCGGCACCGTGGCGGTCGGAACCGGGCTCTGCCGGGTCTGGAGCACCAGACCTTCTTCGCGCAGCGCCGTGAACTCGCCAGCGCTCTGGAAATCGTAGTGAACGCCGTCGACGGTGGTCAGGTGGGGATCACCCCAACCGCCGCCGGTCGAGGTCCCCATGAACATGAAGTCGGCGGTGCAGGAATCTGCACCGTTCGTCGCCATGATCCGGACCTGTTGGGTCGCTGAGGTCGCAGTGCCGGTGAAGGCGAGCGTCCGATCGGCGCTGCCACCCGGTAGGGTCACCTTCAGTCCTGCGCAGGTGCGGGACGAGCCCTGCCCGGAACAGGCTGGGTTCACCGGGTTGGAGTTGCTCGGGAAGCTCCACGTCGATGCAGGACTCGCCCGGATGTACGGGTTCGACGAGCTCGAAGGCGTCGTGCCGACCTGGATCTGATAGGTGGCATTCGCCGAGAAGTCGGCGCAGGGAGGGCTCAGGATCGGGGCGGGCTGCGCCTGCGCGACCCCGGCGTGCGCCAGCACGAGCAGCAGCGCGGGCGCGAGGCGACGTAGGCCACTGGAGACTCGCGACTCGGATCTCATGGACATCGGTCCTTTCTCGACTGCCCGAACGGCCGGAGCGCCGCAGTGTCTCGCGCGGGCGACCGGGATCGCTTCTCACCGCAGTCGTTGGACCGAGTGTGTCTCGACGCGCATTTGATCCACGCGATCGACGGCCCGGACCACGCGGGCTCGAAACGCCCGGCGAGTTTCCTCGCGTGGGAAACTCGGGGCGCCCGAGCCCGTGAGGCCTGCGCTCGATTTCCCGAGCAGGAAATTCGCGGGTGCAGAGGCGGATCCGGCGGACTCGGAGCGCGCGGGCTTCCCGGGGCGGGAAGCCCAGGGCGTCCGAGCGTCTCGGTGGCCTCGGATTTCCCTCCTGGGGAAATCGCGACGCACGCGTGCGGTCGCCGACGCGCGTGGGTCACCGCAACGCCGACGCCGAGGCCGCGGTGGCATCGCAAGCACTCCCGCCGCGCGCGGTGCCACGCGCGCTGCGAGACCGGACGAGCACCGAGCTTTTTCGGTGATCAAAGCTCCGCCTCGCAAGTCTCCCCGAAATGCCGAGGCGGAAGGCCTACCTCCGATGAGGCCGAGGGATCCGGTCGTCTCGGACGCCCGCAGCCTCGGTGCGGCGATCGCCGCGGCGCGCTCGCCCATGGAGCTCGCGGACCTGCTCACAGCAGCGATGCTCGAGACGGTGGGTGGTCGACGGGCCCACTGCACGTTCCACGACGCAGACATCGATCGGCTGTGGCGCATCGAAGCCACCGACGTTGCGTGGCGGACCGCCGCAGGCTGGGTGGGCGTCGCCGTGCGCGACCGCCGAAGCATCGTCGTCGCACGCGCGAGCGCCTCACGAGAATTCGTGCGCGGCCTCGACGATCCCGCTGCGCGCGCCGACACGGCCCTGCTCGTGCAACCGTTCGCGTCCCCGTCGGGTGTCGTCGAGGCGGTCGTGGTGGTGGCGCGCGACGCCGCCGACGATCCTTGGTCCGACGCGGATCGTCGCGAGGCCGGGGCGCTCGCCCTCGCGTGTGCGCCGGCACTCGCGACCTGTCTCATCCGTTTCGGTGACACCGAAGCGACGGAGCCCGGCTACGACGAGCGAGCCAGCGACACCCGCGGAATCACCCCCGGAGCACCGCTGCAGCTGGTACCGCGCGGACTGTCGGTCGTGTGGGGCGTCGTCGTCGCGTTGATCTCGGTGGCCGCCCTCGCGGCACCATGGGTGCCGATCCACCGCGTCGGTGAAGGACCCTCCGTCGTGCGCGAGCCGATGCGTGCCGAGCTCTACGCGACCACCGACGGCACCATCGCCGCGATCCACGTGCGGCCCGGTGAGCGCGTCCTTGCGGGCGCGGCCCTGGTCACGCTCGACGATTCCGTCGCGCGCGCGGAGCAGCGGCGACTGCGAGACTCGTGGGCCGAAGAGCTGCGCGCGCGCCTGGCGGATCCCCGCGACTCGCGGAGCGCGGCCGCGCTGGCGCAGCTGCGCACCGAGCTCGCGACCGTACATGATCACCTCGAACGCACGGTCATCCGCGCGCCGCAGGCGAGCCACGTCGGCGACGTGCGCGTCGCAGTCGGCCAACGACTCGTTGCCGGTGAACGCGTGCTCGGGATCGTCGAGGGCGACGCGCCCCCGGAGCTGCTCGCGTTCCTGCCCGCCGCCGAGGTCGATCGCGTCGGCGTCGGCCAGTCGCTCCATCTCACGCTCGCGGGTCATCCCCGCGATCGACTCGACCTCGTGGTGAGCGCCGTGGATCGCGAGGTCATCGGACCGAGCGAGGCGCGTCGACTCGTCGGAGACCGCATGTCCGACGGCGTCGCGATCGAGGGACCCGTCGTGGTGGTGCGCGCGCGGCTGCCGGTCGGAGGCGTCGAGCTGGGCGATGAATGGATCGAGTGGCAAGACGGGATGCTGGGGCAGGCGCGGGTGCGCGTTGCGACCCAGAGCGCGCTCGAGCTGCTCCTGCCGAGCGGAGGGACGCGATGAACGTCGCTCGACTCGGGCTCCCTCGTCGCAAGCAGATCCCGTTCGTCGCGCAGCAAGAGCACGCCGCGTGCGGGGCGGCGTGTCTCGCGATGGTCCTGCGCTACCACGGTCGACATGTCGAGCTCAGGGAGCTCCGCGCGGAGCTCGGCGTCGGACGCGATGGCTGCGATGCGCTCACGCTGCTCGAGACCGCCGAACGACACGGATTGACCGGACGCGGCGTCGCCATCGATGTCGGCGCGCTCGATCGACTGCCGCCCGGGTCGATCCTCCACTGGCAGTTCAACCACTTCGTCGTGCTCGAGCGATGCACGGCTCGCGGTGTGATCGTGCTCGACCCGGCCAGGGGTCGACGCACGCTCGATCGCGAGGGCGTACGCCGCTGCTTCACCGGCGTCGCGATCTGGCTGGAACGCGGTGCCACGTTCGAGCGCCGCGCTGCAGTCCGCACGCACGGCTTCGGTTATGCGGCGCGTCTGCTGCGCGAGCGCGCCGCCTTTGCGCGAATCCTGGCCGCGAGCGTCGTGGGCAGGTTCCTCGCGCTCGTCGTGCCGATCTTGACCGGCATCGTCGTGGATCACGTGATCCCGCGCGGCGACGAACAGCTCCTCGTCGTGGTCGCCGCCGGCGTCCTGTTCGTCGTGGCGTTCCAGCTGATCGCGCAGCTGGTGCGCGGGCTCTTGCTGCTCGAGCTCCGCACGCGCGTGGACAGCGACATGGTGCTCGGCTTCCTCGGGCACATGCTCTCGCTGCCCTACGAGTTCTTCCAGCGTCGACAGACCGGCGATCTGGTCATGCGGGTGGGCAGCCACACGCAGCTGCGCGAGCAGATCACGGTCACGGGGCTCGCTGCAGTCCTCGACGGCGGCTTCGCGTGTGCGTACCTCGCCGTGGTCGCGCTCGTGAGCCCGATGTTGTCGGCGATCATCGCGGGGCTCGCGACGATCCAGATCCTCCTGCTGTTGGGCTCGCGCCGGCGGATCGCCGAGCTGGGCACGCAGACGGTCGAGGCGCGGAGCCGTGCGAGCGCCAGGCTCGTGCAGATGATCGCGGGCATCGAGCCGCTCAAGCTGTGCGGGGCGGAGCGCCGCTCGATCGCATCGTGGTCGAACGACTATGTCGACGAGCTGAACGCCAGCCTCGCCGAGGGCCGTACCGCGCTGTGGATCGAAGCGGTGATGGGCGCACTGCGCACGCTGTCGCCCCTCTTGCTGCTTTCGTTCGGAACGATCATGGTGATCCGCGGCGAGATCTCGCTCGGGGCGATGCTCGCGGTGAACGCACTCGGCCTGAGCGTGCTCGGGCCGGTGTCGTCGCTGGTCGACGCGCTCATGCGTCTGGGGGCGCTGCGCGGGCACTTCGAACGCATCGAGGAAGTCCGAACGGAGCCACCCGAGCGCGCGGGTGGACACACCGAGCTCTGCGCGCGTGGTGCCGGGCTCGTCGTCCGCGATCTGACGTTCACCTATCCCGGCCGCAACCGACCCGCTCTGGACGGCGTCTCGCTCGAGGTGCCGAGCGCGAGCTGCATCGCGATCGTGGGGCCGTCGGGCTCGGGCAAGTCGACGCTCGCGCGCATGCTGGTCGGGTTTTGTGCCCCCGACGCCGGCGAGATCGAGATCGACGGTCGCAGGATCTCCGAGCTCGACTTGCGCGCGCTGAGGCGTCGGGTCGGGGTGGTGCCGCAGCGGCCCTACCTCTTCGCCGGCACCATCGCCGACAACATCGCGCTCGGTGCTCCGGGGGCCTCGCGAGCCCGGGTCCGCGCCGCCGCGGAGCTCGCGGGGATCCACGACGAGATCGAGAGCTGGCCGCTCGCGTACGACACCCCGGTCTCGGAGGACGGCGGCACCCTCTCCGGTGGGCAGCGCAAGCGCGTGGCGCTGGCGCGTGCGCTGCTCTGCGATCCGAAGGTGCTCGTGCTCGACGAAGCCACGAGCGATCTCGACACGCTCGCCGAAGCCACGCTCACGCGGAACCTCGACGGGCTGCACTGCACGCGCATCGTGATCGCGCACCGGCTGTCGACGGTGGCGACGGCCGATCGCATCTACGTGCTCGACGAGGGACGCATCGTCGAGTTCGGCACCGCGAGCGAGCTCGTCGCGGCGCACGGAGTATTCGCCAGGCTCGCGCGCGCGCAGGATCTCGCCAGGCCGGAGGCGTTCGCATGAGGCCCGGCTTGCTCTGCGCGCTCGCGCTGTGTGCATGCGAGGCGCCGCCGCCGGCGACCGACGCACCGCTCGCCGCACCCGAACCCTCTGCCGCGGCCACGGAGGTGATGGACGAGTGCGCGTGGGTCGGTGTGGTGGTGCCCGACCGCGAGGTCGAGCTGGTCGCGAGCGCACGCGGCCGCGTCGCGCGACTCCACGGCGAGGTCGGCGACCTGCTCGCCGCGGACGCGCTCGCGGTCGAGCTCGTCGATCCGAAGCTCGCGCATGGGCTCGTCAGCGCCCGAGCGGAGCTGCAAGGGGCGATCGCGGGTCGTCGCCGAGCCGACGCCGAGCTCGGGCACGTACGCACGCAGGCGGAGACCGAAGCCCGACTCGCGCAGGCCGGCATCGTGGGACGCGACGCGCTCGACGACGCGGCGGCCACCGCTCGGCGAGCACGACACGACCTCGCGATCGCGAGCGCGACGACGCGCATGCGAGAGGCCGAGCTCGCGGAGCTGGCCGTGACCGAGGGTGAGCTCGACGTGCGCGTGCCGTGGCCCGCCCGCATCGCTGCGCGGTACGTCGAGGTCGGCGCCACGGTCGAGGTGGGCACGCCGCTCCTGCGCCTGGTCGCGAGCGATCCTCCCGTCGTCCGATTCGCGGTCGCGACCGAAGACGTCGCGGAGCTCGCCCCGGGCACCCCCGTGCGGGTGTCGATGGGAGACGGCGAGCCACCACGGGACGCGCTCGTTCGCACGCGCGCGGCGGTTCCCGACGAGGGCAGTGGTGCGTACCACGTGGTCGCGCACCTGCTCGAGCAGGGCGACGCGCTCGTGCCGGGACGCGGCGCGTGGGTGCAGCCGAGCTCGAGTCGAGTGCGTTGCGAGCTGCCCGCGCTACCGATCCGACACGCCAGTACGAGGTGATCGACATGACCATGCAGCCAGACGACGACGACAGTCTCGAACCGCTCATCACGGGGGAACGCGCGAGCGCGGCCTGGTCGGCGATCGAGGGCATTGCGTCGGCGCTCCGCTCTCACCGCGACGAGTCCCCGGAGCTGGGGGGCGGAAGCGCGGGCACTGCGATCTTCTTCGCCGAGCTCGCCCGCGTGACCGGATCGCAGCGCGACGGCGAGGCCGCGATGGAGCGCATGGACCGATCCATCGATGCGTTGGCCGAGCAGGTGCACGGCGCCGGCCTCTACGCGGGAATCGCCGGGATCGCGTGGGCGACGGAGTACGTGGCGGGCCGCTTGTTCGACACCCACGACGACGACGATGCGTGCGACGAGATCGACGATGCGATCGCACAGCACCTCTGCGAGGTGCCGTGGCGCGGGCAGTACGACCTGATCTCGGGACTGGTCGGCATCGGTGTGTATGCGCTGGCGCGGCGGCGCCGAGCCCCGACGCTCTGCGACACGGTCGTGGCGCGACTGCTCGAGCTGCGACGGGTCGAGGCCTCGGGCACGACCTGGTTCACCGCGCCCACGCTGTTGTCGGACACGCAGCGCTCCCAGGCACCGCACGGCATGCACAACCTCGGTCTCGCGCACGGCGTGCCGGGAGTGATCGCGTTCCTCGGGCATGCCCTTGCCAGCACGGACCAAAGTGTCGCGGAAGTGCTCGAAGACACCACGCGATGGCTCGACGGCCAGCGGCTGTCGGACGCATCCCCGAGTGCCTTCGGGTGGTGGTCGGGACCGGGCGCCGACCCGAATCCGTCGCGATGCGCGTGGTGCTACGGGGACCCGGGCGTCGCGGTCGCGCTGCTCATCGCGGCCAAGGCGCTCGCGAACACCGAGCTCGAGCAAGCCGCCCTCCGCGTGGCTCATCGCGCAGCACGGCGGTCGTGGCAATCGAGTGGCGCCGTCGATGCTGGCCTGTGTCACGGCACCGCCGGGCTCATGCACATCTTCCATCGCATCTACCGCGCAACGGGGGACGAGACGTGTCGCCGTGCGGCCTGCGAGTGGTTCGATCGCACACTCGCGATGCGGGGCGACGCCGGCGTCGGAGGATTCACACCGCACCTCGTCGACGAGAAGCGAGACCCATTGCCGGGCCAGGCGACGGGCATGCTCAACGGCGCGGCGGGAATCGGGCTGGCGCTACTGGCCGCAGTCGGTACGTCTGCCCCCGGTTGGGATCGCGTGCTGCTCGTGGACGCACCTTGCAATTGACCGCAGGCATTGCGTCGTTCTCGGCTGATCAAATGCGGCTCACGCGAGTCTGTCCGTCGGGCGATGAGAGCATCGCCGGTTCGAGGAAATGCAATGCAACAACGAAACAAACGCAAGCTGGCGCTCCACAAGGAGACGCTGAGGAAGTTGGACGGCGTGGCGATGAGCCGGGTCGTCGGTGGCGTGCGCGTCGGAGGAGGTGGGGGAGGGGGTGAGCAGAGTGCGACGGACGGGCAGCTCTGCTGCAGCTTCCCGTCGCAGGACTGCCCGACGAACGACTTCGCCTGCCAGCAATCCTACTACGAGCCCTGGATGTGCATGATCACGAGCAAGTCGTGGGGTTGTTAGAGGAGATGCAATGAAGCAACGACACAAACGCAAGCTGGCGCTCCACAAGGAGACGCTGAGGAAGTTGGACGGCACGGCGATGAGCCGGGTCGTCGGTGGTGTGCGTGGAGCAGGTGAGCAGAGCGCCACG
>CAZFKC010000068.1:33861-53744 GCA_964519175.1 uncultured Nannocystaceae bacterium
GGCGATGAGCCGGGTCGTCGGTGGTGTGCGTGGAGCAGGTGAGCAGAGCGCCACGTCGGGACAGGTCTGCTGCAGCGTCCCGACGGACGACTGCCCGACGCGGAGCTATGCCTGCTTTTCTCAAGCCTCCCCTGGGGACTGCCCTCAGTAAGGCCCCAGCTCCTGAGCACTGATGATCACGGGCCGCGGCCGGATCACTGCGGTTGATCCGGCCGCGGTACTTCGAGGGCGTACGAACGGAGACCCACCCATGCAGATGCACTCGCGAGAGGCCGCGCAATGAGCCGACCCATCCGCGCATTCGTGGCGTCGCCGGCGTTCGTGTTCCGCACGCCGCTCCTGCCCATCGAGACGCTCTTGCGTTGGAGCGAAGGCCTGCAGGCACCGAGCGCCGACGCACCCGCCGATGCGATCGCGGCCGATCGCGCGCGCCTCCGCTCGCGGCTGCGCGAGCTCGTGGACCAGAGCTGGATGCGCGACGCACTGTACGTCGCGTCGCCCGATCTCGACTCCAGCCTCGCGACATGGCACTCGGATCCCGACAGCGAGGGCGGACAGAAGGTCGAACGCGCGCTGGTCCGCTATTTCACGAGGATGTCGAGTCGGCCCACGCCGTTCGGCCTCTTCTCCGGCGTGTCCGTGGGTGAGGTCGCGGATGCGACGGATCTGTTGCTCGCGCCGCAGGCCGAGTACGAACGGCACTCGCGCGTCGACAACGAGTATCTCTTCGCGCTCGCCGAACGGCTGGCCGACGATCCGCAGCTGCGCGAGACGCTGCGCTACCGAACGAACACGAGCGCGCACGTCAGCGCGGGGCGGGTTCGCTGGGCCGAGCCCCGCATGCGCGGCAACTCGCGCACGTATCAGCTGGTCGCCGCAGATGCGAGCGAGCCGCTGCTCGCGACCCTCTCGCGCTGTCGCGACGGCGCGTCGCGGGCAGCCCTGGCTGCGGCGCTGGAGGACGACGATCCAGAGCTCGAGGCCGGCGAGGCGGCGGCGTTCGTCGACGAGCTGGTGGATTCGCGACTGCTCGAGCCGGACCTGATGCCGTGCGTCACGGGGGTCCCGCCGCTCGACGATCTCGTGGGCAGACTGCGAGAACATCCGTGCGCAGCCTCGATCGCGACGACGCTCTCGAGCGTCCGCGAGGATCTCCGCGCGCTCGACGACGACGGGCTCGGTGCGCCCCGAGCCCGCTACGAGGCGATCGCCGACCGGCTCGGCGGACTGCCGATCGCGCCGCATCCCTCCGGGTGCCTCCAGGTGGACCTGGCGAAGCCGTCTCCGAGCGCGCGCATCGGCGGTGCGCCGCTGCGAGAGATCGAACGCGGTGTCGAGCTGCTCGCACGCATGTCGCCGCGTCGCTCGCAGCTTCAGGCGTTCCAGGACGCGTTCGTCGAGCGCTACGAGGAGCGCGAGCTGCTCCTCGTCGAGGCGCTCGACGACGAGAGCGGCATCGGCTTCGGTACCCGCAACGAGGTCGCGGCGGAGACCTCGCCCTTGCTCGACGGCGTGTCGTTTCCCTCTGCGCCCGGGGCCGCCCCCGTTCCGTGGGGTGGGCGGGAACGCGTGCTGCTCGAGCATCTCGAGCGTACGTGGCGTACCGGGGCTCGCGAGCTCGAGCTCTCGGATGCGGACATCGAGCGCCTGAGCGTGACGCCGCACGCTCGACTGCCCGATGCGTTCGTCGTCACGGCGCAGATCGCTGCACGCTCGCCCGAAGCACTCGCGCGCGGGGAGTTCCGCGTGCTCGTGGAGGCTGCACATGGTCCGTCGGGTGCACGCTTGCTCGGACGCTTCTGTCACCCCTCGCCGCGAGTGCGCGCAGCGGTTGGCGAGCACCTGCGTCAGGAGGAAGCGCTCGCTCCGCACGCGATCTTCGCGGAGGTCGCCTACCTTCCCGAAGGTCGGCTCGGCAACGTCGCCTGTCGGCCGCTGCTACGCGCGTACGAGATTCCGTACCTCGGTGCTTCGGGTGTCGCACGCGATCACCAGATCCCCGTGGATGATCTGATGATCTCCGTCCGCGACGGTCGCATCGTGCTGCGCTCGCGACGGCTCGATCGCGAGGTGATCCCCCGCAACACCAACGCCCACGCATTCGCGACCCACGGATTCGGTGCGTATCGATTCCTCTGCATGTTGCAGGATCAACACTGCGACCCCGCGGTGTTCTCCTGGGGACCGTTCGAGGACGCGCCGTTCCTGCCGAGGGTGACGCACGGCCGACTCGTGCTCGACCGCGCGCGCTGGCGGATCGGCACGCCGGAGCTCCGTCGGCTCGCGGCGGCATCCAAGGGGGCGGTGGGCAACGAGGCCGCGCGTCGGCGATTCCTCGCGGTCCAGTCGTTACGTTGCGAACGCGGCCTGCCTCGGTACGTGCTCGTGGCCGACCGCGACCACGAGCTGTTCGTCGACTTCGACAACACCCTGTCGGTCGACAGCTTCGTCCACCTGGTCAAGTCGCGGCCGCACTGCATGCTGGAAGAGGTCTTCCCGGCGCCCGACGAGCTCGCCGCGCGTGGTCCGGAGGGCACGTATCGGCACGAGCTCGTGCTCCCCTTCGTGCGCAGCGCAGTGCCGACGCCTCCGCCGTCCGCACCGACGCCGACCGTCATCGGTGCGCGACGCTTCGCCGCGGGATCATCGTGGTCGTACGCGAAGATCTACACGGGAACCGCCGGTGCGGACGAGGTGCTGCGGAGATTCGTGGCCCCGATCGCTCGCGATGCGATCACGAGCGGCGCCGCGGATGCGTGGTTCTTCGTGCGCTATCGCGATCCGCACTGGCACCTCCGCGTCCGTTTCCACGGCGATCCCGAGCGGCTCCGCGCGGAGGTGGGCGAGCGCCTCGCGCAGCACTTGCGCGTGGCGCTGGAGGACGGGCTCGTGTGGCGCGTGCAGCACGACACCTACGAGCGCGAGGTCGAGCGTTACGGCGGCATACGAGGCGTCGAGCTCGCGGAGCGGTTGTTCTGGCGCGACAGCGAGTCGGTCGTCGATGTCTTGGACGAGCTGTGGGGTGAGGCCGATACGGACGCGCGGTGGAAGCTGGCATTGCGCGGCACCGACCGCTTGTTCGATGACCTCGGTCTCTCGCTCGCAGCGAAGCACGCGATCGCTACGCGAGCGCGGGCGAACCTCGCGGCCGAGCAAGGGGTCGGCGTGGAATTCGGACGGCAGGTCGGAACGCGGTTCCGGCGCGAACGCGACGCGCTGGTGCGGCTGCTGCAGGACGATGACGGCGGTGATGCGCTCCTGGGCGCCGGCTTGGCTCACCTGCGCGAGCGATCGCGAAGGCTCGCGCCGATCGTCGCCGAGCTGCGCGACGCGGACCGAGCCCGCACACTCTCGCGACCGCTCGCCGACATGGCCTGGTGCTACGCACACATGCACGACAACCGGATGTTGCGCGCGGCCCACCGCGCGCAGGAGCTCGTGATCTACGACCTCCTGCGCCGGTGCTACGAGTCGGCGCTCGCGCGAGTGGCTCACGTTTTCGGGGGCGCTCCCCCACCGACGACCGCTCTCGACGGCACGGACTGAGCGGCGTCGACGGAGGCGCTGCCCGCATCCCCCGATCGTCGCGCTCGCGCTCGCGAGCGCCCGTCGAGTTTCCTCGCGTGGGAAACTCGGGGCGCCCGAGCTCAGGCGGGGACGCTCGATTTCCTGTAGAGGGAAACTCGCGGGTGCAGAGGCGGATTCGGCGGACTCGGAGCGCCCGGGCTTCCCGCGACGGGAAGGCCAGGTCGTCCGAGCGTCTCGGTCGCCTCGAATTTCCTTCCTGGGGAAATCGCGAGCGGCCTCCGCCGTCCCTACCTCCCCCCTCGAGGGCCTCGAGGGACGCGAGGAGCCGTCCTTCTGCCGCGCGCGTGCGCGCTCATTGGACCGGATAGCCCTGCCACAACCAGCGCAGCGTGTCGGGCAGGGTCTGCTGCAGCACGCCGAAGTCGATGTGCTCGGCCTGCAGCGCGTAGACGTAGCGATAGTGATAGCCCGCGTCGGCGAGTGCGGCGGCCATGCGGTCGTTCGCGTCCTTCCAGTTCCGCTTCTGATCGGTGTCGGTGTTCCAGTCGAGATCGTACTCACCGACCGCGAGCGCGACACGCAGCGGCTTTGCCGGTTCGCTGCCGATGAGGCTCGCGTGGTACGACCATGCGCCGTCGGGATAGTCGTCGTTCGGCTGGAGATCGCAGAACGATCCGGAGTAGGTCAGGATCCGATGGTAGAGATCCGGTCGGAACCATCCCATCGTGAAGGCCGCGGCGCCGCCCGAGCTCCCGCCCATCGCTGCGCGCCCCTCGGGATCACTGGTGAGCACCACGCCGGCGTTGGTCGCGACCGCCGGCAACAGCTCGGTCTCGACGAAGTCGACATAGGCGGACGACACGCTGTCGTACTCGAAGCTGCGTTGGCCGATCGGCGTGTCTTCGTTGGGTCCGGGCTCGACGAAGATCGCGATCATCGGCGCGAGCTCGCCGGCGGCGATCATGTTGTCGAGCACCGGAACCATCGTGCTCTCGTAGAACGAGATCCCGTCCTGCACGACCATGAACGGCGCGGCGCTGCCCGCTGCGTACTGTTGGGGCACGTAGACGTCGACGCTGCGATCGAACGGCTCGCCCGTGGCGATGTCGAGCGGATAGATCGCGCTCGTGGTGGAGCTCATCGTGAAGCTCGTGATCGTCCCGTGCGGCACGTTGTCGTCGACCACGGTCTCGGGGGCAGGGACGAACGGCGGCTCGATCATCGAGTTGCCGTCGCCCTCGTCGCCGCTGCCGGTGTCGTCGGTCGCGTCGATCGTGGTGGCGTCGGCGCTCGAGGTCGCGTCGGTGGTGCCGATCGTGTCCGCCCCGTCGACGGTCGACTCGGACGACGAACCATCGCCGGGCGCGGTGGTCTGCGCGCCGTCGGTGGTGTCGTCGGATGCATCGGCGGGATCCAGGACCACGCAGGCGGGGGCGATCGCCGCGAAGAGCGACGCGGTGAAGCCGATCGCGAGCACGGAGGAGATCGGGCTCGGCTGGGCCGACGCCTCGTTGCCGAACCTGCTTCGCAACACACCCAGGGGAGCCGACGCGCGACGGACCATGCCAGCCCATGCGCCATCGGTCGGCGGAACGCGCCACGGACCGCGCCGAAAACGTACCGAAGGCCGAGCGCGTGAGGCACCACCGGGAAGGGGTCGGCCCCCAGACACGCATGAGCGCCTGCGGCCGCGACGAGTCGCAGACCTTCGACCGACCGCGGGCAGCTGCATCGCCCGTCGAGTTTCCTCGCGCAGGAAACTCGGGGCGCCCGAGCTCGAGAGGCGGACGCTGGATTTCCTGGAGAGGGAAATTCGCGGGCGCAGAGGCGGATCCGGCGGACTCGGAGCGCCCGAGCTTCCCCGGAAGGGAAAGCCGGCCCGTCCGAGCGTCTCGGTGGCCTCGCATTTCCTTCCTGGGGAAACCGCGAGCGTTGCTGCCGTCCCTACCTGGCTCCGGCGGAAGGTCGCGGCTCCGTCCGCACGGCGCAGCGTCGCCGCGAGCTCGTCCATCTGCAGCGCGAGCTTTGCTCGGCGCCCGCGGATCGTCGGGAGGTCGGCCTACGGACTCGGATCCAGGAGCAACTCCTCGGCCGGCCCATCGCCGTCGAGTGCCTCGAGGAACGCGACGAGGTCGTCCTTCTGCCGTTCGCTGAGCCCGAGGGGCCGGAGCTCACTCTGCCCCACGAACCCATCGACCGCGGGCGCGTCGGTCCGCACGTGTCCGCCGTCGTCGAAGAACTCCACCACCTCGCGGAGCGACCGCAGGCTGCCGATGTGCATGAACGACGGCCGCCGCGAGACGCAGCGCAGCATCGGCGTACGAAACGCACCGAGCATCTCGGCCGCGACGGCCTCCGGGATCCGCCCGTCGTTCCCATCCGAGAATTCGCCGGCGACGTTGAGCGGATCGGACATCACCGTCCCCAGCCCCAGCTGCGCCCCGGGATCGTCGAGCCCGAGCAGGAACGCCGCCGCCACGGTGGCCGGCGCCAAGCCGACGTTGTGGAACTCCTGGTCGGAGAAGAGCGGCCCGCTGTGGCACTCGACGCACCCCGCCTTGCCGACGAAGAGCGCAGCGCCGCGCTGCCCACGCTCGTCGAGCGCATCCTCGTCGCCGTGCATGAACTCGTCGAAGCGGCTCGTGCCGCACGACAGAAGGCGCTCGTAGGCCGCGATCGCCTTGCCCGCGTTCATCGCGATGCGCGTCACGGTGCGCTGCTGCTCCTCGCTCAGCGAGTCGTACTCGGCCCCATCGCCTGGCACGCCGTGCAGCGTGCCCTCGCTGCACTCGGCGTCGGGCGTCGTGAAGCTCGTGAGCTCGAGCTGACAGCCCGTCGTGTCGCCGGTGAGCTGGGGATAGTCTGCGCCGAGCACCACCTTCGGATCGCTGCCGAAGATCTCCTCGTACTGCGCGCCGTACCGGCGCGCGATCTCCTGCGCGAAGAACAACCGCGAGCTGTTGGCCTCGAGCGGCGACTCGATCACGCCGAGCACCTGGCGCTGCAGTGAATCGAAGCGCCCGTCCCACATCAAGAGCGACGCGTGACCGACGTCGAGGATCGACGGCGTGCGCCGCACCGTCCAGCCCGCGGCGAGCGAGACCTGCTGGTGCACGGTGCGCGTGTCGAGAAACGCGTCGCCGGGGACATGGCAGCTCGCACACGAGACGCGGCCACTCTCGCCCTGATCGCCGACGCTCTTGTGGACGAAGCCTTCCATGTTCTCTTCGGTGCCGTTGTCGCTGTCGAGCAACCTGCCGGAGAAGCCGGGGTCGAAGAACAGCGCCTGCCCCAGCGTGGCCGTCTTCGCGTCGTCGGCCACGGCGTTGCTCGCATCCGCGGGGGCCGCGAGCGGCGACTCGAGCGAGAGCGTCAGCAGCATCTCCCACGCCGGGCCTCGGCTCTGCGAGGGCTCGGTACAGCCTGCACAGAGCGATCCGACGACAACGAGTGCGCGCTTCATCCGCGCTCCACGATCTCGATCTCGCCCCATTGCGGCTCGTCGTTGCGGGGCCAGTCGTTGAGCGTGCAGGTGATGTCGTCCGCCGTGATCTCCCCGGCGTCGGCGGGAACGCGGGCGGTCCATCCGATCCAGGTGTTCTGATAGAACGAGATGAGCGGCCCCTCCGCCGCGACCCCGGCGACCGTGCACCCGGAGACCGCATGGGCGCGGAAGAGGACGTCCTTCATGCCTTCGGGCGTGAGCGCGTTGCGACCCTGCACCGGGCCGTCGAACGCGATGTTGTCCCACGAGGTCGTGTTCGCCTCTTTGGTGTGCGGGATGCCCTCCTCCTTCATCGCGTTGTACGAGAGCGACGCGAGGTTGACGTACGCGACATCGAAGCCGATGTCCGCGAGCTCCTTGTCGAGGATCGTCTCGCCGTCCATGTCGAGGCGCACGTGCGTGCGCGACACGAACAGGTCGACGTCGTGACGGACCGTGGTGTCGAATCCGATCACGAGTTGGTCGTCGACGTCGGAGGACTGCACCAGCTGTCCGCCGTCCCACACCTGCAGGTCGGCCACGGCTCGCCCACCTTGGTCGGCAGTGCGGAATGCCTTCAGCGCGAGGGCCGGAGCCGCGTTGACGGCACCGATGGTCGGACCGCCGTCGTACTCGTGGAACCGTCGATTGTCCGGCATCGAATTGGTCGCGATCGGCGTGAGGATGATGCCGAGGTGCATCCGCCCCCAGGTGTTGAACGTGGTCGTGAACCGCAGGTGGCCTTCGCGTCCGGCGAAGTCGAAGGGTTGTTCGGGACGAATCGCGGACCAGCCGAAGCTGCTGTCCTCGCCGTTCGTGAACATCTCGCCGCCGTCGAAGTACGGATCGCAGTCCTGCGACACCTCGCAGCTCACGCCGTCGATCTTGCTGTGCCCGTACAGGTAGTGGCGAAGGCCGGTGCCCTCGAGATCGAGGGGCACGGGCCCCGCGTCGCCCAGGCCGTCGAAGTCCTGGCAGAACGCCCACTCGATGTCCCCTTCGGCGCAGAAGCCGTCCTGCGGATGGGTCGGCTCGCCCGTGTCCTCGGTGCCGTCGCTACCACCCGGGTCCATCCCGGTGGCTTCGTCCGCGCCGCCGTCGGGGTCGATCGTCGTGGCGGCGACGCCCGTCTCCACGTCGTCGCCAGTGCTCACGTCGCCGCCGGTCTCGCCGTCCGACGGGTCGTCCGCATCACCGGTCCATACGCCCGGGCCCTTCGCGGGGGCACATCCCACCACGAGCGATGCTGCGAAGATCTCGATCAGTCGACGGCTGCGTTGCATGGTCGTGTTCCTGCTTCGGTTCAGGGCGTTTCGAGGATCAGATCGATGTTGAGCACGACGGGCGGGTAGCCCATGTCGGCATTCGAGGTGGTGAACTGCAATCGGTTGGTGCCTTCGACGAGCTCCGCGAGATCGACGTCGAGCATCAGCGAGCGCGTGCCTGCGTTGGGCAGATCCACCATCATCTGCAGCTCGCTCGCGGTGAGCATGCGGGCCTGCCAGGGCCCGTCGTTGACGCGATAGTTGAGCGCGAAGTCGGCCGGCGGCTCGCTGCCGACGCGGAGGCTCCAGTTCTGCACCGCGAGCCATGCCCGGGTAGCGCCTTGCGTGTCCACGTCGTGGATCTCGATCGTCTGCGCGGGCCCCATCGACGCGTCGGCGAGGCGATACGCGACGTTGGTCATCCCCGACGCCGTCTGCGTGAGCGAGTCCTCTGCCTCGTACTCGCGGAACGCAGAGGTGATCGCGGGGCCGTCGAAGGCGAGGTTGTCCCAGCGGGCCACCCACGCATCCATCGTGTTCTCGCTGTACTTCAGCGTCGCGTGGTTGTGCGTCGTGAAGTGCACGTATCCGCGCGAGAACGGCAGCGCGATGTCGGCCGCCGCGATCACGACCGGTGCCTCGAAGGTCACGCCGTCGGCGGACGCGGGCGTCGCGAGCACCTCGACGCGTTGCTCGGAGAGCCGCACCTCGAAATGGTTGAGCTGCCCCTGCGCCGCGGGGACGCAGGTCTCCCCGGTCGTGAAGACGGAGAGCTGCGCGAAGTCGTCGTAGACGAGGATGTCGCTGACGCCGACGTTCTCTCCGCCGCAGATGTGCGCGAGCTGGATCTCGATGCCGTTCTCGGGAATGGAGCCGTTCTCGTAGTTCTGTTGGAGCGTGAACGACGGCGCCGGCGTCGGCAGCTCGGTGACCTCGACCGAGATCCACCCGAGCAGTCCGACGTTGTAGCCCTCGGCGTCGAAGACGATGCTCCCGGTCCGGTCGGCGAAGTCGAAGGGCTGCCGTGCGCGGTAGGAGTGCTGCCCGTAGTTCTGCGCCGCCGCGGCGACGAGCAGATGGTTGCTGTGGATCCGATCGTTGCCGTCGCAGACCAGCGTCGAGAGCTCCACCGGCACGCGATCGGGCAGGTCGCTGCGGCACGTGCCGATGGTGGCCAGCCCGATCGCGACGGCTTCGTCGTTGTTGGTCGGCCCGCCGATGTTGCACATGCGAGCCGCGCTCCACTTGATCGGATCGAGCTCGCCCGCCCGCGTGCTCGCGCCCGCCGGTGCATCGAACGTGTCGCAGAACGCCGCCGATTCGAGCCCGCATCCCGGTGGGCCCGGCGGATAGCTCGGGCCGCCGGTGCTGTCCTCGGCGCTGCTGTCCTCGCCGTCACTGCTGCTGTCGGGATCGCTCGTGCTCGCGGTGGAGCCTCCGGTGCTCGTCGTCTCGCTGCCGCCCTCGTGACCCGTGCTCTCGGCGTCGCCCGTGGACGCGTCGCCGCCTTGGGGGATCGTGTCCCCGCCACAGGTCGCCGAGCCCAGGGCGAAGAGCAGCGCGGCCGTCAGTCGACGATCGGTACGTTCCATCGTGCGCTCCACCGGGTTCGGCGCAGCGCGGACGTTTCCTTCACGAAATCGTTCGGTCGTTTTCGTCAGCGCCCGTAGCGAAAGAGCAGCGGCTCGTACCAGCCGACCAAGTAGATCCCATCGCACGCGGGTGCGAGTCCGGTGATGCCCCGGTGCTCGAGGATCAGGACATCGCCATCTTCCACGCGGATGCGGAAGAAGCCGCCCGCACCCGCGACGTAGAGGATCCCGTCGAACTCGGTGACGCCCTTGGGCTCGCCGAGCTCGACCTCGAACACCTGTGGCTCATCGCCCCCGCGCGGGAGCCGGAACACCCGGTCGAAGCTCGCCCACACGATCGCGTCCGCGGTGACGCCGAGCGCGTATGGATCCGCGAGACCCGAACGGACCACTTCGGCGTCCTCGAGGTTCCCGAGCGGCGCACGCACGAGCTCGCCCGTGGCAGCGCCGGCGATCCCCTGGTCGATCCAGTACACGTGCTCGGCATCGACGCCGAGATCCACGGGTCGGCCTTGCCCCGGGAGCCGCGTCTCGGCGCCCGTGCGCTTCGACACCATCGCCACCACGCCCTGCTCGGGCATCGCGACATACAGCTCGTCGCCCTGCGCCGCGATCGACACCGGGTTGCCGAAGATCGTCTTGACGAGCTCCGCATCACCACCCGCCTTCGGCACGCGCAAGATGGTGGCGTTGTGCTCCGTCCAGTAGACGAACTCGTCGTCGATCGTGAGCCGCTCCAGGCCGGCAGCGACACTCGTGAGATCCTCCATCGGTCCGCCGAGCACCGGCATGCGCGCGATCACGTTGTCGGGGCGCAGGAAGTAGATGTGCTCGGCGTCGACGGCGATCGTCTCCCTGCCCAGCTGCGCCGCGGACAGCTCGGCGACGACGCAGCCCTGATCACTGCAATCGCGGAGCAGCGCATCGGATGGGCAGCTCTCCGGGGAGACCAGCGGAGGTCCTTCGTTGTAGCCGACGGTGACCGCGACATCGCACGCGGCGAGATCGCAGGCAAAGGCGACGAGGAGCGCCGCCGTGGAGCGACGCATGCTCACCGCGGCGCCGCGCCTCCGCTCAGCTTCTCGGCCTGCGACATGAGCACGTCTCGCTCCTGCACGAGCTCACCGCGGGGAAATCGGCGCTCGTGCTTTCGCAGCGATGCGATGGCCGCCGATGGATCGCCGCGCAAGAGGGCCGCATTCGCGGCTTCGAGCAGGATCCGCTCGGCCCGCATGGTGGACTTGCGCCCTGCGGGTGCTGGGCTCGACGTCTTCGGCGGAGCAACGGGTGCCGACGTGATCGGGGCCGCAGGCTCCACCGCGACCGGAGCAGGAGGCGCGGGGATCACTGCGGCCGGCGGCTCGCGTGGCTCGGATGTCGGGGCCGGCGCAGCAGCGGCGGGCACATACGCGATGACGGTGCGCGGCGGGCCGAGGGTGGCGTATCCGGTGGCGCCTGCACCCGCTCCGATCACGGCTGCGACGGCAGCGACGAACACCTTGCTCTGCACGACGCTCGCCGTTGCGCTCGTGACCGCCGCCTCGGCACCACCTCCGCCGCCGCTCGGCGATCCGCCGCCGTCATCGCCGGGTGATCCACCTCCGCCGTCGGGTGGGAGCATCGGTCCGAGGCGTGACAACAGCCGCTGCTTCAGCGCCGCGGACACCGGCTCCACCTCGCGCGCGGCTGCGAGGTAGTCGAGGAGATCGTCGGGGAGGCGCTCTGGCTCCGTCATTCCAACCTCCCCCTCGCCGCGAGTCTGCGGATCTTCGCCGCGAAGTCCTCGCGCGCGAGTCGGAGCCGGGAGTAGACGGTGCCGAGCGGGATCTCCAAGGCGCGCGCGATCTCGTCTCCGGTGAACCCATCGATGTCGTGCAAGACGAAGACGGCGCGACGATCGAGCTCGATCTCCTCGAGCACCGTCTGCACCATCCACCGCTTTCGGGCGCTCTCGTAGCCGGCGTCCGGTCGCACCGCACTGTCGACCACCTCCTGAGGCTCTTCGAGCGGCAGGGCGCGTCCGCGCTTGCGCCGGTACTCGCTGGCGACACGGAACGCGAAGCCGAACAGCCACGGCTTGAGCGGGCGCGCCGGATCGTAGGTGTGCAACCGCTTCAAGACTGCCACGAACACGTTGTGCGCCTCGTCTTCGAGATCCGCGGGCCCCACGCCGAGGCGCCGCAACGCGGAGAGCACGTACGCCAGCTCCCGTTCGAAAAGCGTCCGGAAGTCGGGACGGGGAGGAGTGGAGTGGATGGTGCCTCCGAAGTGGAATCGACTTCGGGGGGCGAAAACCATTCCGAAATCGTCATCGCTTCCACGGGCGGTCTAGGGGAGGTGCAGCACGAGCCCCAACCCTGCCACAAATCCCACCCGGCTCGCGACCCACGCCTCACGCAACTCGCCCCGATCCGCGATCCTCAGATGCGCGCGCGCGAGGTTGACCGGCATGTCGAAGATGGCCGCGACACCGACGCGCGGCCGGGGCATGACCGTCACGCCGGCGCGGGGTCCCACCGTGGCGAACAGGTGCCGCCGCCGGACCGATCGCGTCACCTCCCTCGCGTCGGAGTGCATCGCACCGAGCGATCCGACCGCGCAGAGATCGATGCGCACGATCCGGTGAACCGGCAGGTGCCCGCACGGCACCAGCGATCCGTAGGCGACGACGGACGAGACCGAGCCGAACGACTCCGCATGCGAGCTCGGAAACAAGGCGACGCCCTCGGCGACCATCGACCAGACGCCCCCTTGCACCCCGAGGCCGACGCTCACCCCTCCACGCGGCGCAGGGGTGAGCCCCACCGGCATCAGGAGCGCAGCGGTGAGTCGCGCGCCGGGACGCGTCGCTCGCCACCTCGAGCGCGTGCCTTCGGGCGGCGACGGCCGTGCGGGCTCGGGCCGAGGCTCCGCGGCAGGAGGCGCCGATGTCGGAGCGGCCTCCGGCTCGGGCGGAGGCGCGGACGCGGGCACTCCGCCCGCACGCATCGCATCCGCATCGACCGCGATGGCCGTCGCGAGCGCCACGCTGGAGACCAGCTCGAAGCAGTCATCGTGACGAAGCGTTCGCTCGGTGCGCTTCTCACCGCGCTCGCCGACCAGCAGCAGGCTGCCCGCGATCTCGCGTGCTCGCGATCGGAGCTCCACCCGCAGCGCGAGCGATCCGCCTTCGTCGAACGGATCGTAGCCGAGCCGCGCCTGTACCAGGGTACGGAAGGTCGCTTCGTCCGGGCACTGGCTCGCGGCTGCGTCGTCACGCACGTACTCGAGGCGCACCGCTTCCCGCTCGGGTTGCGCCGGCTCGCCGTGCATCTCGAGCACACGCAGAACGAGGAAGGCGGCTGCCCGCACGCGCGCGATGGTAGCGCATGCGCTCGCGAGGGTTGCCCGCGACCGGCGCGTGCGGCCGGTCGCTCCGAGGTCGCGGCGTCGATGCTGCTCGTCGCGTGGTGCACGGCGTGAGCGTCACGCAGCCGTCGCCGAGGCCTCCGCGCGCGTCATTGCGAATGCCGGAGAGCACACCGACGAGGGCCTGCGGTTCTCCGATGCCGTCCCCGGACCACTCGATGGCCGGCTGCAGCATCGAGCTTCCTCGCGCGGGAAACTCGGGGCGCCCGAGCGCGGGTGGCAGGCGCTCGATTTCCTGGAGAGGGAAACTCGCGGGTGCAGAGACGGATCCGGCGAACTCGGAGCGCCCGAGCTTCCCGGGACGAGAAGCCCAGGGCGCCCGAGCGCCTCGGTGGCCTCGGATTTCCCTCCTGGGGAAATCGCGAGGCACGAGCTGCGTCTCCGGCGCGGGTCCGTGACGGGCCATCGTCGGCCTCTCGGCAATCGTGTCGCGTCGGCGTTCCCGGCTCTGCGTGCGTGATCGTCTGCGCCGCGCGCCCGTCTTCAGGTGCGATGAGAAACGCCCTACGGTGGACGTCGAGCACGGCGCTCGTCCTCGGCGGGCTCTGCTGTGTCTACTTCGCGCTGTTCCACGCGTGGGTCACCGCGACGCCGACGCCGAGGCCGCAGTGGCATCGCGTGCTTTCGCTTCGCTTCGGGCTCGCCGCGCTCGTGTGCTTCGTGCTCGCAGGCGTGATCTTCGCCTGGCTCGCGCGCCCACGCTCGGTGCGCAAGTGAGCGCACGCGAACATCACCCGAGCACGTCGCGGAGGAACGCGAGCGTGCGATCCCAGGCGAGCCGCGCGTGCTCGGGTGAGTGCACCGCCGCCAGCCGCTCGTTGAAGAACGAGTGCTGCGCATCGTAGCGATGCAACGTCGCGGCCACGTCGGCGCGCCGCAACGTCGCCTCGAGCGCGTCGACCTGCTCGGCGCTGTACCAGGTGTCATTGCGCGCGTAGTGGCCGAGCACCCGCGCGCGGATCTTCCCGACGTCGGTGCTCTCCGGCCGCGGAATCCCGTAGAACGCGACGCACGCGAGCACGTCGGGGACGCGGGCAGCCGTGGTCAGCGCGAACGCGCCGCCGAGGCTGAAGCCGACGACGCCGAGCTTCCGCGGACGCAGCGCCGCGGCGGCCTGCTCGAGGTCCGCGATCCACTGCGCCTTGTCTCCGGCCGCCACGAGCTGCTGCGCCTGCTCGGGCGTTTCCGCGACCTGGCCTCGGTAGAGATCCGGGGCGAAGGCGACGTAGCCCTCCTCGGCGAAGCGGTCCACCACGTCGCGGATCTGGCGATTGACGCCCCACCATTCGTGCAGGACGAGGAGCGCGGGGCGGCCCTCGCCTGCGCTATCGTCGAGGTAGCCGGGTAGATCCCCGATCGTGCGCGTGTCGAGAGACGTCATGATGGTCCTGCTCCGGAGGCACAAGCTACGCGCGGCGATCGGGCTCGTCAGCTCGCGTCACGGCCTCGTGCATCGCCGCGGGACGACAGCACTTCCGGGGAATTCCGAGACGCTACTCAGATACCGTCGAGGTGACCGTTGAGCAGGCCCAGCAAGAAGAACGCGGCGCGTCGTCAGCCCCGGCAGGAGCGCGCGCGCAGCACGGTGCAGTTCGTGCTCGATGCGACCGTCAAGCTGCTCGAGCAGGGCGGCATCGATGCGGTCACCACCAACCGCGTCGCGGAAGTGGCGGGCGTGAGCGTGGGCTCGATCTACCAGTACTTCCCCGACAAGCGCGCCATCTTCGGCGCACTGCACCAACGCCACGCCGAGGAGACGCGCGACTTCATCGCGGCGACGGTGGCCAGTCACGCCGCGTCGTCGCTCGGTGCCCTCGTGCTCGCGCTGATGGACGGCCTGGTCGACGCACACGCCCAGGATCCGCAGCTCCACGAGCTGTTGGCGCGCGAGATCCCGCTGCGCGTCGGCGGGGCTGCCGGCCTTCGCCTCGCGCTGCGCGATGTGATCGCCGACCGAGCAGGGGAGGTGACGCCGTCGCTCGACCGGACCCTGTTCGTCGTCCCCAACCTGATGGACACGCTCGCGCACGAGGCCGTGCTCGCTCGGCCCCCGCAGCTGTCGCTGGCCGACGCCAAGGACGAGGCGGCGCGCGCCGTCTCCGAGTACCTGCGCATCGATCGTCGCGTCAGCGCGACCGCGGCCCCTCGGGCCCACGGATGAAGCCCGTCGTCGCCTCGGGCATCGCGATCCACGGGTGGCGCGTCTGCTCGTAGATCGAGCGCACCGGCCTTGCGAAGCTCCGCTCGCCGATCGTGCCTACGGTGATCCCGATGATCGCGGGATGCTGGCTGGCGAGTCTCCGCGAAGCGGCCGCAATCCCTCACTCGCAGCCGCCGACGGCGCCGAGCACGTCCCGGCCTGGACCACCCTCGCGTCCCGAACGGCGTGGCGCTGTGGCGAACTCGGCCACAGTTGTGCACGATCCCCTCGAATGCTGGCGAGTCTCGGCAGAGCGTACAGCGTGGTCGACACGCCGCGCGGCACGCTCTCGATCTGGCTCCCGCGTCCGGGGCTGCTGGCGACGCACGCGTCCGGACACCTGTCGCTGGCCCAGATCCACGCGATCATCGCTGCAGGGGATCAGACCCGCGGCGAGGGCACGCTGCTCGCGTTCCACGATTTCTTCGAGGTCCAGACCTACGATTCGGCGGCCCGCACGGCGATGACCGCGTGGGGCTTTCGGATCCGTGCGTCGGTCGAGCGTGTGCACTTCGCGATCGGCTCGCGGCTCGTGCGAATGGGCATCAGCGTAGCCTCGATGGCGCTCGGCGGCATGCTGGTCACCTACGACGCGCTCGCTCCGTTCGAGGCCGAGCTCACGGACGCGCTGACGCGTGCGCGCGTCCGTGAGGGATGACCGCTCAGACGCGCCCGACGATCCCGATCTCGGGATCGAGCGCATCGCCGTCGGCCCACGGCGCCGATCAGCCCGGCGGAACGAAGCCGCCCGATACGAGCAACGCGGTGCCCGTCATGTCGGCGAAAGGGCCGAGGTAGTCGTGGGCACCGCCGATGTCGGTCATCGTCTCGTACGCACCGGTCTCGAGATCGACGCGATACACCTCGTCGTACTCGGCGGCGACGGTCCACGCGTAGCCGTTGCGATCGAAGCTGATCCCTTCGAGCGCCCAGGGCAGCGCGTAGCTCTGGACCTTGGCCAAGGTCTCGGTGTCGAACGCGTTGAGCTCGCCGGGCACGATGTTGCCGTGGAGCTGACCCTCGCCGGTCGCCACCCAGAGCCGGCCCTTGCCATCGAGGCCGCAGCCCGACTGGCCACCTTGATTCTGCACCACCGACCACTGAGAAAGTGCGGGATCGTAACGCACGATGTCGTGGTCGCAGGCCCATACGCGGCCGATGTCGTCGATGCCGAAGCCGACCGCGCCGCCCGGAGTGACCGGCGGCGGCACGATCTCGACGTCGAGCGTGCCGTACTGGACGCGGACCAGCGGAAACCAGCTGGACGACTGCATGAAGAACCACAGATCGTCGTCGACCGTGGCCGCGCCGACGATGCCGTATACGTCGGCCGGCAGCTCGTCGAGCACACGGCTGTCGATGATCGTACCGGTATCGCCGTCCACCAGCACGACCTCGAACTCCGCGTCCACCCCCGGCGTGCCGTGCACGCCGGTCATCCACACGTCGGCTTGCTCGTACTTGCAGGTGCTCGCATCGGGCACGCCGGTCGTCCACGTCGCGGTGCGGAAGTTGCCGGCGAAGTCGTTGGGCACTGACCACGCCACGCATCCGTCCATCCACGGCTTCACGTCGTCGCGACCGCTCGAGGTATTCGTCGCGTCGGGGCAGTCTTCCGCGAGCGCGAAGATCTTCGTGACGCCGCCGAACTGATTGGCGACGACGAGATCGCCGCGCAGGTTCACCGAGGTGAGCGCAGGATGGGGAGCGTCGTCGGGGCTCGTTCGGTAGCGGCCGAGCTCCACCATCGCCTCGGTGTCGATCTTCGACACCGTGCCTTCGGCGGTGTTGGGGATCCAGATGTACGAGAAGTCGATCCATGCCGGCGGCACGTCGTCACAGGGGTTGTGCGGGGCGTCGACCGGCGTGCCGATGTCGTAGAGCACCGGCGGCGCTCCGGACTCGCTGCTGCTGCTGCTGTCGGCCACGCTCGTGCCGGTCGAGGTGTCGGCCGAGCCCGTTGCTTCCGAGGTCGCGGGTGCGTTGCCCGAGCTGCTCTCGGACGCGGTGTTGCCGATCGACACGTCGTCACCGCAGGAGCAGCCGAGGATCACGAACAGACCGAGGCGCGCACGCGGATGCATCGAGCAGAGTTGTCCACGCGCGCGTCGATCTGTGTCGCGGCTCATTTCGTTCCTGCACACGATCGATCGATCCGCCTGCGCAGATGCGGTGCCGGGCTGTCGCGCGCGAACGCATGCGCCTGCGCGCGTGCATCCGCCGTGCGCCCCGCGTCGCACAGCGCGAGCACGCGGGCCACATCGCGTTCGGCGGCGAGCTGAGCGGGCTCGAACTCCGCGGCGTGACGCGCGAGCAGCTCGAGCGCACGCGTGGGGCGTCCGGCCCGACGCTCGCGCTCGGCCTCGGACAAGAGCGCGAGCTCGGCCGCGAGCGCGTCGCCGACCGGTCGCGCCTTCGGTGGTGGTTCCGATGGCGCCGCGGCCACGCGCGTCGCTCTGCGCTTGCGGGGCGGCTCGACGCGTGACTTCGTGGGTGCCGGCACGTCGACGATGGCCGCGTCGGTGTGCGGCGCGATCGGCTCGACGCGCGCGACGGTCGCGATGCGTTCGCTCGGAGGCGCGACGACGCCGTCGCCCAGCCCTTCGAGCGCGGGCGCGATGCGAGCCGTGTCGGGCTGCGCGCCGATCCAGGGCACCGCGAGCGCGCCGACGATCACGAGCGCGAGGCCGTTCTTCCACCACCACGCGTTGCTGGTCGGCGCCGCGAGCTTGGCCGCGAGCATCGGGCGCAGCTCCTCGGCGAGCGTCGCCCGCGGCTGCAGATCGCGACGCAGCGCGTCGAGCAACTCGAGCGCCTCGGTGCCGAGCTCGTCGCGTTCGGTCATCGCTCGACCTCCTCGCCCTTGCGTCGACGCAGCGCGGCCTCGAACGCGATCCGAGCCGAACGCCGGCGGGCGTACACGGTATTGACGTTCGTTCCGGTGAGCTCGGCCACCTCGGGTGCCGAGAAGCCCTCGACGTCCATCAAGAGGAATGCGGTGCGCTTGTCCTCGTCGAGCTCGGCGAGGATGTCGAACGCGAGCTGCAGTCGCTCGCGCTCGACCAGCGACGCGTGAGGATCGGTGGCAAAGCCGGGCGTCGGTGCGCGGCGTCGTTCGGCGCGCGTCGTGCTGCGCAGGTGATTGCGCGCGACACCTCGCGCGATCGTGAAGAGCCACGGTCGTACCGCGCCGCCGTCGAACTCGGCGAAGCGGCGGTGCACGACCACGAATACGTCCTGCGTAGCGTCGTCGGCCACGTCCGCGGACAGGCCGAACACCCGCAGCACGCGCCAGACGAACTTCACCTCCTCGGCGTAGATCCGCTCGAAGTCCACCGCTGGACGTGCGCTGCCCACGCTACGCAGCCGCTCGATCGGCCAGGTGCGCGCGGCCATGCGCAAGAGGATGTCCGCGACGCGGCGAATCTGTAAAAGGGGGGTGATGGGCTCACCTGGGACCGCGACGAGGACGGCCGCCGAGGCGTGCCGCCAGCCCGACCAACGCCCGAGCGCCCCATCGCGTCGCCCGGTGGACGCGCTCGCCGTCGACGAGGAAGCCCGGGGTGCGCAGCTGGGCGACGGGCTCGAACCCCGCGGTGAGCTCGAGCCAGCGCCAGACGCTCACGCGGAGCTCGGCGTGGGCCGCGAGCGCGAGCCACGGCCGCACCGCTGCGCTCGGCTCACGCAGGCCCGTCGTGCGTCCGCGTTGGGCCCCGAGCTCGACGATGGCGCAGAGCGGCAGCTCGATGCGACGCGCCGACATGACGACGCACCCGTCGACGCTCGCGGCGAACAGCGCGAAGTAGGCTCGACCGTGGCCGACCGCAACTTCGCGTTCCGGCAGGACGAGCGCACGCACGCCCAGCTCCGCGATTCGCCAGCGCACTGCGGCGCGAGCGAGCACCCCTCCGCCGAAGCGTGGCAGGGCGCCGGCCTCCACGACCGCGGCGACGCCGAGCCACCCGCGTGGCCACGATCGTCGCGCGGGAACTGGTGCTCGATCGGGCAACGCGCGCTCGGGCGCCGCAACGACGGTCGGCGTCGGCGCGACGGGCACGGTCGGCGGCTCGGCCTCCGCCGCCATGAGCACTGCGAACACGGTCGCATCGGCGAGCACACTGCACGACGACGCCGTCAACGTGCGCGTCGTCGTGCCGCTCGCGCTCGTCACGGCGAGCTCGAGCGCGAGCTCGTCGGCGGCCAACCGCTCGACCACCGCACGCGCCTGCACGCGTACGCCGCTCGTCGCGATGCCGCGCCGCGATCGCTCCGCCTCGATCTGCATGAGCACCGCGTCCGCAGAGGGACACTCTTGCGGCACTTCCCACGCCAGCTCGATCGCGCCGTCGCCTGGGCGCAGCGCGAGCACCCAGCCGAGCACCAGCTGTCGCACCGATGCAGGCTAG
>CAZFKC010000069.1:0-23388 GCA_964519175.1 uncultured Nannocystaceae bacterium
CCGGCATCGATCCGCCGCGGATGGCGGAAGATCAACACGTCGTCGTCGTCGAGCAATGACTTGGCGAGTTGCTGCTGCATGCTAGTCTCCGCACGTGGATGCGCGTCGTCGATTCCTGATGTGTGAGCCCGATCCTGCGCTCGGTGCACGACCGCGTTCGCAGTGGCTGTCGCTGCGCGACGCGCTGCGCGATGCGGGTGCCGACGTCACGACGACCTCGACGGTGCCCGGGCTGCCCGACATGGTGTTCGCGATGAGTGCGGGCGTCGTCGTCGACGGCGTCGCATGGACGAGCAGGTTCGTGTCGGAGGCCCGCCGGCCCGAGGCCACGCACTGGGTGCGTTGCTTCGCAGCGCTGGGCCTCGAGGTGCGCGAGCTCGGCGGAGCACCCGCGCCGTTCGAGGGCGGCGACGTGTTCGTGCTGGGCGATCGGGTCGTGGCCGGCCACGGTATCCGCAGTGCGCTCGCGTCGATGCACGCGCTCGAGCGCGCGCTCGACACCCGCGTGTCGACCGTCGAGCTCGTCGACCCCGCGCACATCCACCTGGGCTCCGTCTTCTGCCCGCTCGATCGCAGCAGCGCGCTCCTGTACGAGCCCGCGCTTTCCGAGACCGCCCGCGCGGCGATGCACGAAACGCTGGACCGCGTGCTCCCGCTGTCCGCCGACGACATGGCGCGCTGGTCGGCGAACTCGATCGTCGTCGGCCGCCGCATCGTGATGCCCGGCTGCACGCCGCGGTTGCGCGACGTCCTCGCGCACGAGCTCGGCTTCGACGTCGTCGTGGTCGACGTCGGAGAGCTCGAGCGCATGGGAGGAAGCGTCTGCTGCATGGCGCTGCCGCTCGAGCTCTCGCTCACGGATGCGCGATGACGACCAGCGTCTCCGCGCGCGCGAGCACGCAGCGCAGACAGCGGTCGAGGGTCTTGGGGTCGAGCGCGGCGAAGCTCTCGTCGAGGATCACGAGCGGCGCCTTCTGCAGCAGCGCGCGCGCGATGAACACGCGGCTGCGCTCGCCGTGCGACAGCCGCCACCCGCCCTCGCCCACCGTCTGCGCGACGCCACCCGACATGCGCGCGAGCAGATCGTCGAGGCCGAGCTCGGTGCACACCTCGAGCAGCTCCTCCACGTCTTCGCGCGTCTCCGGCCAGCTCGGCCGCCCGAGCAACGCATTGAACGCGAAGGTGTCCGCGAAGATGTGGTTGTCGTGGTACTGCGCCGCTGCGGCCACGCGCGCTCGCCAGCCCCGCTCGCCGAGCGTGGGGTGATCGAACCCGTCGAGCAGCAAGAGCCCGGAGGTCGGCAGCTTCAGCCCGGCCAGCAGCGCCGCGAGCGTGCTCTTGCCGCCACCGGACGGGCCCTCGAGCAGGATCCGCTCGCCACGCGCGATGGTGAGCGAGACGTCGTCGAGCACGGGCCGCGCGCGTCCCGGATACGCGTACGAGAGCCCGGTCGCGGACAGCAACGTGCTGCCGACCTCGCCGCTGCCGGGCTCGAGCACCGCGATCTCCGGCGCAGGCTCGACGCTCGGACGCGCGGCCGCGTCGAACAGCGGCGCGAGCTGACGCCAGCCCGCGACGGCCTCGATCACCTGACGCAGCCCCTGGGCGATCTGGCCCAGCGATCCGTACGCGAGCAGCGTGCCGCCGAGTGCGATCGCCAGGGTCGCGGGTGCGTCACCGCGAACGAAGCCGGGCGCGACGAGGGCGAGTCCCACGACGAGCCAGATCTGCGGCACGGCCTGGAACCACACCTCGAAGCCGTCGATCTCCGCCCCGACGCGCGCGCGGTGCTCGAGCAGCTCGTCCTCGCCGTCGTGCCAGCGGTCCGGATGGCGCTGGGCGAGCCGGGTGCGATGGCCGGCCATGCGTTCGACGAGCTCGTGGGTGAGCGCGCGTCCGCTGTCGGTCCACGCGACCGTGCGGCGATACGCGGCGACGCCGAGCGCCGCGAGCACGAGTCCGACGCTCCCCAGCGCGAGCGCGTGCAGGAGGCCACCGCTGCCCAGCACGAGCCACGCGCAGACGGGCGCGAGCTCGAGCGTCGAGAGCACGGCGCCCAGCCCCGCGCTCGGCGCGAGCGAGTCGATCGCGTTGGTCTCGAGCGCGCGGCCGACCAGCTGTCCCGCACCTTCACGCCGCACGAGCTCGTCGTCGATCCGCATCGCGCCGCGCAGCAGCCTGCGCTTCAGCAACCGTCCGAAGTCCACCGCGAGCCGTCCACGCAGCCACGCCTGCACGACGTAGATCGCCACGAACGTCGCGAGCACGAGCCCCCACGCGATCGCCCATCCGGTCTGGAGCGTGCCCTGCAGCGCCGCGGTGCCGAGGATCGTCCAGCCTGCGATCGACGCGGCGACGAGCCCGAGGTGCATCGCGACGATCGCCGCGGAGCGACGCCCGAGCCCCTCGCTCGACGCCTGCGCCCAGAAGCTCGCGCCTGGCGAAGGACGCACGAGCCAGCAGCCCGCGAACGTCTGCGCCCGCAGTCGTTCGGCGACGAGCGCCGCGCGGGCAGGCACGGCGACCCGCGGCGCGAGCCCAGCGAGTGCGCGGTCGAATGCACGGGCCGCGTCCGCCTCGACCTCGCCCGCGAGCGCGGTGCGGACCGCGGCGACCGGCACGCTCTCGATGCGGCCGGTGCTCGCGCTCAGGATCCGCAGCGCGCCACCGCGTGCCCCCACGATCGCCAGCGCCCCGCCTCCGCCCGGCAACGCGACGAGGGCCGGCGCTGCGCGCAGCAACGTCGTCGCCAGCTCGGCATGGGGAATCTCGACCGCCGTCGCATCCAGATCGAGCGCATGCGCGTGCGCCGAGATCCACCGCGGCAGCTCGACGTCGGTCGGCACGAGACCCGGACCGGACGCGCGCGTGCGCACCGGATAGCCGGCCGTCGCGGCGACGCGACGGAGCGCATGCCCCATCGCGTGGGCCGGCCACGCGAGCGCGTCAATGCGCGACATGGCTGCTGCCTCCCACGAGCCGGGGCACCGGAGTGAGCACCGCGGTGCGACCGCGACGCGGCTCGACCGGCGTCGGCTGCACGCGTCCGCCATCGACATGCAGCCGACGCCACGTCGCCCCACCCCAGTGCTCGCGCGCGACGCTGCGCTCGGCTGCGAGCAGCTCCGCGTAGCAGCTCGACGGCTCGGCCGCGAGCCGCCGCGGCGCACCGTCTTCCACGATCCGACCACCTTCCACGACGAGCACGCGATCGAAGGCGAGGGTCTCGCCGACGTCGTGCGTGGCACAGAGCATCGTGGCCTGCGACCAGCACGTGCGCGCGCGCAGCAGCAAGCGCCTGCGCTGATCCTGATCGAGACCGCGGAACGGCTCGTCGAGCAACACGAGGCGAGGTGGCCGACCCGCGAGCGCGCGCGCGAACCGGATGCGCTGCCCCTCCCCGCCGGAGACCAGCGCACCGTTCTCGCCGAGCGCGGTCTGCAGCCCGTGCGGCAGCCGCTGCAACACCTGCTGCAGCTCCGCACGCTCGACCGCGAAGCCGGCGTCCTGCGCGACGCGGGCATCCGCATCGGCACCGTAGGTCAGGTTCGCGAGCAGGCTCTGGTTCCACAGCTGCACCGCCGGATCCACCCAGGCGGTGTCGAGCCGGAGCTGGGCGAGCGCCTCGCCCTCGAGCGGTACGCCGTCGACGAGCACTTCCCCGAGCGCCGGACGATTCCAGCCCAGCAACAACCCCAGCAGCGTCGACTTGCCCGAGCCCGAGGTGCCGACGATCGCGACGTGGCTGCCGGGCTCGATGTCGAGCGTGATGTCCTCGAGGATCGTGGTGCCACCCATGCGCACGCTCACCTCGCGGATCGCGATCGCCGGGGCGCCCAGCGGCGCGCCGCGGGTGGGCGCGATCCGATCGCTGCGTTCCTCGGGCGTGTGCAGCGGCTCGACGAGTCGCTCGGTGGCGACGAGCATCACCGGCAACGTGCGCGCCATGCTGGCGAGCGACTGCCCGATCGCCGGCAGCCGCAGCGCCCAGTAGGCCAGCAACAGCGCGTTCGCGGCGCTGCCGGCCTCGAGGCCGAGCCGCGTGACCAGCCACCACGCGAGGCCGAAGCCGGTCGCGGCCTGGACCGCGTCGACGACCACGCCGAGTCGATTGGAGTCGAGCTGCGCGCGCGCCCAACGGACGACGACGCCCTCTTGTCCCTGCAGCAGCCGGCCGTGCGCGCCATGGGCCGCGAGCGACGTCGCACCGACGAAGGCCTCGAGGTAGTAGCGCGCGAGTGCACCGACGTGGGTACGGACGCGACGATCGTGCTCGAGCAACCACGGGTGCGCGAGCCAGCCGAACACCGCGGCGCCAGCCACCGTCGCCGCGACGACCGCGGCGCTCCATGGTGCGACCCAGACGATGCCGGCGATCGTGAATCCGGCGAGTGCCACGGCACCGACCATGCGGAACACGAGCGGCGGCATGCCGCGGATCGCCGCGATCGAGTGCGCGCGCTCGGCCATGTCGGAGATCGTCCGGCTCGCGAAGAACTGATCGTGGATGCGCGGGAGCTTGCGGAAGATCGCACGGCGGAGCCCGTGCTCGAGTCGACGGCCCGTGCGCAGGAGCCCCGAGCTCGCGGCCGCACCCAGCAACATGACGACGACGAGCAGCACGCCGGCCGCGACCACGGCCCCGATGCGCTGGCCGCCGAGCCCGAGCCAGCGCCCGAGATCGAGGAAGCCGCGCAGCACGAGCGCCTGCAGCGACACCGCGGCCGCGGACAGCAGCAGCGCGACACCGGCGGCGACCAGCGATCCGACGCCGCCCTCGGCGACGATCCGCAGCAGCACCGAGAGCGGCGACGGATCTTCCGTGCGCACCCCCTCGAGATCCGCGGCGGTGCTCACCGCGTCCTCGGGCAGCGCGTCGGCCCTGCGCCCACGTACCCGTACGACGATGGCGCCGCGCAGGAACGCCTGCGCTCCGCCGTCCTCGTCGTCGGGCGCAGGCCAGAAGCCCCAGTACGACTCCGGCACGAGGCCCTCGCTGCGATCGCTCGCGGCGAGTCGGAAGAGCACGTCGGCGAGCGCCGGGCCGCGCCGCATGGCACCTGCCGCGACCAGGCTGGCGAGCATCCGCGTCGCCGCGTCGAGCCCGGCGAGCGACGCGTACGAAGGATCCGCGTTCGCCTGTCTCAGGCTGCGCTCGACGATCGCGCTCGGAACTCCGAGCTCGCGCATGCGCCGACGCAGAGGTGCGAGGAACTCGGCCGAGCCGACCCACTCGCGCAACGCGTCCGCGGGCACCTTGGTGACGTGGCGGAAGAGATCGCGGAAGAACACGTCCTGCGGGAGCCAGCGTCGTCCGTGGGCCGGGTCCATCACCTGCACCCAGCGGCCGACGCGGCGCCACACGATCACGAAGTGGGCGAGCCCGGCGATCGTCACGACCGCGAGCGAGGGCAGGAGCCGCGCCTCCGGGAGCAGCAGGTGATCGAAGGGCACCACCGACTGCTCGGCGTCGAGCCCGAGCCGACCCGCGACCTCCTCGAGCACGTCGATCGACGTGCCGTCGACGTCGGTCTGACAGGCCTCGCGCAGTCGCCCGTAGCTGACCGGGATCCCGAAGCCCTCGCACAGGCACTTCAGCGCCGCTGGCCCGCAGTCCATCTTCGAGGTCTGGATCACCTCGGGCGCGAGGAAGCGACGCGCACGCTCGGGCCGCGCGCTCACGGCTCGGCCTCGGTGCCGGCCGGCTCGGCCAACGCCTTGCCCGCCGCGCGCAGCACGAGCGTGACCGGCGAGGCCCGCTCGAGCTCGATCTCCAGCGTGCCCGGCAAGCCGTGCTGCAACGGGATGCTGGTGCCCACCGCCTCGAGCTCGAGCTCGACGTGCACGGTGCCGCTGCGCACCTCGCCGGCGACGCGTCCGATGCGGCCCTCGACCACGCCGTGCTGCGCCCACGGAAAGCCGTCGAGGCGGAGCTGGGCGAGCTGACCCGGCTGCACCCGGCCGAGCGCGTCGGCAGGATCGAGCTCGGCGGTCGCGCGCAGCGTACCGGCCGGCAGCACGACGCCGATGCGATCGCCCGGCTGCACCATCGCGCCGACGGTGATGCCCGCGAGCTCGACGACGCCGCCGTCGACCGGCGCGCGGATCGTGCGGCGATCGATCTCGTGCCGCAGGCGCGCGGCGGCGGTGGCCATCGTCCGCACCTCGCCGGCGATCACGGTCGCCTGCCGCTCGAGCGCCTCGATGCCGGCCTGCCGCTGCGCGACCCCGAGTCGCTTTTGGGCCACGACGCCATGCACCGACTGGCGCAGCGCGTCGGCCAGTGCCGCGCTCCGCTCGGCCGTGGCGCTGGCGTCGATGCGCTCGTTGTCGGCGACGAAGCCGTCGGCGGACAGCGTCTCGAGCTGCTCGCGCCGGCGCCGGGCATGGCTCGACGCGATGCTCGCCTCGCGGGCGCGCGCCTTCGCCTCGGCGGAGGCCACCTTCGCACCACCTTGCTCGATCGTCAGGGCGTGGCGCTCCACCGCGAGCTGCTCCTCGAGCGCCGCGAGCTCGGCCGTGCGCGCGGCGAGCTTCGCCTCGCTCTCGGCGAGCTCGAGCCGCTGCGACTCCGCATCGAGCTCGAGCATCGGCTGCCCGTTCGCCACCGCGTCGCCCTGGTGCACGTGCACGGCGACGACTCGTCCGGCGAGCGGCGCCTGGATCGGGTGTGCGACCTGATCGACCTCGAGCCGCGCCGTCCGGCTCACCACCCGCACGGGCACCGGCACGAGGAAGAACCATGCCGACCATGCGAGCGCGACGACCACCCCGACGACGAGCATCGCCGTGGCCGGCCCTCGACCGCCGACGTCGAGCGCACGCGTGGTGTTCGTGAAAGCAGCGGGCATCGCAGCGCCTTCGTCCGCGGGCTACCCCCCGCGGGTGATCGTCAGCACGCCGTACTGCGCGCGTACGAGCTCGGCGAGTCGCTCGCCGGGGTACATCGCGACGATCTCGGCGACGGGCTCGTCGTCCGCGTCGAGCTCGACCACGAACGCATCACGTTGGTCGCCGAGCAAACGGCGCATGCGCTCGAGCACGTCGCCGTCGGGCCACGACAGGAAGCGACCGATCACCTGCAGCTCTCCGCCTTCGGCGAGATGATCGGGCAGGCCCGCGACGATGCGATCGAGGATCGCGTCGCCGCGCGGCCCACCACCCCACCAGTTCTCGCCGGCCGAGTGGTGCGCGTCGGGCTGATACGGCGGATTCGCCGTGATGCGATCGAATCGCGTGCCCGCGACCGCCGCGTAGACGTCGCCCACGTGGAACTGCGCGCGATCGATCCCGTTCGTCCGCCGGTTCCACTCCGCGAACGCGATCGCCCGCGCGCTCACGTCGGTGCCCACGCTGTGCTCCGCATGGCGCGCGCCGAGCAGCGCATGCACCCCTCCGCCGGTGCACAGATCGAGGCTGCGCTCGACGGGATGCCGGTGCATGCGGGCCGCGAACAGATAGGTCTCGACGTAGCCAGGCATCACCAGCGCGTTCGCGCCGGCCTCGCGACCGCCCTCGCGTCCGGCGGCGATCGTCGCCGCGTTGTCGGTGACGATGTAGAGCCCGTCGACCGCTGCAACCGCGAAGGGCGACGCGAGCATCGCTCCGCGCTCGACCACGAGCCCGGTCTCGTGCAGCGCCGTCCACTCGCGATCGCGCAGCGTTCCCCGGACAGTGCCGCTCGGGAGCGGCTCACCCGCGAGGAAGAGTCGCGCGAGCACGTCCAGCACGCTCGGCGCCGCACCGAGCGGCGGCCAGCCCCCGCTCGCGCGCACGAGCGCGGGCAGTGCACGCGCGGCGTCGAGGTCGCTGTCGAAGCTCTGCCCCCAGGTCCGACGCACGGCGGTCGCGAGCCCGAACCGCGCCCGCGCGAACAGCCCGCGCACGACGGGCAGGTGCCGGCCATCGCCCGCGCGCGGCGTGGGCAGCTCGTTCGCGGCGATGGGTGGGGCGAGGGCGTCGCGCAGCTCGACGATCGCCGCGCGCACGCTCGAGCCCGGCCACGCGCGCGCGAGCTCGGCGGGGCCGAACGACGAGGTCGGAGGCGTGCGTCCGAGGATCGCGTTGACCTCCGCCTGCAGCCGATCGATGCGCACCGTTGCGTCGTGCTCGAGCGCGTCGAGTCGCTCGAGCGCGCGACCGATCGCCTCCGCGACCGCATCGTCGAGCGCAGCCGTGTCGGCGAGCTCGAGGCGCGCGCAGCGAGTCGGCCTCGGAGCCACGGCACGCGTGGTCCGCAGCGCGCGGCAGGTCGCGACCACCTCGGCGATGCTCGCCAGCACGCGCGCGCGGGCCACGTCGAGCGGCACGTCGAGGAACGGCACGATGCGTGCGCGCCCGAGCGCGTCACCGAGGCGCGTGCGCAGCCGCAGTGCGGCCGGACTCGCCTCGACGTCGCAGCACGACAGCTCGCGGTGCAGCTCGCGCGCGATCTCCGTCTGCAGGATCCAGAAACGATCGAGCTCGAGCTCGAGCTCGAACGCCGCGAGCCCGTAGTCGATCGCCGGACCGAGCTCACCGAGGGCGTCGCGCAGCGCGGAGGCGATCGCCAGGTCGGCAGGTCCGTCGGTGCGCATCACCTCGGCGAGGAATTCCCTCACGGTCGCCGGCGGTCCTGCGCACACGCCCCGACTGCCGTTGAAGAACAGCAGGTTCTTCTCGCAGTACACATAGAGCTGCTCCGGCGTCGGGAAGGTCGAGGCACGCAGCTCGGGATCGTCGGTGCACACCGCGAAGCGCGACGCGAGCCGCGTGCCGTCGATGATGCGGAAGAGCGCGCCGATGCTGCTCGGCAGCTCGCCGCTGTCGAACGGACGCTCGTGGCGTTGCACCAACCAGGCCGGCAATGCGAGCACCGTGGTCGCGAGCGCGTACAGCTCGGCGAGCGACAGCGCGGCGGCCCCTCGCGCGCGCCGACTCAGTAGCTCCGCCTTCAGCAGGTGCAGGATCGCGATCGCCTCCGGCCACGCCTCCTGCACCATGCGCAGGCTGGTGACGTTGATGCCGGCGGACTGACGATGACGACTGCCCGGGTAGAGGCAGGTGCGGCGCTCGATCCGGGTCTCGATGCGCAGCGCCGGCGGGAACACGTTCTCGTCGCCGAGCTGACGGCCGTGCACGTCCTGCACCGGGTGCGGGATCTGCCAGCAGCGCAGCAGCGTCTCGAGCTGCCCGATCTCCAGCTGCACGCCGAAGAGCTCGTGCGCGAGCGCAGGCGTCTCCGCAGCGGTCCAGGTGCGGGCGCGCGCCGGCGTCTCGGGCTCGACGGCGATGGTCTCGGGCTGCGGCTCGACGTGCGCGACGGGACAACGCGCGGCGCCAGGCGGCTCGATCGCGAGGATGCCGGCGTCGACGAGCGCTTCGAGCAGCTCGCGCGCGGTCCCCCAGTCCCCTGCGCTCGTCCACTGCGCGGCATCACCGGCGACGAACCTCGCGTGCTCGAGCAATGCTGCGCCGAACGGAATCTGGGCCGGCTCGTCGAACAGCACCTCTTTGTCGCCGTAGTGCAGCGTCAGCGTGCGTTGCTCCGCATCCTGGCCCCACTCGTGGAAGAGCCGACGACGGTGCGGCATGTAGATGACGTCACTCGGCGTGATCGTCGGGGACTGCGCTGCGGACTCGACCATGACGACCACCCTCGAAATCGACGGAATGCACACGAGCTCCCCGACGCCGCCCGCGACAATGCGAGCGGCGTCGCGGATACCAGCTCACTGACGGAACTGGCTGCCGAAACCGGCCTTCGTCTTGGTCTTCACCTTCATGGGGCACGCTCCTTTCCGTGGTTGTTCGTCGTGGCCACGAATTCCGGTTCCCGACACGTGCACGACGCCCGCCACACGTGGAGCCACCGCGCACCGCGACGTTCATCGACGGTGCGAGCGATGAGGCGTACGAGCGGAGGAATTGATCCCGACGAATTTCGTGAGCACTGCTCGCATCACGGACGCGGCCGTTCGGGCAGCGACGAGAGCCAGGCGCGTAGTGCTGCTGCGCGCGCGGCCCGACCGGGCGCGTAGTCATAGAGCTGCAGCGCGACGGCGGCGACCTCGGGGATCCGCGGGTCGTTCGGGTCGAGCCGCGCCCGGGTCTCCGCGAGTCGCTGCGTGACGGGGCCGAGCACGTCGACCTCGACGTTCGGCATCAACGCGCCGGTCTCGAGATCCGCGACGGCCTGGCGCAGCTCGCCACGCGCCGCCGCGACCATCCCGCGACGTGCGACGAACGCGATCGGATCGCTCGTCGCTCGCGTGAACGCGTCTTGCAGCACACGATCGGCGTCGTCGATGCGACCCGCTTCGAGCAACAGATCGACCTGGGTCAGGCGTGCGACGTCGGCGGCCTGCGACCGGAGCTCGCCGCTCGCCAGCCGATCCTCGAGCAGACGCAGGCCGAGCTCGGGACGCCCGGCGAGCGCTTCGACGCGCGCGAGCGCGGCCACGATCTGCAGCACCGGGCGCGGCGGCTCGCGCAGCTCCAGCACCCCGCGCAGCACGGCGGCAGCCTCGTCGTAGCGGCCGAGCAACGACAGCAGATCGGCACGATCGACGCGCACGCTGTCGGCGAGCCGCGACATCCCGGCCTGCGCGTAGGCGTCCACGAGCTCGCGCTGACAGGGCTCGTCGGCGAGCGGACCATCGCGCTGCCCCAGCAGGATGCATCGCACTCGCTTCGCGCGCAGCGTCCAGCCATGGGTCGGGCCGAGCCGCGCCTCCATCGCGGCCAGCGAGCGCTCGAGCGCGGGCAACGCCTCGTCCTCGCGCCCTTCGCCGACGAGCGTGAGCGCGAGGTGTTGCTGCAGCGCGAGCGCAGCGGGGTGGCCCTCGCCGTGGCGATGGAGGTGCAGCGCCAGCGCCATCGCGTAGTCCGAGCGCGCCTCGATCCACCTGCGCTCGAGCACGCGCACCGCCGCGCGGATCGTGAGCAGCGTGATCATGCCCTCGACATCTTCGGGATTCGTCGCCGCCGCCGCGGCCTCCAGGGCGAGCTCGGCAGCGGCATCGCGCTCGTCCTGGGCCAACGCACGCGCACGCGCGAGCTCGAGCTCCGCACGCAGCCGCGGCGGATCGCCCGCACCCTCGAGCAGCGCGGCCGCGAGCTCGAACCAGGGTGCAGCCGCGGCAGTGCCGTCGCGCTCCGCGATCACGAGGGCCAGGAGCGTCGCGGCCTGCACCGCATCGAAGCGGCGATCGCCGGCCACCGTCGACCACAGCACGCCCTCGAGCTCGGCGGTCGGGAGCGGACGTCCGTCGGCGAGCGCGATGCGGGCCGCGAGCAGCCGCAGCTTGCCTTCGCGCGCGACCGAGCCGTCACCTTCGTCCCGCAGCGCTTCCAGCCGCTCGAGCCCCGCGGCCGCGAAGCCGGCCTCGGCCTCGGCGTTCGCGAGCACGAGCGTCCAGTCGACCTCGCCGCCGCGCACCTCGTCGGGCTCGATGGGCTCGCTACGGGCCCGCAGCGCGTCGACGTCGTCGCAGCGCGCGGCCGCCTCGAGCCCGTCGAGCGCATACGGCCACACGAGGTCGGCATCGGGGTGACGCAGGCGCCACGCGAATCCGACCGCCGTCATCGACGCGGCCTCGGCGAGGCAGGCGTGGCGCGCCTCCAGCAGCGCGGGACGAGCCGCAGGCGGCGCGTGGTCCCAGCGGCAGATCTGTTCGCCGAGCTCGCCGAGTCGCTCGACGTGCGCGCGCAGCCGAGCGTCCTCCACGTCGGCCAGCTCGGCCAGCGGTGGATCGATCGTCGCGCACGGATCGCGCGGCACCACACCGAGTGCGACGGCCGCGGCCGCGACGGCGCCGACGGCGAGCACGCCCCCGATCGCCCGCGACCGCCACAACGACCGGCGGCCCTTCGCGAGGGCCGCGGCGAGCTCGGCCATCGTGGCGAAGCGATCGCCCGGATCGACCGCGGTGCTGCGGGCGATGATCCGCGCCAGCCAGCGCGGCACCGTGACGTCACAACGCGGCGGCGTCGAGCTCGGACGCCGACGATGCAGCACCTCGAACAGCGCGATGCCCAGCCCGTACTGATCGGAGCGTGCATCGACCGTCGCCGACGCGACCTGCTCGGGCGCGATGTAGCCCGGCGTGCCGGCCCCCGTGTCGCCGTGCTGCTCGACCAGCGCCGCGATGCCGAAGTCGACGACGCGCGTACGGCCGTCCCCCCCGACGACGATGTTGTCGGGCTTCACGTCGCCGTGCCGGATGCCCGCTGCGTGCGCGGCCGCGAGCCCGTTCGCCGCCGCGACGAAGACGTCGACGACCTCCGGCCAGCTCCGCCGCTCGTCGCCCGGGCGCTGCATCCACGCGCGGAGGTTCGGGCCCTTCACGAGCTCCATCACCACGAACGCTTCGCCCTCGTGGGTGCCGACCTCGTGCACCGTGACGACGTTGGGATGGACGAGGCGGGCTAGCGCGCGCCCCTCTTCGAGCAGGCGCGCGCGCCCATCGGCATCGCGCAGGGGTGCGATCGCGTCCGCCTCGCGGACGCGGACGACCTTGATCGCGACCGCGCGGTCGAGCTCGGGATCGTAGGCCTCGTAGACGGTGCCCATGCCGCCCTTGCCGAGCGGACGCACCAGCGTGAAGCGAGCGATGCGAACCGGGGAATCGTGGCGATCGAGCAGCTGCGCGCGCAGCTGGGCCAGCCGCACCGCATCGTCGCGCTCGTCGTCTTCGCCCCGGACCCGCTGCATGCGCGGGACGAGCGAGCTCGCCGTCGCCCACGCCGCCTCGGGACCGGTGTCGCGGTCGTCGCTCACCGCACGCGCTCAACCACCGCGCACGGGTGGCCGGTCGTCGAACGCCGGCTCGCACGCGAGCCGAGCGACGGTGCGTTCGATGCTGTCGCGGGCGCCGGTCGAGCGCGCGAGCGCCTCGCGCAACGCGTCGCGGGCCCGGGCCAGGCGACTGCGCACGGTGTGCGGCGAGACGCCGACGATCTCCGCGATCTCGGCGCCCGGCAGCTCCTCCCAGTAGGCCAGCTCGAGCACGATCTGGAAGTCGACCGGCAACGTGCGCATCGCGGCCAGCATGAGCTGCTCGTCCTGATTGCGAGCGACACGCTGGCTCACCGACGTGCCGATGTCGGCGAGTGTCACCGACGCCGGATCGAATCGTTCGGCCCGGGCGGCCTTGCTGCGCAGCTGATCGAACAGTCGGTTGCGGGCGATGCCCAGCAGGTACGCCCGGAATCCCGCCGGCCCGACGGCATTGCGGGCGTGGACGGCGTCCGCGAACGTCTGCTGCACGATGTCGTCGATGTCGTCGCCCAGCTTGCTGCGGAAGAAGCGGACGACGACCTTGAAGTGCCGCCGCACGAGCTCGTCACCGGCGTCGGCGTCACCATCACGCCACGCAGCCAGCAGCGCTCCATCTTCCTGCATCGGACCGAGGATATCACGCGCGCCCATCGTCGCCATGGACCGCAGCGCCCTCCATGGGTCCACGTCACAGTGCCATGCGCTCGCGTAAGCGCGGCGGCGCGAGCTACAGCGATCGAACGGTGGAGTGGAGCGAGCGCGGGACGATCACCTGGGTCGACCTCGCCTGCCAGTGACGCGAGACGCGTCCTCGCGGCCGCCGATGACCCCGATCGGGTCGTCGGCCGCCGCGCGACGCTGGGGTTTGCGCCGGCATCCGCCTTGCGATGCCCGGCCGCCATGCAGCGGATCCTCCCCTCGCCCCTCCTGCGGGTCCTCGGCCTCGCGTCGTGCGCGCTCGCGGCGTGCTCCCTCGCCGCGTGCTCCCTCGCCGCGCATACCAAGCCCGATCGCGACTCGGGCCAGTCCGGGTTGATGGACAAGTCGTTCGCCGGCCAGAACGCCTGCAACCCCGACAACCACCTGCGGCCGTTCATCATCGAGTGGGACGCCACCGATCGCGACAGCTTCGAGCAGCACGCGAACAGCGACATCGTGTTCGTGCACTACGAGGGCTGCACACTCCGCGTGCTCGACGAGTGCCGGAACACGAGCGTGCGCGGCGAGCGGGGCGCATACACGCCGCCCGAGTGGAGCTCGGGCGGGCTCGAGACGATCGACATCGCGAACGAGGCCGAGCTCTACGCGAAGCTCCCGCTCGGCCATGCGACGCTCGGCGGTCGCGTCCAGGGCGGCGAGAAGTTCCACATGGAGTACTACGTCGCCGGCACGAGGGTCGCGAGCCGCGACGCGGTCTACCGCGACGAGCTCGCGGGCAAGCGCGGCTGCGAGGAGGCGACCCACTTCGTGTACGGCTTCAACCTCGGGGCGTTCGCGCTGGCCTCGGCGAAGGACCTGCATGCGCAGGCCGGCGGCAGCGTGTTCGGCTTCGGTGCGGGTGGCAGCGAGAAGCGCACCTCGAGCGCAGTGAAGCACGGCGGCAAGCTGGAGGTCTGCGACTCGGAATCCGCGAAGGAGCTCGACGGCTGCAAGGCGCCGATCCGCCTCACGCTCCGCGACATCCGCGAGGGGCAGAATCCCGAGCAGACCGCGATGCAGCGCCCGGACACGCCCGAGTCGCTCGCGGCCGCGGCGTTGCTCGACGCGAAGATGAAGACGAACGCGGAGGCCTACGCCCACTTCGAGGCCGCGCAGCGCAAGATCGCCGCCGGTGACGGCAAGGGCTGCGTCGCCGAGCTGGACCTCCACGACAAGCTCGATCCCAAGCACAAGTCGAGCGATCCGAAGACGGGCTTCGGCTACATCCGCGGGCAGTGCTTGATGCTGGCGGGCAAGTGCGACGCGGGCAAGTCGCTGGTACGCAAGACCGCCGAGCAGACGCCGAGCATGGCGGACGCCGACGGCGACGCGATCGATCGCATGGTCGAGCAGTACTCGGGCAGCTTCTGCCAGGGCAAGATGAGCGATCGCGACGCGCTGCTGAAGGCGATCAACACGCTGTCGCTCGGCGTACACAACACGAAGATCGGCATCGCGGGCTGTAGCGAGGCGCTCGCGACCATCGAGAAGCTGAAGAAGACCGTGAAGCCCAAGGACGCCGAGGACTGGGACATCGTGGGCCTCGAGCGCAACCTGCCCGCGTTCGCAGCCGGCTGTCTCGGGCGCAACGGCGACTGCAAGCTCGCGCTGAAGTGGATGAAGAAGACGATGAGCAAGCAGGACGTCGCGAACTTCGACGCGGAGCCCGACGCAACGAAGCGCGCGGCGCTCTACGAGGGCCTGCTGGGCGACTACTCGACGAAGTGCAAGAAGGTCTAGCAGGGTGTCCGGAAGAACGCTTCGCGTTCTTCCGCACCCTGCTCCGTGCCCGTGCCCGTGCCCGTGCCCGTGCCCGGCGGTGCCCGGCGGTGCCCGTGCCCGTGCCCGTGCCCGTGCCCGTGCCCGTGCCCGTGCCCGGCGGTGCCCGATCACCCATGCAGCGCGCGCACCAGGTTGGTGAGCATGGAGACGATGCGAACTAGCGCCGGCGCCTTCAGCGATGTTGAGCACGATCGAAATGGCTGCTCGACGCAGATGGTCGGCGAGGTCGGCTGGCTAACAAGACGACACTGCTCGGCACATCGTCGGCGCGGCGTACAACATCCTGCGTCTCGCTCGACTCACGCGCGCCGTCGCCTGAGCGCGGTGCGGCGTCTTCGATTCCTCTCGCTCGATACTCTTCTTGTCCACGTGCGTCTGCCCCCCCCACCCGATCGGGCACGGGCACGGGCACGGGCACGGAGCAGGGTGTCCGGAAGAACGCTTCGCGTTCTTCCGCACCCTGCTAGGACGCGATCCGGCGCATCCGCAGCAGCGGACCTTCCCAGGCCGACTGCTCGCGCAGATCGATCTCGCACTCGAGCATCCACGGCGTGTCCTCGCCGGCCGCGACCATCGTCTGCCGCGCGAGCCACACGCGCGGCTCGACCATCCGCAGCTCGGTGAGGTGGGTGAGCCGCGTGCGCGGGCCGTGCTCGAACGGGCCCATCTCCTCGACGAACGGGCGCAGCTCGGCCTGCCAGCGCTCCGCGGTCCAGCTCTGCTCGGGCTCGTCGCGCACGAGCGACGTGGCCTCGTCCCAGTCGCCGTGCCACAGCGCCTCGACCAGCGCGTGCAGCTCGGCGCGCACCCGCGCGGCGAAGCGGCCCTTGTCGGCCGCCGGATCGGGGGGCGGCAGCTCGCGGTCGGGCTGCGCGGCAAGGGTGTCGCCGCTGCGCACCGCGAGCATGCGCTCCCACTCGCGCAACAGCGTGTCGTCGACGCGCGAGAGCATCGCGTACAGCCACGACTCGAGCTCGCGCACCGCCTCGTCCTTGCGCACGTCGGGCACGTTCTGCGCGAGCGTCTTGTACGCCTGCGTCAGGTAGCGCAGCAGCACCCCCTCGCTGCGCTGCAGCCCGAGCTGCTTCACGTAGGCATTGAAGCCGGTGAACTGCTCGTACATCGCCCGCGCGATCGACTTCGGGCGCACGTTGTCCACCGCGACCCACGGGTGGCGCAGCCGGAAGTCCTCGAAGCTGTCGTAGATGTACTCGGCGAGCGGCTTGTCGTGCTCGACCTTCTCGAGCGCCTCCATGCGCTCCTCGTACTCGACGCCGTCGGCCTTGAGCTGGGCGACGAGCTCGCCCTTCTTGAGGTCGAGCTGCCGCAGCAGGATCGCCTGCGGGCTCTCGAGGATCGCCTCGACCAATGACATGACGTCGAGCGCATAATCGGGCGACGCGGGATCGATGCCGCCGAGCGCGTCGAGCAGCCACAGCGACAGCGTGTGGTGCAGCGAGAAGTCCTTCTGCAGCGCCTCGGAGACGCGCAGCGCGGGCCGGCCGTTCCGCACGTCGGGCACGAGCTCCACCACGCCGGCGGCCCGGAGCTCGCGCAGCGCCGCCGCGGCCTTGCGACGGTGGCGGGTACGGGCGCCGGCGCGCTCGTAGCTACCCCCGATGAGCTCGACGATGCGCCGGTACCCACCCGAGCGCTCGCGCGGATCGAGGTCGCGGCGCAGGATCGACAGCAACATGCCGTGGGTGACCTCGAAGCGCGAGACCAGCGGCTCGGGCTCGCCGTTCTGCAGCTTGTCGAACGTCGCGGCATCCCACGGCACGAAGCCGCGCGTGGGCGCCTGCTTGCGCACGAACTTCTTGCCCTTGGCCTCGAGCCGCTTGTTCTCGATCACGTGCTCGGGCGCCTGCGCGACGACCCAGCCGCGCGTGTCGAAGCCCTTGCGCCCCGCTCGTCCGGCGATCTGCTTGAAGTCGCGGACGGAGAGGATGCGGGTCTTCTCGCCGTCGAACTTGCAGAGCTTGGTGAACAGCACCGAGCGGATCGGCACGTTGACGCCGACGCCGAGCGTGTCGGTGCCCGCGATGATCTTGAGCATGCCTTTCTGCGCGAGGCGCTCGACGAGCGTGCGATAGCGCGGCAGCACGCCGGCGTGGTGGATGCCGATGCCGTGCCGCACGAGCTTCTTCACCTCGGGCCCGTACACGGTGTCGAAGCGCGTGTCGGCGGTGGCCTTCGCGAGCGCATCCTTCTCTTCCTTCGTGCAGAGGTTGAGCGAGAGCAGGTCCTGCGCGAGCTCGGCCGCGTCGCGCTGCGTGAAGTTGACGACGTAGGTCGGCGCGCGCCCGGTCATCGCCAGGTCGTGGATCGTCTCGTGCGCCGGCGTCTCCTTGTACTCCCAGTCGAGCGGCACCGGGCGCTGGTCGCTGCGCACGGTGGCGACCTCGACCCCGGTCAGCGCCTTCAGACCCTGCTCGAACGCAGTGACGTCGCCGAGCGTCGCGGACATCAGCAGGAAGCGCGCCTGCGGCAGCGTGACCAGCGGGATCTGCCACGCGATGCCGCGATCGGGGTCCGAGTAGAAGTGGAACTCGTCCATCGTGACGAAGTCGACCTCGGCCAGCTGCCCGTCGCGCAGCGCCAGGTTCGACAGCACCTCGGCCGTGCAGCAGATCACCGGTGCGTCGGCGTTGATGCTCGCGTCCCCGGTGGACATGCCGACGTTCTCCGCGCCGAGCTGGTCGCAGAGCTCGAAGAACTTCTCGCTGACCAGCGCCTTGATCGGGCTGGTGTAGAACGAGCGCAGCTTCCCGCAGAGCGCCCGGAAGTGCATCGCGAGCGCGACGAGCGACTTGCCCGATCCGGTCGGCGTGGCGAGGATGACGTTCTTGCCCGCCATGATCTCGAGCAGCGCTTCCTCTTGCGCGGGATAGAGCTCCAGCCCGATCGCAGCGACCCAGGCGAGGAACTGCTCGAGCATGACGTCGCCGTCACGCGTGCGCGCAGCGGGCACGAAGTCGACGAGACGGGCACGTTCAGGCGGCTGCGCCACGGTCGCGCTCACCAGATCCGCCGGACGGCGTAATCGTCGAACGCCGCGTCCCGGGCGATCAGGGTCATGTCCTCCGCACTCGCCTGGGCGACGAGCATCCGATCGAACGGATCCCCGTGGTGGGCCGGGAGCGACGCCACCGCGATCGCGTGGCGCCGGGCGATTGGCAGCAGCGCGATACGGTTGTCGCGCGCGCCGCGGTCGACGAGCACGTCGAGCTCATCACCGAGCCGGAGCTTACCGATCCCAACTTTGATCGCCATCTCCCAGACGCTGGCAATGCTCAGGAACGACTCGTTGCGAGGATCCTCGAGCCGGCGACGCGCTTTGGAGCTCAGCTGCTTGTCGCCGGCGAGAAACCAGAGGAACGCGTGGGTGTCGAGCAAGAGCTTCACTTGCGTCGGCTCGCCTTGGGCTTGGGCTTGGGCTTCGGCTTTGCCGGCGTCGTGTACTCGGCGAAGTCCGGAAGCGGCGCGTCGAAGTCCTCAGCCATCCAGATCCGACCTCGGAACAGCCCCCCGATGGGCGCGGCGGCGATCGGCTTCACGGCGGTCAGCTTGACGAGCGGCTTGTTTCGCCTTGCGATGACGACGTCCTCGCCGTCGAGCGCAGCCTCGATCAGCTCGGAGAGCCGCGCCTTCGCCTCGGCCACGTTGACACGCGTCACGGTTGGCAGCCTAGACGTGACCATCGATGTTGGTCAAGTCGACGGCCGGAGGCGGCGCTCACCGCGTTTGCTCGTGCGATGGGCCGGGCCGCGGGAGCGGACGCGCGGGCGTCGGAGCGCGGGCGACGCGTCGAGATCGAAGAGTTGCACGCTCTGGAGCAGCACAGCGGCATTCTGTGCAGCGAGCTCGGCGACACCTCGCCCTGCGTCGTCCGGAGCAGCGGTGACGTAGCGCTCCATCCGCTCGAGCAGCGCTCGATCCGTGCGTGGCTTCACCGAGTCCGACGATTTCTGCGCCGTCGAACATGCTCTTGGCGGCCGCGACGTCGCTCCCGTCCGCCTGTGGCGCGGCCGAGCGCAGAGCCACGGCGTTGTCGCGGATCCACTCGATCGCAGCGTCCTCGTACCTGCGCTCGTGCTCGAGCGGCGTCACCGCACAGGCAGCGATCGCGAGCACCATCCCCGGAATGGATCGCGGCGCGTCGATCACGTACATGGAGCTTGCCTCGAACGCGCCTTGGCGGCCAGCGCGGCCGGGCCGGTGGGACGTCCGAGCAAGCCGGGCAGCGGCTGACACGAAAAACACCGCGCCTCCTTGCGGAGACGCGGTGCGAGACGAGGCAGGCCGGAGATCGGAACGAGGAACCAGGAACGAAGGACTACTCGAGGTCGTACTGCTTCAGCTTGCGGTACAGCGTGGTCTTGCCGATGTGCAGCAGGCGGGCAGCCTTGCGCTTGTTGCCGCGGGCGTAGTTGAGGGCGCGGCGGATCGCCTGCTTCTCGGCCTCTTCGAGGCAGAGCTGGCGCTCCGGCGACTCGGCGCGCGCGTGGTGGACGTCGCGCACGCGGAGCTTCGCGGGGAGATCGCGGAGCTCGATCTGCTCGGTGGAGCCGGCCGCGATCGCGTGGGTGATCACCTCGGCGAGCTCGTCCATGTTGCCCGGCCAACGATAGTTGCGCAGGCAGTCGAGCGCGTTGTCGGCGATGCCACCGACCGGACGACGGCAGGCGGTCTTCGCGATGATGTCCATCGCGACGAGCTCGAGATCCTCGATGCGCTCCGCCAGCGACGCGACGTCGATGCGGATGCCGGAGGCCCAACGGACGATCTGCGGGTGCAGACGCACGCGACCCTCTTCGCTCTCGGGACGCAGGCGCGTGCCGATGACGACGCGGCCGAGGCCGGTGAGCTGCGGGAGGCGAGCCTGCTCGTCGAGCGAGAGGTCCTCGAGGCGGCTGAGGTAGGTGAAGGCGCCGAGGTTGAGCAGGCGGGGCTGCTCGTTCCCGCGCACGATTTCCATCGCGGGCACCTCGCCACCACCGAAGTGGTGCAGGATGCGCGCGATCGTCTCCTTGCCGGTACCGGCGGCGCCGACGAGCAGCACCGGGAGGTTGGTTCGGACCGCGCGCTGGATCATCGCCTGGACTCGCCGAGCGGCCGCCGAGTGGCCGAGGTAGACCGGCGGGTTCGTGCGCAGACGGGCGTCGGCGATCGATTCGAGGAAGTTCGGTGCGAGCTCTACGATCTGCATGGTCGTTCTCGGGGTGCACTCGCTCTGTTCGGTGGTCAGAGGCCTGCGGCAAGACCCCCCGCCAGAAAAAAGTTCGAAGTGGGGACACCTCGGCGGGCCCCGCTCCCCAAGCGGCTCGAATCCCCTTGCCGGGGGTCGATGCACGGGCCGTGGCCTGGACGCTTCCGCACGCGCACGAGCTCTCCCCGGTCACCCGCGGGATCGCCCGCCAGTGGGCCGTGCAGCTGGGAGCTCCGCTGCCGGCGCTCGGCTGGCTGCTCGGGGCCTGCCCGCGCTGGCTCGCCGCGCTCGTGCGTGCACGCGCGTTCGCGGTCGGCGACGCCGAGGCGGCGCTCGAGCTCGACGCGATCGAGCACGAGCTCGCGACCGTCACCGGTGTCGCACCTTCCCGCTGGCCGACGCGGCTGCGCGCATGCCCACCGGCTCGCACTGCGCCGGAGCTGCCGGCCCTCGACCCGGCGCACTTCCTCCTGCTCTGCGGTCGTCAGGCCGGGAGCTCGCCTCGCACGCGCGCCGCGGTCGAGCAGCTGCTGCTCGCGGCCTTCGGCGGCTACGAGTCGCAGTGGAGCGCCGAGATGCGGGCGCGCCTGTGCACGGTGGCGATCCCCGAGCCGCTGCAGCCGCGTTGGCGGGCTGGGCTCGGGCTCTCGCCTCCCGACGCCGTCGCGCCCGGGGTCCACCAGGGCGGGATCCGGATGCTCGCCGCGGTCCTCGGCGGTGACGAGGTGCGCCCCGTCGGCGAGGAGGTCTTCGCGCCGCTCTCGGCCGGCGCCGCGATCGATCTCTTGATGACGGCACTGGTGATCCGCGCCGCGCTGCGCTGCGCCGGCGATCTCCCGCGCGTGCGCGTGCCCGATGTCTGCAGCGACGAGACCGTGCTCTTCCGCCGCCCGCAGCCCGAGCTCGTGCTGGCCGCGTGAGGCGTCCCCCGCTTGTCGCTCGGCGCTCGCCCGTGCGAGAACCCTCGCGATGAGTGATCTCGACGTCGCCGAGCTGCGCACCCGCATCGAAGAGGCCTGGGAGAACCGGGCGCGCCTCGCCGAAGCGCCCTACCGCGACGCCGTCGAGCAGGCGATCGCCGCGCTCGATGCCGGGCAGCTGCGCGTCGCGAGCCCGCCCGCCTCGGGCACCGGCCCGTGGGAGGTCCACGCGTGGCTCAAGCAGGCCATCCTTCTCTACTTCGGCGTGCGCGGCATGGAGACCTTCCACGTCGGGCCGTTCGAGTACCACGACAAGATCCCGCTGAAGTCCGGGTGGGAAGCCGCGGGCGTGCGCGTGGTCCCGCCCGCGACGGCGCGCCGCGGCGCCTTCATCGAGCGCGGCGCGATCCTCATGCCGAGCTACGTGAACATCGGCGCCTGGGTCGGCACCGGCACGATGGTCGACACGTGGGCGACCGTCGGCAGCTGCGCGCAGATCGGCAAGCACGTGCACCTCGCCGGCGGCGTCGGCATCGGCGGCGTGCTCGAGCCCCCCGGCGCGATGCCGGTGGTGATCGAGGACGGCTGCTTCCTGGGCTCGCGCGCGATCGTCGTCGAGGGCGTGCACGTCGAGCAGCAAGCGGTGCTCGGCGCCAACGTCGTGCTCACCGCGTCGACGCCGATCATCGACGTGACCGGGGACGAGCCCGTGACGCGCAAGGGCTGCGTGCCCGCGCGCGCCGTGCTGGTGCCGGGCACCCGCACGCGGCGCTTCCCCGCGGGTGAGTTCCAGCTCGCGTGCGCGTTGCTCATCGGCTACCGCACCGAGAGCACCGATCTGCGCACGAGCCTGAACGACGCGCTCCGCGACTACGACGTGCCGGTTTAGTTTTTGGTCGCGCCGTCCGGCGCTCTTGCCGGTGCGGGCAGTCGTGCTCGCTCCGCCAACGGCGAAGCCACGGCGGGCTCGAGGTAGCCGCCGCCCTCCCCGCGGCGTCCGTCACCGGGGGCAAACCGCCGGGCTCCGCGGCAGGACCGGCGGCCGATTGCGGGCCTGCCTCCGCCGTGGCGACGGATGGGCGGGGCTGCTACGATCGAAACGAGTCTCGTGCGCCGTCTTCGCTCCGATGCATGTCCTGACCCCGCGGGGTGCTCGCGATGACCGGCGGACCTTCGCGTGGACGCTGGTCGAGCCGGCTCGCGCGGCTCCGCAAGGGTGGCGTCGACGACGAGCCGGGTGGACCCGACCCGCGTGAGCGCGGGGCTTCGTCGCGCGCCGAGTCGGCCCGGGCCGAGCGACCGCAGCCGTCGCCGCACGGCGCAGGGCCGGCTGCGCCGCACTCCACCGGCGCGCACGCGATGGTGCCGCAGGTGTCGCGCGCCGGCTGGGATCACACCGCGCGTCCCACCGAGCCGGTCGCCGAGGTCGGTCCGACCACGCCGATCCGACTGCAGATCCTGAGCGTGCTCGCGGACCCGCGCGTCGATCACCTGACCGTCGAGAGCTGCATGCGGCTCGTCGGTCGTCCGCGCCAGGACATCGAGACGACGCTCGACGCGATGACGCAGGCGGGCGAGCTCGTCGAGATCGGCAGCGCGAGCAAGCAGTTCCGGCTGCCGGTCGCCGAGAAAGAGCGGCTGGAGAACCTCTTCCGCAGCGCGGCCGTCGAGCTGGGCGAGCAAGGCGTGCTCGCCGAGATGTCGACCGACGATGCGCTCGCGTACGCGGACGACGACGGCGACGAGCCGCGGCTGCCGGTCACCGCGGGTCTGCTCAGCCTGTTCCTGCCCGGCACCGGCCAGCTGCTGAACGGCGACGTCGGGCGTGCGTCGCTGGTGTTCGCGGTGTGGAGCCTCGCGTGGATCACCCATCTGTCGCCGGTGTGGACCTTCGTGTGCCTGTACGCGGGCGCCGAGGCCTTCTTCACCGCGAAGCTGCGGGGGATGGAGCGCAAGCTCGCGAAGGAAGCCCTCACGGGCGCCACGCCGCCACGCGGCGCCCTACCGCCCCGCACGAC
>CAZFKC010000069.1:23488-53002 GCA_964519175.1 uncultured Nannocystaceae bacterium
TACGATCGCGTCGCATGCGACGCATCATCGGCAGTGCAGTGGTCCTGGTTGCGGCGTGCGCGGAGCCCGAGGGGCTCATGCGTGCCGAGCCCGCCGACGTGACGGTGAAGTTCGACTTCGACCATCGTCCGCTGCCCGACATCCCGCTGCCGAACGACATCGCGACGCGCCCCGACTCGAGCTCGCCCACCGGGCTGCGCATCAACGCGTCGCAGATCGCGGCGACCGGGTACGAGCGGCGCACGCGGACGCTCATCGACGGGCTCGACGGCTGGGGCGTCTACCAGCCGATCACGATCCCGTTCACCGGTCCGATCGACATCGAAGGCGTGCGCGCGCGCCACTCGGAGTCCGACTACGCCAGCGAGAACGACGCGATCTATCTCATCGACGTGGACCGCGACTCCGCGGAGTTCGGACGCCTGCAGCACCTCGACGTGGGCAACGGCAACTACCCGATCGTGCTCGAGCGCCCGGACAAGTACGGCGACAACCATCCGCGCGGCTGGAGCATCAACCTCGTCTTCGACGAGGCCGACGAGGATCGCAACGGCAACGGCCGGCTCGATCCGAGCGAGGACGCGAATCGCGACGGCGTGCTGCAGACCGCCGAGGATCTCGACGGCGACGGCATGCTCGACCACGCCGAGGACAGCGACGCCGACGGCGTGCTCGACCAGCCCAACTATCTGCCCGGGCGCAGCCCCGCGCGCGAGGACCTCGCGGGCCGGGCGGACGCGCTGATGAGCTTCTACGAGCGCGAGACGAACACGCTGATCGCCGCGCCGATGGTGCCGTTGCGCGAGGAGACCACCTATGCGGTGGTCGTCACGCGCCGCATCCTCGACACGAACGGCAATCCGGTTGGCTCGCCGTTCGCGTTCGTCAACCACGCGGCGCAGACCGACGAGCTCGAGCCGCTGCTCGAGGTGCTACCCGACGGTCTCGAGGCCGAGGACATCGCGTTCGCGTTCACGTACACGACCGAGTCGGTCACCAAGGACTGGATCGCGGTGCGCGAGGGCCTCTATGGCGAGGGCCCGCAGGCGCACATGGCCGAGGAGTTCCCGCCCGAGGTCACGCGGCTGTTCCCGCTCAAGGAGATCGGGCCGGGCACCAAGTTCCCCGATCGCACCAACGCCTACGTACTGCCGCACGAGGACTGGAAGAGCCCGCTCGCGCTCATCATCCAGATGTTCCAGGGCGGCGATCCGACCACCCAGGGCTACCAGTCGATCATCGAGGGCCACGACTACGTCGACTTCCACGTGCAGGGCACGTACACGTCGCCGCAGCTGTTCGATCGCTTCGGCGAGGACATGCAGCGGCTGCCGCTCGACGCCCAATCGTGGCCCGACGATCTCGAGCGCAACCCGGCGAAGCTGCGGCCCGAGGAGATTCCGTTCTGGCTGGTGGTGCCGCGCAAGGAGACCTCGGTGCGCGGCCAGGGCAAGCAAGCGCCGATCGTGCTGCTCGGCCACGGCTACACCGGCAACCGGGCCGGCGAGCTGCTGGGCTTCGCGGGCTTCCTCGCCGAGTTCGGCATGGCGGCGCTGTCCACCGACAACGTCTCGCACGGGCTGCCGCTCGCGCCGGCCGAGCTCGACCTGCTCGACGGTCTGCTCGACAGCGCCGGGCTCGGGCCGGCGGCCGAGGCGATCCGCTTCAACCGCGGCGGCGATCAGAACGGCGACGGCTGGCACGACCAGGACCTGAACCAAGACGGCACGATCGACAGCGGTGTCGACTTCTGGACGGCCTACCTCTTCCACATGCGCGACATGGTGCGGCAGTCGGCGCTCGACTACATGCAGCTCATCCGCATCATCCGCACGTGGGACGGCAAGACGAAGTGGCGCTTCGACCTCGACGGAGACGGAACGCCCGAGGAGGTCGACGTCGACGGTGACGGCGACACCGATCTCGCCGGCGATTTCGACGGCGACGGCGTGCTCGACGTGGGCAAGGACTCGCCGATCTACGTGATGGGCGGCAGCCTCGGCGGCATCATGTCGATGACGCTCGGCGCGCTCGAGCCCGAGGTCTCCGGCATCATCCCGATCGCGGGCGGCGGGCGGCTCACCGACGTCGGCAATCGCTCGCTGCAGGGCGGCGTGCCGCAGGCGGTGCTCGTGCGCGTGATGGGCCCGCTCTACCTCGCGACGATGGGCGACGACGGCACGACGCGGCTGCACACGCAGGTCACCGAGCTGAACGATCTCGCCGACGTGCCGATCACGACGGTCACCGGGCTCGCGCCGGGCGACACGATGATCGCGGAGAACCTCGTGAACGGCGAGATCGGCTGCGCGTACCTCTTGCCCGACGAGGTGCCGGGCGACGGGGTGGCGGCGCGCGCACGGCTCTCGCTCGCGTCCGACGTCGGCGACGAGACGGTGCTGCGCTTCTACAAGGGCGACGCGCTCGTGACGGGCACCGAGGAGTGCGAGGTGCAGAGCGGCCTCGAGCCGATGCACGTCGTCGACGAGATGGAGACGCCGAAGGACGCCGACGGCAACCCGATGACGTTCGAGGGTCAGCCGATCCTGCCGGGCAAGCTGCGCGCGCTGGCCGAGGGCTTCGGGCTCGAGCGCAACACGCCGTCGTTGCGGCGGTTCATGAGCCTCGCGCAGATGGTGATCGATCCGACCGATCCCGGCGTGCTCGCGCGTCACCTCGGCGCCGAGCCGCTGGTGTATCCGAGCCTCGACGAGCAGACCGGCGCGCAGTTCCTGCTCGTGACCACGGTCGGCGACATGAACGTGCCGGCCAGCAGCGGCGTGACGGTGGGTCGCGCGGCGGGCGTGATCGACTACCTGCACGTCGATCCGCGCTACGGCAAGCCGGTCAACCAGGTGCTGCTCGACACGTACACGGCCGAGGCGGTCAACAAGCTGCGGCGCTTCCCCTACAAGCGCGTGCCGGACAACGAGAACGTGCGATCGCTGCTCGGGCTCGACGAGACCTTCGGCGCGCATGTGGATGTCGAGAACTTCTCCGACGGCGGCGACATCTGGGCAGGCAACATCCCCCGGCTCGATCCGCCGCTGCGGATCTCCACGACGCAGGACATGTGGGGCAACGAGCTGCACGGCATGTCGGGCGCGACGTTCCCGTACGCGGTGCCCGAGGGGCAGCACGGCTTCCCGCTGCCCGGCGAGATGACCGACAAGGCCATCCAGATCTGCCGCGAGGAGAAGGGCAGCAACGACCCGAGCTGCGACGAGGACGCGATCGTCGGCAAGACCTTCGACATCGGCTGGTTCATGTTCCACACGTTCGGGAAGTTCCTGAAGAACGCGAACGAGGTGCCCTACGCGTACGGGTGCGTGGAGAAGGATCCCTGCAACGAGATCCCGCCGAAGCCGGAGGCGAGGGCGTCGGCGGATCTGCCGTAGCGCACGGCGCGGGCGCCGAATCAGCGCTGCTCTGTCACGCCGTGCCGCGGGTGGATACAGACGAGCTCGCCCGGGTCCCACTCCGCGGGATCCGGGGCGCGGTCGGTGAAGGCGAGCTTCGTTGAATTCGGCGTCTTCACCCCGTCGAAGAAGCACAGCTCGTCGTCACGGACGAGCTGAAGCTCGCTCGGGGCCAGCACGTTGATCGTCCATGCCGTCGTGCCTTGCGGGTCGATCGCCGAGAGGTGACCACGCTCGGACTCCGCTGCGCTCGGGTTCCGCCACGCGGCGTAGACCCAGCCCGCGTCGTCCACCGCCCACTCGCTCGCCATCGGAATGCTGCGCTGCCATCGCAGCTCGGCCTCGAGATCGAAGCACGCGATCGTCTTCGATCCGGCGGCGCTGCCCGGTGGAGTCGAGAGAATGCAGGCACCATTCGCGTACCCCCCGACCTGCGCGTCCGGCCCGAACGATGAAAACGCGCGACGGAACATGCCCTTGCCGTCCGCGTCGACGCCCAGCAGGACTTGCCGGTGACGACGCGCCCGCACTCCCACGACTTTGCCCTCGGCCGTGACGTGGGCGCTGTCCAATCCGCCGCGATGCAGCACCTTCGTGTTGCCATTCGAGTCGATCCGCACGGTGGCACGCAGCGCTCCGTGGATGGGTAGGGTCCGGCCGAACGTACCGCCGCCGCGCCGTCCGTGGAGTGTCGTGTCGATCTCTGCAACGACGCTCCCGTCGACCAGAAACCGCGCGAGCGTGCTACGCGGATCCCAGCCCTTCCGCTCGTCGTACCAGTCGTGTCGCAGCGGCAGGGTCACCTCGCGCAGCAAGCGATTCGTGCGCACGCGCGGGTCGAGGTATTTCACCGAGAACCTGAGGGGCCTGGGACGCTCGTGTGGATTCGACTTCACGGGCCAGAGCGGAGCGCAAAGCAGGGTAATCGACTCGATGCCATACCAAACGGCCTGGATGTGGCACTCCTCTTTCGCGAGCGGCGGATACCCCCTCGACCCGAACCACCCTGATGCGAGCTCGTCTGTCGTCAGTCGAACCGAGACCGGGGGCCGGCTCGGAGGCTGGGTCCCGAAGGTCACGACTCCGCTACGATCGACGGCGTGGAATCCGGGCACCACGAAGCGATCCGACGCTTCGTCGTACACGAAGCCGTAGAGCGGATTGAGCGTGCCACCCAGACCGGGCCGCCGCCACTCGCCGTTCTCGTCGCGGATCGCCCCCTCGAAGAACATCTCGCGCTCGTCCGGTGCGAGCTGCACGGCGACCCGCGTGATCGTTGGCGTTGCGCTTCCGACCGCGGCGGGGGCGAGTCGTGGCGCTGCCGGGAGCTGCGTGCAAGCCGTCACGTCCAACGCGTACGTCACGGCGCAGGCGTATAGCACGCGACGCAGGCAGCGCTCAGTCATACGCTTTGATCCGATACGTCGCGCCCAGCTCGGTGCCGAGCACACGCCAGTCGCCGTTGGGATCCGCGTCCACGCGGCCACGATCGGTGCCCCGCTCTTCCGCACCCCGTCTTCACCACGCCACGCGGGTCGGTGGAGGGAGGCAACGGCGGGTGCGTGGAGAAGGACCCTGCAACGAGATCCCGCCGACCCGGGAGACGAGGGCGTCGACGCGGCTTCCGTAGCGCGGGCGCCGAATCAGCGCTGCTCCGCCACGCCGTGCCGCGGGTGGATACAGACGAGCTCCGGTACGAACGGCCCCCGTCGGTTCCGGTTCGGCTCCGTGACGTAGCAGAGCTCGTCGTCGCCGACTGCGATCAGCTCGCCGACCGCCGCGGGCTCGCGGAGGGCCCACACCGACACACCGGTCGGATCGACCGCGATCAACTCCGCCTGCGTGAGGGCGTCGTCCTGACGACTCAGGTAGATCCAGCCGTCGTCGTCGACGAGCCACCGCTGCGGCGCGGAAGGCATGCTCCGACGCCAGCGCTCGCGACCATCCCGATCGAAGCAGGTGATGACGCCTTGGCCATTGCCGCCGAGCTCCGTGCTCGCCGACACGCAGACGCCGTCTGCATGCGCGCCGATCGCTCGCGGATGAAACGCGAGCGGTGTGCGGAAGCGCTGCTTGCCGTCGGGCTCGAACGCGAGCAACGCCGAGCGCTTGCGGTCGACCACGCCGAACACCGTGCCGTCCGTCCACGACACGGCCGTGCGCCAGCGCCGACGCGTCACGGCCGATTCGGAGCCGTTTGCCGTGAGGTGCACGGTGGCGTGCGACGAACCGGCCGCGACCGGAATGCGGCCGCCCGACACGCGGATCTTGGTCGCGCGATTCCAAGGCGCGAGATCGAGAGCGGCGGTGATGGATCCGTCCTGCAGGAAGCGCGATACGGTCGGCCGAGCCTCCCAGCCGACTTCGTTCACCCCGAACCGCGTGAGCAATGGCAGGTGGAGCTCGTCGAGCGTACGCATCGTGCGCGAGTCGACGCGGCGCAGAAGCAGCACGTCCGCCTTCGTGCGCTCGCCGTGCGGACGCTCTCGGTTCTTCCAACGCACCGTATAGAGGACGTCGATCGCTTCAGCGCGTTCGAACACCGCGATGACGACGTGCAGGTCCTCGCGGAGATCGAGCGCAGCGCGGAGCTCTGTCGTCGTCCTGGCCTTCGCGCTGTCGGGGCCGACGAGCGGATCCGGGTCGAACGTGACCACGCCCTCGCGATCGACGCTCCACTGCCCCGGGAGCACGAAGCGATCGCGACGAGTGTCGTGGATCGGCGCCTCGACGGGTGACATCGTCTGCGCGAAGTAACTCGAATCGAACCGCGCGAGCTCGTCGCCGGACAGCTGCAGCGCGACTCGCCGCGCCGATGGGACCGCGGAGCTACCCGGAGCCGCGGCGAGCCGCGGGCCCAGCTCGTGCGCTGCGCAGCCGAGCACGACGAGGACGGCGAGCAGGGTGCTCCGACGATTCCGGGCCTCAGTCATACGCTTTGATCCGATACGTCGCGCCCAGCTCGGTGCCGAGCCAGTCCGCGAGGAAGTCGAGCTCCGACGGTTCGATCTCGTCGCGCCATTCGTGTTGGATGCCGACCGCGGCCCCGGCCAGGTTGACGTCGGCGCCCGGTTGTTCCGCAGTGAGCGACACCGTCGCGCCGCTCGCGGTCGCGCGGACGTCCGACGCCAGGCCGTTGGCCGGATCGTCGATCGCGGCCGCGAGGTCCGCCGCGATCTGGGCCGGCGTGCCGCTGCCGTCGAAGTTCTTCGACCCCGGGGTCCGCGGACCGCTCACAGCCTTGAATCCAACCGAAGTGAGATGGTTCGTGCCGATCGAGACCCACCCATGGCTCGGAAACGGTGCCGTGGTGATCGTCACCGTCGCACCCGGTCGCGCGGCCGCGGCTCCGATGCCCATCATGCAGCGCAGGATCGCCGCTCCGGGGATGCCCTCGTGCACCTCGATCTTGCGGCCTTCGAATCCGGGGTCGTGCAGATCCGTCACGTCGCCGTCCGGCGTGCTCGCGCGCTGGCGCACATGCACCCGGAAATCCGCGGCCGCCGGGTTCGCGGTCGTGAAGCGCGGCAGCAGATAGATCAGCACCTTCTTCACGTGGTGTTGCGCCAAAGTGGTCATGGCGCCGCTCGGGTCGAGCTCCGCCACGAGGCACCGCGTCGCGACACCACCCGCGTTCACGCCACCCATCGCGCTCGCGGTATCCCGGAACAAGCTGCTCACGTAAGCTGCGACCGCCGCCTCGGACATCGCGGCGCCGTCCGCATTCCTCCGACCGCGCACGTAGATCGCGAGGTCCCAGTGCAGCACCGCGTCGACCCCGGCGAGCACCCCGGAGTGCGGCAGCCTGAACACGTCGAGCTCGTCGCCGAGCAGGAAGAGCCGTAGCTCGCCTCGCCCTCCCCGTCCCGGGCGGAACCGCGGCGCCTCGCGGACGGGCGCATATGGCCATGCGTGCTCGGGCGGCAGCCGGAATGCGTGCTGCCGACCCGCCACGGGCGCGGTCACGGCCGCCGTATCGCACACGATCGCATAGCCGTTGCTCCGCACGCCCGCGATCTCGGCGCAGCGCTCGAGCCACCGCGAGAAGACCCAGTAGTGGCGCAGCCGCGGCGCGAACTCGCCGAACATCATGCTGTGGCGATCGAACGAGAAGTGCAGGAAGTCCCAGGCGAACTGTCGCACGCTCGGGATGCCCGGGCTGAAAGACTCGAAGTACTCGTCGCCGAGGCCCATCGAGTGCCCGAGCTCGTGCGCGATGGTCTCGCTCGGATATGCATGCCCATACTCGACCCCGGGCGCCGCGCCGCCTGCATTCGAATCGGCGTGGGCGATCACGATCAACCCGAAGGTCGACAGCGAGAATGCGCGCGGTTTCTTGCGGATCCAGATCACCGCATGACCCTCGCGATCGTCGAACGCCGGGAAGTGGAACACGTACTTGATGTCGTGCTTGTCGTCGTCGGTGCGCAGGCGGACGTCGGGCACGTCGGGCGCCGTGCCGGCGAGCACGCCGGACAGAGGCGCACCGCTCCAGCGCTCGGCCGCCCGACCGAGCGCTTCCTGCAGCTGATCGACCGTGCCGGTGCCCACGTCGCGGATCCGCACCGAGAAGAACACCATCAGCACCGAGATCGATCGATCTGGTTTCGTCGGATCGCTGGCGACATCCGCGAAGTAGTGCAGGTCGCAGTTCGCCAGGTTCGGACTGGTGCCCGGCTGGTGCTTCAGATAGACGCGTTCGTGCGGATGATCCTGCGCAACGGCTGCACGGACGCCGACGAGGCGTCCACGCGTGGTGCGGGCTTCGCCGAGATCGTAGAACGTGGTGCCGCGGCGGACGACACGGGTGGTCTTCTCCGCGCCGCTCCCCACGGTGTAACCGGCCGCGTTCCCGGCGAAGTGATTGTGCTCCGCCGCGATCGCGCTGAAGTACGGCTGGCCGGCCACCGGCGCGCGGATCGACATGTCGTGGTGGAAGAGCGTCAGGTCGAGCGCACGCACGAATCGAAGCGGCAGACCGGCACGGTTCACCAGCACGAAGTCGTCGAGATCGAAGTAGAGCCGCGGCGGCAGCACGTCCGTGCTCAGCGCGGCCCCGATCGCATCCTCGAACAGCTGGGCCGGCGACGACGTGGCATCGCTCGTGCGCGTCGCCTGCCCGCGCGTCAGCCACACGCTCGGCAGCGGATAGTGGCGCTGACGATCCGCGACCGTCATCGCGGCGAGCGCGGTGTCCCCGACCGTACGCATGCGCAGCTCGGGATCCGTCTCGTTCGTCACCACGACGCTGCCGGGCGCGGTGCGCATGCGGATGCGTAGCTTGCCCGGATCGACCCGCCGCCAGCACATCACGTGCACGCGACCGTCGGCGTCCAGCACCGTCCCGGCGCCGACGAGATCGCGATCGCGGAGCCGCGCGTCGTCGAAGGCCTCGACGAGCGCGCCGAACGGCAACGGGCGCACTGCCCTCGCCGTGACGTCGTAGTGTTGGAACACGAGCTCGGTGCGCTGCCATGCGTGGCCGAGGTCGAGCTCCCACGGGTTCCCGATCGTGCCCAGCTCGACGTCGTCGAGCGACGCGAGCCGGCCCGAGACGACCTTGCCCCCGCGGTCGTCGGAGAGCCGCGACTGCTCGGTGCTGCGCCAGCGCTCGGGCAGCCGGATCAGCCGGCGCTTCGTGTTCGGCGCGGCGGCCTCGGTGTCGACCAGCTTCGCATCGACGAGATCGAGCCACGGCGTGTCCGCGAACGCGACCTCGATCGCGAGCTCGCGAGTACCGGGCGGCGCGAACAACGTGGCGCGCCCGTCCTCGCCGGTGCGCGACGTCGCAATCGCGCGGTCACGAGCGTCGGTGAGGTGCACCTCGACGTCGGCAGGCAGCGGCTTCGTCGTGCCGCTCGCCGGGTCGAACAGCACGAGCCGGAGCTCGACCAGCACGTCGATCGGCACCACGATGCGCGCCGGTGCAGCGGCCGCCTTCGGCAAGAGCGGCCCGAGCACGCCGCGCAGCGCACCCTGCTGCGCCGGCTGCTCGTGCAGGCGCAGTGTCTTCGGCAGCGGATGCAGCCGCGCGCGCGCCTTCGCGGTGCGACGCCGCAGCTCGGCGTCCGAGAGCTGGACGATCGCGTCGGGCTCGTCCATCTCGATATGGCTGCCGGGTGCGGAGCGCAGGAGCACACGCAGATCGCCGAGGGGCGCCCCGCGATCGAAGATCCACAGCGCGATCGTGCCGCGCGCATCGAGCACGCAGCTCGCGCCCGCGAGGCGGAGCTTCGGCGCACCGACGTCGTAGGCGGCCTCGACCTGCACGCCGCGCGGCAGCGGCAGCTGCGTGCCCGTGCGCGTGTTGCTGTAGCGCAGCTCGAGCACGCGCCGCGGCCACCCGTGGTCGATGCGCAGCACCCACGGCGCATCGGCGGTGCCGAGCGCACCGTCGGTCAGCATCGCGAGCACGCCGAGCGCGAACGTACCGCCGCGATCGTCGGAGAAGCTGGCCTGCTCGTCGCTGCGCCAGCGCCTCGGCAGTCGCAGCAGCGGACGCACGTCCGTCGCATCGGCGTTCGCGACCCACGCACGCGCTCCGAGGTCCAGCCAGGGGGCACCGCCGAGATCGATCTCGATCCGGACGTCCGTAGCCGCGGGGTCACCGAGCAGGTGCACGCAGCCATCGGCCTCGATCGCCGCGCGATCGAGCACGACACCGGCGTCGCTGACGAGCGACACCATCGGGCCCGCGGGCAGTGGGATCGGAGCGTTCGTGCGCGGGTCGGTCAGCTCGAGCCGCAGCTCGACGCGCGGCAGGTCGAGCTCGATCGTGTGCGTCGCCGCGGTCGCGAGCGCGAGCAGCTCGACCAGCAGCGTGCTCATGCGGCACCTCGGTCGTCGTCCACGATGTCGTCGTCGTCGACCTCGTCGCGATCGCTCGGCTGCGGCTCGTCGTCGTCGGGTGGCTCGGGCGGCTCCGGCGGCGGCGGCACCACGTCGGTGTCCTCGGCCTCCTCGAAGAGCTCGTCGGGCGCGGGCTCCGGCTCGCCCTCCCCCTGCATCTCGCCGGGCATCCACGCGTCGTCGTCGACCTCGTCGTGCGATGCGATCGCGGCGGCGGACGCCCCGGGACCGCCACCCTTCACCGCGACGTCGGCCGTGTCCCCGAGCGGCAGGTCGGCGAACGTCACGCGCCCGGCCGAGTCGGTCGCGAGCTCGCGCTCGATCCCTGCGCAACGCAGACGCACACGACGTCCGGACAGCGGCTGGCCGTCGCCCGCATGCACGACGCGCAGCGTGATCCACGTGCGCGCCGCGTCCGAACCGAAGCGCGGGATGTAGCGCAGCCGCGCGGCAGTCGAGGCGTAGACCACCTCGACGATCCCGTCGACGTCGCTCGGCATACCGGACACGGGCGGCACGAACACGAGCTCGACGCGGCGTGCAGTGCCGCCGGCGATCGCGTCGGGCGGTGGACGTCGCGCACGATCGGCCGCGCAGCCGATCGGGCTCCCGTCTTGCTCCCGCAGCGCGCCGCGGATCGCCGCCGGATCGTCGGGCAGCATGCCCGCGAGCGCGTGCTCGTAGCGGCGCGCAATCGATCGCCAGTCGTCGACCACGACGTCCTCGCCCGCAGGGATCGGCGTGCCGTCCATGGCGCTGGCCTGCTCGCGGAAGCGGCCGAGGGCGGCGAGCGTCTGCGGACCGAGCTCGTTGTCGCAGGGCCCCGGATCGCACGCCCAGCCCAGGCTCTTCGCGCTCCATGCGAGCGCATGCTGGAGATCCTCGACGGCCCACACCGTCATCGTGTGCGCCGCCCAGCCCTCGACGTCGCCGAAGAGCGCGAGACGCACGTTCGTCGCGCGCGCCTCGGACAGCGGGACGTCCGAAGTGCCCGTGCCGACCGCGTCGGTGTGGCCGAGGACGACGAGCGCGTGCTCGGGATGCGTGCGTGCGAACGCGAGGACCGAAGCGAGCGCCGCGAGGCCACACGGAGCGTCGCTCGGCGTGTCGGTGCGGTGATCGACGGGCGGCTCGGGCAAGAACACCGCGCGCTCGTTGCCGAACGTCACGTCGTCGAAGTCGAACACGAACGCGCGCGTCAGCACGACGACCGTGCGTGCCGTGGCGGGACATGCGATGCGCACGCCGTCGGCGAGCTCGACTCGTCTCGCGCCGAGAGGCGGTGCGTGGCCCCGCTCGCTCCACTCGGGCGTGCGCACCAGCGAGATTTCCACGACGCTGCCGGGCGCGACGCCCTCGATCCGCGCGACACCGTCGTCGTCGCTGACGACCGTCTGCGCGCCGCCGCCGGACATCGACGCACGCAGCTCGGCACCGACGAGCGGCCCGTCCTCGTCCAGCCAGAGCTCGAGCTCGCACCACGTCGGCGTTGCGTCCGGCAGGACGAGATCGGACAGCGGCACGAAGGTGTCCCAGTCGTCATCGCTCAGCGGCGCGCCACTCGGGCCGACGGGCGCGAGGTGCAGCGGGTCGATCGCGGCGAGCAGCAGCTCACCCCGCCCGATCGCCTCGGCGATCGCGACGATTGCCGCGTCGATCTCGCCCGGCGCGTCGACCAAACGACCGGCGAGCGCGAGCAGATCGTCCGCAGCGATCGCTGGGGCGTGCAGCAGCTCGCGGGCCCGCTCGGCGTCGAGCTGCACGAGCGCGTCGGCCCCGAACAGCAGGTAGCGACGTCCCCTCGCCTCGATGTCCACCGGATCGGTCATGGCGCGAGCGCTGCGTCGCCGACGGGCGGCCCCGACGACGCAGCGTGCGAGCTTAGCAGAGCGCCCACGCGCACCCGCGCCGAAGCGCGAGCATGGTGGGCCTGAATGCGCGTGCACCTGTCCTTCGCGGCCAGGTTGCTCGCGGCGCGCGCGGGTGCTGAACTCTCGACATTGAGCCTGGCGTCCATCGGCCGAGTGCGGATCACGCTGCCGGATGGCCGCAGCGTGGTGGTGATCGCGAGGGACGAGCTCGAGCAGTGGGACGAAGAGCGTGCCCGCGCGACGCTCACCGAAGCGCTGACCGATCCCTTCTCGCGACGCGCGCTCGAGCGCTTGGCCGACGACATGTTGTGCCTCGCGACCGACATCGACGGCGTCGCGGGGGCGCTCGCCGGCCACATCGCGGCTGGCCGCGTGCTCGTGCTGCGCGAGCCGGATGCAGACGCGGGCGCGCTCGCAGACGCGGGCGATCCCGCGTGGGACGATCTCCCGTTCCTCGACGACCTGCGTCCGACGGACGGTGGCGACGGCGGTGGCGACGACGCTCCGACGACGCCGGTTCCCGGCGAGGACCCGCGCGTGCGGACGTGGCACGCCACGCTCGTGCTCGACGACGGCAGCCCGCTCGCAGACGAGACCGTGCGCGCCACCCCTCCGGCCGCAGCCGAGCGCGAGGTGGTGACGGACGGCGCCGGCGGCCTCGCGATCGGCGAGCTCGGCACGCCCGGCAACGGCCGGCTCGTGCTGCGGCCGCAGCACCCGCCACGTTGCGGCGGCGGCATGGGCTTCGTCGCGTCGCAGTGGACCGTACCGTTTCCGTTCGACGCACCTGCGGTCGTCGACGTGCCTATCGAGCCGCCGCAGGTCGTGGTCGTCACGCGCCCGAACATCGCGCGCATCGAGCCCGACTCGCTGCAGTTCGCCCGTGACGCGAGCCTGCTCGTGCCGCTCGACCCGGCCCGCTCGCACCTCGGCGCGCTCGCGACCGCCATCGCGCACCTCGGCGATCGCGGCGACGTGCAGCTGATGGTGGTCGGTCACACCAGCGCCGATGGTGATGCGCAGGCGAACGACGCGCTCGCGCTCCGCCGTGCGCAGTGCGTGCAAGCGCTGCTCGACGGATCACGCGACGCGTGGGTGCAGCTCGCCACCTCGCACGGCACACCCGCCGACGTGCAGCGACTGCTCGCCTATCTCGCCGAGACCCACCGCTGGCCGACCAATCCGGGTCGCACCGACGGCGTGGTCGACGGCGGCTACGCCGAGGCGATCGCGGCGTTCCAGCAGCGCTACGACGACATCTACGACGCCATGCTGGACGTGGACGGCGTGTGCGGCGAGGAGACGCTCGGCGCGTTGTTCGACTGCCAGAGCTACGAGCTGCACGAGCTCGTCGCGGCGCTCGGGGCGTCGACGGCGAACCTGCGCTACGCCTCGCCGTCCTCGATGGGCGCCGGCGCGCAGGTGCTCGCTCACCCTGCCCTCGCCGAGTCCGGCTCCGCGGCGGGGCAGCGCCGCGTCGACCTGCTGCTCTTGCCCAGCTCGCTCGCGTGGCGCGACCACCACGGCATCGCGCTGCTCTACGACGTCGCGCGCATCGAGACGTTGCCGCTGCGTCCCGTCGCGCTCGGACGCGGCGATCTGGTGCTGCGACTCGTGGACCACTACGGGCACGTGCTCGCGGACACGGAGTACGTGATCGAGACGGAGGCCGACCGGCGCGAGGGCACGAGCGACGGCGAGGGCATGGTGGTGGAGCGCGGCCTCGGAGGCGAGCTCGTGCGGCTCACCTGTGGCGCGGCACGCTGCGTCGTCGTCGACACGCGCTACGCGGAGCGCGGCGGGGCCCGGCGCGCACGCCCGGCGGCCGCCGATCTCCCGCCCGAGGACGAGGACCTCCTGTTCGAGGAGGACGAGCCCGACGACGACGACGACGTGACAGACGATCCGCCGGACGACGACGCGGAGCCCGACGACGACTGGCTCGAGCATGTCGACGACGACGACGACGGCATCGACGACGATGGCATCGACGAGTGGCCGATGCACGACGAGGAGGGCCCGGCACCATGAGCGATCCCGCGGCGAAGGCGACGCTCGATCAGGTCGTGCTGCTCTGCGACCACCCGGAGTGCGAGCTCGCGATCGGTTCGTACGGGCAGACCTCCGGCGAGCTCGGTGCGCGGATCACCGGCACGCGTCCGGCGATGGAGGGCGCGCCGCCGGACGACGAGGATCCCGAGGTCGACGATGACGACGACAGCGACGAGGACGAGGACGAGGACGAGGACGAGGCGGAGGACGTCGAGGGGATCGACCCGAGTGGCGAAGGCGCCCCGTGTCCGAGCTGTGCGGAGGCGAGCCCGCCCCGCGACGGCACGCTGCTCGCGGTGCCGACCGACGGCGTCGTCGCGCGTGCGCTCGCAGCCGCCGCGGGCTGGCGCGGGCTCGCGGCCTGGCAGCTCGTGCAAGGCGGGACGAAGGGCACGTCGCGTCTGCTCGAGGTGCTGGGCGCGATCGGTGGCGGCGCCACGCCGGCGTCACCGAAGAAACGCTTCGTCGTCGGCGGCGCGACGCTCACGGCCGTCGTGCTCACCGATCTCCCGTTCGATGGTCACCTGCTGTCGCTCGGCAACTCCGACGAGGAGGTGCGCCGCGCCGGCAAGAAGAAGTTCGCGCCCGCGACCGCGGCCTACGGCCCCGAGCAGGCCCCGCCCGGCCCTCGCGCGCGCGCAGAGCCGCGCTACGTGAAGGAGCTGCAGGAGGATCTGCTCTGGCTCGGCTACTTCTCGCGCAGCCGCGGCTCCCCACCGTGCGGCGAGCTCACGTACCACGTGCTCGGTGCGGTGCTGGGCTTCAAGCAGGACCTCGTCGAGATCTACGGCATCGCCACGACCGACACGCGCGAGTCCGTCGCGCCCGGCTCGGTCGCGGCCACGAAGTTCGCGCGACCGATCCACTACCAGACGAAGCTGGTGTCGCCGGCGGGCATCCTCGGGCAGTGGAGCGAGCGCTGGGCCGGCAAAGGCGGTGGGCTCGCCGGCGAGCTGTCGGCGATCGCCGGTGCGATGAAGCAGCTGCCCGGCGCCAAGGGCAAGAGCTTCGATCGCCAGCTCGCGATGCTCGAGAAGCGGGTCGCGCGCGTCGAGGCGACGCTCGCGGACTGGCCGCACGTCGCGGCGCTCGAGCAGCTCGGGCAGCCGTTCATGCCGTTCGCCCCGAAGGCGGCGAGCAAGTCGTTCGACGATCTCGCGATACCGACCGACACGAAGCCCGAGCACTCGAGCACCAAGGCATTGCTCGGCGACGGCGTGTGGTCGGACGGCAAGTTCGGCGCGCGCAAGGCCAACCGCGCGGCGCTGGCCAAGGCGATCACCGCGATGCTCGTCGGCATCGAGCGCGCGAAGGGACACTGCACGAGCGTCGAGACCCGCGTGGGCTCGTTCGCCGCGCCTGCCGGTGACGAGGTCGCATGGTCGATGGTCTCGCCGCGGCTCGTGGCGGCGGCGCGGCGCTGCGCGAAGCTCGGCGAGCTCGTGCGGTTCTGGACGCTCGACGCGAAGCGCCAGATCGTGGCCTGGCGGGCGCACCTCGTCGAGCTCGGCACGCTCGATCAACCCACCGCGATCTATCTGAAGGCGCTGCGGCAGGGCGGGCGCATCGGTCCCCACGATCGTCCGGCGTACCAGCTCTTCGCCGATCCGCCCGACGTCCACGGTGCGCAGCAGGGCGCCGACCGCATCCGCAAGCTCTGCACCGATCGCGCGCGCAACACGGACGGCAAGCGCGCGACGGCGATGCCCGAGGTGCTCGCGCTGCAGATCTTCTTCAACGAAGGCGCGGGCGTGTTCTCGCAGAGCATCCGCCCGTTCAACACGGCCCCGGGCGACAAGCGCCGGCTGCCGCTGCTCGGCATCGACGTGCGGCTCCCGGCGCCGGGCGTGTTCGATCCGACCTATCACAAGGGCGGCGACTGGTTCCGCTGCCGTGGCTGGGGCACCGGCCAGACGACCTACGGCGACGCGAAGGTCGACGGCGTCGAGCTCGTGCGCGGGCTACCGATCATGCCGCCGGGTGCGACGGCGGTCCGGCATCCGCGATCGTTCACGAGCTTCGACGCGAGCCTCGCGTCCGCGGTGGACGAACGCGCGATCCCGAAGTACGACAACTCGCTGCGCATCGACTGCTCGTACGGGAAGCTGCCCGGCAAATCTCACTACGACTGTCAGACGTGCTTGCGGCGGTTCTTCGACGAGAGCCTCGTCAGCGGCGACAAGCACGGGCAGGGCAGCGTCTTCGTACCGATCTCCCGCCGGAAGTTCGGCGAGCTGTCAGGCGCGACCGCGGTATTCGTCGACCTCGAGCGTTACACCAAGTTCGCGCACAGCGCCTCGTCGGCGCTCGGCGATCTGGAGACGGAGACGCAGAGGCTGTTCGGAAGGACCTGGACGCCTGCTGCTGCGCATGTCGTGGATGCACTCGCATCCGGTCCGAGCATCGAGGCGGCCGCAAAACAGGCCGGCGACAAGCACGGCCTCGCCGCGACGCAGGTCGAGGCCGACGTGCGTGCGCACATCCGCGAGCGCACCGACCTCCCGTGCTCGTGGATGCGCGCGCGCATCCGCTACGCGGGCTCGGGTCCACGCGCCATCGCTTCGCTGCACAGCATGCTGCGCGTGGTCGGCAATGGGGAAGGCAAGCCGCTGTTGCAGAAGAACATCGCCGAGGCGGCCGCGCTGCGGAGGAAGCCTTGAACACCGCCGCGCGCTCGCTCTTCGTGCTCGTCACGAGCGTGAGCTCGTGCGACAGCGGGGCGACGACGGCTCCGCAGCCCTCGCCGACATCGCCGGCCGACGCCGTGGCGGCGACGCCCGCGAAGCCCGACTGTCGCGACGAGCCGCGCATGGCCTACCTCCCCGGGGGCCGCATGTCCTGGCACAAGCTGACGGCGCCGCACGTCTTCGACATCGAGCCACTGTGGCTGGATCGGTACGAAGTCACCGTAGCGGAGTACCGAGAGTGCGTGACCGCGGGCGCATGCACCGTCCCGCACACGAACAGCGAGGGCTTCACCGACGCCGATCGGAATCCGCTCGTATGCACCTGGGAGATCGCCGATCCGTCATTGCCGATCAACTGCCTGGACGGTGACCACCACGATGCCTACTGCGCGTGGCGAGGCAAGCGGACGCCCTTTGCCCACGAGCTGCAGTGGGCCGCCCAGGGTCGCGAGGAGCGGCGACCGCATCCCTGGGGCGATGCGCCCGCGACCTGCGAGCTCGCGATCGTCGACCAGAACACGGACGACGGCGATCGTGGATGTGGCAGAGGGCGCCCCTGGCCGCCGGGCAGCCGCCCGAAGGACGTGTCGCGCGACGGCATCTTCGACCTCGCAGGCAACGTCGGCGAACAAGCGCTCGCACCGTTTCGCGACGACCGACGCCTCGGCGACCTCCGCGATGTGTGCGGGGCGACCTGGCAGACACGGTATTGGGACAAGAAATACCTCTGCACTCCCGGCGCGCGCGAGACCTTCAGCGACGACTCCGGGATCCGCTGCGCGAAGACGCCGACCACCATCGCCCCCTGCACCGTCGTCGGGCCCACGCCGGGCATCACACTCCCACCGCCACCGAGTGCCTTCGTCGTCCTGCGCTTCGAGCTCGAAGGACTCGACGAGGTGGACGTCCAACGACGACGCGTCGAGGACGGCTTCGATCCGGGCCCCGACGACCGCTCGCTGCTCCGCACCTACCGCGACGGGCGCAGCACGTGGCTTTCCGCGGGCACCCACGAGATCATCTGGGGTGCGCTGCACGGCGGCAAGTTCACCTGGTCGAACACCGCAACGATCACGCTCGAGCCACGCTTCGAGTGGATCCTCGTGCTCTCGCGCACCGGCCACGAGCTGCGCCGCGGGCCCGAGCTGCCCCCGAACGAGGGCTGACGCATCGTCTCGACGGCCCGCGCGCCCGCGAGTGACCCACGCCGCGCTAGGATCCACACCCCGCGATGAGCGTCTCGCCGCCCGTGCTGCGATTCCCGGAGCCGGTCCGCAGGGATCTCGAGGCGCATCGGCGTGGCCTCGCCGACGAGCTCGAGCGCACGATGGCCGCGCATGTGCGGCCGTGCGTCGCGATCACCTCGCGTCGCGTTTCCGCGACGCCGCTGCGTCGCGGCGCGATCGCCCGCATCCTCGGACGCAGCGGCGCCGAGCCGGTGCTCGGCATCGCTGCCTCGAAGTTCGGCGGCACCCCCTACTGCGACCCCGACGAGGACTGGCGCCACCACGCGTTCCTCGGCCAGATCGATCTCGCGGAGGCCACCGCCGTGCTCCCACCCGACGCGCCGCGACTCACGGGCCTCCTGCGCCTCGACGTCTCCGACGACGGCTCGCCCGACGAGCTCGTGCGCGCTCGCTGGTTCCCGGAGATCGACGCTCGCCGTGCTCCGAGCGCGCGCCCACGCTCCTTCGGCGCCTGGGAGACGCGCCTCGAGTTCGCGCTCGCGTGGACGCTCCCCGAGGGCCGCGCGCTCGAGGAGCTCTGGCCGCTCGACGAGCCGCGCTGGCACGACTACGACGCGTTCTACCCGGCCGGATACAACACGGACGCCTCCGACGAGTACCACCGCCTGCTCGGCCACCGCAGCGGTGCCCTCGACGAGCACTACGGCTTCACGCCGCCGGTGGGCCTCGACGAAGACATCAGTCACTACGAGAGCCTGCTGCGGGTGACCTACGACCCGCGCGCGGACTTCGGCTGGGGCACGAACTGGATCTACCTCTTGGTCCCTCGTGAGGACCTGCTGCGCGGCGAGCTCGGCCGGCTGGTCGTGACCGGCGCGAACGCGTAGAGCCGCGATCGTTCACCAGCTCGCGACGACGTCGGTCGAGCGCAGGCGGGCGAGCACGTTCGAGAGCTCGCGCTCGCAGAGAAACGGCCTCAGCGCGCGCTCGACCTCTCCGAGGACCAGCGGGAGATCGTGGGCGGTCATCCGCTCGGGAGTGACGCCGGCCCGCCCGATCGCGCGCGCCATCGCATGGCTCGCGAACATCGAGCTGAGCCCGCACATCTCGACGAGCCGCTGGAACGCCGAAGTGCCCGTCGTGCTCACGCGGCCCCCCACTTGCGGACCATGCGTCGCGAGTAGTCGCCGCAGAAGGCGATGATCCAGCGGTGGTACTCCGGGTCGACGACCGTCACGAGCGCCATCGCGGAACGCACCATGGCATCCACCGCGGACGCGAGCTCGAAGCCGCTCGCACGCAGGCCCGGGATCACCACGTCGAGGTACTCGTCGCGCGGTCCGAAGTCACCGTGGGCCGCGGCCTCCACCAGCCCGACGAAGCCGAGCACGAACTGGCGCGCCTCGTCGAGCGGCGCCATCGCGCGGTCTCGCATGGCGAGCATCGCCTCCACGATGACCTCATGACGGTCGCAGAGCTGCTCGTGGAGCGTCATCGCTCGCGACAATCGACCGCGCGCACTTCTCGCTGTTGCGCAACGTTTGCGGCGCGGACGACCGCCGACCCGCAATGCGCCGGCCCGTCGCGGGCCGCACGTCGTCCAGCGCTCAACTCCGGCGCGCACCCGGTCGAAGCTCGGGTGTCCGTGACCTCGTCCGTGTTCGATCGTCTGCTGCATCCCGCGCTGCTCGGCACCGACGATCCCGAGGAGGTCCGACGCGCGCGCACCACGGCCGCGTTCGCCGGGCTCTCGTGGTGCATGTCGTTGCTGATGGTGCCGACGATGTTCGTCATCGGCGACACCATGGCGGGTGCGACCACCGCGGTGGCCACGCTCTTCGCCGCAGTGCCGATCTGGCTGCTGCGCCGCCGCGGCAAGCTCGACCTGGCGATCCACCTGATGCTGCTCAACACGGTCGTGTCACTCACGCCGTCCGTCGTGAGCCAAGGTGGCCTCGGTGGCTCGGCCGTCGACTGGTTCGCGCTGATGCCCCTGCTCGCGGCGTTCCTGCTCTCGCGCGGCGCGTGGATCTGGCTCGTCGTCACGCTCGTCGTCATTGCGACGTTCGGCGTGCTCGATCTGTCGGGCGTGCTCCCGCACGCCGGCGCCAGCCAGCGCGAGGTGATGCGGTTGCTGGTCTCCCAGCTCAGCGTCTCGGCCTGCACGTTCGTGCTCGCGCGTGCGTTCGAGCGCAACAAGGTCGCGATGGCGCAGGCCCTGCAGGCCGCGCACGCCGAGGCGGAGCGCGCACGCGCGACGGCGCAGGGCGTGCTCGACACGACGGACCAGGGCCTCTTCACGATCTCGCACGATGGTCGCGTCGGTCGGGGGATCTCGGCCGCCGCGATCCGCTGGTTCGGCGCGCCGCCCCCCGGCGTGACGGCCTGGGCGTGGCTCGCCGGTGCAGATCCGACCTTCGCCGCCTGGCTCGAGCTCGGTTGCGAGGCGCACCGGGAGGCAGTGCTCCCCGCCGAGCTCACCCTCGCCCAGCTCCCACAGCGGCTCGTCCACCGCGATCGTGCGTACGCCGTCCGCTGGCTCGCGACCGGCGAGCAAGGCGAGCTGCTCGCCGTGGTCACCGACGTGACCGAAGTGGTCGAGGCCGAGCGCGCGGAGCGGAGCCAACGCGAGGTCGTGGCGCTGCTCGCCCGCACGATCCGCGATCGACAGGGTGTGCTCGAGTTCCTCGACGAGGCCGATGCGATCGTGCGCGAGCTCGCCGAGAACCGAGCCCTGCCGACGGCCGCCGATGCCCGGCGCATCCACACGCTGAAGGGCAACGCCGGGCTCTTCGGGCTCGTCACGTTCGCCGCCGAGTGCCACGAGGTCGAGAGCCGGATGGCGGAGCACTGCGACGGGCTGGACGACGCCGATCGCGAGACCTTGCAGGCGAGCTGGCTCGAGCTGCGCTCGCGCATCGATCCGCTGCTCGGGCGCGACGCGAGCGGAACGGTGGCGATTCCCCGCGAGGAGATCGACATCGTCGTCGACGCGATCCGCAACGGGCGCAGCCATGCGGAGCTCGAGACGATGATCCGGCGCTGGAGCTACGAGCCGATGGCGGCACGGCTCGCGCGCATCGCCGAGCAGGCGCGTGGTCTGTCCGCGAGGCTCGATCGAGGTGCGATCGAGGTGCACACCGACGACAACGGCGTCGCCCTGTGTGCGGCGTCGTGGGGTCCGTTCTGGTCGGCCTTCGCCCACGTCGTGCGCAACGCGATCGACCACGGCCTGGAGTCCCCCGAGCAACGGGTGGCCGCCGGCAAACCCGTGCGTGGGCAAGTGTGGCTGACCACCTCGCTCGGCGAAGAGCTCGTGATCGCGATCCGCGACGACGGTCGCGGCATCGACTGGGATGCCGTGCGTCGGCGTGCCGCGGTGTGCGGGCTCCCGTGCGCGACACGTTCCGACCTCGAGCGAGCGCTATTCGCCGACGGCTTCACCACGAAGGAGGTCGTGACCGCGATCTCCGGGCGCGGCGTCGGCATGGCGGTGATCGCCGACGTGACGGCCCGGATCGGCGGCTACATCACCGTGCGCTCGAACGTCGGCCAGGGCACCACGTTCGAGTTCAGGTTTCCCGAGCGAGCAGCGTTCTGCAACGACGTGATGCTGCAGCGCGCTGCGTGAGTCGGGCGGCGCGAGCGCGTGCGGTTGCGAGCCCGGAGTCGTCGGCCATGCTGCCTTCGTGCGCAACGTCCATCGCATCGCCGTGGTGATCCTCGGGCTCGCAGCATGCGGTCGCACGCCGATCGACACCGAGCTCGGCGTCGACGAAACGCGCGATCGGCCGGGGACGACGGCGATCTCGCAGGTCTGCACGGAGGTGTGCGAGCAGCTCGCCTGCGATCCGCAGCTCGAGCTCGTGGTCGGCGAGGACTCGTTCTCGGCGTGCACGCGCGCGTGCGAGCAGGATCGTCGCGCGGCCGCGAGCGCCAGCGCACGGTGCTCGCGTGCGCACGACGACTACGCCGAGTGCATCGTGCTGGCCGACTGCGACGAGCTGGAGATGCTCGAGCAGGGCGGGATCGCGACGTGTCGCGTGCAGACGGACGATCTCGCGCGTCACTGCGCTGACGTCGACTTCGAGCTCGCCGGCTGATCGCACAGCGCCACACGGCAGCTGGCGGCGCGATGACACGTTGCAACCGGCGGTTGCATCGGCCGTCCCTTGCTCGTGCACGCCCGCCCGGCGCCCCGCGGCTGTACGCCGCGTCCCGTCGTGCACTGGGCATCCGCGCACGGCTGTGCCACGCCTGCCGCCCGATCCCCGGCCTGAACAGCGTGCTGGCACGCGTCAGCGGCTCGGCCCTGCTCTTGCACTGTAGCTCTCCCATGAACCACTTCGCCCGCCCGCTCGTGCTCCTCGCCCTCTTCGGCTTCGCCGGCTGTGGCGTTGCGGTCGCCGGCGGTACCGAGGAGGAGGTTCCGGTGTCCAGCAACGACGACGGCACCCGCGTGCTCGGCAAGCGGGCGTTCGACGCGGCGGCCTCGGGCCACGCCCCGTTCGAGCCGCTCGTCGGCGAAGCGCCGCAGCGCACGCTGGTGCGGGCCGGCGGACGCATCGAGGATCTCGAGCGCGACCTCGCCGTGATGCAGCGGCACCACGACCCGGAGAACGACGCGGTCGTCGCCGAGCTGGGTCGGGCGCGCGACCTGGTCGGCGAGGCTCGCCGGGCGCTGGTGTCCGCCCAGGCGACCGACGAGGTGGATCCGGCGGCGCTCGACGCCGTGGTCGCGCTCGTCGAGGAGCTGCGGCTCGTGCTGCACGGCGCTCGGGAGCAGCGTCTGCTCGCGGCTGCGTGAGCCGGTGCCCGAAGGGCGCGCGACCGTGGTAGGTCGATCCGCGTCGCCATGAAGGTCGCGCATCGTCCCGACATGTTCGTGTGGTCGCGCTTCGACGAGGCGAGGAACCTCGACTTCCACGGCTACCTGCTCATGCGTGCGGGCGGCAACGTGCTGGTCGATCCGCTGCCGATGTCCGAGCACGACGCGGCGCACCTGCAGCGCCTCGGTGGCGCGACGTGGATCGTCGTGACGAACTCCGACCACGTGCGGGCTGCAGCCGAGCTGGCGGCGCGACTCGAGGCCCGCATCGCCGGGCCGGCGGGCGAGCAGGCCGGGTTTCCGATCGCGTGCGAGCGCTGGCTCGCCGACGACGAGGTACTCGTCCCGGGCATCCGCGTGCTGGCGCTCGACGGCAGCAAGACGCCCGGCGAGCTCGCGCTCGTGGTCGACGACACCACGCTCGTCTGCGGCGACCTCGTGCGCGCCCACGTCGGTGGCCAGCTCACGCTGTTGCCCGACGCGAAGCTGGGCGATCGCGGGGCTGCGATCGCATCGCTGCGCCGGCTCGTCGAGCTCCCGGGCATCGACGCCGTGCTGGTCGGCGACGGCTGGCCCGTCTTCACGGGTGGGCACGCGTGCCTGGCCGAGCTGCTCGAGCGATCAACGCTTCGGCAGCGGTAGCGCGAGATACGGCACCCGGTCCGCGCGCTCCTCTGCGGTCCCGTAGAGCACGCGATACGCCAGCCACCTGCCCAGCACGCTCTGCGTGTACTTGCGGGTCTCGTCGTAGGGGATGCCTTCGACGAAGACGTCGAGGTCCCAGTCCTTGCGCTCGTCGAGCCAGCGCTCCACCGCACCCGCGCCCGCGTTGTAGCTGGGGATCGCCAGCGCGACCGCGCCGTCGCCGTTGCCGTAGCGCGCGACCAGCCGACCGAGGTGGTGCATGCCCAGCTCGATGTTCGTCTCGGGATCGTAGAGCGCGTCGTCGCCTGCGAGGGTCACCCCGGCCTGCTCCGCCACCGCCTTCGCGGTCGACGGCATCAGCTGGATCAGCCCCCGCGCACCCGCCCACGACGTCGCGGTGGGATCGAAGCGGCTCTCGGTCTGCATGATCGCGTAGGTGAGCCACGGCGGCACGCCGTGCTTGCTCTCGCGCGGTGCGACCAGCTCGAAGAACGGCCGCGGGTGCGCGAGCTCCCACTCGTCCTTCGCGTCGCCGACCGGCGGCCGTGCGCGCCACGTGGAGCCGAGGCTCGCGATCAGCTTCTGCGCGCCGGCGTAGAGCCCGGCCTGATCGAGCACCGCGACCGCCGTCCAGCCGCCGACCGACGTCGCGCGCAGCTCCTCCTGCGCCCACTCGCCGAGCCCGAGCTTCGCGTAGATCGTCGCGGCGGTGGCCGGTGGCGCAGCGGCGCTCGTGGACGTCGCGGCCTTCTCGGCTTCCCCGACGCCGAGCGCATCGAGCCCGAGCGCGAGCGGCTCGTCGCCGAGCTCGCGCAGCCGCGACAGCGCCTGCAGCGAGGGATAGTCGAGCGGACCGACCGCGAGCACCTCGAGCCACGCCTGCTTCGCATCGTCGGGCTTGCCGAGCCGCGCGAGCGCACGCCCACGGAAGTAGTACAGCTTGCCGCGCTCGGCGGGCAGAAGCGATCGTCCCGCGAGCCCGGCATCGGCGAGCGCGAGCGCGTCGGCATCGTCGCCGCGCGCGAACGCAGCGACGAGCAGACGTCGGCGCGCCTCCTCGAGCATGTCGCCCTTCACCGCGAGCGCAGCACGCCAGGCCTCGCGGGCCTTGTCCGCCTCGCCCGCCGACTCCCACGACTCGCCCGCGAGCACCCAGGCATCGTCGGCGTAGCTGTGCTCGGGGAAGCCCTTCGCGAGCTTCTCGAAGTCGGCGGCCGCGAGCGCGTGCTTGCCCTCGGCGTAGCGCCCGCGCGCGCCCTGGTAGCCGGCCTTCACCGCGATCTCGCGCCCGTCCTTGCCGGCCTTCTCGCACTCGCGGAAGGCCTGTTCGAAGTGCGGCCGCGACTTCGCGCGCTCGCGTTGCTTGAACACCGCAGTGCCCTTGGCGAACAGCGCCTGGCAGCGATCGAGCGGCGCGAGCCCCTTGCCGCCGAGCAGCGCATCGATGGCCTTGATCGCCTGCTTGTAGCGCCCGCGCTCGACCATCGCGTCGATGCGCGCGAGCGTCACCTTGCGCTCCCACTCGCGCAGCGCCGCGCCCGTCTTCGCGCCCTGGATGCGCTTGCGCAGATCCGGCAGCTCGCGCTCGGCCTCCTCGCCGTAGTCGGACAGCGGCACTGACAGCTCGAGATCTTCGTAGAGCTCGACTGCCTGCAGCAGATCCGCGGGCGCCTCGGAGCGCGCGAGCGAGCGCGCGAGCTTGGCCGCGACCTCCCAGCGCCGCGGCCCGGTGCGACGCTCCTTCAGGTACGTGCGGTAGCCGGTGCGCGCGCCCTCGATGTCGCCCTCGCGCAGCATCGCGTCGGCGCGCACGACCAGCAGATCGTCGACCAGCGCGGTGCCGTCGACGTTCATGCCGGCGACCTGCGCGAGCGCAGACTTCGGATCGCCCGCGTCGAGCAGCGCCTGGGCCTGCAAGAGCCGCAGCCGCGGCTCGATGGGCGCGAGCGCCGGGGCCGACGCGGCCTCGCCGAAGCGCTGCGCGGCCTCGGCGAAGCGATCGGCGCGCTCGTCCTCGACGCCGCGCAATACCAGCGCCGCGCCGCGATCGTCGGCGGAGATCGTCGTGTCGGCCAGCAGCTCGTCGAGCTTCGCGATCGCGGTCTCGTGATCGCCACGCTCGCGCGCCAGGATCGCCTCGCGTCCCGGGCCGCTCGCCCACCACAGCGCACGCGTGTCGACGGGGACCGCGGGGGCCGCAGCCTCGCCGCCCTGACTCTCGCCCTCGCTCGCATCCTCGGCGACGGTCAGCGCCGCCGGTGGACCGTCGCGCCGGCAGCCCAGCACGCCGAGGCACGCAGCGAGCAGCACCACGGCTCGCCGTCTGTCGTGCTCGGCGTTCACGATCTGCGCTCCGCCGCGCTCACACCAGACGTGTGGGCTCGTGCTCGGGGTCGTACATCTCGACGCGGTTGCGACCGTTGCGCTTCGCCGTGTAGAGCGCGGCGTCGGCCGCTTCGATCAGCGCCTCGGCGGTGGGTCGCACCAGCATGCCGAGGTCGGCGACGCCGAGCGACACCGTGACCGCGAGCGTGCGGGCATCGAGCTCGAACGGCTTGCCGCCCACGGTGTCGAGGATGCGATACGCCGCCCGCGCCGCGCGCAACGCGTCGACGTCGCGGCAGATGAGCGCGAACTCCTCGCCGCCGTAGCGGGCGAAGATGTCCTCGCTGCGGGTCGTGCCCTCGACGCGATCGGCGAGCACGCGCAGCACCTCGTCGCCGGCCGGGTGGCCGTACGTGTCGTTGATGAGCTTGAAGTTGTCGATGTCGAACAGCACGAGCGACAGCGGCTTGCCGTGGCGCAGCGCGAACGCGACGTCGCTCTCGAGCCGGTTGTTGAAGTAGCCGCGGTTGAACACGCCGGTGAGGCGGTCGCGCAGCGCGGACTCGTAGAGGTTGCGCTGGAAGTCCTCGTCGAGATCGTCGTGGAAGGTGAACTTCAGCACCGACGACGCGCCGATCTGGATCTTGTCGCCCTCGCGCAGCGCCTGTCGTTCGACGCGCGTGCCGTTCGCGAAGGTGCCGTTCGTCGAGCCCGCGTCGCACAGGTAGTAGATCCCTGCGTCCTCCTCGACGACGGCGTGGGTGCGCGATATTCCCTCGTCGTTGATCCGCACGTCGGTCTGCAGCCCGCGACCGATGCTGGTCTTGCTGCCGTCCTTGAGCGGGAACATCTCGCCCATGCGATCACCGGACAGCACGACGACGAACGCACGCTTGCGACCGTCGCGGCCGGCCTCCAGGCTCGTCGGCTCCATCCGGATGGTGGTCTTCGACATCGGACCCAGGGTCGCCTCCATCGTAGGCCGGCGCGCACGCGGCGGGCAACAAGGAGCGCGGACCCCTCGCCGATCTCCGGGCGGTCGGCACCTGCCGGCGACGTCTTGGCCCCGCGACTTTTGCGGGTGGTGCCGCTTGGGGGTATCGTCGGGCCGCTCCCGTGCCCGCCGCGCCCGCCTCGCCCCCCTCGAACGCGCGTCCCCGAGGCCGCTGTGCTCCCGTCGCGCTGGTCGCCGTGCTCGCGCTCGGGTGGCCCCAGCGCGCCGCGGCCGAGCCCGCGCCCCCCTCCGACGCGCTGCCCACGGTGCACGACGAGCCCGACCCGCCGCCCGAAGGCGACGCGCCCAAGGACGACGCGAACCTCGAGCGCGCGATGCGGGCGTTCGAGAGCGGCAGCGAGCACTACAACCGCGCGAAGTACAAGGCGGCGCTGTCCGACTTCCTCGAGGCCGCGAGCCTCTACGCCTCGCCCGACTTCCAGTACAACATCGGGCTCTGCTACGAGAAGCTCGATCAGCCCGAGGAAGCGATCCGGGCCTTCGAGATCTACCTCAAGACGAAGCAGGACATCCCCGACCGCGCGAACGTCGAGGATCGCATCGAGCGGCTGCGCGGCATCGCCGAGGCCCGCGAGCGCGACAAGAACAAGCCGGTCGACTCGCCGGTCGCCGTCGACGAATCGATCGCGGCGCGCAAGAAGGCGAAGGCGTTCATCGGCGCCGGTGCTGCGCTCACCGCCGTCGGTGCCGCGGTCGCGCTCGGCGGTGGGCTCGGGCTCGGCATCGTGGCGAAGAAGAAGAGCGACGAGCTCGACGACATCCAGTCCGGCAACCCCGACGGGAAGTCGTTCGCGGATGCGCAGGCGCTCGAGAAGGACGGCAAGCGGCTCGAGGTCGGGCAGATCGCGGTGGTCGCCGTCGGCGCCGCGGTCGGGCTCGTGGGCATCGCCCTGCTCGCCGTCGGCGCGTCCCGCATGTCCAAGCTGAAGCGCACGCCGAAGACCGCGCTCGCGCCGAGCTTCGGTGGGCGCTCGTTCGGGTTGTCGCTCGTGGGAAGATTCTAGGCCTATGCGTCGCCTCGCCTTGCTGTTCGCCTCGCTGCCGCTCGCGTGCTTCACCGCGGAGCTCGATCCCGACGCGTCGGGGGTGTTCGCGTGCGGCGAGGACGATCCGTGCCCGGGTGATCAGACCTGCGTGAACGCCCGCTGCGAGGCCGGCGATCCGCCGCGCGTCGAGATCATCAACCCCGAGGAAGAAGAGGCGGTCGCCCAGGGAGACACGCCCGGCATGCGCACCGTGTCGATGGTGTTCCGCGGCACGCTCGACATCGTCGACCCGAAGGAGAACCCCGACAACGTGTTCGGCGAGGGCCACCTCGAGGTGCTGGTCGAGGGCCAGAGCGTCGGCACGATCGAGAGCGGGGCGTTCTCGGGCGGCGTGCAGTTCGACATCGAGGTGCCGAACGAGGTCGGCCCGGTGCGCGTCGCGGTGCAGGCGCTGCGCAACGACGGCTCGCGCTACGACAACCCCGAGGCGGTCGCACGGCGACTTTTCTGGATCGACGACGGCGACACACCGCTCGTCGGCATCCGCGAGCCGTGGCCGGGCACCGTGTTCCCGCTCGAGAACGAGGTGATCTCGGTCGACGCGCGCGTGCTCAACTTCGCGCTGCTGCCCGCCGATCCGACCGGGATGATCCAGGTCGCGACCGGGCACGTGCACATCTACTACGACGTCGATCTGAACACGTGCCTCGTGCCCGACTCGCTCTGCGACGACTCGTACATCACCACGGTGACGAGCGTGAATCCCAGCATGGCCACCCTGCCCGACTCGGCGGCCGGTACGGCGAAGCTGAGCGCGGTGCTGCGCAACATCGACCACTCGCTGTTCGCGTTCGTGCCCGACGGTGGGGATGTCGGGCAGACGATCTTCGACGAGATCTCGATCGTGCGGGAGTAGCCGCGGTTGGAGTCGCGCCCGAGCGGCGCTTCGATGCTGAGCGCGGCTCGGGGGCGGATTCGGGATCCGGATCGGTGACCGGGTCCGGGTCCGGGTCCGGGTCCGACTCGTGATCGGAGGATGTGGCGTCTCGTCGATCACCGAGAGTGCCACGGTGCTCGGAGGCGTCGAGGGTCCCTTCGCTTCGCTGCGGGCCCGGCTTCGCCGGCTTTGCCCTCGACCCCTCCTGCGCGCCGTGGCGGCGGTGCGGCGTCGACGTGATCGACGAGGAGGACAGAGATGGCGCTGCGGATCTACGACGTGACGATCGAGATGGTGCGCGTGGTCGGAGGGTTTGCTCGGCGAATCGAAGTGCGGGATCCCGATCTCGCGCGGCAGCTGCGACGCGCGTCGGCGAGCGTGCCGCTCAACTTGAGCGAGGGGCTCTACAGCCAAGGCCGCAATCGCGAAGCGCGGCTCTACAACTCGATGGGCTCGGCGAAAGAGACCGTCGCGTGTCTCGACGTCGCGGCCGCGCTCGGCTACGCGCCGGAGCCCGCGGTCGCGGCGGAGCGCGAACGTCTCGATCGGATCGTCGCGACGCTGTGGCGGCTGATCCATCGGCCGCGACGATGAAGCGGCGCTCCGGTCGATCCCAAGAATGGGGGACCGAGGGCTCCCTCGAGCCCGCCGTGGCTTTGCCACGGCGGACAGCGAGCACGACTGCCCGCACCAGGAAGAGCGCCGGACGGCGC
>CAZFKC010000070.1:0-52500 GCA_964519175.1 uncultured Nannocystaceae bacterium
ACAGCGAGCACGACCGCGCGCACCAGGAAGAGCGCCGGACGGCGCGACCAGAGCTGGAACCGCCGCCACTCGAGCCCGACGTGGCTTCGCCACGGCGGACAGCGAGCACGACCGCGCGCACCAGGAAGAGCGCCGGACGGCGCGACCAGAGCTCAATTGGCGTCGACGGCCCCGGGCGCGGTCTCGAACTGACCGCCGGACTGGCAGCGGTCGGCCTCGTCGCCGCTGGGCACCGGACCCGGCCATACGGTGATCACCGCGCGCGCGACATGTTGTCCGCGCCCGTGCACCCACGTGTTGCGCTCGGCCACCCACGACATCACCGCGTCGGCGACCACGTCGGGGATCTCGCGATCGTCGCCGGGCTCCGCGTTGCGGATGCCCTCGTGCTCGTCGAACGCGATCGTCATCGCACGGTTCGGGTCGCGATCGGCGGCGGCCGCGGCGCCTCGCGCGGCCGACTCGGCGGCGAGCCGCGAGTGCTCGCGCTCGACCGCCGCGCGCATGTTCGAGATCCGCTCCTCGTCGAGCTCGTGCGCGCGGCGACGCTCGTCGGCATCGAGCGGACGCATCGCGGTGCGCAGCGCCTGCTCGACGTCGGGATCGAGCTCCGAGGCGACGCCGATCACCTCCACCATCTCCGGACGCTCGCGCAACCAGGTGAGCGCGTCGTCCTTGCCGGGGAACTCGCCGATGAGGAGCGAGCCGTCGTCGAGCTTGCGCAGCCGCAGGGAAATCTTGCCCGCCATGGCGGTCGAGTCTACACGAGCGCGCTCACGCTCGCGCGTCGACCTCGAGCGCGAGCCGGGCCAGCTCGCCGAGCCCGGGCCGTGGCGCTTCGCGTCGGGCCACGCGGCGCAGCTCGCTGGCGATCTCCGCGAAGTCACCGCGATCGTCGGCCAGCCCGCGCACGAACGGCGCCAGCTCGCGCTGCACGAGCGCGGCGCCCTCGAGCTCTTCGCCCTGCTCGTCGTCCTGCTCGGGGACGATGCCGACGAACACCGGCGCGCGGGCCCAGTCGTGGCCGACCGTGTCGAGCGTGCACGCGAGCGGCAGCCGCTGCGTGTGCAGCACGGCGCGCGCGCGCAGCAGCTGAGCGCTCGCACCGGCGAGCTCGAACGCGACCTGCAGCGGATCGCCGTCCATCGCGACGAGCGCGAGCCGCTCGCGCAGCGTGCGTTCGATCCGCACGAGCTGCCAGAGCCGATGCCGGCCCTGCCCCGCCTCCGCCAGCACCAGCACGCGCCGCGGCGACAGGCTCGCGAGGTGGGCGGCGTGCACCCGCGCCCAGCGGATCAGCGCGGCCCGTCCGGCGTCGACGTCCTCGAACCGCGACGCACGGGCGGAGTGCAGCCGATACAGCTCGCCGCACGCGGCCCAGTCGCCCGCCGCGGTGCGCACCGGCGCGAGCCGTTGTCGCGAGGCCTCGTCGAGCAACGCGCGGCCTTCCACCGGCGGCCAGATGAACCCGCCGGGTATCGTCGCGTCCGGCCGGAAGGTCGGCTCGTCCTCGATGTCGTAGCGGCGCAACCGATCGATGTGCCCCACCGCGAACGCGAGCGACGGCACCTCCGCCGCGTCGGCGGGGGGCGAGAACGGCGGCGGTGGTCCGGGCGGCGGGCCGTCGCCGAGCCCGAGGATCGTCTCGTGCAGCTGCGCGGCGCTGTCGATCGCGGGGCGACCGTGCGCGAGCGCGCCCGCATCCGACAGTGCACGCACGCGATCGAGCGCGAGCCGTACCCCGAACACGAAGGCCTCGCGCACGCCGTGGCCCGAGGTCGCGACCGTCTCGATGAGCCCGAGCGGCGCCAGCTCGGCGAGCCCCGCGTGCAGCTCGTCGCGCGGCACCGCGTTCGGCTCGTCGCGCTTGTTGGCCTGCAGCACGACGCCGACGGGCGGTTCCTGTCGGCTCGCCCAGCCCAGCAGATCGCGCAGCAACGAGAACGTCGCGCGCACCTCGGTGCGCCGCGTGTCCGCGACCACCACGATCGCGTCGGCCGACTCGATCAGGTAGCGGCGTCGCCGGGCCAGCTCGGGCTGGCCCGGCACGCTGACGATCTGGCAGCGGATCTTCCGCCCTTCGAACAACCCGCCCGTGTAGTCCACCCAGTCGAATGCGAGCGTGCGCCCGGCCCGCTCCTCGGGCGTCACGATGTCGACGCCGAGCCCCCGCGAGAGCGTGCGCAGGGTCGTCGTCTTCCCCGAGAACGGGGGCCCGTCGTACACCACGCGGAGCACGAGGACCTCGCGGTCTTCGTCGATGATCGGCATCGGTTCAGAGCAGCGCGTGCACGTGCTTGGCGACGGCGCCGCGGACGATCGCGAGGTTGCTCTGGCTGCGATCCACGGCGAGGTAGAGGAACGTGGTCTTGTTGATCATCTTGATGAGGTGGATCTGCTCCGTGAGCGTGATCAACATGTCCTCGATGGAGCCCACGAGATGCAAGGTCTGCATGATCTTGAGCTTCTGCTTCACGAGCTCGCTGTTGTAGGCACTCGCGGCGGTGAGATCGAAGTCCGATCGCACCGCCTTCACCGCCAGCGTCATGCCCGACTCCAGATCGACCAGGGACGCGGCGATGAAGCCCGAGGCGTCGCCTTGGATCTTCTCCAGCACTTCCTGCAGTTGTCGTTCGCTCGCCATCGTTGCTCCCTCCTTCACACCGCGAGCTCGCTGGTCAACGACGCGAGCTGGTGCCGCGCCATCGCCAGGTTGCCCTTGGTCTTGTCCAGCACGAGGTAGATGAACAGCGCGTCGTTGGTGCGCAGCGGCCGGATCAGGTGGTACTGGCGACCCAGCGTGATGAGGATGTCCTCGATGGCGTCGTTGAGATCGAGCGCCTTCATCGTCTTGCGCTTGGCGCGGACGACTTCGGTGTTGCCGGCCGCGGCGACCTCGAGGTTCACGCTGCCCGCACCGCCTTCGGCACCGAGCATCATTCCACTGTTGCTGTCGACGACGCAGGCCCCGAGGGCGCCGTCGAGCTGCAGGATCTTGTTGAGCGTCTCTTTGACATTGGCCACGCGGACTGGCTCCTCTTCGGTTCGGGCGATCGTCGGACCGTCGGCACTGCGCCTGCGGTCGCGGCGGCGCCACGGTGCAACGCCCGCGCCAGTCGCCCGCGGGTGGATCCACCGCGAGCGACGCATGCGGCGCGGGGGTGGCGGGCGGATTCCGTCGGTGCGCACGGGATCCGCCGCCGCCCGTCGACGTCGTCGCGCGATGTCGCGTCGACGCGCGAGCGAGGCGCGGTACGGAGCTTGCTCTGGGCGGGCCCGCGAATGAACCGCGCGGTCGATCCTCCACGGACGGTGGACTTCGCCCACCTCGATGCGCCGCTGCTCTCGTGCGACGGCGAGGGGCGCGTCCGAGTGGCCACGCCCTCGGCGCTCGCGCTGTTGCAGCGGCTCGGCTCCGCGACCTCGGAGCGCGTGCCCGCCGATCTGTGGGCCACGCTCGATCGCGTCGGCACCGGCAAGTCGGTGCAGTGGCGGCCACCGGGCCCGGCCCACCTCGTGCTCGGGTGTACGCGCTACCGCGACCGCGACGGCTTCCTGCTCATCATGAAGGAGGTCTCCGACGTCCACGCCGCCCAGTCGCGTCGCTTCCATCGCGAGCGGCTCGAGGCGACCGGCCGACTGGTCGCGAGCATCGCCCACGAGCTGCGCAACCCGGTCGCGAGCATCGTGTACAGCGCCGATCTGCTCGCGATGTACGGCGCCGACATCCCGCACGCGACGCTGACCGAGACGCTCGCCGTGATGATCGCGGCGAGCTCCCGCGTGCAGTCCACGGTGGCCGGCCTGCTCGACTACGCACGGCTCGGGCCGACCATCAACGCCCCGGTGGCGCTCGACGACGTGCTCACGCGCGCGCAGGGGTTCCTGCGCAGCATCTATCGCGAGCACCACCACCAGATGCGAGTCGAGCTCGCGGCGGACGCACGCGTGGTGCGGGGCAACACGCTGTCGATCGAGCAGATCTTCGTGAACCTGCTGCTCAACGCGGCCGAGGCCGCGACGAAGCCGGTGACCGTGCGCATCAGCTCGGCGCTCGTGCGGCGCCGGGCCGGCGCGCGCGACCAGATGGTGCGCGTCACGGTGCACGACGACGGCGTCGGCATCCCGAAGGCGCTGCACGGCACCGTCTTCGAGCCGTTCTTCACCACGCGCGAGGAGGGCACCGGGCTCGGGCTCAACATCGCCCGCGAGGCCGCGGAGAGCCTCGGCGGCACGCTGGTGCTCGAGGACGCGAAGGTCGGGGCCTGCTTCGCGGTGTACCTGCCGCTCGGGAGCACCGACCCGTGACGCGCGTGCTGATCGTCGACGACGACCCCGGTCAGCTCCGCATGCTCGCGCACCTCATCGCGGTGCGTCGGCGCGACCTGTCCGTGGTGACCGCGAACACCGGCACCCAGGCGATCGAGGCGCTGCAGTCGTCCGAGGTCGACCTCGTGCTCACCGATCTGCAGATGCCGGGCATGAGCGGCTTCGAGCTGCTGGGCTGGCTGGTCTCGAACCGCCCCCAGATCCCCATCTTCACGATGACCGCATACCCCGACGCGGAGTCGGTGGATCGGCTCGACGAGCTGGGCGCGATCGAGTGCTTCACGAAGCCGCTCGACATCACCGCGGTGCTGCAACGACTCTCGCTCGCGCTCACCGAGGGCGCCTCTGGCCACGTGCGCAACATCGGGCTGCCGGCGTTCCTGCAGCTCGTCGAGATGGAGCGCAAGACCTGCGTGCTGACGATCGAGTCCGAGGGTCGACGCGGGTTGCTGCACCTCGACGACGGTGTGCTGGTCGACGCGCGCACCGGCGAGCTCCGGGGCGACGATGCTGCGCTCGCGATCGCGGCCTGGCCCGCGCCCGCGATCACGATCCGGACGGCGCGGGGCGTGAAGCGCCGCACCGTGGAGCGACCGCTCGGCTTCCTGCTGCTCGAGGCCTTGCGGCTGCAGGACGAGGCGCGACGCCCCGCGCAAGCACGGCCGCCGGTGACGCGAGCGCTGCGGCTGTCCACCGACGCGGACGCGATCGCGCTCATCGACGTGCCGACCGCCACGATCGAGGCCTGGGCGGGGCGCCGCGCCGGGCTCGATGGACGCGCGCACCTGGCGGTGACGATCTACCGCACCGAGGTCGCCGCGGTGCGGCGACTCGGGCTGGACGACGAGATCGAGGAGCTGGTGCTCACCACCCGCAGCGCGTGGACGCTCGTGCGGCGAGTGCCCGAGCGCGCCGACACGCTCGTCATGGTCGTGTTCGATCCGAACCGCTCGACGCTGGTGATGGAGCGGCTCGCGCTCGACGAGCTCCTGCAGAGCTGGGCGCTGCCCGAGCCCGGCGTCGTCGCGAGCACGGCCGACGTCGGCGACACGCGGCCGCTCGACGTCGACGAGCTGTCCGACTGGGGTGAGTAGATCAGCGCACGCCGTAGCGCCGCAGTCGATCGCGCAGCGTCGAGCGCGGGATCTGCAGCCGATCCGCCGCGCGGGTGAGGTTCTTCCCGCAGGCCTCGTACGCATCGACGGTGGCGTCGCGTTGCAGCTGGGGCAGCCCGCCCGGCGATCGCTGCGGCGGCTGGGCCCGGGCGGGGCTGCGCGGTGCGAGCCGGTCGAACAGCGTGCTCGCGACGTGCTCTTCCTCGATGACGTCGCCGCCCGCAGCGATCGCCGCGGACTGCACCACCCCCCGCAGCTCGCGGATGTTGCCGGGCCAGTCGTGCGCCGACAGCAACCCGAGCGCGGCCGTCGACAGCTCGAGCGGCGTCAGGCCGTAGCACGCCGCGAACTCGCGCAGGAAGTGGCGCGCGAGCTCGTCGATGTCGTGCTTGCGCTCGACGAGCGGCGGCGATCGGATCGTGTGCACCGCGAGCCGGAAGTAGAGGTCCGCGCGCATGGCCTCGTCGTCGCGCCCACGCAGATCGCGGTTGGTGGCGCTGACGATGCGGGCGCGCAGCCCGAGCTCGGTGTTCGCACCGACCCGCCGGAACGTGCGCGTCTCGAGCGCGCGCAGCAGCTTCGCCTGCTGCGAGGGCGGCAGCTCGCCCACCTCGTCGAGGAACACGGTGCCGTGCCCGGCCTCCTGCAGGAGTCCGATCCGCGTCCCCCGAGCGCCGGTGAATGCGCCCGACTCGTGGCCGAACAGCTCGCTCTCGAACAGCGCCTCGGGCATCGCGGCGCAGTTCACCGCCACCATCGGATGGAACGGGCTCGACAGGCGATGGATCGCGCGCGCGACGAGCTCCTTGCCGGTGCCGGTCGGGCCCGTGACCATGACCGGGAGGCCCGGAAAGCGAGCGACGTTCGCGACCTGGGCCCGCAGCGTCCGCGCGGCCGCGGAGCTGCCCAGGATCTCCTTCACCTCGCGCTCGCTGTCGCCGGCGCGACCGCGGACCCCGCGGTGGCGCTCGGCGAGCACGTCGATGAGCTCGAACAATCGCTGCGGTGCGAACGGCTTCTCGAGCACCTCGGCCGCGCCGCCCCGCAATGCGGCGCGCGTCGTGGCCTCGTCGAGATAGCCCGACATGAGCACGACGGGCGGCGGCCACGGCACGCCGCGGATCGCGTCGAGCACCCCGAGCCCATCGAGTCGCGGCAGCCGGAGATCGAGCAGCATGACGTCGTGCCCACCATCGCGCGCGCTGGTCAGCGCCGCCTCGCCGTCGGCGACCGCGTCGACGAGCCAGCCACTTGCACGCAGCCTGCGAGCGATGGAATGGGCCAGCTCCGCGTCGTCCTCCGCGAGCAGCACCCTACCTCTCGAGTGCATGTCGACCACCCTCGAGAGCAGTCTTTCAGAGTTCCACCATCGCGTGCAACAGATCGATACGCGGCCACTCGATCGCGATCGATCGTGCAGGTCGTTCGACGTGCTCGTCAGGATTTCGACGCTCGCCCGAACGCACTTCGATCGACGACGTCGCGCGTGTCGCCGCCGCTGTCGAACGCGTGATGCATACCGATGAACGCTCGTCCGCGACGTCGCCGCGCGAGCGATTGGTCGTCGCGGTCGCCCACATCGACGCCTGCGTGGCCCGCCGGCGCGAAACGCTGTCACCGCCCCAGGGGACCGCAGTTTTGGTACAGCTCTGGCGCCGTGCCGAAGCTCGCCGCAACGCTCGCGACCGCCATCCTCCTCGCTGCCTGTCGCCCGCAGGCCGCACCGTCCACCACGCCGACCGACGGCGCGAACGCGAAGGGTCCGGACGCGACCGCGCCCACCGGCGACCGAACGGCCGCGGCCGAGAAGTGTCGCGACTGGTCGACGCTCGACCGCAAGACCCTGCCCGCGCTCCCCCCGTCGGCCCACGCGGCGCTGCTCGATCGGGTGTGGACCATCGTGCTCGAGAAGCACTACGACCCGACGCTCGGCTGCCTCGACTGGCCGGCACTGCGCGTGCGCTACGGCGAGCAGGTGGCGGCGGCCAAGACCGACGCCGAGGCCTACGCGGCGATCAACGCGATGATCGCCGAGCTGGGCCAGAGCCACCTCGGGCTCATCCCGCCGCAGCGCGCCATCGCGGCCGAGTCCGGCGAAGCGCGCCCGCACGGCAAGGGCCGCGTGCCGATCGATCTGGTCGTGCTCGGCGACGAGCTCGTGATCCGATCGGCGACCTGGCGGGACGGGAAGAGCAAGCTGCCGGCCGGCGCCACCATCGTGAAGATCGACGACCACGACGTCACTGCGCTGCTGCGCGAGGGCACCACCACGTGGCCGCGCAAGGTCGAGCGCGACTTCCACGTGCTGCGCGCCGCCGATGCCTGGCTGTCGTGCAACCCCGGCGAGAAGCACAAGGTGACCTTCGCGAAGGGCCCGAAGCACGCCGTCGCCACCGTCAACGCGGCGTGTCACGTGCCGGAGCAGCGCACGCTCTCGTTCGGCAACCTGCAGGACGTGCCGGTCGACGTGCGCTGGGCGATGATCCCCGGCACCGAGGTCGGCGTCGTCAGCTTCAACGTGTGGCTCCTGCCGCTGGCCGCCGAGATCGAGAAGGCGGTCGCCGAGCTGCGCGGCAAGGGCATGCAGCACCTCGTCATCGATCTGCGCGGCAACCCGGGCGGCGTCGGCATGATGGTGGTGCCGGTCGCCCGACTCCTGCTCGATCGCGACGCCGATCTCGGCGTGATGCACATGCGCGAGGCCGAGCAACGCTTCGCGGTGAAGCGCGGCCCGGATCCGTTCCTCGGCAAGGTCGCGATCCTCGTCGACGAGGGCACCGCGAGCACCTCCGAGATCTTCGCGCAGGCGCTGCACGATCTCGGTCGCGCGATCGTCGTCGGTCCGAGCGCGAGCCAGGGCGCCGCCCTGCCCTCGCTCATCGAGCGGCTCGACGGCGGCGCCGTGCTGCAGTATGTCGTCGCCGACTACCAGAGCCCGGGCGGCACCGCGGTCGAGGGCAAGGGCGTCGTGCCCGACGTGCTCGTCGAGCTGACGCGCGAGGATTTCCGCAACGGGCGCGATGCCGTGCTCGACGCAGCGGTCGCTGCGCTCACCAAGAACGATCCCAAAAGCGCTGTGAAGCAGCCATAGGAGCCTCGAACATGTCGCGCCGCACTCTCGTCCTCGTCGCCGCCCTCGCCGTCCTCGGCTGCGGCAAGCCCAAGACCACCGCGTCCACCGAGCCGCAGCCGGCGGTCACGCCCCCGGTCACGCCCGCACCCGACTCGCTGCCCGCCGCCGAACAGGTGCTGTCGGCCGCCGTCGACGCCGCCGGCGGTGCGAAGACCCACGAAGCGCTCGGCACCTACTACAGCGAGGCGCGCATGGAGATGCCGCAGCAAGGCCTCTCCGCGGACACGCGCGTGTGGTGGGACCACGGCAAGTTCTTCATGGAGGTCGACATGCCCGGCGTCGGCAAGAGCCGGATGTGGAGCGACGGCAGCGTCGTCACCTCGGACGATCCGGTGAACGGCCGGCGCACGCTCGAGGGCCGCGAGGCCAACCAGGCCCGCTGGGCCACGAGCGTCTCGCTCGCGCACGAGTGGAAGAACTTCTTCGAGACCGCCGAGACGATCGGTCGCCGCGAGCAGGACGGCAGGCAGCTGCTCGACGTCAAGCTCACCGGCAAGGAGGGCGATGCGCTCGTGCTCTCGTTCGACGAGCAGACCCACCTGCTGGCGAGCCAGCGCTTCGAGCAGCAGTCGCCGATGGGCATGCTGCCGGTCGAGATCGCGGTGCTCGAGTACAAGGAGTTCGCGGGGCTCAAGCACGCGACCAAGAGCGAGATGCGGCTCGCGATCATGTCGGCGACGACCACTGTCACGAAGTTCGAGCCCAACGTCGCCATCGACGCCGAGAAGCTGAAGGTGCCGGCCGCCGAGGCGACGCCGCCGGCCGACAAGCCCGCCGCGGGCGACAAGCCCAAGGGCAAGGGCAAGGCGAAGAAGCCCGCGACGTGATCAGCCGGTGCGGGCGGGTCGACGCACGAGCGCGCGCTCGACCCCCGCACGGAAGCTGCGGCTCGACGCGATCTGCGTGCCGTCCTGCAGCGTGATGAGGTACTCGCCGCCGGGGCGATGCACGACGCGGATCACCCGCGCGACGTTCACGATCGCGGACGGTCGCACGCGCACGAACTGATCCGGATCGAGCTTGGCCTGCATCGCCTTCACCGTGTGCCGCACGAGATGCGTGCGGCGGGCGGTGTAGATCTGCACGTAATTGCCGGCCGCCTCCACCCAGTCGATCTCCTCGACGTCGACGCCCAGCGTCCGTCCAGCATCACGAAAGGTCAGGCGCATCGGGAACCCCAAGCCCGCGGTCGCGAGGTCGGTTGCGGTCTGCACGTCAGGCACGAACGGTCGCCCCCGGGGCGCCTTACACCGGGCCGAAGGGCCGCCTGCGCACGGGCGAGGCTGCGCGGACAACCCCGAGGCGAGGGGGTCAGGGTCCGCCGAGGGGATCCGCGGGCCCTCCGCCGGGGCCGCGGATCGCGGGCGGCCGCGGCGGGTCGGGCTCCTGCGCGGCTTCCTTGCGCGCGGCGAGCTCGAGATCGTCGGGCAGCCCCTCCTCCTTCAAGAGCGCGACGAGCCCGTCGGGTAGCCCCTCGGGCGGGCGCGCGGTCCGGAAGAACTCGGACTTGCGGTACCAGGACAGCCCCCGCACCGCGAAGATCTTCGCGACCGCGGCCCCCGGCAGCGCGAGCATCACCCCCAGGAAGCCGAAGAGCTCGCCGCCGACCATCAAGGCGATGAGCACCCACAGCGGCGAGAGCCCGACCTTGTCGCCGAGCACGCGCGGCGTGATGACGAAGCCCTCGAGCACCTGGATGATCGCGTACGCGATGCCGACCCAGACGAGCTGCATCGGGCCGTGCCAGTCGAGCAGGCTCATCAGGATCGCGAGCCCGAGCGCAGTGGCGCCGCCGACGTAGGGGATGAACGAGAGCATGCCCGCGACGACGCCGATGACGATCGCGAGGCGTACGCCGATGATCGAGTAGGCGACCGCGTAGAGCACCGCGAGGATCACCATGACGGTGAGCTGACCGCGCACGAACTGGCCGAGCATCCAGTCGACCTCGCCGAGCACGTCGAGCACGAACGGGCGCCAGTGCGGCGGGATGAGCTCCTTCACCGACGCGGTGAGGAGATCGAAGTCGTGCAGCAGGTAGAACGCGAGCACCGGGACGATGACCGCGGTGGCGAGCATGCCGAGCACGGTGCCGGTGCCACCGAGCAGCCAGCCCAGCACCTTGCCCGCGGGCGCGGCCGCCTTGCTGGCGAGCTGGCCGGTGTCCATGCCGAGCTGCGCGATCGCTTCGTCGAACGTGTGGGGCAGCTGCACGCCGAAGTCGGCCATCGTGGGCTCGAGCCGCGCGACCAGCCCCGAGAGCGCGCCGGGCAGCTCGGTGGCGAAGCGTGCGAGGTCGCGGCCGATCGACGGCACCGCGAACACGAGGAACAGCGCCATCGCGCCCAGCACCAGGGTCAGCAGGATCACGATGCCCGCCGCACGCGGGATGCGACGCCGCTCGAAGCGATCGACGAGCGGGTCGAGCATGTACGCGATGAGGAACGCGAAGAACACCGGCGTCAGCACGCCGCGCAGCGCCCAGATCACGAGGCAGACGAGCGCGATGCCGGCGAGCGCCACGACCCAGCGCGGGAAGATGCGGGTGCGGTCGAAACCTGCCATCTCGCCGATCCATACCACGCGGTTCCGGCGGCCATTCTCCGCGCGCGGGCGGGTCGTGATCGTGGGGGCGCCCCGCGGCACTACCCGGCGGGGCGGGTCACCGGGGGGTGCGATGCGACGCATGCATGGTTCGAGGTTGGGGTGGACGTTCGTCGGGCTCTTGGCGGGTTGCACGATCGGCGAGGCCGACGAGGACGACGACGAAGGCAGCGGGTGTCCGGAGTACTCGATCCAGACGTGGGAGGTGGAGCTGTCGGGGGCCGAAGCGCGCGAGGTGTGGCCGCTGGCCGACGACGCGTGCTTCGAGCTCTGCGATGCCGGTCCGCTCGCGACCGGCGTGCCGACGTGCGTGCCCGAGCCGGGCTGGTCGCCGAGCATGTCGACCGCTGCGATGCGCGGCGACGACGACGACGACGACGACGACGCGCTGACGATCGCGTGCTCGGTCGAGGTCGTGTTCGACGGGTGCATCGGCGGGCGACGCAGCGCAGCGTTGTGCAGCGACGGCGCGATCGGCCGCGGCTCCGACGTCGCGCAGTGGCTCGCCGCGATGGCGCACGAAGAGGCGGCCTCGGTGGCGTCGTTCGTGCGACTCGGCCGGCGCCTGCACGAGCTTCGGGCACCGGCCGACCTCGTCGCGCGCTGTCGTGCGGCCGCGATCGACGAGGCCCGGCACGCGCGGATCATGCGACGATGGGCGCGCGCACACGGGGTGGAGCCCGCGCGCCCGCGGCACGACGACGCCGGGGTGGCTTCGCTCGAGACGCTCGCGATCGAAAATGCGATCGAGGGCTGCGTGCACGAGAGCTGGGCCGCGCTCGAGCTGGCGTGGATCGCCCGGCGCGAGGCCGGCACCGCGAAGGGGCCCGCGCTCGCCGGCATCGCGAGCGACGAGCTGGGCCACGCCGAGCTGGCGTGGGCGATCGACGAGTGGCTGCGGACGCAGCTCGAGGCCGACGCGTGCGCGCGCGTCGACGCTGCGCGGACAAAGGCGATGCACGGGCTCGTGGCGCGCGTGCAAGCGCGCGGCGATCGAGCGCGCTTCGGCGCCGCGCCGCGGGGGATCGCGACGCGGCTCGCTCGTGGGCTCGCGGCGACGATCAGCCGTTCATGAGATCGCAGACGTCGCGGTAGCCCGCGCCCGCGGGCGGCGGGTCGCGATCGCTGGGGCACACCTGACCGGGGCCGAGCGACATGCAGAAGCCGCGCTGGCTCGCGACCGACAGCCCCTGGATGCACGTCGTGAATTCGTCGCTCGCCGGATCGCCGCCGGCGTACGCGAGGCAGACCGTGCCGTTCGGATCCTGGTGCGTGTCGTGGGCGACGTTGTTCCAGTTCGTCCTCGGCACGACATTCGGGTTGCCGATGTCCTCGCCCGTCACCGCGCGCCAGACCCCGTCCTCCTGCACGCAGTCCTTCTCGCCGAGCTCGATCGTCTGGCAGCACACGCGCCCGGCCCCGCACACGATCGCGGTGTCCTGATCGGACCACGTCGGGTCGCACGGAACCGGGCAGTTGTTCGCCGCCGCAGCGATGAGCCCGGCGCCCTGGGGGATGTCGCCGGTGCGCACGCACATGCCCCACGTGCCGGCGTCGTTCGCCGCATCGGCGTAGAGCGGCGGGCTGCCGTTGGTGATGTCCCTGCCCTCGTACTCCGGGAGTGCGCCGTCGGCCGTCGCCGGATCCGACGAGCAGCACTTGTAGCCGAAGCCCTCGCCGCTCGAGCGCGGGTTGCAGGCCATGACGGGGAAGCCGAGCGGGCCGAGCTCGCCACCGCCGACGGTCGGACCCCAGTCCTGCGCGGCACAGTCGACCCGCAGCGGATCGCCGTCGGGCTCGCCCGTGCTCGTGTCGGCCGTCGAGGTCATGCCGGGGCCGGTGTTCGAGTCGTCGGTCGCGTCGGCGGTGCCGCTCGTCGTGTCGGTGTCGGCGTCGCCGATCGGCTTCGTGACGATGCAGGCGCTCGCGAGCAGGAGGGCGCAGGAAACGGTTCGTAGGTGCATGTCGATCCGCGGTTCCCCGCAGTCTCGCGGATCCGTCACGGCGTCGCCGCGCAGCCTTCACCGAGGGCCGCGACTGCGACGCGCTCGGGGTGCGCGCGCGCGAGCGCACGGGCCTCGCCGCGCGCTTGCTCGGGCTTGCCCGCGGCACACAGCGCGCGCACGCGCTCGACCTTGCGCTCGATCGCCAGCGCGCCGTCCGGGAAGCGGCGCTCGTGCTCCGCGATCGCGGCCATCGCCGCCTCGGGCTCGCCGCTGCGGCGCGCCTGGATCGCGCGAGCGATCAGCGTGCCTTCGTCGGGCTCCGCCCCGGGCGCTCGCACCGGTCCGGTCCCGCGGATCGCCGCGGGCGGCGTCGCGACGGAATCGACGCCCGCATCGACCACGGCATCGAGGACGGGATCGACGGCGGGCTGCGGGGGCGCGACCGAGGGCTGCAGCACGGCGATGCCCTGCGCGCGCGGTGCCGGCTCCCGGCTCGGAGCCTCTTGCGGCGCGCTCGCGATCGCGGCGGGTGCGACCGACGGTGCCGCTGGAGGCTCGGCGATCGCGATCGTCCCGATCGCCACCGCGACGATCGCCGCGAGCCCGCCCGCGAAGCCGAGCATGCTCGACGGTGCCGCCGTCGCGATGCCGAGCGACGGTGCGATCGCGAGCCACGTGCGCTCCGCGAGCCCGCGCGGCGCCGCGCCGGCCGGGGTCTGCTCGAGCGCATCGAGCCCTGCATGCACGCGTGCACGTGCGAGCCGCAGCCGCGAGTAGAGCGTGTTGAGCGGCAGCCCCAGCTGCTCGGCGGCCTCGGGTCCGGTCGCGCCGAAGATCTCGACCGCGACGAAGGCCTCGCGGAACGCCGGCTCGAGCCCCGCGATCACCCCCTCGATGCCGCGCATGCGCTCGCGGGCGAGCACCGGATCGTCGAGCCCGTCGGGCGCGACGCGATCGAGCGCCACGAGCTTGCGGTGCGCACGGATCGTCGCGCGGATCTGTCGCCACACGACGTGCCGCGCGATGCCGGCGATCCAGCTCGCCGCCGGCGCGGTGCCGTCGTAGCTCGGCAGCCGCCGGTGCACGGTCAGCCACACCTCCTGTACCGCGTCCTCGCGCGACGCGGACGCGACCCCCGCGCGCGACACGAGCGCCCACACGAGCCCGAAGTGGCCGCGGTAGAGCGCCTCGAACGAGGGCCGCATGATCCGATGTTCCCCGAAATGCCGCCGTTCCGTCACGGCGGGCGTGCGCGCGTCGGCAGGGTCCAGCGCAGCTCGATCCCGGCGGTCGCGCGCACGAGCGGCGAGCCGGCGTCGTAGACCCGCAGGGGCGGCTCGGCGCGCAGCACCGCCTGGGGCTGCACCACGGGGACGGCGGCCTCGAGCCCGAGCCACAGCGCGAGCGGGGCCCGCGGCCGCACGCCCACGCGCCCGGCGAGGAGCGGCGCGACCCACGGGAAGTGCACGCGCTCGCGCGCGGGCGCGGCGACGCCGTCGACGACGAAATCTCCCGCCTCGATCCCGACGCAGCCGGCGACCACCCAGCGTCCGCGACCACCGAGCCTGCACACCTGCGCCGCGATCGTGCCGAGCTCGACCGCCACCGCGCCGCGATCCGCGAGCGCGTCGCGTCGACGGATCCAGTAGCGCCCGACCAGCTCGACGCCGAGCGCGTTCCTCGACCACGCGAGCGCGAGCTCGACACCGCCCGCAGCACGATCCCATCCGCCGATCCCCACGCCCGCGCCGGCTCGCAGACCCAGGCCGTGGCTCGCGACCCCGGGCCGCGCACGCACCGGTGCGGCGCGTCGCTCTGCCCGCGGGCGCGCATCCGCATGGACGCGCGTACCCGTGGACCGCGGTGCATCGCGCTCGCCGTGCGGCGCCTCGAAGACGCGCTCGCGCGCCGCGACGACCCGGATCGGATCCGTCGCGACCGCGATCACGACCGCGAGCGAATCGAGCAGCCCGTCGCAGTCGTCGGCCTCCACCACGCGCTGCTCCGCGACGCCGTCGCGCTCGAGGGTCAGCGCTGCGCGCCACGGCGGCCCGTCGATCTCGACGCGCGCGCGCAGCTCGTCGTCCGGCGGCATGCGACCCGCGAGCAGCTCGACGCGCTGCGCGAGCGCGTGCGCATCCGGGCACTCCGCGGGCGCGCTCCACTGCGGCGCAGAGGCGAGCACGACCGCGAGGAGCGAGCCCGGCATCCATCGCCGAGCATCGCACGAGCGGGCGACTCAGGCCTCGCGCTCGACCGTGGCCAGCACGTCGACGAACTCGTCGATCAACGGATGCGGGGCGAGCTGCTGCGCGGCCGCACGGAGCTCGGCGTAGCGGGCCAGCTGCGCGTCGCGCCCGCGCTTGAACTGCGCCCAGGGATCGCCGTGCTCGTGCGCGCAGACGAGGATCGACTGCAGGTTGTCGATCTTGTCGGCCAGCGTGATCGCCTGCGCCTCCCACGGCTTGCCGGGGAAGCGCGCGAGGTACTCGGCCTTGCGCGCCTCCCACGAGAGCGTGCGATCCGACTCGCTCGCGTGCGCGACGAGCTCCGCCACGCGCGCGCCGAACTCCGCGGCGATCTCGTCCAGCGTGGCCGAGGTGTCCTCGACCGCGTCGTGCAGCGCACCGGCAGCGATGACCTCGTCGTCGAAGCCGTGCCGCGCGAGCACGATCGTCACGCCGGCGAGGTGGCTGACGTACGGCACCGCGATGCCGGGATACTTGCGGAGCTGGCCCTGGTGCCACACCGCGGCCCGATCCAGCGCCCGCTTCACCAGCAGCGAGGCGCCGCTCACTGGCTGCGCTCCGAGCCGCCGGCGCGCCGCCACGACGACAGCCGCGCGAGCGCGCCTTCGACGGTCTGCCGCGGCAGCCGCGAGCCGTAGAACTCGAGCAGCTCGGGGTCCGACGAGCGCCGACGGCCCCGCACCGCGCTCTCGACGTAGCCCGCGAGCAACGCGAGCCCCCGCAGATCGCGATCGTGGGCCGACACCACCATCGCCTGCATCGCGACCAGCAGCGGATGCGCACCGACGTACCACGCGCCTTCGCCGATGCGACGATAGCCGGCCCACCAGCCCGCACGACCGCCGTCTTGCCGCACCACCTCGGCGAGCAGGTCGGCGTGCACGACGGTCTTCCAGCCGCGGTTGCGCGCGCGCAGCCCGGTGACGCTGCCCCAGTGCGGCGTCGGATAGTAGGCGGCCTGCTCGAGGCACTCGCGTCGCCACAGCCGCAGCCCCGAGCGCGGCGCACCACAGGGATGCTCGAGCTGCGGCACGACCTCGCCGTCGTCCTGCACCGAGCCCAGCCGACACGACGCGATGCCGACCATGCGATCGCGCTCGCAGCGATCGACGAGCTCGCCGAAGAGCGACGGCGGCGGACGGACGTCCGCATCGAGGTTGCCGAGGTAGCGCACGTCGAAGCCCTCGGCCTCGGCGAGCTCGGTCGCGGCGCGGAAGCCCTGCGCGAGCACCTCGGCGTAGCGCGTGGGCGAGACCTCGGTGCGTGGACGCGCGAGCGTGACGACGTCGACCCAGCGCTCGCGCGCGGCGAGTCGGGCGAGCACCTCTGGCGTGCGATCACGGCTGCCGTCGTCGACGATCACCCAGCGCGCGGGCCGGAGCTCCTGGGCGCGCACGGTCGCGGCGAGATCGGTGATGAGCTCGGCCTCGTCGTGGACGGGAGTGACGAGCACGTAGGCGGGCGGGCGCGCGAGGGGCCGCAGCACGGCAGGACCTTAGCTCCCCGCGCGAGCTCGCGGAACCACCTCGGCGAGAATCCGATGATTTCAAGGCACGTAGATGCGCAGATCGGAGCGGCGCCAGGGGCCCTTGCCGTCCCACGTCCAAGGCGGCGAGCTGGCCGCACCGCTGCGCAGCGCATAGCTGCCGGGGGCGATGCGCGCTGCGAGCGTGAAGCTGCCTTGCGCATCGGTGCGCGTGCGCGCGACCGGTCGCGCACTGCCGTCCTCGCCGAGGCGCACGAGCACGACCTCGGCGCCCTCGACGGCGTCGCCGAGCCCACCGCCCGCCTCGCGCAGCACCGTGCCGTCGATGCGCGCGCTGCCGCGATCGGCGTCGGCGTACGAGCAGCGGATCTGATCGCTCGTCGGCTGGTGCGAGTTGCCGGTGAGATCGACGACGTCGTCGGGACACTGACCGCTCTGGCCGACCGCAGGCGTCCGCGCCCAGACGATCTGCCGGGGCTTCGCCGCCCCGGGCGCACGGCTCGAGCGCGTGCGGCACCCGAGCGCGCCCGCGGCGAAGACGGTCACGAGCACGAGGCCCCACGCGCAGGCTCGCGCGCGGGCCGCTGTTGCGACCGCCCCACGAGTGCCGTCGCGACCGTGAGAAGGCCAAGCGCGCGCAGTGGTTGATTCGGGGGGCTCGCGTGGTAACACTTGCAACATGCAGGGTTACCACCAAGAACCCCAGAATCCAGAGCGTTCTGTCCGTTACGGCGGAGGGGCTCAGCTCCACACCGGCGTGCAGCAGTTCATGGCCGGCGTGTACGCCTGGATGGGCGCGGGCTTGCTGGTCACCGCTGCCGTCGTCTTCGGGCTCTCGCGCGACGTGAACACGCTGATGATGCTGTTCAACACGCCGCTCTACTACGTGATCCTGTTCGCGCCGCTGATCATGGCGTGGGTGCTGCCCGCGAAGATCCCGTCGATGGATCGCGGGGTCGCGGTCGCGCTGTTCCTGGTCTACGCGGCGCTCATCGGTGCGGCGATCAGCCCGATCCCGCTCATCTACTCCGGTGCGAGCATCATCGGCGCGCTCGGTGGCACGATCGGGCTCTTCGCCGGCATGGCGATCATCGGGTTCGTCACGAAGCGCGACCTCACCGGCGTCGGTCAGTTCCTGGTGATGGCCCTGCTCGGTGCCGTGATCGCGTCGCTCATCAACGCGTTGTTCCTGCACTCCGGCGGGATGAGCTACGTCATCTCGATCATCGTCGCGGTCGTGTCGGCGGGGCTCACCGCCTACTACAACCAGATGTTGAAGCAGCTCTACATGATGCACGGCGGCCAGGGGAATCTGGCCATCAACGGTGCGCTGGCGCTGTACATCAACTTCATCAACCTGTTCCTGTCGCTGCTGCGACTCTTCGGCAGCAGCCGGGATTAGTCCTTCAGTGCGGCATCGGGTCGGCCAGCTCCGCGAAGCGCGAGCGGGCCAGCTCGAGCAGCCGTGCGGCGTCGGGTGACAGGGCTGCGCCGCGGCGGTGCAGCACGCCGGCACGCAGAGGCGGCGGGCCGTCGACGAGCGGCCGGGCCACGACGCCCTTCGGCAAGAACGCGAGTCGGAAGCGACTGACGATCGCGGGGCCGAAGCCGCGGGCGACCAGTTCGACGACCCGCGGCGTCGCGCTCACCTCGAAGGCGGGGTCGAGCACCAGCGCGCCGCCGGGATGCTCCGCGAACGAGCGCTCGATCCGCTCGCGCACCGGGCCGGAGCGCAGCACGACGAGCGGCACGCCGTCGAGCTCGACGAGGCGCATCGTCGCGGCGAAGCGGCCGGCGAGCGCACGCGGCACGATGACCGCCCACGACAGCTCGCCGAGCACCGTCGCGGTGAGCCCGGCGGGCACACGCTCGCGCTCGATCGTCGCGAAGCCGAGGTCGACGTCGGCGGCCCGGATCGCCTCGACCAGCGCCTCGTCGTCGTACTCCGCGACGCGCAGCTCGAGCCCGGGATGATCGGCGCGGAGATCCGACAACGGCTCGGCGATGAGATCGAAGCTGCCCGGCAACGCGCCGATGCGCAGCGCTGCGCGACGCCCGGCCAACGCATCGCGCGTCGCGGCGCGCCAGTCGTCCCACGCGCGCAGGATGCCGCGGGCGCGCCGCACCAGCTCGGCGCCCTCGCGCGTGAGCAGGCCCTGGCGCTGTCCGGGCGCGCGCTCGAGCAGCGCGTCGACCTCGAACCCGCGCTCGAGCCGCTGCAGCAGCCGCACGTACGTCGCACGCGAGCGCCCGTGCCGACGCGCCGCGGCCTGGATCGATCGTCGCTCCGCGATCTCGATGAACGCGCGCAGGTCCTCGAGCAACGGCGTCTCGCCCTCCTGCTGCGCGTGGCTGCGTTCTGCCGCAGTGCGCGCCCTCGGCGAGGGCTTCGCAGCGGGCGGGCGTACGGGCCTGTTGCGCGCGCGGCTCGTATGACTCACGCGCTGATCATATCATGCGCCCGTTCTGCTCATCTTGTAGACATTTGAGCGCGGTGCTAGGCCTACGACCATGAAGCTCTCCGGCCGCGTGCTGTGGCTCTGTGAAGATCCGTCGCGCCTGCGCAACGAGCTCGACGGCGCTCCGCTGCATGCGGACGACTGCGGCACGCTGGCGTTCGGCGTCAACACCGACGCGATGATCAGCGGAGCGGCGTGCACGCTCGGCTACACGCCGGCGATCCTGGGCCCCTACTTCCTCGAGAACTTCGAGGAGACGGTGAAAAAGGACGAGATCCGCAGCGGCGGCTACCAGGTGATCGTCGGCGGCGACGCCTACGGCAGCGGCAGCAGCCGCGAGGTCGCCGTCGTCGCGCACCAGGGCGCAGGCATCGAGCTCGTCGTCGCGAAGAGCTTCCAGCGCATCTTCCAGGAGAACATGGTCTACAGCGGGCTGCCGTTCACCACCGACTTCTCGGTGGTCGAGCGGCTCGAAGCCGGCGAGGACGTCGATCTCCCCGCGCTCGCGCAGGAGCTGCCGCCGTTCTTCGCCGCCGTCGCTGCGGCGGGCGGGCTGCTGCGCTACGGCACCGAGCTGCTCGCGGACCGCGTGCACCCGAGCTACGCGACCGACGTGCCCGCGCGGCCGATGACGTGCATCGAGAAGATCGTCGCGCAGCGAGCGTGGCGTGGCGGGGCCGGCTTCGGCATCGCGTCGGTCGAGCCCGGCGATCAGGTGCTGTGCTCGGTCGGCTTCCGCGGCGTGCACGAGTACACGGGCGGCATGGTGATGTCGCTCTACCAGGGCGAGTGGGGCACGGCGCCCGTGCACCGCCCCGAGCAGGTCGCCGCGTTCGAGGATCACTTCGTGCTCATCGACCACGGCGCGGTGCCGGAGAACGTCCGCCGCTCGCGGCTCGTGCCGGCGCGAGCGCTGCGCGACGAGATGGTCGAGGCCTGCGAGAAGAACGGCATCCGCGTGCACGGTCCCGGCCGCGCGCTGCCGGCCGGCGTCTGCCATCGCCTCGTCGTCGAGGACTACGCGCTGCCCGGCGACATCATCGTGCTCACCGACAGCCACACGCCCACGGCGGGCGTGCTCAACGCGTTCGCGTTCGGCGTGGGCTCGACCGCCATGGCGTTCGCGCTGCGCACCGGCCTCATCCCCGTCACCGTGCCGAAGACCGTGCGCGTGTGGGTCGAGGGCGATGCGCGCGGCGTGCTCTCGCCGAAGGACCTCATCCTGCATCTCATCGGCGACCCGTTCTTCCGCGAGGAGCAGTGGCGCGAGTCCCCGACCGACACGTGCGTCATCCAGCTCGGCGGCCCCGGCCTCGACCAGTGGAACGTCGACGAGCTCAGCGTGCTCACCAACATGACCGTCGAGGGCGGGTTGATGACCGGCATCGTCGAGCCGTGCACGCCGATCCGCGAGTTCCTCGCCGCGCGCCGGCCGGGGGTCGACATCGCGGCGACCATGGTCGCGCCCGACGACGACGCGCGCTACGTCCGAACCGTGCGCGTGCACCTCGACGACGTGCCGCTCACCGTCGCGACGCCTGGCGACTCACGCAATCGCAAGCCGCTCGCCGACGTCGGCGACGTGCCGATCCACAACGTCGTCATCGCGAGCTGCACCGGTGGCTCGCTCGCGGATCTCCGCGCGGCCGATGCCGTGCTGCGCGGACGCAAGCTGCACGACAAGGTGCGCGTCACCGTCACGCCGTCGTCGGCGGAGGTCTACGCGGCCGCCGAGCGCGAAGGCATCCTCGAGCGCATGGCGTCGCTCGGCGCCGTCATCACCGCACCCGGCTGCGGCTCGTGCATCGGCAACGGACCCGGGATCCCGCTCGCCGGCGAGACGACCGCGAGCACGACCAACCGTAATTTCGATCGCCGGATGGGCGCGCCCGGGCCCGTCTACCTGGTCTCGCCCGCAGTCGCCGCCGCCTCCGCGACGACTGGCCGATTGACCGATCCGCGCGCGCTCGCGGCCCGCTGAGCCCATGCCGCTTAAACGGCCGCGCCGCGCGTCCTGGCCCGGAATCGGACCTGGCGCCCGGGAAGCCGCGGCGATAGTCTGATCGAGGATGGGGCCCCTCGCTGCGCTGCTGCTCGCCGCGTTGGGCTCGTCGTCGGCCGCTCCGTCGGCCACGGCGGGCACCGAGATCGCGGCACCACGCGCGCGCGAGAGCGCCGCGCACCGCCCCGTCGATCCGTTCGCGCTGGCCGAGCCCAGCGCTGCGAAGGCCTCCGAGGCGAGCACGACGTCGCCGCCCACGCGCACCGCTGCAGCGACGCGCTCGCCCGAGGCGGTGCGGGGGCGGCTGCTCGATCCGTTCGCGATCCCGCCGCGCGCACCGACGAGCGCCGGGCCGGCGCCCACCCGAGCGCCCGGTCGTGCGATCTCGGCCGACCTCAAGGATCCGTTCGTCCTGCCCGGCGGGCCGCGCGTCCCCCTGCGGCCGATCCGCGATCTGCGGGATCCGTTCGAGCTGCGGCCCGACGGCTCGCGGCCCGGCGAGTGCGTGACCGGCAACGGCGTGCCGCTGCAGCGGCCCAAGAGCCTGCGCACGCAGTCGAAGAAGTGCCCGGGGCACGACGCGCCGCTGCTCAATCCGTTCGCCACCGCGTGAGCGAAGCGCACGCGTGAGCGATCCGGGCGGGCTCGGCCACGCGCACGGGCACGGCCGCGGCGCGGAACCTGCTAGGTTCCGCGGGCGATGCAGACGCTCTCGAGCTACCTGATCGACTCGTGGACGCGCGGCGATGGCGAGGCCGCGGTGCTCGTCAACCCCGCCACCCTCGCCCAGCTCGCCGAGGTCCGTGGCGTACGCAGCCTCGGCGACGCGCTGGCCCATGCGCGCACGACCGGCGGCCCGGCCCTGCGCGCGATGTCGTGGCAGGCACGGGCCGAGCTGCTCGGTGCGCTCGCGAAGCTGCTGCACGGCGCGCGCGAGGAGCTCATCGCGATCGCCGTCGCCAACGGCGGCAACACGCGCGGCGACGCGAAGTTCGACATCGACGGCGCCATCGCGGTGCTCGCCACCTACGCGGCGATCGGGGCCGAGCTGCCCGGCGCGGGTCCGCTGCCCGACGGCGATGCGTTGCCGCTGCACAAGGGCAGCAAGCTGCGGGCGCAGCACGTGCTGTCGCCCCGGCTCGGCGTCGCGATCCACGTCAACGCGTTCAACTTCCCCGCGTGGGGGATGGTCGGCAAGCTGGCCGTCGCGCTGCTCGCCGGCGTGCCGGTGCTCTCCAAGCCCGCGACGAGCACCTCGCTGCTCGCGTGGCGCATCGCGGAGATCATGGTGGCGTCCAAGCTGCTGCCGCCCGGCGCGTTCCAGCTGCTGCTCGGCCCCGCCGGCGATCTGCTCGATCACGTCGGGCCGCAGGACGTCATCGCGTTCACCGGCTCGGCCGACACCGGCGCGAAGATCCGCGGGCACAAGCGCGTGGTCGCCACCAATGCGCGCGTGAACATCGAGGCCGACAGCCTCAACGCGGTCGTCATCGGCCCCGACGTGCAGAGCGGCAGCGAGCTGTTCGACCTGGTCGTGAAGGACTGCACCATCGAGCTCACGCAGAAGGCGGGGCAGAAGTGCACCGCGACGCGCCGGATCCTCGTGCCCACGGCGCTGCTGCCCGAGCTCCGCGACGCGCTCGTCGACCGGCTCGGGGCCATCGCGGCGAAGACCGGCGACCCCGCCGACGACGCCGTGCGCATGGGCCCGCTGTCGAGCCCGTCGCAGCTCGCCGATGGACGCGCCGGCGTGGCCGAGCTCGCCAAGCAAGCGCGCATCGTCCGCGGCGACACGACGCGCAGCGAGTTCCTCGGCGTCGCGCCCGGGGTCGGCTGCTTCCTCGAGCCCATCCTGCTCGAGGCCACCGCCGAGGCCGCCCAGGACCGCAGCGCGGCGTTCCATCGCATCGAGGTGTTCGGGCCGGTGGCCACGCTGCTGCCCTACGACGGCACCGTCGCGTCGGCGGCCCGCATCGTCGGCGCTGGCGAGGGCTCGCTGGTCGGCACCGTGTACGCGGACGACCGCGAGTGGGTCACGCAGGGCATCGGCGCGCTGGCGCCCCTGCTCGGCCGCCTGGTGCTCGCCAACGAGAAGATCGCCGGCGCGTCGATGGCCCCCGGCTGCGTCTTCCCGGTCGCGAACCACGGTGGTCCGGGCCGCGCCGGCAACGGCGAGGAGCTGGGCGGCAAGAACGGGCTCGGCTTCTACCTGCAGCGCACGACGCTGCAGGGCGGCGCGGCCGAGCTCGCACGGCTGCTCGGCGGCGAGTGACGGTCGCCCGCCCGAGGGCGGGCGTGGCCTAGCCGGCCTTCTTCGCGTCGGCCGCCTTCGCGTCGGCCGCCTTCGCGTCGGCCGCCTTCGCCTCGGCGGCCGCCTTCTCGTCGCGGGCCTTCACGCCCGCGCCCGCACGGCTGTCGCCGCCTGCGGCCTTCGTGGCCAGGTCGGCGGCGTTCTTGCGCTGCCGATCCGCGGCCGCCTTCGCGATCGCCTCGGCGTCCGCGGCCTTCGCATCGCCGGCAGCCTTCGCATCGCCGGCCTTCGCGTCGCCGGCCTTCGCGTCGCCGGCCTTCGCGTCGCCGGCCTTCGCCTCGCCGGCCTTCGCCTCGCCGGCCGCCTTCGCGTCGCCGGCCGCCTTCGCGTCGCCCGGCTTCGTGCCGCCCGCCTTCGCGTCCGCCGCGAGATCGGCGGCCTCGTCCTGCGCGTCCCACTTGTCGCGCAGCTTCTCGACCCGCTCCATGCGGGCCTCGCTGCCCGCCGGGAACGCGAAGCCCGCGGCCGCCAGCTCGGCGCGCCGGAACGCCGCATCGGCCCCGAGCCCGAGCGCGAGCACGGTGACCGCCGCGATGCCGACGACCACGCGCGCGCCCCGACCCGGCAGCGTGCCGATCTCGGTGTCGGGCGACGGCCGGAAGTACATCGCGACGATGAGCCGCAGATAGTAGTAGGCGCCGACCACCGAGTTCACGAGCGCAGCGACGACCAGCACCCGCAACAGCAGGTTGTCGTTCTCGAGCGCGGCGCGGAACAACCCCAGCTTGCCGAAGAAGCCGACCGTCGGCGGCATGCCCATGAGCGACAGCAGGCAGACCGTGAGCCCGAGCGCCATCGCCGGGTGCCGCTGCGCGAGCCCGGACCACTCGTGGGCCGTGACGCCCTCCTGCTTGTTCGCGCCGTACCAGCTCACGCACGCGAACGCGCCCAGCGTCGCGACCGCGTAGGTCAGCACGTAGAACACGACCGCGGCGACCGAGAAGTCCCCGGTGACGCGCGACCACTCGATCTGGTCGGCGGGCCGCATCGACGCGATCGCGTAGGCGTGGCCGTAGAAGTTCGCCGCCGCCACGACGCCGACCAGCAGGTAGCCGACGTGCGCGACCGAGCTGTAGGCGAGCAGGCGTTTGACGTTCGTCTGCTTCACCGCCGCGAAGTTGCCGATGGTCATCGTGGCGAGCGCGATGATCGCGACGATCGAGGTCCAGCCGTAGGGCGCGGTGGCGAGCCGCTGCGTCGCGAACGCGCCGACGAAGATCTTCAGCAGCGCCGCGAACGCGCCGATCTTCACGCCCGCGGCCATGAAGCCGGTGGTCGGCGTGGGCGCGCCCTCGTAGGCGTCGGGCGTCCACATGTGGAACGGCACCGCGCTGATCTTGAACAGCAGCCCGCAGAGCAGCAGCAGCATGCCGGGGATGAACAGCGCGGCCGGGGCCATGCCGATGACCGACTTGTCGACCGCCGCGCGCACGGCCTCGACCGGCGCGCCCTCGGGGTGCAGCGCGAGATCGACATACGGCTGCGCCGCGCCCCACTGCGTGAACACCTGGGTGACCGCGCGACGGATCTCGTCGAGGTGCGTGGTGCCCGTGGCGCCGTACAGGAGCGCGATGCCCATGAGCAGCAGCCCCGACGCGAACGCCCCCATGAGGAAGTACTTGAGCGCCGCCTCGGCGGACGCGCGCGCATTCCAGCGCGCACCGACGAGCACGTAGATCGCGATGCTCATCGTCTCGATGCCGAGGAAGATGGCGACGAGATCGGCGGCGTGGTTCAGGGTCATCATCCCGAACGCCGCGATGAGCACGAGGCACTCCTGCTCGCCGTACTCGAAGCGATGCGAGCGCGCGTAGTCGCCGGAGAAGGCGACGGTGCCCGCGGCGACGGCGATGACGCCGAGGTCGAGCAGCAGCGAGAAGTGATCGACGGTGAGGAAGCCGGAGAACACCGCGATGCCGCCGTCGTACTCGAACGTGCCGAACTGGCCGATCGCGAGCGCGAACGCGATGCCGAGCCCGACCAGCGCGAGCCGGCGCTGGAATCCGCGGCCGCCCGCACCGGCGAACGCGTCGGCGGCGAGCAGCAAGAGCGCCCAGACCGCCACGACCATCATCGGGGCGAGGTGGACCATGTCGGCCAGCGCGACCCCACCTGCGGTGGTCGCCGCCGCAGCGGCCGGCGCAGCGATCGTTTCGGGAGCGATCATGGCGTGCCTCCTGCCTTGCCGTCGGCCTTGGCATCGGCCTTCGCGTCGGCCTTCGCGTCACCCCTCGGCGCGGCCTTGCCCGGCTCGCGCTTCAGGTCCGGGCGGACGATCGCCTTCGCGTCGCCCTTGCCTTCCGGCCGTGGTCGCGGCGCCGCCTTGCCGTCGGGCCTCGCCTTGGCGTCGGCCTTCGCCTCCAGAGCCTTGGCGTCCGCAGCCTTCGCGTCCGCCTTCGCGTCGGCGGCCTTCGCCTCCGCAGCCTTCGCGTCGGCCTCCGCCTTCGTCCGCTCCTTCGTCGCCGCCGCGGCCGCGCTCGCGGGCCGCTCGTCGCCGTACACGCGCGCCACGGCGCCCTCGGGATCCGTGCAGCGCGGCGCGAGCTCGGCCAGCATCACCGGGCCGGTGCCGTTCGCGTTGAACACGGATGCGCACCGCTTGAGGTTGAACTCCGCGACGGCGGCCTGCGCGGTGGGGTCGATGCGATCGGTGAACGGCTTCGGGTAGAGCCCCATGAACAGGATCAGCCCGACGAACGGCAGGAACACCAGGATCTCCCGCAGGGACAGATCCTTCAGGTCCGCGTTCTTCGGGTTGGTCACCGGGCCCAGCATCAGCTTCTGGAACAGGTGCAGCAGGTAGACCGCACCGAGGATCACGCCCGTCGCCGCGATCGTGACGAGCACCGGCACCGCAAACAGCGTGAGCCCGCCGTGCGTGAACGTGCCCACCATGATGAGGAACTCGCCGACGAACCCGACGAGGCCGGGCACACCGGCCGAGCCGAGCAAGCCGATCATGAACATCGCGGCGAAGATCGGCATCGGACGGGCGAGGCCGCCGAACTCGCTCAGCGACCGCGTGTGGCGACGCTCGTAGAGCACGCCGATGGAGAGGAACAGCGCGCCGGTGGTGAGCCCGTGCGCCAGGCTCTGGTAGGTCGCGCCGGTCAGCCCCTGGGTGCTCCACCCGGCGATGCCGAGCACGATGAAGCCCATGTGCGAGACCGACGAGTAGGCGACGAGCCGCTTCGCGTCGGCCTGCACCCACGCCACGAGTGCGCCGTAGACGATGCCGATCACCGCGAGGATGGCGAGCAGCTGCGCACCTTCGCCGGCGGCGAGCGGGTACAGCGGGAACGCGAAGCGCACGAGCCCGTAGGTACCGAGCTTCAGCAGCACGCCCGCCAGGATCACCGAGCCGGGCGTGGGCGCCTGCGTGTGCGCGTCGGGCAACCACGTGTGCACGGGGAACAGCGGCACCTTGATCGCGAAGCTCGCGACGAACCCCCAGAAGCACCAGAACTGCGCCTCGGGCGTGAGCACGACCTGCTGCAGGTCGACGAGATCGAAGCTCCACACCCCGCCGCTCGCGGTGTGGTGCGCGACCCCGAGGTAGATGATCGCGGCGAGCATGAACGCCGAGCCGACCATCGTGAACAGGAAGAACTTGAGTGCCGCCGCGACGCGTTGCTCGCTGCCCCAGACGCCGATGATGAGCGCCATCGGCACCAGCATCAGCTCCCAGAACACGAAGAACAGGATGAGATCGAGCGCCACGAGGGCGCCGATCATCGCGGCCTCGAGCACGAGCATCGCCGCGACGAATTCACCGCCGCGCTTGTCGATCGACTTCCACGCGCCGAGGATGCACAGCGGCGTGAGCAGCGTGGTGAGCACGACGATCCACAGGCTGAAGCCGTCGACGCCCACGTGGTAGTGCACGCCGAGCTCGGCGATCCACGCCACCTTCGTCTCGAACTGCATGCCCGCGGTGCCGACCTCGAAGCCGGTGGCGAGCGGGATCGACAGGAGCAGCTCGAGCACGGCGAAGCCGAGCCCGACGCCCTGGGCGAGGCGCCCCTCGGCCTGCGGGAGCGTCGCGACGACGAGCGCGCCGAGGATCGGCACGATGAGCAGCAGGGAGAGCACGTCGTTCACTGCGCACCTCCCTTCGGGGCGAGCGCGGGTTGCTTCGCGTCCCCGGGCGGGCGCTGCGTCGGCGCCACGGCCTTCGGGCTCACGGCCGGCTGGACCGGCGCCACCGGTGGCTCGTTCTCCGCGGGTGGCGGCGGTCGCTTCGCGCGATCGGGGCCGGCCTCGAAGCTGAACCCGGGCCCTTCGATGCGGATCGGCTGCGCGCCCAGCGTGGGGCGCAGGCCGCCGGCGTCCACCGGGTGCACGGCCGACGGTCCGAGCTGCGCGATGGTCGGGTTCGCGTACACCGACGCGAGCACGACGCCCACGCCGAGCATCAGCACCGCGAGGTAGCGGCGCACGTTGCCGTTGTGCCAGACGCGGGCGCGGTTGCCGAGCGCACCGACGAGGTTCGCCGTGCCGTGCACGCCGAGCCCGTCGACCAGCAGCTGATCGCCGACCTGGTTGCAGATGCCACCGACCACGCGGACCGGGCGGACCACGCCCGCGTTGTAGACCTCGTCGACGAAGTACTTGCCGAGCGAGAGCCGATACGCGAGCCCGAGCTGCTCGGACGCGCGCTTGGCCTCGGCGGACGGGCCGTTGCGATAGAGCCGCCACGCGAGCCAGATGCCGCCGCACGCGACGGCGACGGACAGCACCATGAACCCGATCTCGGTGCCCGCGGCGACGTGCCCCGACGCATCGACGAAGTCGGCGCGCGGACCCACGTGGTGCGCGGCGTTCCACTCGGCGCCGAACAGCGCGTTCGTGCCGAAGCTCGCGGTGACGGCGGTGTTGGGCTCGAGCCAGTGATCGAGCACGTGCGGCAGGTGGCCGGGCAGCACGTGCGGCAGCCCGATGAACCCGCCGAACGTCGCGCCGAGCGCGAGCACGATCAGCGGGAACGACATGATCGTGTGCTCGCCGACGTGGTGCTCCCACGTGTGGTGGTCACCGCGGAAGGTGCCGCCGAACGTGAGGAAGTAGAGCCGGAACATGTAGAAGGCCGTGCACGCGGCCGCGGCGACGCCGAGCCCCCAACACACGTAGTTGAGCCCCGGCGACCAGATGCTCTGGTTCACGAAGGCGTGCAGCAGGATCTCGTCCTTGCTGAAGAAGCCCGAGAAGATCGGGATGCCGGCGATCGCGAGGCACGAGATGAAGAAGGTGCCCGCGGTCCACGGCATCTTCTCCTTCAGCCCGCCCATCGTGCGGATGTCCTGGTTGTGGTGGCAGGCCTCGATGACGGCGCCCGAGCCGAGGAAGAGGCAGGCCTTGAAGAACGCGTGCGTGACGAGGTGGAAGATCGCCGCCACCCAGGCGCCCATGCCCGCGGCCAGGAACATGTAGCCCAGCTGCGAGACGGTCGAGTACGCGAGCACCTTCTTGATGTCGTTCTGCGTGATGCCGATCGTCGCGGCGAACAGCGCCGTGATGCCGCCGACGAGCGCGACCGTGGCCATGGTGACCGGCGCGAGCGCGAAGAGCGGGTTGAGCCGCACCACCAGGTAGACGCCGGCGGTGACCATCGTGGCCGCGTGGATGAGCGCGGAGACCGGGGTCGGGCCGGCCATCGCGTCGGGCAGCCACGTGAACAGCGGGAGCTGGGCGCTCTTGCCGGTGCAGCCCAGGAAGATCAGCATCGTCGCCGCGGTGGCGATCGAGATGCCGAAGATCGTCTGGGTGACGAACGGCGACTCGGGACCCGCGGCGGCGAGCGCGGTGATGCCGTCGTAGTCGAGCTGGTGACCGACCGCGTAGATCAGCAGCATCGCCAAGATGACGCCGAAGTCGCCGATGCGGTTGACGATGAAGGCCTTCTTGCCGGCGGAGGCCTTCTCGGGGTCGTCGTACCAGAACCCGATGAGCAGGTACGAGCAGAGCCCGACGCCCTCCCAGCCGACGAACGTGACGAGCAGCGACTTGCCCATCACGAGGATCAGCATCGCGCCCATGAACAGGTTGAGATAGGCGAAGTAGCGCCAGTACGCCGGATCCTTCGCCATGTAGCCGATGCTGAAGATGTGGATCAGCAGGCCGACGAAGGTGACCACCATGCACATCACCGCGGAGAGGTGATCGAGCATGAGGTCGAAGCCGATGGCGGTCTCGCCCGAGACGATCCACGGCCACACGTTGTGCACGACCCGCGGCGCGCCCTCGAGGATGAGCGCCTGGTACGCGATCGAGAACGTGTAGAAGCACGAGAACGCGACGGCCGCGACCGCGACCATGTGCACGATTTCGCGACCGAGACGATCGCCGAAGGCGCGCATGACCCAGCGGCCGAACAAGAGGTTGAACAGCGCGCCCAGGAACGGGAACAGCGGAATCCAACCGAGGGTGAGATGCACTTCGTTCATGCGCTGCCCCGTCGCTCGTACTAGTCGCGCAACAGCGAGAGATCGTCGATGTCGGTGCCCGTGCGCGACCGGAAGATGCTGACGACGATCGCCAGCCCGACCGCGGCCTCGGCGGCTGCGACGGCGATGGTGAACATGGCGAGCACCTGGCCGTCGGTGTTGCCCCACATCCGCGAGAACGCCACCAGCACGATGTTGGCGGCGTTGAGCATGAGCTCGATGCTCATCAGCACGATGAGCACGTTGCGGCGCACCAGCACGCCGATCGAGCCGATCATGAAGAGCGCGAACGCGAGGTAGAGGAAGTGGGTGACCGGGATCATGGCGTCCTCGTCCCTTCTCGATCAGGTGCCGCCGTCGTGGCCGGTGGCCGACGGCGCGCCGAAGTCGGTGACCGGCGTGGGCCCGGGCGGCGCGATGCCACCGGGCTCGCCCAGGCCCGCGGCGTCGCGGGCGTCGAGCGGCATGCCGATCTGCGAGGCCTGCTTCTCGCGCTCGCGCCGGTTGCGGGCGACGACGACCGCACCGATCACCGCGGCGAGCAGCAGCAGCGAGACCGCCTCGAACGCGAACAGGTAGTCGGTGAACAGCACGCGGCCGATCGACTCCGCGGAGCCGAAGTCGCCCTTCGTCGAGAGGTCGGGGCCCGGCTGCACGTACTGCCGCGCGAGCGTGCCGACCAGCACGAACGCCAGGAAGCCCCCGGCGATCACGATGCTGCCGTAGTAACCGATGCGAGCGACCCGCGACGGGCGACGGTGCTCCTCGCGTCCGCGTTCGTCGACGTCGAGCACCATGATCACGAACACGAACAGCACCATGATGGCGCCGGCGTAGACGAGGATCTGGATCGCCGCGAGGAACGTGGCGGACAAGAGCAGGTAGCAGACCGCGACCGCGAAGAAGGTGGCGACGAGCCACACCGCCGCGACCACCGGGTTGCGACGAGTGATCGTGGCGAGCGCCGAGCCGAGCGCCAGCGCTGCGAACGCGTAGAAGACGAGGAGCTGGCCGCTCACGCTGCACCACCCACGGCACGGGCGGGCGCGTGCACGTGCACGGCCCCGCGGACCTTGGCCTCGAACTCGTCGCGGTACTTGGTGAGGAACGCCAGCGTGGGCCAGGCGGCCGCGTCACCGAGCGCGCAGATCGTGTTGCCGGCGATGCCGTCGGCGATCGACGCGATGAGATCGACGTCGCCGGCGCGGCCGTGGCCGAACGCGACCCGGTGGCACACCGTCGCGAGCCAGCCGGTGCCCTCGCGGCACGGCGTGCACTGCCCGCAGCTCTCCTCGGCGAAGAAGTGCACGATGCGCCAGGCCGCCTGGGTGATGTCGGTGTGATCGTCCATCACCACGACGCCGCCGGAGCCCGCCATCGTGCGCAGCGTCTTGCCGCCGCCGAGGTCGAACTTCTGACCGGGGCGTACCTCGACCTCGCGGATGCGCTCGTCCTTCTGCAGCGCGTCGAACTCGAACGGGACGTCGAGCTCGTCGGGTGCGAGCACCGGCATCGACACGCCGCCCGGGATCACGCCCTTCACCTTGCGGCCCTTCGGCACGCCGCCGCAGACGTCCTGGACGAGCTCGCGGCCCGTCACGGTGAGCGGCAGCTCGTAGACGCCGGGCTTGTTGACGTGGCCACAGACCGAGACGAGCCGCAGCCCGCCCGAGCGACCGGTGCCGAGATCGGCGAAGGCCTTGCCGCCGTGCTCGAGGATCCACGGCAGGTTCGCGAGCGTCTCGACGTTGTTGACGATCGTGGGCTGGCCCCACAGGCCCTTCACCGCCGGGAACGGCGGCTTGAGCCGCGGCCAGCCGCGTCCGCCCTCGAGGCTCGACAGCAGCGCCGTCTCCTCGCCGCAGATGTACGCACCGAGCCCGCGGTAGACGGTGATGTCGAGGGAGATGCCGCTGCCGAAGATGCGCTCGCCGAGGTAGCCCTTCGCGTAGGCCTGATCGACGGCCTTCTGCAGCACCTGGTACTCGCGGGCCATCTCGCCGCGGATGTAGATGTACGCGTTCTTCACCTTGAGGGCGACCGACGCGATGATCATCCCCTCGATGAGCTGGTGCGGATTCCAGAAGAGGATGTGGCGATCCTTGAACGTGCCTGGCTCACTCTCGTCGGCGTTGACGACGAGGTAGACGGTCTGCGCGTCCTTGGGGACGAAGCTCCACTTCATCGCGGTGGGGAAGCCCGCACCGCCGCGACCGCGCAGGTTGCTGGCCTGCACCTCGGCGGCGATGGCCTCGGGGGCGGTCGAGACCGCCTTCTTGGCCATGCGGTAGCCCCCCTTGGCTTCGAAGTGACCGAGGTCCTTCGCGTCGGGGTTGCCGAAGTGCTCGCTGATGATCTTGACGTCGAAAAGGCCCATGGTGTGCTCGCCGCTGCCTGGCCTCAGACCCCGAGCTCCGTGGGCACGCGGCCCGCGAGGAGTGCGTCGAGGATCTCGTTCATCTTCTTCGCGTCGAGGTTCTCGAAGTAGAGCGGGATGTCCGGCTTGCCCCGCTCGGCGATCTGCGCGACCGGCCCGAAGCCGCACGCCGCGAGACACTCGACCTCGGTCAGCGTGACGGCGTCGTCGCTCGTCGTGCCCTTGTTGCCGACGCCGAGCCGCGCCTTGCAGGCGTCGAACAGCTCGTATGCACCCACGAGCTGGCACCCGATGTTGGTGCAGAGCTGCAGGTGGAAGCGACCCGGGCGGGTCTTGTTGATCATGAAGTAGAAGGTCGCGACACCCGTCACGTGGGCAGCGGTCAGCCCGAGCCGGGCCGCGACGATGTCGCAGACCTCGGCATCGACGTGGCCGAATTGCTCCTGCGCCAGGTAGAGCACGGGCAGGCAGAGAGCCTTGCCCGCGCGACCTTCGGGGAAGCGCGGCCACAGCTGGACGATGCGCGCCTCGATCTCGGAAGAGAGTTGCTTGCCCGTCACGGCTTTTTCGCGCCCGGACGCTAGGATGGCAGGGGTTTTTCGTCAAGCTGCCGCGGGCAGCCATCGCGGCTATCCACCGGGGAGCGCGAGCTCCATGCAGACGGCCCCGGTCTGGCCCGCCGCGGCGGTGAAATTCGGGGCATCTCGGATCAGCGGATCGACCGCGCTCGCATCGATCGGGGAAAAGCCCAGCTTGGCCCCGAAGAAGTCCGATGCGGTGTTGGTGAGCAGGTAGACGCGCCGCAGGCCGAGTCCCCGCGCGCGCCGCAGCACGCAGTCGCCGAGCACCCAGCCGAGCCCGGTGCCGCGCCGCTCGGGCTGCACCGCGAGCCCGAACAGGAATCCGCTGTCGCCGTCGACTTGCAGGCTGACGCAGCCGACCACCGACGGCGGCGCCTCGGCCGTGCCGGGCGCGCGCATCACCAGGGTTTCGACGTCGCCGGAGGGAACGATCTCCGGCAGCTCGTAGCCGCGGAGCAGCGCGGTGACGGCCGGCTCGTCCTCCGGGGCCATGAAGGTCACCGGATCGCCGAAGCCGAACAGCAGCTTGTCGACGAGCCCGCCGAACGCGCCGGAGGTCAGCACCAGCACCGTGTCGCCCGGGGCCGCCGACTCGAGCACCGCGGCCGCGAGCGCGTCGGTGTCGTCGAACGCACGCGCCTTGATGCCGCGGGCCTGGATCATCCGCGCGAGCCCGGCCGTGTCGAGCCGTTCTTCGTCGGGGATCTTCTCGGGCTGGTAGAGCGGGCCGATCCACACGGCGGTCGCCGCGTCGAACCCGGCCGCGAAGCCCTCGCCGAAGCCGCGGCGTCGCGACGACGCGCTGCGCGGCTCGAAGCACACGTGCAGCGCTTGCTCGGGGTATTCCTTGCGCACCGCGGTGACGGTGAGCTGCACGGCCGTGGGATGGTGCGCGAAGTCGGAGACGACGCGGACGCCCTGCGCCATGCCGACGAACTCCTGCCGCCGCTTCACGCCGCGGAAGCTCCGCAGCGCGCGACGGATCGGCTCGAGCTCGACGCCCTCCGCACGCGCGACTGCGATGGCCGCGAGCGCGTTGCCGAGGTTGTAGCGCCCGATGAGCTGCATCGACAGCTCGCCCCGGCTCTCGCCGCGCTCGAACAGCTCGAACGCGGGCCTGCGCCCCGGCACGCGCGGGAGCTGCCGCGCGGCGTAGTCGGCGAGGATCGGCCCGCTGGCCTGCTCCGGCAGCACGCTGTACGTGGTGACGCGGCAGCGCGCCGTGGCGGCCACGCCCATCGCCTCGGAGTCCTCGGCGTTCACGACGAGCTCGCCCGTGTCGGGGATCGTGGCGATGAACGCCGCGAACGCGGCGCGCACCTCGTCGAGGCTCGGGAAGATGTCGGCGTGGTCGAACTCGACGCTCGTCAAGATGGCGCGCTTGGGCAGGTAGTGCAGGAACTTGCTGCCCTTGTCGAAGAAGGCGGTGTCGTACTCGTCGCCCTCGATCACGAACGCGGTGCCGCGACCGAGGTGCGCACCGATGCCGAAGTTGAGCGGCACGCCGCCGACGAAGAACGACGGGTCCTGGCCGGCCTCGCGCAGGATCCAGGCGAGCAGGCTCGTGGTCGTGGTCTTGCCGTGGGTGCCCGCGACGACGAGGCTCGTGCGGCTCGCGAGCAGCAACCGTGCGAGCAGGCTCGGGAAGCTCTCGAGCGGCAGGCCCCGCGCCTGCGCGGCCTTCACCTCGGGATGATCCTTGCTGCAGACGTTGCCGACCACGACGCAGTCGGGGCCCCAGTCGAGGTTCGCGGCGCCGAACCCGATCATCACGGGGATCTCGGCGCGCGCGAGCTGCTCGGACATCGGCGGGTAGATCGCCGTATCGGATCCGCGCACCTCGTGGCCGGCCTCGACGAGCAGGCGCGCAAGCGCGCCCATCCCGGTACCCGCGATCGCGATGAAGTGGACCTTCATGTCGAGTGGCTCGCGTTCGAAGCGCGCGACATATCCCCCAACTCGACGCGTGCGGTCAACCACAGCTGCGCGTCCGCCACTGTGCAATGCGATGCACGCCGGGTCGCTTCGGCCGCCGCGCGGACCGCAGCCCGGTGTGCGCGCGCTGGTCGCACTGTGGCGGATCGTGCTACCACGAGTCACCCTGCAAGGGGGGTCTTGGCGTGCGAGGCAACATGACCGAGCAGAACGACGATCGTCGCCGACACCCACGCCGCCACGTCGCCGTGACGACGCGCCTCTACGACGACTCACGCCTGCTGCTCTCGGCGCGCACCCTCGACGTGAGCATGAGCGGCGCCCTGCTGCATGGCACCGCGCGCGTGGATCTCGGGCAGACCGTGCGGGTCGAGGTCAGCCGCGGAGGCAGCCGCAATCCGCTGGTGCTCGATGCCGAGGTCGTGCGCATCGAGACGCCGACGCCGCAGCTGCGTCGCCACGTGGTCGCGGTGCGCTGGCTCGCCCACGGCCCCGCGGACGAAGCCGCGATCGCGTCGCTTCTGCGCACCGCCGAGGCCTGATCACTCGCGGGCGCGCTCGAGCTCCCGCATGCGCACGCGCGCATGGGCCCAGACGCATGCGACCGCGGCCGGCGTGATGCCGGGGATCCGCGCCGCCTGTGCGGTCGAGGCCGGACGCACCGCGGCGAGGCGCTCGGCGCACTCGCGCGAGAGCCCACCGAGCGCGCGGTAGTCGAGATCCGCGGCGAGCGGGAGATCGGACGCATCGCCGCGCGCACGCGCGACCTCGTCGCGCAGGCCCTGCTCGTAGCCGCTGTATAGAAGGATGGCCTCCGCGCGCGCGCGCAGATCGGCGGGCGCGTCGTCGAACGAGCGCGCGGCCGCGATCGCTTCGGCCCGTGCCTGGCGCGCGAGCGCACGATCGCGACGCTCGGCGTCGACGAGCCCCGCCGCGCATGCGAGCTCGGCGAGGCGCGCGTCCGCGTTGTCCTCGCGCAAGAGGATCCGGTACTCGGCGCGCGCGGTGAACATGCGGTAGGGCTCGTCGGATCCCTGCGTGACGAGGTCGTCGATCATCACGCCGGTGTAGCCCTGGTCGCGGGCGACGACGAGCGGCGGTCGCTCGAGCACCTCGAGCGCCGCGTTCGCACCCGCGACGACGCCCTGGGCGCCCGCCTCTTCGTAGCCGGACGTGCCGTTCATCTGGCCGGCGAAGAACAGTCCGCGCAGGTCCTTGGCCGCGAGCCGATGATCGAGCACGCGCGCATCGACGGCGTCGTACTCGACCGCGTAGCCGCAGCGCAGCATGACCGCGTGCTCGAGCCCGGCGATCGACGCGACGAGCTCGGCCTGCACGCTCGCGGGCAAGCTCGTGGAGATACCGTTGGGATAGACGCTGTGGGTGTCGAGCCCCTCGGGCTCGAGGAACACCTGGTGGCGATCGCGATCGGCGAAGCGCACGATCTTGTCCTCGACCGAGGGGCAGTAGCGCGGGCCTCGACCGGTGATGCGGCCGCTGTACATCGGCGAGCGGTGCAGCGCCCCGCGGATGACGTCGTGCGTGCGGGGGTTGGTCCAGGTCAGGTGGCACGCGACCTGCGGCAGCAAGGGCGGCGGGTCGTCGTGCACGAAGCGGGGCGGCGGCTCCTCGCTCGGCTGGGGCTCGAGCCCCGCGTAGTCGATGGTGCGGCCGTCGAGTCGCGGCGGCGTGCCCGTCTTCAGTCGGCGCAGCGAGAAGCCGAGCGCCGCGAGCTCGCGGGACAGGCCCTCGGCCGGGGCCTCGCCGACGCGCCCGCCGGGGGTCGTGCGCTCGCCTTCGTGCAGGATGCCGCCGAGGAACGTGCCGGTCGTGATGACGACGGCGTCGGCCCGCACGGCGCTGCCGTCCTTCAGCACGACGCCGACGATGCGATCGCCCTCGCGCACGAGCCCGACGACGAGCCCCTCGATCACCGCGAGGCCGGGGGTGCCGAGCAGGGTGCTGCGCGCGTGCTCGCCGTAGCGCTGCTTGTCGACCTGCACGCGGGTCGATCGCACCGCGGGCCCCTTGCTGCGGTTGAGGATGCGCGCGTGGATCGAGCACGTGTCGGCGGCACGGCCCATGAATCCGCCGAGCGCATCGATCTCCTTCACGAGGTGGCCCTTCGCGACGCCGCCGATGCTGGGATTGCACGGCGTCTGGCCGACGGTCGCGACGCTGCCGGTCACGACGAGCACGCGCACGCCGACCCGCACCGCCGCGAACGCGGCCTCGAGCCCGGCATGACCGGCACCTACGACGAGCACGGTGCGCATGAGTGCGGGCCAGCCTAGCAGACCCGCTCCGCCGAGCCGCTCGAGAGCGGCGGTCGGGCCCGCTCGCCTGCTACGCTGCACGTCGTGGCGGGCTTCGTGTCGCTGGTCGGTGCCGGGCCGTGGGACCCCGAGCTGCTCACGCTCGCCGGCCGCGATCGCCTGACGCGCGCCGACTTCGTGCTCGCCGACTACCTCGTGAATCCGGCGCTCTTCGTGCACTGCCCGCCGCACTGCGAGGTGCACCAGCGCAGCGCGGGCCCGCGTGGCGGCACCGACATCGATCAGGACGCGACGACGGCGATGCTGATCGAGCGCGCACGTGCGGGGCTCCGCGTCGTGCGACTGAAGGGCGGCGACCCCTGCATGTTCGGGCGCGGCGGCGAAGAGGCGCAGGCGCTCGTCGCGGCCGGCATCCCCTTCGAGCTCGTGCCCGGGGTCAGCTCGCCGATCGCGGCCCCCGAGTCGGCGGGCATCCCCGTGACGCACCGCGACTTCACGCCTGCAGTGACGTTCGTGTCGGGCTGGGAGGCCTACGAGAAGTCCGGGCTCGCGGTGCAGTGGGAGCACCTCGCGCGCTCGGCCGGGACGATCGTGTTGATGATGGGCGTCCGCAACGCGGCGACGAACGCGAAGAAGCTCATCGACGCGGGGCGCGATCCTGCGACGCCCGCGGCCGCGATCCGCTGGGGCACGCGGGGGATCCAGCGCACGGTGGTCGCGACGCTCGGCACGATCGCGGAGCGCATCGCGGCCGAGGGACTGCGTGCGCCGGCGGTCATGGTGGTCGGCGAGGTGGTCGCGCTGCGCGAGGAGCTGGCGTGGCTCGAGCAGCGCCCGCTGTTCGGCAAGCGCGTGGTGGTGACGCGTGCGCTCGCGCAGGGTGCAGCGCTGGCGTCGGCGCTCGCGGCCGCAGGTGCCGACGTCGCGCCCCTGCCCTGTCTCGCGATCGCGCCCCCCGAGGATCCCGCCGCCTTCGCCGCGGCGATCGCCGACATCTCCGCGCACGACGGCGTGATCGTGTCCAGCAAGAGCGGCGCAGCTGCGCTCGCGCGTGCGCTCGGCGACGCGGGTCACGACGCGCGCGTGCTCGCGGGCCGACGCGTGGTCGCGATCGGCCGCAGCACGGCGGCGGCGTTGCGTGGCGTCGGACTGCGCGCCGATCTCGTGCCGGAGGATGCGCGCAGCGAAGGCCTCGTCGCTGCGCTCGCCGAGCGCGACTGGCTCGGCCGACGCTGGCTGCACGTGCGCGCCGACGAAGGCCGGGACGCGTTGGGCGCTGCGATCGCGGCCGCGGGTGGCAGCTACACGCTCGCGATCGCCTATCGCACGCTGCGGCCCGACGTGCCGCCGCTGCTCGTGCGCTCGCTCTTGCCGGTCTCCGAGGGCGGCGAAGGCTTCGACGCGATCTGCTTCGCGAGCGGCAAGACGGCGCGTCACTGTCTGGCGACGCTCGCCGAAGCCTGGGGCGAGCCGAAGGCCCGCGAGCGCATCGCGGCGGCGCGCGTCGTCGCGCTCGGGCCGGTCACTGCGGAGGCGCTGCGCGAGCTCGATCTACCCGTGCATGCCACCGCCGCGAGCCCCGACGACGACGCGGCCCTTCGCGCCGTCATCGACGTGCTCGCGACGTGAAGCTCAGAGCAGCGCCTTGAGATCCGCCATCGCGTTCGAGGTCTGCTTGTAGTCCTTCAGGTTCTCGTGGCAGGAGTTGCACTTCGTCTCCTTGCCGGCGGCCTTGGCCTTGTCGACCACGGTCTTCATGAGCTTCTTCGCCTCGGCCTGACCACCCTTGTCGCACGCGGCCTTCACCTTCGGCAGCGTCGCGTTGGTGCACGGCTTGGGATCCTCGGCCGCGGCGGTGCCGAGCGAGAGGCCGGCGCAGAAGATGGCCGAGATGGCGAGCGAGAGCGGCAGGGTGCGAAGCTTCATGGTGTTCCTCGTCGTCGTGGTCCGCGGCGCGGAGGTTGGAGTCCACGTCAGCGTACCCGATGCGGGTACACCGGCCCAAGGCCCGACGTTGCGCCCGGATGATGCAAACGTTGCACGGGCCGAGCCGCGCGCGCTTCGGTGGTGCGGGTTCCGGACGGAGCGCGATCGCCACGCGTGCTCGGCTACGTGATCGATGGGGGCGAGCGAACGGCGCGAGCGAGTGGTGCGAGCGATCGGCGCGAGCGGTCGGCGCGATCGCGTGGGCGTGCGCGCGTGGGCGCGCGCGCCCACGGCCGGGCCGCGTAGGCCCAACGGACTACGCGCCGGAGGTCAAGCCCCTCGTGGCGTTCTACACGTCGTTCGAGCGGAGCGTCGAGCACCGGTGACACGCGCGGCGACCCGCGCCACGAACAGCGTACAACTCGTCGCGAGAGATCGATCGTCGACGACTGAACACGAGTCACGGCTGCGAGGGCTGCGTGGATCGAGTCGACGGCGTTCGAGATCACGCGATCACGAAACGGCCTGCACACGGCGAATCGAGCGGCTTTCGAGTTTGCCCGGATCGACGCGGCTGATAGGATCGCGCCGCGCTGACCGAACAACCGGCGTCGTCGCGCTTCGCGTCGACGCCCCTAACCATCCCGTAGGATCAACATGACAAGAAGACGCAAACTCGCGACGAGACTGGGCGCAGCCCTACTCGTCGCAGCGGCCCTGCCGCTCGGCTCGCAGGTGGACGCCGCGGATCACCGCGACGGTGGCCAGGCCACGGATGATCCGCTCGCGGACATCGCCGATGTCTACGCGTGGCACACCGATGGCGGCACGATCGTGATCATCCTGACCTACAACGGTCTGCAGGATGCGGGCACGGACGCGACCTACGACTCCGAGGTCCTCTACACGATCAACATCGACAACACCGGCGATCCGGCGAACAAGGCCGAGGGCAATCCCGACCAGAACGACAACGAGGCCGACATCCCGATCTACGTGAAGTTCGGGCAGAACGGGCTCGAGGAGTGGGGCGTGCAGGTCGAGAACCTGCCGGGCGCCGATGGCGTCGTCTCCGGTCCGGTCGACACCGAGCTGCCCGGCGGCGGGGAGACGCGGGTGTACGCCGGCGTGTTCGAGGATCCGTTCTTCTTCGACTTCGAGGGCTTCACGATGACGCGTGACGCCACCGTGACCCCCGATCCCGACGGCATGGAGCCGTACGAGAACGACTTCCTGTTCGACAGCACCCGCGACAGCTTCGCCGGCACGAACGTGAACGCGATCGTCCTGGAGATGGACGCCGCTGCGACATTGAACGGCAACGCCGACAACTGGATCCAGATCTGGGCGACGGCGGGGAGGCTGAGCGCACGATGAAGACCACGACAAAGAAGATCGCGCTGTTCATCGCAGCGAGCCTCACGACGCTGGGTTGCCCATCCGACGACGACACGTCGTCGGACACGAACAACGACACCAGCAGCGAGAGTGGCGGCCCCACCACGACTGCGTCGACGACGACGATGTCGACGACGACCAATCCGAGCACGACCGAGACGACGACTACTGCCACCACGGCGGACACCACGGCGGACAGCAGCAGCACGACCCCGGACGAGACCTCCTCGTCGAGCTCGAGCGGCGATCCGTCCGCCTTCGAGTTCTTGCCGAACGGTCCGGAGGACTACGTGCAGGTCGACCGCAAGGGCTTCCCGGCGGTGAACACCGGGCTCAACCTGCTCGGCGACAAGGACGCGTACAACAACGCGAGCCCCGTGGATGACGCCAACGGCGACTTCGTGCAGCAAGCACTCGACTCGCTCGTCGCGCTGCACATCGGCGTCGAGGGCATGCAGGTGCCCGATGACACGGGCCTCGACGACGAGCTTGCCCTGTTGAGCCTCATGCCCTGCAACCCGCCGGGCGAGGTCGGCAACCCCGACTGCGAGGACCAGGCGCTGCCCTTCGTGCTCCCGGACACCCTGACGATCGATACCGACGACGCAGCGGGCTTCCCCAACGGGCGCGGCCTCGAGGATCAGGCCATCGACATCGTCCTCGCGGTGTTGATGCTGAACCTGAACATCCACTCCGCGACGACGTTCGCGGATGCTGGAATCGTCAACCCGGTCGCGAACGACGTGGACTTCCCGGCGGAGTTCCCGTTCCTCGCGCCGGCGAACTGACCGAGCCCGCTCGCTCGCTCACCTCGAAGCCCCGTGCGTCTCGCACGGGGCTTCCTCGTTTCGAGGTCATCCCGATGCCCAGGCTTCGCTTCACCTTGACGCCATTCGTGCTCACCTTCGCCTGCCGCGGCGAAGCGGCGGCCCCCGTGCGCGTGGACCCGACCACGCTTCCTGCGGCTTCCGAGACGAAGTCCAGCGAAGGCCCGATCGCCGGCGCGTCCGAGGCCAAGCAGGCAAAGGGGCCGAAGGCCACCGAGCGGCGCACGCTCGCGTACCAGCTCGCCCAGACCGACAAAGCGATCGCGTCGGCGACGAAGAACGCAGAGGCCAATCCCGACTCTTCGATGCGCCTCGAGACCGTCGCGAACCACTACCTGAATCGCGCCCGGTTGACCGGCGACTACGCGGACTACAGGCGCGCCGAAGACGCTATCGAAAAGGCGTTCTCGATCCACCCCAACGGGTTCGGACCGTTCCGAGCCCGGGCATCGCTGAACTACACCTTGCATCGCCTCGACCGCGTCGATGCCGACATCGAGCGCGCAATGCGGTCCGAGGACCGTAAGCCGAAGACCGTCGCCGGCGCGCTGCTGTTCGCCGGAAAGCTGAAGTTCCAGCGCGGCGAGTACGCAAGCGCGAAGGAGCTCTACGAGGGCTCGATCGCCGCCGAGAAGAGCTCGGCCAACCTTGCGGCGCTCGCCGAGTACGAGTGGAAGACCGGGAGTTTCGACCGCGCCGAGGCGCTCTATCTCGAGTCCGATGGCCAGTACCATGGGCCGAACCCCGAGCCCCACGCGTGGAATCGTCTGATGCGCGGGTTGATGGACCTCGACCGCGGACGGTGGGACGACGCGCTCGTGCATTACCGCGATGCCGAGACCTGGCTATCCGGTTGGTACCTCGTCGAGGAGCACATCGCCGAGGTCCTGACACTCATGGGGAAGACCGACGAGGCGAAGGCGATGTACCTGGGAATCATCGAGCGCACGAACAACCCCGAGTTCATGGACGCAATGGCCGGGATCCTCATCCAGGAGGGTGACCAGGCCGCGGCCGACGCATACGTCACGCGGGCGCGTGCGCGCTATGAGGAGATGATCGCGATGTATCCCGAGGCCTCCGCTGGTCACGCGCTCGGACACTTCCTCGAGTTCGGGACGGACACCGCACGCGCGGTAGAGATGGCCGAGCAGAACCACACGCTGCGGCCGAACGCCGAGGCGAAGATCCTCCTGGCGCAGGCCTACCTGAAGGCCGACCGCGTCGCGGATGCGAGGAAGACCATCGAAGCCGCGCTCGCGACTCCATGGTCGACCGCCGACCTGTTCGCGACGGCGGCCGAGGTGTTTCGCAAGGCCGGCGACGTCGCGAAGGCCGACGAGCTACTCGCCAAGGCGAAGGCGATCGACCCGCACGCGGGCGACTGAGCGTCACGGCGCGTACTTGCGCAGCCACGCACGGCGTCCGCCGTTCGTGAGCTCGGTGCCCGCGACGAAGATGTTGTCGTCCGCGTCGACGGCGACCGAGCTCGCGGCGTCGAGGCCTCCGCCGTTGCCGGCATGGGTTGCCGTCCACAGCTCTTCGCCGTCGCTGGAGAGCTTGCGAACCCAGATATCGTCGTCGTGCTCCCCCACGACGATCGCGTTACCGACGCCGTCCGTCGCGATCGCCGAGTAGGCGTCCGCGGTCGCCACGTGACTCCAAGTGACGACATCGTCGTCGTAGCGCCGGTAGATGCTCTCGCCGCTCCCAGCAGCCGCTACGTATTCCGACGCGAGCGGTCCGCCAGCGACTGCGAAGCCGGACACGTCGATGGCGAGATCGCTCGCGAGAACGCCGTTGTCGGTGAAGCGGCCCAGCCAACCCTCGGCAACGAAGGCCAGCAGGCCGTCACTGCGGAGCGATACGCCGCGGCCGACGCCGAGATTGCTCCCGTCGGTCCAGATCACATCGCCGTTCGCACCGTCGTAGCGACGGATCTGTGCGTCGAAGCTCTCGTTCCCCACTACGATCACGTCGCCATCGTCGAGCACGAGACAGCCGCGTGCGGCGGCTATCCCCGCCGTCCAGGCGTGGTCCCACACGCGCGCGCCCTCGGGGTCGTACGCCTGCACGAAGCCGTCGCCGATCACCGAGGCGCCCACGAACCCGCAGACCACGATCACGTCGTCCCCGGCCGCGAGATCCAGCGCGTAGTGGGGGTCGTCGCCCAACGCCGCGTAGAGGACATCGGTCCAGACGACATCACCATCGTCATCGAGCGCTCGAACGAGCACGCCGGTCTGCTCGTAGACGACCGCGCGACCAACGACGTAGATCGATCCATCGGGCGAGATCGCCACGTGCTCGATCGCCTCGTCGCCCAGGCCCTCCTCCGGTAGCTCGTAGTCCTCCGCGTAGTCGACCGTCCAGAGCACGGTGCCCGACTCCACGCAGTCGGTGTTGCAGCCGTCGCCGTTCACGTCGTTGCCGTCGTCGCAGGCTTCGCCTTCGTCCGGCGTGCCGTCGCCGCAGAATGGGCCGACGGGCCCCGTGCTGCTCGACGCGCTCTCGGTCGTCGTGCTCTCGCTCGTGCCCGAGTCCGCGCTGTCCTCCGTCGTGCTCGGCGTCGTGCTCGCCGTGGCACCGGTCGTCGACGCCGTCGTCGGATCCCCCGACGGATCACCCGTCATCCCCTGCGTCGTGGCCCCACCCGTGCCGCTCTCCTCGCCGTCGCTCTCCGACACGATGATCGGCTGGCTGGGGCTGTAGCCGCAGGCGGTGAGCAGGGGCACGAACAGACGGGTGACAGCGCGTCGCGTCATGGTGAGCTCCCAATCGACCGGCCGCGCCGATCGTTGCAAGAAGATCTCGATCCGCCCCTCCATGGGTCGGCAGCCCCCCATTCTACCCGAAGGGCGGCGCGTTCCGTGGCATCCTGGTCCGGGGGACCCACGGGGAGCACGGGATGAGTCGCAACAAGATCGTGCTGCTCGTCGAGGACAACGACGACGATGTCGACCTCGCGCTGCGTGCGTTCGCCAAGAGCAGCGTGCCGAGCGAGATCGTCTGCGTGCGCGATGGCGAGGAAGCGCTCGAGTACCTGTTCGCGACCGGTCGCCATGCCGACCGCGCCCCCGAGCGCATGCCCGCCGTCGTGCTGCTCGATCTCAAGCTGCCCAAGGTCGACGGGCTCGACGTCCTGCAGCAGGTCCGGGCCCACGACAGCACCCGCCGGCTCCCCGTCGTGGTGCTCACCTCGAGCGCCGAGGCGCGAGACATCGAGCGCTCCTACGATCTCGGCGCCAACAGCTTCGTGCGCAAGCCCGTCGCGTTCTCGGCGTTCATCGACGCCGCGAACCAGCTCGGGCTCTACTGGCTGACGCTCAACGAGCCCGCGTCCGACGTCGCCTGACGCAGGCGGCGCGATGCGCCCCGGTTGCCGCGCTCGCGTTCGATCGGAGGCTCGGGGGGAGACGACATGCAGCCATCTCCGCCAGCCGAAGCGCACGTGGTCGTGCGACTCGACGAGCTCTATCCCGCCGCCGAGGCCGCCTACCCGCTCGCGTACCGTCGCGTGCTGGGCATCGCGCGCCTCGCCACCCGAATCGCCCGCGAGATGACGATCCCGCACGATCTGGCGATCCTGCTCGCCACGATCCTCGTCGCCCCGGTGGCCCACGCGTAGCTCGCTCAGCGCGCCAGCCCGCGCACGAGTGCGCGCACGCCGTTCACGTCGAACGGTTTGTCGATCTTCGGCTGTCGCACGGTCTCGAGGAACTCGCGCGCCGCCGGCGTGAACGCGCCGCCGGTCATGAAGACCATGCGGCCCGCCATCTCCGGCGCCGCCGCCAGCAACGCCGCGTGCAGACCCATGCCCGTGAGCTCGGGCATCAGCAGATCGCAGAAGATGATCTCGAAGAACTCGCCGCGGACGAGGCGGTCGTAGCTCTCGCGCGCATTCGTCGAGGTGCTCACCTCGTAGTCGCTGCGGAGGATCCGCGCCAGGGCGGCGCCGACCATCGGGTCGTCGTCGATCACCAGGATGCGCACCCGCGGGCTGGTCCCCGCGGCCAGCGGCGGCGCGGGTGCGGTCGCATCCTCTTCCTCGTCCTCCCGCGCGATCGGCAGCGCGATGCGGAACACGGTGCCCCCGCCGAGGCGCGTGTCGACATCGATGCGTCCGCCCATGCCGGTGACGATGCGGTGGCAGACCGCGAGCCCGAGCCCCGTGCCCTGCCCGACCGGCTTCGTCGTGAAGAACGGATCGAAGATGTGCTGCAACACGTGCCCCGGGATGCCCGGCCCCGTGTCGCGCACCTCGACCACCACGTGCGCGTCCGCAGCGTCGGTGCTGGTCGCGACGGTGATGCAGTTGCGCGAGGCGTTGCCCTCGGGCAGGGCCTGCGCGGCGTTGACGACGAGGTTCAAGAACACCTGGCCGAGTCGGTGCTCGTTCGCAGCGACGCGCGGTACGTCGGCGTACTCGCGCACCACCTTCGCGCGGTGACGGATCTCGTTGTGGGCGATCCGGAGCGTGGACTCCAGCACCGCCCGCACGTCCACCGGCCCGCGGCGCTCCTCGTCGCCACGCGAGAACACCCTGAGATCGCGCGACACGTCGCGCACGCGCATCGTCGCGTCGTGGGCATCCTGGAGCTGCTCGACGAGCACCGGTAGCCGCTGCGCCATCCAGCGCGCCGCCGCCTCGGGCGCAGCCGCGGCGGTGCCCGACCGCTGGCGGACGAGCGCGTCGGTCAGCTCGCGCAGCGCGAGCTCGACGTTCGCCACGAGTGCGGCGAGCGGATTGTTGATCTCGTGCGCGACACCGGCAGCGAGCGTGCCGAGCGACGCCATGCGATCGGAGACCAGCAGGTGCTCCTGCATCTTCCGGCGCTCCGCTCGGCTGCGCGCGTCGGCGAGCTCGCGCTCGATCGCCGGCACGAGCCGCAGCAGCTTGTCCTTCGGCATGAAGTCGGCTGCCCCTGCGCGCATCGACTCGACGGCGGTCCGCTCGTCGATCGTGCCCGAGACGATGATGAACGGGATGTCGAGTCCGCTGGCCGCGAGGGTCGCGAGCGCAGCGGGGGCGCCGAAGCCCGGCAGCGCATAGTCGGAGAGCACGACGTCCCAGCCGCCCGTGAGCAGCGCGGCCGCCATCGTGTCGGCGGTCTCGACCCGCGTGTGCGTGACGTCGTAGCCGCCCTTGCGGAGCGCATGCAGCAGCAGCTCGCAGTCGTCCGGACTGTCCTCGACGATCAGCACGCGCAGCGGTATCGGCATCCCCTCGATGGCAGTCCCCCGGGTGGTAGTGCGCGCCCGGGCCAAACCCATCACTCGCGGATCGACGATTGCTGCGCGCGCGAACCGCGGTCGATCCGGGCGCGGCCGGGCCGGCGTATCGGGCCGGAGCGAACGAAGCGCATGACCGCAGGCGACTTGGCCCGAACCACGGGGCTCGCGATCGGGTTGGTCGGCTGTGCTGCCCCGGGCGGCGACGACGTGGCCGACGGCACTTCGGCCGGCTCGACGGACCCGGGCTCGACCACGATGGGCACGACGAGCCCGAGCACGACCACGGCGCCGGCCACGACGGAGTCGGGCACCGACACGTCGGCGACGAGCACCGGCGATCCGTCGGGCTCGAGCGGCTCGACCGACGCCGACCTGCAGCGCTGCGGCATCGAGGATCTCGCACCCGGCGCCGTGAATCCCCTGGTCGCGAGCGACCGCATGCCGATGCGACTGCCGACCGAGATCGCCGACATCCTCGCGCGCAGCTGCGGCTGCCATCTCGCCGACGACCTCGTGATCCCGGGCGACTATCCGGCGAGCGGCACCCTCGACATCACGACGTGGCCGGCCTGGCAGTCGCCGTTCGGCGACGTGCCGACCTACGAGGCCGCGCGCGCGAAGCTCGACCCGAGAAACCCGATCCTCGTGATGCCGCCGCACACCTGCGACGTGGGTGACGGCGAGACGATGTTGCCGGCCGACCGCGCGCGCATGTTGGAGTGGATCGTCGCGCTCGCACCCGACGGCGTGACCTGGTCGCAGCGCTGAGCACGTGGCACGCTCGCGTACCGATGCCGCCCTCGTACTTCGTCGCGCTCGTCGTCGTCGTGCTCGTCGCAGTGGTGTGGAAGCTCGTCACGCGCGGCCGCGGTGATGCGAGCTTCATCCTCACGGTGAAGGGCCCGGGCACCGCGGGGATCTCGATCCAGGGCGAGGTGCCCGGCGTGGGCGCTGCGGAGCTGAGCGAGTTCGTCGCGCAGCTCGAGCTCCCGACGGGCGCACGGATCTGGGGGATCCGCGACGGCGATCGCCTGGCGCTGCGCTTCTCCGACGTGCCGGAGGGTCCGCAGCAACGCGTACGGAATCTGGTGCTGACGCGGTACCGGTGATCAGCGGGACTGCTGATAAGCTCGTGGCGCACAGATGGAACCGTGGAAAATTCCGCTCCGCATCCTCGTGATCGTGGCGGCGCCGCTGGGCGCCTGCTACACGCCGCATCGACCGGCGGTCGGTGAGCACGAGGATGGGACGCACGGGACATCGGACGCGTCGAGCACAACAACCGCATCGGCGAGCGACGGTGTGACCAGCGCCGCGACATCCGTCGATACCTTCGAGAGTGGCGAGGATGCGACGTGGTCGGGAGAATCCGACTCCGGGACGACCTCCGACGAAGGCTGCGGGAACGGCATCGTCGAGGAGCCCGAGACCTGCGACGACGGTGATGGCGTCGACGGCAACGGCTGCAACAACGACTGCAACCCGAGTGGTCAGACACTATGGACGGTGACGTACGACGGCGCGGCGCATCTCGTCGACTGGCCGACGCGCATCGCCGTCGCGTCGGACGACTCCGTGGTCATCGCCGGGTACGAAGGAGCCCTGCCAGCCGACCTCCCGCTTCTTCATCGGTACGACGCCAACGGCAAGGTCCACTGGCGCCAGACATTCCTGGTCGCGGGCGGCGGAGGCGAGGCAACCGGTGTCGCGTTGACCGCCGACGACATCGTCGTCGTGAGCGCGCACGATGCCACGGCATCGGGCGGGGTGATCGCCAGGTTCGCGCTCGAGGACGGCGCCCTCGAAGATGAGCTTCCGACGCTCGCGGTGCCGTACGACGTCGTGGTGCGAACCGACGGCCGCATGTTCGCGTGCGGAAGCACGACGATGGGTCCCGATGCTGGCCGGCTGTGGACGGCTGCCTACTCCGAGTTCGGCAACCAACTCTGGGAGGTCGTGGACGGCGAGGGCATGCAGGGTGCGGGCCTGTCGCTCGCCCTGGTCGAGGACGACGGCATCGTCGTGCTCGGCAGTCGCGATCATGCGACGATACTCGATCGCCGAGATGCCGATGGCAACCGCTTATGGGTCAATACGTTCGGACTCAACGGCAAGGACGTCTCGGGCGCGCCCGCTCAGGGTGTCGTACTCACCGGCAGCGCGGGTAGAAGCGATGCGTTCGTGAGCGTGTTCGATGGCGACGGCGTCGTCGCTTGGATGGACGTCGCCGATCTCGGGCAAAGCTCAGGAAGCGGAATCGCGTTCGATTCCGCGGGCAATTTTGTGGTAGCGGGGTCGGTCTACAACAACGCCTTCAGCTCGGACGCGCTGGTGCTGAAGTACGACCCCGGGGGCACGCTCCTGTGGAGTCAGCACTGGGACATCTCCAACGACTCCCCGCTCGACAGCACACACGGCATGTCCGTCGCAACCGACAGCACGGACGCGATCCTGCTGACGGGGCAGTTCCGACCGAATGACAGCGACGCGACGGACATCTGGGTCCGCAAGCTCACACCCTGACTCGAGAGACTGGACATGCACTCGATACGCCCGCTCGCATTTGTAGTCCTCGGATCGATCACCGTTGCATGCACAGAAGCGAACCCGTTCGGAGCGGAGACAGAAGATCCGAGTAGCTCCGGGTCGCCATCGAGTTCGACCAGCCCCTCGACCGGGACGATCTCTACGTCGACGCAGTCCGAAACGACTGCGGCCGACGGATCATCCTCGGCCGCGGACCAGAGCACCGGCGGCGAAGCAACATCGAGCACGAGCGCCACGGAGTCGGGTGCGCAGGATACCACCACCGGCGAATCATCGTCCTCGACGGGCGCGACCGTGATCTGCGAGCAGAACGGCGTGATCGACGAGGGCGAGACATGCGACGACGACAACCCGTTCGACGACGATGGTTGCACGCAGTGTCACGTCGACGAGGGCTGGGTCTGCCTCTACGAGCCCAGCCAGTGCTTGCCGACGTGTGATCCGCTGCTGCAGGACTGTGAATTGATGGGATACGCCTGCTATCCGGTGGATGACGACGCGGTGTGGGCCTGCTTCCCCGACGCGAGCGGAGAGATGGGCGCCTTCGGCGACTTCTGCGAGTTCGACTATCCGAACGTGTGCGACCCGGGCCTCGCCTGCGCGGATCCCGATCGTTTCGAGACCTGCAATCCCATCGCTGGCTGCTGCGCACAACTTTGCGACCTCGACAGCCCCACCTGTCCGATCCGCTGGACCTGCATCTCCTATTACGAAGGCGCCCCGCCCCTCGGCTACGAGCACGTTGGTGTGTGCGCCTGGCAGTGACTCGACGTCGTCACGAGTCGCAGCAGAAGGTCACAGGATCGATGCCTTCTGCCTCCCCTGTCGCTTGCGAATCCGACGGATCGCAGTCAGCGCTCGCGTTCGGGGTCAGGCCCGCCGCCATGACGTCCCCCGACTCGACCCCCTGCGTGAGAGTCTGGACGCAGGCGCCACCGATCGTGAGCGTCGCCAACGGCGTTCCGCTGCAGGATGCCGGATTCCACAGGACCAGTGAACCGCCGCACTCCCCTTCGACGTCACCACACGAGCAGCTCTCGCACGCTCGATCGTCGGCGTAGTCGCGATAGTACACGCTTCGCTCGTCGTACCCATATCCCTGCGGGCACTCCTGCTCGCCATCGTACGTGACGCACAAGCGCCCATCGTACGGCGCTACGGGAGTCGGGACACATACCAAGCCGATCTGACATCCGGCAGTTTCGTAGTTTTCCACACCGCAGGAAGTGTACCGATCGCCCCACGTCGCGTCCGCGACGACGAACGTCTCGACCGGATCGCACGAGCCTGCGTTGATCTCGGCCGTCGCGCGCCAGCGAGAGCCTGCGGCACCACCCGGCGCGTTGGAACACGACAGGCCGAAGGTCCAAGAGTCCAACGGCGGGTTGGCCGCGCAGCCCACATCATCGTTGTCGAAGTTCTCCAGAGTCACCTGCGAGCATGCAGCGCCTTCGGGATCGTCGCAGTCGCAATCGCAGGTCGCGGCGGGCGCATCGAGACTCGCGAACGCGATCGTCGCGAGCTCGTCGAAGGCGCCTTCGCAAGTCGCGGCCGGATCATCTGGTGCGTCGTGCAGCACCGCGACCGGCCCGCTCCACCCCATGGGCGGCAGCGCCACGCAGTTGTGTGCGCAGGTCGGCTCGCCCGTGCTCGTGCTCGTGTCGAGGTCCGGGCCGGTCGACTCGGTCGGATCGACCGACGTCGTGCCGGTCGGCGTGTCGGTGGTCGCGTCCGTCGTCGTCGTGCTCGGTGTCGTCGCGGTCGTCGGGTCGGCGCTCGTCGAGGTCGGCGCAGTGCTGCCGGCGCTGCTGCTCGACTCGCTGCTGCCGTCGGTGTCCTTCGCGAACGGGTTCGGCTCGGTGCAGCCGAGCACCACCATCGTCGTCGTCAGTCCAAGCGCGCGCTTCACGATCCAGAAGGTTCGCAGATCCCCGCGCGCTCGGCCACTTCTGCGTGCGGCCGCGGGTGGCGAGCCGCACGATGGGGCGCGTGCAAGCGACCGGAATCGGGCGCGATCACCCACGCGCCCCGCAGCTGCTCCGCGGCGAAGTAGCCGCCCTCCTCCTCGATCCCGGGCGCGACGACCAGCCGCACGCGACCGCGCGCGTCGACCAGCTCGAGCGCCACCAGGATCTCGCCGAGCTCCCGCAGGTGCATGCCCAGCGCCGCGAAGCTGCAGCGCCCCTGCCCCGGCCGCGTGACGTGCGTGTGCACGAGCGACTGGCCCCACGCGCCGAGCAGCTCTTCGTAGACGTTGTCGAACCCGGGCACCACCACGGCCTGGAACAGGAAGAACGCGCGCAGCTCCTGGCTCGAGTACACCTGCACGTGGCCGTGGCCGAGCTCGCGCGCGCGTGCCGAGAGCCGGGCCGCGAGCGCGTCGTCGAACACCTCGGCGACGACGCTCGGACGATGCACACCGGGCGGGCCCATGCACAGCTCCTCGAGCTTGAGCAGCGCGGTCGTCGTGCGCGGATCCGTGGCCTCGCCCTCGGAGGCCACGAACACGATCGCGTCGAGCTGCGCGACATGGCCGAAGTCCGCGGGCAGCTCGACGAGCCAGCGGCTCGCCATCCAGTCGGCGACCTCGATGCGCAGCCGGCCCGTGCTCTCGAGGTCGTGCACCATGCACGCGCGCCAGTGCCCGGCCGCGACCGCCTCGAAGATCCCGTGCCGCCCGGGCAAGAGGTTGCGACGCACGAGGTGGGTGTGACCGTCGATCGCCTCCGCCGCGTGCTTCGCCGCCGCCGCGTCGGTGACGAGCACGAGCACCTCGCCCGTGGGATCGCTGCGGAACAGCTCCTCCAACAGGTAGATCGTGCCGGGCCGGAACCCGCACACCAGCACGCGCGTCGTCTTCGTGCGGTGCGTGCGGGCGAGCGCGGGCAGCTTGCCTTCCACCCCGGCGGGCATCGGCGTCGAGCCCTGCTCGCTGCGCAGCAGCTCGATCCAGCGGCGCACCGGACCGAACTCGTCGGCGAGCCCGACGAGGCCGCGCACGCGCGTCGGGTCGACCTCGCGCTCGCGCGGCGGGTTGAGCACGACCTCGAAGCCGTTCGAGCCGTCGCCGCGATCGAGCAGCAGCCCGATCGGGATGACCGGCCCACGCGAGCCGCCCGCGCGCTCGCCGGCGATCGCGAGCCGGCGCATCAGCGACTCGCAGCTACCACCGAGGTCGGCGGGCCGCTGCACCTGGAAGCCGAGCCCCGGCGTGTCGAAGAAGCAGGTGTAGATCTCGGTGGTCGCCGTATCATTAAAAAAAAAAAGGAGGGGGGGGGGGGGGGGGGGGGGGGGGGGGGGGGGGGGGGGGGGGGGGGGGGG
>CAZFKC010000071.1:0-26138 GCA_964519175.1 uncultured Nannocystaceae bacterium
TCGAGGGGCTCGTCGGGTTTCCGTTGCCGAAGCGGGAGTTCCGATCGCCGCATCCGTTCGCGGCGTTCTCCCACCGGATTCCGTCGCCGGCGCGTTCGGGTTTCCGGGCGTTGGTCGAGGAGGGGGCGTGGAGGATCCCGACGACCCTTCGAGACCTTGTCCCGCAGCGGTGGGCTGCAGGTGATGGATCGACTCGAACTCGCCGAGTACCACGCTGGGAATGATCCATTGGAGACGCCGCTGTCGTTCCGCATCGCGGGGCCGGCGAAGAGCGAGGATCCGGAGGCGTCGTCGATCGTCGATCGAGGTCGGTGAGGCGGTGCTCTTGGAGCCCGAGCCGACGAACGAGTTCGCTCCGTGGGCGGTGGCGGTGCGGAGCCAGCGGCAGAAGAAGCTCGGGTATGTGCCGCGGCAGTACTCGGGGATCGTGGCTTCGCTGATCGGGGGCGGGGGGATCTGGTCGCTCGAGCGATGCGGAGGTTGCTCGTGCCGGGCGCTACCGCTGGGTGATCAGCGCGGGTGAGCGGCCTGCGCCAACTTGCGGTCGGTTCGGGCATCCTGTACCACCCATCGCGCGACCGAGGGCCGCAGCAGCCGCGGCCGCAGGCGGTGGTCGAAGACCGAAACGCGGGGCAGCGGGTCTGGGTGGTCGTTTCTGTCCGGTCCGCGCGGGCGGGCTCTCGGGGTCGCGCCTGGCATAGCGCGGCGCCCAAACGGTCAATTGTCACCTGCTCTGAAGGCTCGCTTTAGTAGGTAGCCCAGACCGAGCGGCCAAAGCAGCCAGTTGATGAGTGACATGATGGAGAACCAATCCTCGGGGGTGAAGTCGTCCAAGACGCACGCGTTGGTGGATGCGCCGGGCAGAGAACCGCCGGTTGCGGGCGCGCTGCGAAGGTCAATCAATGGCAATAGCGCGAGCTGCACGCATCGGTCATCGGTCGGCTCGTAGTCCCCGCGAGATGCGATCGATGCAATGGGAATATGGTAGCGAGCAGTGAGCCACCATGACGTCGCCAAGCTCCAGTCGCTCGGTCCCGGCCCCAGCACCTCGCCATCGTCCGAGAACTCGATGCCCCGCGACAGAAACGCCGTCTTGCCATCTGCACCGTCGCTCATTGCCTCGTGCACGGAGGTCCGGGCCGAGGCAGAGAGCTCGAAATTGGCGGGATTCCGCGCGACGAACACGAACGTCACCGCCGTGAGCGCGCCGATCAACCAGAATACTGGCGCCGGTGACAGACCATAGGTCAAGAGTCGCCGATGAAAAAAGTCGAGTATCTTGGCTGAGTTAATCTTGGCCGCTCGGCGTAATGCACGTGAGACCGCCGACGCCACGACCCTCGCCTTGGCAGGCGACGGCGGGACGCTACCGGAACCAAGGCCGGCGGAATACAGAGATTCTGCGGAAGACAGGTGCTCCAGATGCGCACGACGGTGCTCAGCAATCCAGATTGAGCGCGCACCGTCTTCATCACCCGAGCTCAATAGCTCCCGATAGACATTTCGATACATCTCGCGGTGAAAGCGGTAGTCATTCTGAAGAAATGCCACGAAATCGCCGGCGCTGACACTTGCTCGGTCAAAGCGAATGTCGCCGTGAACAAACGACCACGAACGCACGTTCAGGCCAGCCAGGTCCATTTTTGAAGGAAATCCGCCTGCGCCCGTGTCGGATCCGGAGACCCGCGGAATCCTAAGATGCTCGATCCGCGTATCGCGCATGATAAGTCTGAGCCCATCTGGCACAGATGTCACCGCGTCGAAGGTGCGAGGCGAAATGACGACATCGCCGAGTTGAGCTTTCTCGATGTTCAGCGCGTGCGAGACCCTCAGGTGCGCTTCGACCCTGGAATGCGACCTGGACACCACCGCATCCTCCGGAGGTCGAATGCTCACAGCGCAGATGAAGCTCCCCGAGATGGCGGCTCCGGACGCTATGACCATGCCGAACGAGCTCGCATCTTTCGCAGCGGCGCAATCGCGTCGGAAACCAACCGACAGCCCAGTGAGATCGATATTTGAAGATCTGGCCCCGCGCATCTCGACCCAGTCTGCGTGGGCACAGATAATGGATTCATCGAGCAGATGTGGACTCAGCGGCACGGCGTCGACCCATTCTCTCGCCCTGCTCCGGAGCACAGCATCGCTGCCAGAGATCGATGCACTGGGAGACCTGAAGCAGATGTCACCACCGACGGAACTGCGGTCCAACACGATCCCCCCGCCGAGCTGCGCCCCGTGAGGCCCTTCGCTCGGGCGCACTGACACGCGTGTCAGATCGAGATCGCCATGAATCGAGCAGTCTCGGATCGCAAAGAGCCCGGCGACGGAACAGCAATTGCAGTTTGCGCCCCAGGCAGTGTAGACATACGAGTCTCCTGAGCCGCCTGTCGCCTGCGGGCCGAGCCTTCTAGGCGACCAGAAGAGCAGTCCGTCGTCGAAAGTCGAACTCTCCACCAGGATGCCATCCTCGACGGGGAAAGCCATGGACTCGGGACCCTCCGCGACGACCCCGTCCGCCCCAGTCTTCGGTAGAGCACGCGCAGCCCCGCGCTCCTCCGGCGTCGCTTTTCGCGGCGTGCCACGGAGTGCCGGCAGCGGGTTTGCGAAAGTGGCTTGCGAAACCGGTGGGTTGAGGGATGGCCGCGCGCGCGCAGACCGAGATCGCGACATCGGGAATCTCAAAATGCCTAGCCGCTCCCCCGTTGGATTAGCATCTGTTGCCGAGGCCGCCCGAGGGGACGCCTGGGGCACGAAGGCTTCATCTGCTCCGGCGTCTACGTCGGCCGACTCGGAAGGCTGTGGCGGGGGGGGCGCGGATGCACACTCCGTGCGAGTACCGCCGGTCTGCCGACGACCCACGTCTAGGTTCAGAAAGCGAACGTGGGAACGAAAATGGCTATTCTTTATCCGCATTGCGCCGAGTCTGCTACGCCCACCACTGCTGTTGACGACCAGTGACCCGCACGTCGAGACGTTCATGATCAAGGATCCACGGATGTCGACTGCCTCGAGGTCGATTTGGACCGGGACATTGCAACCGGACAAGTTGATGTCTTTGCCGACGGCCGGCCTTGCCGGACATTCGTCGATACGCAAAAGGCCTCGACATTGCAGCCCTAGGAGCTCCAGGGTGCCATGAATGCAAATCCGCTTCAACAGCATGTCCGTGCATTGCGCGTAAGAAAAATTCACCGAGCACTCGTCAGGATCGGGCATGTGAACCTTCGACCACTTGCCAAGGTCGGCCGATGACGATGTATTCAACGCCGTGAGCTCGATGTTGCCAGGAGTGGCAAGTTCCGCCGCGGAAAATCGACCACGTACGGTGACCCTGCGCAGGTGGAGCGCGGCGCACTTGGCGTTGGAGAGCTCGACATATCCGAGAACGGAAGTGTCGTCGATCTCGATCGCTCCAGCCGCGGTGAGGCCCCTCGCGCTCAGCGCACCGCGAATCCAACTCTCCGAACATTCGGGTTCGCTGAATCGACTCCGCGGAGGCACATCAGGTCCAATCTTCAGAATCCCACCAATTGTGGTTCGGTCGAGCAGAACGGACACGCGATCGGGATGGGTTTGGGACGCCGAGTTGAGCGAATGCAGTTGCCACCAAGCATCACCGAAGACACAACCCTCTATCCGCAAACTTGAACGGATGTCTGAGTCTGATACAGATACTCGTCCGGCACAGCTTGCGATCTTGCTGAGTATCAGATCTCCCCCGATTTCTGCGTGATCGAAACTGATTGCATTGTGCATTGACAGTGTGGGCGGGTGCGACGACGGGAAGCTGCACTCCTTCATTTCGAGGTTGCCTCGCACACGAATATTCACTCCGATGATGCCTCTATTAAACACGCATTCGCTGAATGTTAGCGCGCCCTCTATGGTTGCACCCGAGAAGTCGACTTCATGTAGAAACTCGACATTGCGAAACTCGAGTCCGTTGCGGAAGGTCTGATCGCGGAGCGCGACCGGGCCAGAGACTAGAAACGGACCGTCGGTGCCTCTTTGATGCGCAGATACCAGGGTGACGAAGAGGTCACATGGGATCGCGAGCTGACCATGGAATGACATTTCTGCGAATAGCCCTTCTTCGAGATGGCGGTAGCCATGGCTGACCGCTCATTTGAATGGCGCACCCGTCGAGAGAGGAGTCGGTCATCATGTTGACATAGCCGTTCTTGAGAACGCGAAAACCAGCGCGCGACGCGATATCGTCATACACGACGGTAGCGATCAGATCCCATTCTTCGGAGCTGGAGCTTTGCAGCAGCGTGACGGGCATGGCGATCTCGGCGCGAGCAAACGGTCCCCTCAGCAGTGATGCGCCATCGGGGACATCTTTCAGGATCTCGGCGCCGATTCGGGTGTCGGTCGCGGTCGTTGAAAGTACGTCCGGAAACGCCGAAGGCGAGTCCCTGGCATCCAACTCGGGAACATAGAAACAGCCGTTCTTTCCACAAATATGCTCACAGAAAAAAACCAAATAGTCCTCGACAGTGCTGTCGTGGAGATGAAGAGGCGCAGAATCGTTGAGGTCATGCAGGCAGTCGGATTCGCCTGATAGCGGCACTATGCGGTGTTGGTCTTCCAGGACGACGAAGCGTAGCGTCGAGGGATCCTCGGGCGTCGCTTCCGCGAACTGCCAGTGGACAAGAAATGCACGGTGATAGAAGGGGAGGTGTCTATACGCGCATCCAAAGCCGTTTGCCAGCGCCCTCGCGAAGTCGTCGGACGAAGCCCACGGCTCCGTCTCTTCGGACATCTTGCTAAACTGAGCTTCACGGGCGAGAATGGATTGCAACTTGGTCTGTCGTCGCTCATCCAGCAGTAGCCACCGAGTCGCGCGATTCTTGAACTTCTCTCTCGCCGCCGTGATCTGGGCCTCGGTTGCGCGCCATCCATGGCTCACATAGCCAGGCGCAAGCAGCAGCGACTTGGCTGGGTCGAAGAACGCGTCGAGATCTTTGAAGCTCATGGACTCCCGCGTGGTACGTTGGTGTTCCCGCTCCGTTGACTCAAGCATGGCGCGTCGGGCGTGCTATGTCACGCGCTTCCAGATGACGACGTTCTCGGGCGCCCGCGTGAAGAGCCCGCATTCGGTGATCTTTCGGCCACGCGCCTGATGCCGTTGCGCGCGAGCCATCTGCCAAGGGTGCCCTGGCTCGCCGAGACTCGAGATCGGCCCTGCGCGGCCCAGCTACCGCCCCAGCCCCAGCTCTTTCCTCAGCCTCAAATACGGCTCGCTCACCGAGTACGCGACCAGATCCTTCACCCGATCCTTCGCGCTCACCGGAGACCCCTCGTCCCCCTCCCGCGTCACCAACCCCGCGGCCACCTCCAACGAATCGCACAGCACGAACCCCGCGCGCGTCGTCGTGAACCCCACGCCCTGCAGCCACACCTTCGCGTCGACATCCCCCTGCTTGACCAGCTTCCCGCACAGCACCTTCAGCTGATCCAACCGCGAAGCCTGCAGGAACTTCGTGATCAACTCGGCGTACTTCCCCGCCTCCGTCTTCACATCGCCCGGCACCGCGACCGCAACGCCACTGCCCACGATCGCCCCCCACGCCGCGTGCCGCAGGTTCGTGCTCGCCGGAGTGACGGCAGAGAGAATGAACTCCGGCTTCGCCCGCGCGATCGCTCGCCCGGCCCGGAACTTCAGCCCCGCCTCGTTCGTCTCCGCCAGCGCGTCCCGCCCGGCGAGCACGCTCGGGTACACCGTCTTGTTCGTGCCGCCCTCGCCGTCCGCGAGCGCGTCGATCGTCACGCCGCCCAGCTCGTCGTCGCGCAGATACAGATCCGGCACCGGCGCGTCCAACACCTGACACGCGTGCGCCAGATACCGCGCCAACGCGGTCGGGCTCTGGATCGACACCTCGCTCCGCGCGTCCCTCCGAATCCGATGATGCGCCAGCGTCCGACCCTCGCGCATCGCGACGATCGGCCAGATCAACGCGAACACGTCGGACAGCCGCGGGTCGATCGACGGATGGAACACCGTCTGTCGCCACAGCTCGCGCGAGATCGTGCCCCGCGCCTGCGACTGTGCCGCGCTGCCCTGATCCGCGATCTCGATCTCCGCTTCGTCCGCCTGCTTCAGGAACTTCAGCGTCCGTGCGATCGCCCGTGCGCGGTCCTTCTTGCCGATGCGCAGGTAGATCTCCACCATCCGGTGATAGGTCTCGAACTCCAGCGGTGACGCGACGATCAGCGCGTGGCCGTGCAGCACGGCCTTGTCGAGCTCGTCGTCGCCCAGCGAGATCGCCAGCTTCATCGCCTTCTCGTGGCGGGCCTTCTGCTGCGCCTCCGTCTCGCCCGCCGCCGCCGACAGCCGCGCCGCCTGGTGCAGCGCCATCAGGGCCGTCTTCGGCTCGCTCATCTTCTCGTAGACCTCGCCCAGCTGCGAGAACAGCTCGAGGTGCTTCGCCGGCGGCGTGCCCTCCGGCAGCGCCTTCAGCCGCCCACGCAGCGCCCTCGCCAGCTCCTTCGGATCGCCGCCCTTCTGCAGCGCCTCGAAGTAGGCCACCTGGGCCTTCTCGCTGGCCGGGTCGCACTCGAGCGTCTTCTGCAGCCACTCGATCGTCGTCTTCGTGTCGTCGACGTGGTCGCGGAAGATCAGCGCGCCCGCGTACAGGTACTTCGCGCGGATCGTCGGGTTCTTCTGGGCCTCGGCCAGGCGCGCCAGCACGTTCGTCGCGTCGCGCCAGCGCTGGCCCGTCGTGAACAGATCGAGGATCCGGTGCAGCACCGCCGGATCGTCCGGCGTCAGCACCAGCACCTCCTCGAGCGTCCGCACGCCCTCCTCGAGCAGCTTCAGGTCCTCGACCTGCGCCTTGCTGATCTCGCCGAGCAGCGCGATCCGCCGCTCGAGCAGCTTCGCCTTCTCGGCCGCATCGTCGCTGCGCTCGTGCCTGCGCGCGAGCAGATCGACCAGCTTGCGCTTCGCCTTCACCAGCGCCGGCGCGCCGCCCGTGCTCGTCGCGAGATCGATCGTGCGCTCGATCGCGTTCTCGTTGTCCGGGTCGATGTCGAGCGCGCGGTCGAGCATCTGCACCGCCTTCGGGCGCTCGTCCATGCCGATTCGCGCATCGGCCATCCGCACGTACAGCCGCGACAGCTCGCCGGGCGCCAGCTTGTCGCCCACGCCGAGCACCACCGACTGGTAGTGGCGCAGCGCATCGGCGAAGCGACCGCCTTCCATGTCGAGCTCGGCCAGCAACCGCAGCACGTCGAGGTTCGTGGCATCGAGCGCGCGCGCCTTCTCGAGGTACTCGCGTGCACGTTCCTTGTTGTCGACCGCCAGCGCGCAGCGACCCGCGAGCGACAGCGCGCGCAGGTTCATCGCGTGGTCGCCCGGCAGCTGCGAGCGCACCTGCATCACGTAGATCTGCGCCTGCGGCCATGCGCGCGGCAGATCGCCCGCCGCCACCAGCCGCTCGAGCAGGATGCCGGTCGCCTCGCGGTGATCCGGATCGAGCTCGACGACTTCCTCGAGCAGGCCGATGCCGCGATCGGGCTTGTCGAGCTCGTCGACGTACTTCTTGCCCGCGTCGAAGAGCAGCTTCACCTTCTCGACGCGGTTGCTGTGGCTCTTCGCCGCATGCACCTGGGCCTCGATCGCCTTCAGCGGCTGGTCGTTGCCGGCGTACAGCTCGCGCAGCTGCAACCACGCGTCCGTCAGCGTCGGATCGAGCGCGACCGCCTGCTCGAGCGCATCGACGGCGCCCTCCATCTTGCCGATCTCCTGGCGGAGGATGCCGCCGCGCAGCAGCAGCTCGGCCTTGCGCTTGGGGTCGGTCTCGGCGTCGACCTGCGCGCGGATCAGCGGACCTGCGCGCTTGAAGTCCTCGACCGCCAGGTAGCGCTCGAGCAGCTCGTCGCGCCAGCGCGGCTCGGCGGGCTGCAGCTTCGACAGCGACTCGAGCACCTCGATGATCGCCGCGTCGCTCTCGCCCGCCGACTTGCGCAGCTCGAGCAGCTTGCCGAGCGCATCCGCGCGGAAGGCCTCGTCGGCATCGACCGCTGCGCCCTGCTTCGCGAGCAAGCCCGCGAGCGCGGTGTTGTTCTCCTGCCGGCGGTACCACTTGGCGAGCGCCGTCGCGGCCTCGCGACCGAGCGCATGATCGATCGGCACCAGCTCGAGCACGCGCTCGCGGCAGTCGGCCGCGCGCTCCTTGCCGCCCGGCTCGTCGTCGAGCATCCCGGCGGTCTCGAGCAGCAGCTTCGCCTTCTCGACCGGTGCATCGAGCAGATCGACGTACGTCGAGAGCACGTCGACGAGCGCCGTGCGATGGCCGGCCTCGGCGCTGCCGCGCAGCGCCGCGATGAGCTTCTCGTTCGCGGCGCGATCGCTGGGCTTCTTGGCCACGAGCTTCTGCAAGAGCGACAATGCGCGGGGCTTGTCGCCCAGCTCCTCGGCGAGCGCAGCCGCTTCGCGTAGCGCGTCGGCGGCGTCGTCGTCACCGAGCGCGAGCTCGGCTCTGCGCACGAGGATGTCGACCAGCGCCGCCTTGCGATCGAGCGCGCGCGCGAGGCTCTCGCCCTGCGCGATCGCGTCGCTGTGGTCGGCGTTCTCGGCCAGCACGACCTCGATCGCCCCGAACGCACCCTCCTCGTCGCCGAGCTGCTCGCGCAGCACCTTGGCCGCGTTCACGAGCGTGTTGTGGCGATCGAAGCCCGTCTGCAGATCGGCGAGGGTGACGAGCGCGCCCGCGAGCTCGGCGTCGCGGCCGAGCTTGCGGTAGAGCGGGATGACGGCGAGCAGGCCCTCGGCCGTCGGTGCGAGCTCGTTGGCCTTCTCCAGCGCCGCGACCGCGCGATCGCTCGCACCGAGCTTGCCCGCGAACACGCCGCCGAGCTCGCGGTAGAGCTCGGCCTGGCGCGCGGTGTCGGTGGTGCGATCGGCGACGATCATCATGCTCTCGGCGAGCTGCGAGTACTGGCCGGTGAGCTCGGCGAGCCGCTGCAGCTCGCCGAGGCTCTCGAGCTGCTGCGCGATCGGGATGTCCTCGAGCAGGCCCTGCAGGATCTCGAACGCGTTCGCGGGCGCGCCGAGCTTCGTCTCGTAGATCCACACCAGCTCGCGCATGATGTCCACGCGCTCCTTCATGATCTGCGTGTGCTGGGCGCGGACCTTCACCGCCTCGGCGACGCGATCCCAGCGCGAGCCCTCGCGCGCGGCGGCCTCGATGCGCGCGACCGCCTCGCGCGCCTCGACGTGCGTCGGCTTGCGCTCGAGGATCCAGGCCCACGCCTCGAGATCGTCCGGATCCTCCGGCGGCAGGAACCGCTGGCCGAGCGGCGCCGACACGGTCTCCTCGACCGCGGTCGGGATCGCGGCGCTGCCACCCGAGGCGCGATCGACCACCGGACGCGGCACGCCGACGTCGACGACGCGCTCCTTGCCCGGTGCGCTCTGCTGCGTGGCGCGCAGCTGCTCGCCGACCTCCGGCGTCGACGCGATCTGCTGCAGCTCTTCGCGCAGCTGGCCCAGGCTCGGGCGCTTGTCGGCATCGGGATGCAGCGCGCGGCGCAAGAGCTCGTCGATGCGCGGATCGAGCTCCGCGTTCTTCTCGTGCGCCGGTGCGATCGAGCCCGCGGGTGCGCGGCCGGTCACGAGCCGATACGCGAGCGCGCCCATCGAGAACACGTCGGAGGCCGCGGTGGCCTCGCCGCCCGCGACCAGCTCGGGCGCCATGTAGCCGCGGTTCGCCGCGCGCACGGATGGCCGCGCGAAGCCGACGACCGGCGGGAAGCCGAAGCCACGGAGCACGGCGCCGGTGGGCGCGACCACGACGTTGGCGGGGTTGATGTTGCGATGCAGGACACCCGCGGCGTGACAGGCCGAGAGGCCCTCGAGCAGCGGCACGAGCAGCTCGATCGCCTTGTCGAGCGCCATCGGCTTGTCGTCGAGCGTCTCGCCGAGCACGAAGCCCGGCGTGGGCTCGCGCATCAGCCCGAACAGACGGCCGTCGGCGAAGCCGCCTCGCACGCCGCGAATCGCCGGGTGATCGATGCCGGCCAGCTTCTTCGCGCCGGCGTGGAAGCGCGCGTGCTCCTGCACGCCGACCGGGCGCGACAGCGTGGAGACCGAGATGTCGTAGTCGGTCTTGCTCTCGCGATCGCGGCAGAGCAGCAGCATGCCGGTGCTGGTGCGGCCGAGCACCTCGCGGATCTGGAAGCGCGGCGGCACGACGGCGAGGCTGCGATCGACCTCGGCGCACGTGACGAGCCCGTCGAGCGCGGCGGCGCGATCGCCTTCGACCAACGCGACGAGCGCGAGATCGAAGCGCGCGAAGTTGGAGAACTCGCGACCCGCACCCTGCGTGATCACCTGCTGGAAGCATCGCCGCGCGCGATCGAGGCGGCCGTGCGCGAGCATCACCGCGCCGGTGCGCAGGAGCGTGCTCGCGGAGAGCCCGGAGATGCTGCCCTGCGGCAGCTCGCCGATGAGGTGCTCGATCCACTCGATGTCGAGCGAGAGCGCGGCATCGACCGCGAGATCGGCACGCAGATCGACGCCCCGCACGGCGCGTGCGAGATCGAGGGCGGTCAGCTTGGCCTCGGCGTCGGAGGGCCGCACCGCGACCTCGCCGCAGGCGTGCTCGATCGCGGCGAACATCGCCGGCAGCTCCTGGCCCGCGGCGGGGATCACCTCGATCGCGAAGCGGTCCTTCAGCTCCTCGGCCTCGGGCGCGCTGACCCACGGCAGGAGCGCGTAGTGGGTGTTGCCGCGGCCGATGCGATCGAGCAGATCGAAGATCTGCACGAGATCCGGATCGTCGGGATCGAAGCCGAGGAACAGGATCGTGCGGCTGCGGACGACCTCTTCGACGAGGTCGTAGAACACGCCGTCGGCCCGCATCGCACGGCCCGTCGGCGGCGTCCGCAGGATCAGCAGGTTCTGTCGGCCCTCCGGGCCGAAGGGGCCATCCCCATCCCGCAGCGACAGGTGGTGCACGTCGAGGTGGCTCAGCACCTCGGGCTTCTTGCCGTCCTTCGTGAAGATGCGCGCGACGAGATCCGGATACGCCGTCGCGAAGCAGGCGCGCCACGGCAGGCCGGCGAGCTTCGTCGCACCGTCGACGAGCGTCGCGCTCTCGCCTTCGGTGCGGACCTCCTCGAGCACCTTCGCGAGCGGCTCGTCGCCGAAGTGCCGATGCACGTACGTCAGCACCGTGCGCAGGCGGCCCTGCTCGATCAGATCACCGAGCGCTTCCTTGGCCTCCTCGGGGCACGTCGTCACCAGGCGGCGGAGCAGCTGCTCCCAGTCGGGACGGCCGGCCAGGGCACCGAAACCTGCGCCGACCCAGAGCACGCAATCACCGGATTGGATCGCCCGCGCGAGTTCATCGGGAATCTTCAGCACGGGCGCATGGTGGCGCAGCAGACGTGAGAACGCAAAGCGTTCTTACGCCCGCGGCGGCGACTCTGGTTCCGGCTCGCCGGTCTCGACGACGACCCCCTGCTCGCGCAGCGTTTCGTCCACGAGCTGTGCGACCTGGGCCACGACCTCGGTGCAGAAGGCGTGGCGTGCCGGCCCCATGAAGTCCCCATGCGGTGCCGTCATGTCGTTGCACACGATCGTCGGCGAGCTGCCGCGATCGAGCTCCGCATGCACCCGCGCGAGGTAGCGTGTCATCGCTGCACGTAGCGCAGGCGTGACCTTGCCGGTCGGATCCGGATCACCCAAGAGCTCGCCGAGCAGCAGCTGTCCGGCGACGATCGCCCCGCACGTGCCCTCCCCGGTGATCCCCCCGCGACGCAGGCTCTGGTACGCCGCGCTCGGCCGTCCGAACGCCTCCGCGAGCGCGATGCCACACGAGCGATGCGGCGTCTCGCGGCCCTCGTAGAGCACGAACGCCTTCGAGCGGATCGGTCCGCGTCCGGTGACGCCGGGCCGGGTGACAGGCTCGCCCATCACACCGAGGATGCCACGCCGCGCGCCTCGGCGCTCGCCGTGCCGACGAGCGCGTCGGGGCCCGCCGCGATGGCGAGCTCGTCGGCGTGCGCCATGGTGGCGAGCAGCCACGCATCGACGGTGTCGTCCGGCCACGGCAGGTTCGGGGCGAACGCCGGCGCCACGAATGCTCGGCGCGCGATCGCGTCGGCGAGCGCCGCGTCCACGGCGCCCGGCTCGGCCTCGAGCACCACGACGCCCGCGTTGATCGGCGGTCGTCCGAGCCGACGATGCTCCAAGAGCGCGTGCCCGAAGCAGGTCACCGCGATGCCGTGCGCGCGCACGACGAGGTCGATCGCCTCCAGCACGCCACCGCGGCGCGCGACGTCGAGCTCCGCGAGGGCCGCAGACGAGCCGGTGAGCACGAGCGCCGTCTCGTCGAGCAGCGCGAGCGCATCGCCCTCGCGGGTGCGTCTGCCGGCGATGCACGGCAGCTCGCGCATGCGGGCATGTAATGCCGCCTTCGCACGCGGAAAGACTGCGAACGCGTGCACGTTGAACGCATCGTGCCAGTCGCGCTCGCGCGTGGGGATGCGCCCGTCGGCCACGGCGTCCTCGTAGCGCTCGCCGGGCACGGGCGCTGCGACGCGCCAGCGCGAGCGGCTCGCGAGGCGCAGCGCGAGCGCGTCGCGTGCAGGCGGTCGCTCGTCGCCGAGCTCGGGCCACGCGCGCGCGATCGCAGCGAGCACCGGATCCGTGGAGCTGTCGCGCATGCGGGGGTGTCCGGCCACTTGTCGGTGACGCATCGAAGTGGTAGCCGATCGCCCATGGCTTGTCGCTCGCGCTCGTCGCTCGTGGTCACGCTCGCGTTGGTCGGCTGCTACGACCCCACCGAGAACGGGGGCAACGGCAGCGACTCGACGAGCGACGGCACCACCTTCTCGTCGATGAGCGCGAGCTCGCCGACGACGACCGCACCGACGAGCGGCGCGACGATGGGCACCACGTTCGACACGTCGCCGCCCACCACGACCACCGACGACGACAGCACGGGCGGCTCGTCGACCGCCGTCGCCGACAGCTCGAGCGGGCCCGGTGATCCCTGCGCGGGGCTCGTGTGCGGCCGCGTCGACGGACAGTCCTGCGGCACGTGCTCGACCGGCGAGTGCGTCGAGCAGCGGGCATGTTGCACCCCGGCGAGCGTGCTCGGCACCTACGACACGGCGGGCACCGCGGTCGGCATCGACGTCGACGGCGTCGTCGCGTACGTCGCGGACTTCGACGTGCTGCGCATGCTCGACGTCTCGGATCCGGCCGGCATCGTCGAGCTCGGCACCGAGAGCGCGCCCAGCTACGCGTGGGACGTGCGCGCCTCGGCCGGTCGCGCCTACGTGGCCTGGGCCTACGCCGGGCTCGTGGTGGTCGACGTCGCGGTGCCGAGCAGTCCCAGCACGCTCGGCGCCGATGCGAATGCGGTGGGCACCGGCGTCGCGATCGACGGCGACTACGCCTACGTCGCCGGCGGTGCGGGCGGGACGTTCTACGTGGTCGACGTCGCGAATCCGGCGATCCCCGCGGTGGTCGGCACGCTGCCGCTCGGCCAGCAGACGCTGCGTGTGGAGGTGGCAGGCGGCTACGCGTACCTGCCGGTCGAGTACGTCGGCGTGCGCGTCGTCGATCTCGCGGATCCGTCGCTGCCGGTCGATGTCGGGCTGTACGAGCCGCGCGTCGGCCTCGCGCACGACATCGCGGTGAGCGACACCGTGGCGTGGGCCTCCATCGCCTACGAGGGCGTGGTCGCGCTCGACGTCACCGATCCGAGCGCGCCCTCCGAGCTCGGGCGCCTCGAGGTCATGGACGGCTCCGGCACGCTGGGCGGCCTCGAGATCTCCGGCACGATCGCCGCGGTCGCCGACGGCAGCATCGGCGTGCGCTTCGTCGACATCTCCGATCCCGCCGCGCCGTTCGAGCTCGGCACGGTGGCCGCCCCCGATGCCCGCGATCTCGTGATCGCCGACGGGCTCGTCTATGTCGCGACCGGCACGAACGGCATCACCGTCGCGTCGCTGCCGGTGTGCGAGCGCTGAACCTTCGCCGAGGACACCATGACCACGAACGACGCACGAGCCTGGATCGTCGCGCTAGCGGCCACGAGCGGCTGCTACGACCCCACCACCGAGAACGGCGACGCGAGCGCGTCGAGCTCGGGCAGCACGAGCGGCATGACCTCCGATCCGAGCGCGACCGGATCGATGACCAGCACGACGGCGACGACCTCGGTCGACGCGACCACCGATCCGACCGTCGATCCCGACAGCAGCACGGCGACCGGCAGCGGCACCGATCCCGTCACCGAGGACAGCGGCTCCTCCACCGGTGGGCCGCTGCGCTGCACGATGCCCGAGGTGCTCGGCACGTATCCCACTGCCTCGCAAACGCAGGGCGTGTCGGTGTTCGGCTCGCGCGGCTACGTGGTCGAGACGAACTTCGGGCTGCGGATCCTCGATCTCACCGACCCGAGCAACCCCGCGCAGCTCGGCCAGCTCATGATCCCGAACCCGATGGACGTCGTCGCGCGCGGCACCCTCGTGTACGTCGCGGATCCGACCGGCGTGTACATCGTCGACGCGACGAACGCAGCGACACCCGTGCAGCTCGGCGTCATTCCGGCGGTCGACAACCACCTCGTCGAGGGCGTCGCGGTCGACGACGCGCACATCTACTGGGTCGACACCGACAACGGCAATCCCTGCCCGAGCTGTGGGCTGCACATCGCCGACGTCGACACGTTCGCGGAGCTCGGCGACGTGCCGCTCGGCGACGATCCGCGCGACGTGCGGGTGGAGGGCACGATCGCCTACGTCGCGAACGGGCAGACCGGGCTCACGACGGTCGACGTGTCGAACCCGGCGGCGCCGGCGGTGCTCGCGACGCTCGCGATCGACGGGTTCGCGTCGGCGATCGACGTCGCCGACGGCGTCGCGTACGTCGCGGCGGGCAGCGGTGGGCTGCACGTGTTCAGCGTCGCCGATCCGGCGGCGCCCAGCGTGCTGGGCAGCTCGCCCGGCATGTTCGCGCTCGGCGTCGCGGTCGCGGGCGACTGGGCGTGGGTCGCCGACACGATGCCCGGCGTCAGCGTGCTCGACGTCTCCGATCCATCGGACATCGCGGTGCTCGGCTACGTCGACAGCTTCGCGTCCGGCTCCGATGTGTGGGCGGACGCGAACCTCGCGGCCGTCACGTCGTGGGACAACGGCGTGCGAGTGATCTCGCCGCCGGAGTGCAACTGACGGGGGTACGCTTCGCCATGGCAGCGGCGCTCGTGGCCGTCCTGCTCGCCGCGCCTGCGGCGGCCGTGCTCGCGTCCGAGGAGGCGCCCGCAGAGTCCCCCGCGATCGCGGCCGCGGTGCAGTGGGAGGCGCCGGCGGAGTGTCCCGACGACGCGGCCGTGGAGTCGCGCATCGGCGTGCTCGTGGGCGAGCCGCCGGTGCCCACGCCCGCGACGGCGCGCGTGGAGAAGCGTGGCGATCGCTATGACGTCGAGCTCGTGACGTGGATCGACGGCGGCTCGCAGCGGCGCGAGCTGTCGGCGACGAGCTGCGATGCGCTCGCCGATGCGGTCGCGGTGGTGATCGCGGTCGCGCTCGATCCGGTCGAGACGGTCGTGCGCGTGCCCGAGCCGACCCGCACCGCGACGCAGACAGCCCCGAGCGAAGAGGGCACGCGTGGGACCGCGGATGCGACGCGCACGGCGAAGGTGCGCGGGCCGAGGAAGCCGCTGCGCTTCGGGCTCGGCGTCGCCGCGGGCTACGGCAGCGGCGTGGCGAGAAACGGCAGCGCGATCACGCAGCTCGGCTTCGAGCTGGGGCGACGGGGCTGGGCCGTGCAGCTCGACGCACGGCTGTGGCTGCCGCGCACCGTGACGAGCGAGGACCCGCGCGGAGCGGCGCGCGTGTTGCTCGGCACGTTCGGTGTGCTCGGCTGCGGTCGGGCGGTGCTCGGTCGGCGCGGTCGCGTCGAGCTGCCGGCCTGCGCGGGGCTCGAGCTCGGTGGCCTGCGGGCGCAGGGCCGGAGCCCGCTGCGGATCGCGGGGCCGCAGTCGTATCCGTGGGTCGCGCCGCGGGTGAAGGTCGGGCTGCGCGTCGAGCTCGGCCGCGGTGTGGGGCTCGCGGCCGGTGCCGAAGGGGCGGTCCCGCTGGCGCGGGCGCTCGTGAACGTCGGCGGCGTCGATCCCGGCACGCTGTGGAGCACGCGAGCCGTGTCGATCCGTGTCATGCTGGGCTTGGATCTGCGTTGGTGGCGGTGACGGATCCGTGGGTGCCCGGGGATAGCGGGGACGACGATGGGTGTGATCCATCCCAAACTGAGCGGCCTGAGTGGGCAGAACGGCGGTGAGCCCGATGGGTTCTCCGCGCTGTACCGGCGGCAGTTCCGCTTCGTGTGGTCGTTGACCGCGCACTTCGGCGTACCTCCGGCGGCCCGCGAGGACGTCGCGCAGGAGGTCTGGCTCACCGTGCACCGCCGGCTCGACACGCTGCGCGACGACGCGTCGCCGCGCGCGTGGGTGGCCTCGATCACGCGCCGGGTGGCGTCGCGTCACCATCGCTCGCAGCAGCGGGCGCAACGCAAGCTCGCTGCGCTCGAGGCGATCGAGCACACGGGCGACGACGGTAGCTTCGGTCCCGACGCGTTCGCGCTCGTCGGCGCCGCGCTGGATCGCATGGATCCCGCGCAGCGCGAGGTCTTCATGCTCACGCAGGTCGAAGAGCTGTCGGGGCCCGAGGTCGCGGAGATCCTGGAGATCTCGGTGAACACGGTGTACTCGCGGCTGCGGCTCGCGCGTGCGCGGCTGGCCGAGGCGCTCGCGGAGCTCGAGCAGGACGAGCGCGCGCTCGTCGAGTCGCTGCGCGAGCCGCCGCCGAGCAAGCGCGTGTCGGCGCGCATGTGGTTCGTGATCACCGCGGAGCTGGGCACGCGCACCGCGGCGACGCTCGTCGGTGGCCTCGGCACGAAGCTCGCCGCCGCGATCGCGAGCGGCGTGGCCGTGATCGCGATCGGTACTGCGACCGCGTCGGCGGTGCAGAGCGATCCGCCGCAGACCGACGCGGTGGTGGTCGCAGCGGCGGCGCTGCCGATGCCGGAGGCTGCGCCTGCGCCCGCGCCCGCGGATTGCGAGCAACCGCCTGCGCCGGAGCTCGCGCTGGTGCTCGCCGCGACGGAGGAGACGCCCACGCTTGCGCCTGCACCTGCACCGAAGCCCGCACGTGCACGCGCGGCGCAGCCCGAGGTCGCGCCGCCACCGGTCGCGCCTGCACCTGCAGATCCGACGCCGACGCTCGATCCCGAGGAAGGCAAGCTGCTGACGCAAGCGAAGCTCGCGTTCAAGGCGAACGACGCTGCAGGCACGCTGCGGATCCTCGCGACGATGAAGCAGCGCTTCCCGAATGGGCTCCTCGCCGGCGATCGCCGTGCGCTCTTGGTCCGTGCGATGTGTGCCAGTGGTGACGTGCTCGGTGCACGCGCCGAAGCGAAGCGCTTGCAAGTGGATCATCCGAACACGTCGGCTGCCGTCGGCGTGCAGGACGTCTGCACGACGCCGTGACGGAACTCCGTGCTGCCGGCGATTCGGCGAGCAGGAGCACGATGGCTGGAATGACGAAGAACCGAAGCGAGTGGGTGGTTGCGACGTTGTTGGCGCTGGCGGCCTGCGAGCCGCCCAAAGATGGTGGTGACGACGGCTCCGAGGAGACCGGTGGCTCCGAGGTGAGCGGTGGCGAAGAGGTGACCTCGGAGGCCAGCAGCGACGCGAGCTACTCGACCTCGGCGGGCTCGAGCGTGAGCGTCACCATCGGCGACGACAGCCACGGCGACGACGGCGACGACGGCTGCTCGGACGACGAAGGCGGCAGCGCGACCTCGACGAGCACGACGGGCGGCGAAGACAGCGGCAACGACACCGTCTCGGAGGGCGGTTCCGCGGAGGCGTGCGGCGTCGACGTCGAGTACACGGGTCAGGACACCGTCGCGATGTGCGGTTGTGCGACGTGCGACGTGCAGTTCGACGGCGTGTCGGATGCGAGCTTCGAGGCGATCCTGAACGCGTGCGACTGCATCTGCGAAGCGGTCGGGTGCGGCGACACGAACACGGGTGGTGTCACGACCGGCGCCGGCGAGGACGACGGCGGCACCGCGACGTCCACGACGGCCGGATCGGGCGAGGACGACGGCGGTAGCATCAGCGGCACCGCGACCAGCGGCTGGGACGACGACGGCGGCGACGACGGGGGCGACTACGGCACCAGCGTCGGCGGCGAGGACGAGGGCGGCTCGGAGGTGACCGGGTCCGTGAGCGTCACGGGTGCGGCAGAGGGTGAAGGCTGAGCGGAGCCTGACGACGCTGCTGCTCGCGCTGAGCAGCTGCGTCGTCGCGCACGCGGTCGGCGACGTCGTCGACGACGGCGGAGGTGGCACGACGGGCGGTGGGTCGACGACGGCCGGCACGACGATCACCGGCACCGCGGGCGAGACCGCGGCGGCGAGCAGCGGCGAGACGACGTCGACGACGAGCGAGAGCGACGGCGACGGCACCGCGTCCGAAGCGTCCTCCGAGGCCAGCGGTGACAGCTCGGCGGCGACCAGCGAGACGACCGCGGTGGGCAGCGAGGGCGACTCGAGCTCGACGACCGACGACACCGCCACGACGACGAGCGGCACGAGCGACGAGAGCACCGGCACCGGCAGCAGCGGATGAGCGCGGTGCCGCGGTTGCAACGACGGAGGCATCGAGTACGATCGCCGCGGTGAGATGGTGGTGACGCGCCTCGCTCCGTTCGTGCTCGTGCTCTGCGGATGCGTCGTCGAGCACGAGGTCGGCCAGGTCGTCGCGGCCAACGGCGACTCGAGCAGCATCACCGCGACCGGCCCGTTCGATCCCGACGGCAGCGAGGTGTCGACGGCCGAGACGTCGACCACGGGCACGACGAGCGGGCTGACGGACGTCAGCGCGACGATGAGCACCGAGGGCGGGGTCGACACGGCGACGGACGGCACGTTCGGCGGGTCGAGCGAGGTGTCGACCGGCGGCGGCGATCCCTACGCCGCGTGCGGCGTGACGCTCGAGTTCGGGGGCCCGCAGGGGCAATGGCAGTGCTCGTGTGCGACCTGCGACTTCGTGCAGAACGATCTGACGCCCCAGAGCCGCGCCGAGTTCCTCGGCGCATGCGCGTGTCTGTGCGAAGCGGCGGGCTGCGGCGAAGCGACGACGGCCGAGAGCACGAGCGGCGGCGACAGCTCGGGCGGCTCGACCGACGACACGACCACGACCGCAGCGAGCGAGAGCAGCAGCGGCAGCGAGAGCTCGACCGGCTGACTGGGCCGAGCTGCGCCGCTGGCCGGACGACGCGCCCGGGTAGCAGCTATCCTGTCGCGGCATGTCGCTGTCCTCTGCCACGCTCGCCGACGAGATCGCCGCGCTGCATCCGGAGCTCACGGAGATCCGCCACGACATCCACCGGCACCCGGAGCTCGGCTTCGAGGAGGTGCGTACGTCGGGCATCGTGAAGGCGTGGCTCGAGCGCCACGGCTATGCGCCGCGGTCCTGCGCGAAGACGGGGCTCGTCGCGGATCTGCACGCCACGAAGAAGCCAGGGCGATCGATCGCGCTGCGGGCCGATCTCGACTGCCTGCCGATGCCGGAGACGACCGATCTCCCCTATCGCTCGATCCACGACGGACGCGCGCACAAGTGCGGCCACGACGGGCACACCGCGGTGATGCTGGGCGTCGCGGCCCTGCTCGCGAAGCACCGCGACGCGATCCCCGGCAACGTGCGGCTGCTCTTCCAGCCCGCCGAAGAAGGTGTCGATGGCGGCGGTGCGAAGGTGATGGTGGCCGAGGGCGCGCTCGAGGGCATCGACGAGGTCTACGGCCTGCACAACTGGCCGGGCTACCCGCACGGGCACGTGCGCGTGAAGCCGGGCGCGATGATGGCGAACACGCACACGCTCGGCATCACGCTGCACGGCGTCGGGGGCCACGGCAGTCAGCCGCAGCTGTGTCGCGACGTGATCCTCGCGGGCGCGCAGATCGTCGTGTCGCTGCAATCCGTGGTCGCGCGAGGGCTCGGCTCCGACGGCGGCGCCGTGGTGAGCATCTGCCAGTTCGATGCCGGCAGCACGCACAACGTGCTGCCCGGCGTCGCGAAGCTGCTCGGCACCGTGCGCACGTTCTCGTCCGCGGTGAGCGAGCGCGTGCTCGCGCGCATCCGCGAGGTGGTCGAAGGAACCGCTGCGAGCTTCGGGGTGCGGGCCGAGCTCGAGCTCGACAGCGGATATCCGGTGCTCGTCAACGACGCCGGATGCGCGAGCGCGGTCGTCCGCGTCGCGACCGAGCTGCTCGGAGCCGAGCGCGTGTCGGGCGACGACCTGCCGATGGCCGGCGGCGAGGACTTCGCGTACCTCTGCGCGGCCGTGCCCGGCGCCTACTTCTTCGTGGGCACGGGCGACCGCGAGGGCGCACCGGTCTGCCACCACCCCGACTTCGACTTCGACGATCGCATCATCCCGACCGCGATGTCCTTGTTCCTCGGGCTCGTCCGCGATCGCCTCGGGACCTGAATGTTCGCTCGCAATTCCTGCTCGCGCGCGGAGCAGGATCACGGGCGGGCGGCGGACTCCGCGGCCGGACGAGATGTCACTGCCCCGTGAAGGATATCGCCGAAGCGGCCGTTCACTGGAGCTGGCCCCGCTTGCACGGACTCGGGCCGGCGGAAGGCTTGGTTCAAGATGCAGCGTTTCAATCGGCGCCTCGGCGCGGTCTCGGTCCTGTGGATCCTCGCAGCGTGCCCCGGCGACGACGTCACCGGTACGGGCACCGACGAGAGCTCCGGCTCCGAGACCGGCGGACCGACCACCTCCTCCACCACGGCCACGACGACGACGGCCACGACCACCACGGCGACCACCGAGGACACCTCGTCCTCGGAGTCGACGATGAGCACGACCAACGTCGACACGGGCAGCAGCAGCGAGAGCACGGCGACCGAGAGCAGCAGCAGCGAGAGCACGGCGACCGAGAGCAGCAGCAGCTCGAGCGAGAGCAGCAGCAGCGACGCGACCGCGACGACGAGCGTCGAGACGAGCGTCGGCAGCGAGAGCGGTGGGCCCGGCGAGTGCTGCGACCCCGACACGCAGCCCGAGTGCGTGGGCGCCGAGTGCTGTAGCGACGGCGACTGGACGTGCAGCGGCTGTGACGACGGCAACGGCGAGGTCTGCCCGCCGCCGCCGTGCTGTGAGGCGGGCGGCGAGCCCGACTGCGAGACGGGCGCGAGCTGCTGCGCCGACGGCAGCTGGGCGTGCAACGACGACGGCGGCGCGCCGACCTGCGATACCGGCCTCGAGTGCCCGCCGCCGCCCGCGTGCTGCGTGGCGGAGGACCAGCCGATCTGCATCGAGGGCTCGACCTGTTGCGGCGACGGCACCTGGCAGTGCAACGACGAGATGGGCGCGTCCCCGTGCGCCGACGACGTCGGCGAGGGTCAGGTCTGCGAGGACCTGTGCTGCAACCCGGACGAGTTCCCGCTCTGCTTCATCGGCACTGCGGGTTGCTGCAGCGACGGCCAGTGGCACTGCCCGAACGGCTTCATGCCGCTCGACTGCGGCGAGGTCGATGCCGACGCCGACGACGTGCCAGACGGCCTGGTCGACGGCGAGGTCTGCGACGAGCCGCCGCCGGACGACTGCTGCAACCCCGACGATGCGCCGGCCTGCATGATGGGCGACGCGTTCTGCTGCGACGGCGGCTTCTTCCTGTGCCCCGAGGACGGCATGGTCTGCATCCCCGGCATCACCTGCGGAGGCGTGTGCGGTGGCGAAGGAGCCCCCTGCGGCGGCGACGACGACTGCTGCGCGGGCAGCATGTGCTGCGCGGGGGGGATGATCCCGATGGGCTCCGAGTACTGCTCGGAAGCCTGCCCGCCGTGATCGCGGCGTAGCGCTGGAAATGAAAAGAGCGGGGCGATTCGTCGCCCCGCTCTTCGTTCGTGCCCCTGCCGAGCGCGCTACTTGATGCCCGCGAGCGGGTCGTCGCTGTCGCCACCTTCGAGCCGCTTCTTCTTCGGCTTCGGGGGCTCCTCTTCTTGCGGCGGCGGAGCGGGCTGCTCCTTCGGCTTCTCGACCGGCTTGGTCTCCTCGGGCGGCGGCTCGATGGGATCGCCGTCGCCGTCGACCTTCACGTTCTTCGCCGTCACCGTGATCGCGATCGCGACGCCGCCGTCGATGCGCACGACCTCGCGCTTCTTGATCTCGGAGTCGAGCGTGTGCGGCTCGATCACCGCGCGACCGTCCTTGGAGTAGCCGACGGTCAGCTTGATCTGCTTCTCCTTGTCGTTCGGCCGATCGATCCGCAGCGCGACGTCGTGCACGTGATCGTCGTACTTGAACTCGACGTTGCCGTCGGCGCCCCACTCGAGCACGGCGCCGTCGTACTTCAGTACCTTGCCGCTCGGCTGCTTGAGCTCGATCTTGACCGAGGCGACGTTGCGCTGCTCTTCGGCGGCGGCTTCGTCGGCGGCAGCGTCGGCTGCGGTGACGGGTAGGCTGGCGCACAGAAGGAGCAAGGCCAGCCGCGGGGTCCAGCGAGGTGCGAAGGACATCGTCCGGGATCTTGGTCGGGAAGGGCCAAGAGGGCAAGTCTGCGACACTTCCCTGGCGCAATACCCCCACGATCGCGCGCGCAGAGGGCCGTTTCCGCTACGCCGAGATGCGTACCCCGAGCGCGCCGGCGCTTCTCGCCCCGTGCGCGGGGGGTAACGTCGGTGCTCTCGATGCTGACCGCCTTCACGATGACGAGCGTGCTCGCGCTGACCGCCGGCGACGAGCTCACTGCGAGGCCCTGGGGCACGATGGGATCGGGGCTGCAGGGCAGCGGCGATCTCGTCGGCGACGTCCATCCACAGGCGCAGATCTGTGCCGACGGCGAGACGCTGCCGGGCATCGACGTGTCGAAGTGGCAGGGCGACATCGACTGGCAGGCCGTCGCGGACTCCGGGATCGTCTACGCGATCATGCGCGTGTCGCATGGCCTCAACACGCTCGACGAGTACTTCGATCAGAACTGGTCCGAGTCGCGCGCCGCCGGCATCCACGCCGGCGTGTACCAGTTCTTCGAGCCCGGCCAGGATGTGATCGCGCAGGCCGATCTGTTGCTCGAGCGCATGGGTCCGCTGGGGCCCGGCGATCTGCCGCCCGTGCTCGACGTCGAGAGCACGAGCGGGCTGCCGCCGGCCCAGGTCGCGACGGCAGTGGGGCAGTGGATCGATCACGTCGAGGCGGCGATCGGGGTCAAGCCGATCATCTACACGGGTCGCTACTTCTGGCAGGACAACGTCGGCTCGGCCGACTTCGCCGACTACCCGCTGTGGATCGCCCACTACACGACGGGGTGTCCGAACATCGCGGATCAGTGGAGCGACTGGGCGTTCCACCAGTACACCGACAGCGGCAGCGTGCCGGGCATCGGCGGCGCGGTCGATCGCGACGACTTCAACGGCTCGCTCGCCGATCTGCTCGCGCTCGGTGGTGGACCGGCGGAGTGCGGCGACGGCATGTGCAGCGGCGACGAGACGCCGGACTCGTGCGGTGGTGATTGCGTGCCGTGCGGTGTGATCCCCTCGCTCGGCGGCACGGTCGACGACGGCGATGCGTGCTTCGGGCTGCGCGGGCCGCAGGAGTACTGGCGGCACGAGACCGCGGGCGAAGGCGGCGATCTGGCGTGGACGGCGGTGACGAGCGAGGCCTCGGCGTCGAACTACGCGGAGGTCGAGCTGTTCTTCGCGGAGGCGGGGCGGTACTCGGTCGAGGCCAACCTCGTGGCAGCGTTCGCGCAGAGCAAGCAGGCCAGCTACGCGATCACGCACGGCGGTGGCACGGCGAACGTGCCGCTCGATCAGAGCACCGTCGACGGCTGGGCGACGCTCGGCGAGTACCAGTTCGTCGCGGGCGGCAACGGGCAGAAGATCTACATCGGCGACAACACCGGCGAGAATCCGGACGCGGAGATCCGGCTGTGCCTCGACGCGTTCCGGATCACGCGGCTCGATCCGCCTGCGTCCGACGACGGCGGCAGCGACGACGGTGCGGCGGAGAGCGACGACGGTGGCGACGAGTCCACGGGTGGCGACGACGGCACCGAGGGGCCGCTCGATCCGGGCGACGGCTCGTCGGAGGGCGGCATCACGAACGCGTTGCCGCCGGGGCTCGGTGAGGACGACGGGGGCGGCTGCGGCTGCCGGGCGTCGGGCGAGCCGGATCTGCGCGCGGTGTGGCTGGCGTTGTTCGCGGTGCCGATCGCCGCGACGCGGCGTCGTCGCGCGCGGCGCTGAGCGAGCATGCTCGTGCGCGTCGCGTTCGTGCCGGACGCGCCGCGTTCTTGCGCGTGGCGCAGAGCCGGCACGGTCACGTGCACCACGTTCGTGACACTCGCGGTCGAGCTGCATCGCCGAATGTGTAGGGGCGATCGGCTGCAGTGCAGCAGCAGCACGCCGGTGTGGCGCTGGTTTTGGCGCGTTGCGGCGATCCCGGTATCTTGATCGGATGGGCGATCCAGCGGCGCGTGACGATGGTGATCCCGAGGGCATGCTCGCGCAGCTCGAGGCGTTGCAGCGCGAGCGCGAACGGCTCGATGCGCGGGCCGTCGAGCTCGCGCGCGAGGAGGACGCGGTCGCGCAGCAAGAGGATGCGATCGTCGAGCACGAGGCTGCGCTCGCGCAGCAGCGCAGCGAGCTCGGCGAGCGACGCGAGGCGATCGACGAGGAGCAGCAAGGGCTCGTGCGGCTGCGCGATCGCATCGACGCCGAATACACCGAGCTCTACGCGAAGCTCGATGCGATCGCCGACGAGGCTGCGGCCCCCGAGCACGTCGCGCCCGCGGGCACCGAGCGCATCGGGGTCGGACCTGCGCCCGTGCCGACGCGCAGCGCGGCGGTGCTGCGACGCGTGACCTTGGTGCCCGACGAGCCGATCCCCGGGGCCGCGCCGCGCGTCGACGTGGCCGCGATGACGCCGACGATCGACGTGGTCGCGGCCGCGCCGGCACCACTGCCGCCGACGCGGATGACGTTGGTGCCCGGCGAGGCGATCGCGGGTGCGCCGAGCGTGCCGGGTCGTGCGAGTGCGGGTGCAGCGAGCGTGGTCGGTGGTGCGAGTGCGGGTGCGCCGGGTGGTGCGATTGCGCCGGCACCGGGCGTGGCGGGTGGTGCGATCGCGGCGGTGCCGGGCGTGCCGGGTGCTGCGATCGCAAGCGCGACGCTCGTCCCCGGTGTCGCGGTCACGGGCGCGACGGCGGTCGTCACGTGGTGGAAGCAGCCACGGGCGATGATCGCGATGGCGGCTGGCGCCGTCGCGATCGTGATCGCGGTCGCGGTCGCAGCTCGACCGAGCGAGCCCGAGCCGCCACCGCTCGATCCCGCGGCCGCGCTCGCGACGTTGCGCGCGGCGATCGTGCCCGAAGCCGCCACTCCGCCGACCGTCGCGGTCGCGCCGACGGACGAGCCACCCGCGCCCGCGCAGCCGAAGCGCAGCAAGCCGGCGACGCCGAAGAAGAAGCCCGCAAAGGCGAAGCCGAAGCCGACCGCGAAGAAGCAGCGCTGACGCGCGGCGACGAAGTGCGCGCGGCGAAGGAGCGCGGAGAAGCAGCGCTCGCGCGGGGAAGGAGCGCGCGGGGAAGCAGCGCGCGGGGAAGCAGCGCGCGGCGAAGCAGCGCTCGCGCGAGGAAGGAGCGCTTGCGTGTGGCCGACGGCGGGTGATCGGCGCGCGAGTTTCCCTTCAGGGGAAAGTCGAGGGCTCTGGATCGGGGACGAGGCCGCGAGTTTCCCCTGAGACGGAAGTTCGCGGGCTCAGAGGCCGTCGAAGCGACTTCGGGGGGCCTCGATTTCCGCAGCGCGGAAAGCCGGCGCGTCCGAGGGTCTCGGGCGCCTCGAGATTCCTCTCCGGGGAAACTCGGTCAGCGATCGCATCCTGCTCGGTCCGCGATCGCATCCTGCTCGGTCCGCAATCGCATCCTGCTCGGTCAGCGACCGCATCCTGCTCGATCAGCGACCGCATCTCGCGTCGGCTCGCCCCCCGCCTCGGGCTCGTGCCCCGCCTCAGGGCTCGTCCCCCGCCTCAGGGCTCGTCCCCCGGCTCGGGCTCGTCCCCCGGCTCGGGCTCGTCCCCCGGCTCGGGCTCGTCCCCCG
>CAZFKC010000071.1:26238-34585 GCA_964519175.1 uncultured Nannocystaceae bacterium
GGCTCGGGCTCGTCCCCCGGCTCGGGCTCGTCCCCCGGCTCGGGCTCGTCCCCCGGCTCGGGCTCGTCCCCCGCCTCCGCGCATCCGCATCCGCCTCCGCGCCTCCGCATCCGCATCCGCATCCGCATCCGCATCCGCCTCCGCATCCGCCTCCGCCTCCGCATCCGCGCTCGAACGCCCGCGGTAGCACGCTGCGATCGTCGGTTCACGAGAATGTGCCGACGTTGCGTGCGCCGGCCGTTCGATCGCGCCGCGAAACGTAGTCGCGACCCACCGTCAGATGTGTCCTACATCGGCGCCAGCGATCGCGCGCGTCGAGCTCGATCGCGACGCAGCACCACCTTCGATCGCACGCGCACGATCGCGGGAACCTCCGCGACGCATCGCGATCGCGAGGCTCGATCGTCGTGCCCTCATCTGCACACATCCGATCCGCCTACGCAGCGATGCGTAGCGAACGTGAGCGGACTCTGTGCGACGCCTCCCGATCCCGTATGGTGCTGCTCGGGTGGGGCAGGACGGAATGCGGGCATGTCGTTCATCGGGACCTGGACAACGCGAGCGCTGACCTTCGTCGCTCTCTCCACGATCACCACCTTCGCGCTCCCCAGCACCGCCGCAGCCGGCGATTTCGCGGTCCCGCAGGACGCCCAGATGGGCGACGGCCTGCGCCACTACGAGCCGGCCGCCGCCGGGCTCACCGGCGAGCTCGAGCCCAAGTCGGCGGTCTGCGCCGCGGGCTCGACGATCACCGGCGTCGACATCTCGAAGTGGCAGGGCAACGTGAACTGGAACGCCGTCGCCGCCGACGGGGTGAAGTTCGCGTTCGTCCGCGTCTCCGACGGGCTCAACACCTTCGACCAGAAGTTCGACAAGAACTGGGCGGAGGCGCGTGCCGCCGGGCTCACCGTCGGCGTCTACCAGTTCTTCCGGCCCAGCCAGGATCCCATCGCGCAGGCGAACCTCCTGCTCGACCACATGGGCGAGCTGCAGCCCGGCGATCTGCCGCCCGTCATCGACGTCGAGGATCACGGCGGGCTGTCGTCGACCACCGTCGCGAACAAGGTCGCGCAGTGGGTCCAGCACGTCGAGGCCGCCACCGGCGTCAAGCCGATCATCTACACCGGCCGCTTCTTCTGGCAGGACTACGTGAAGACGTCGGCCTACGCCGACTACCCGCTGTGGATCGCCCACTACACCAACGGGTGCCCGAACCTGCCGTCGCAGTGGAGCGACTGGACCTTCCACCAGTACACCGACAGCGGCACGTGGAGCGGCGTCAGCGGTCCGACCGACTCCAACCGCTTCAACGGTGACATGAACGCGCTGCTCGAGCTCACGATCGGCGGCAGCGATCCGGTCTGTGGCGACGGCGTCTGCGGCAACACCGAGGACGACAGCTCGTGCGCGGCCGACTGCGCCGAGCCGCCGTCGGGTTGCGACGCGATCACCTCCGAAGGCGCGGTCATCGACGACGGCGATCCCTGCTACGTGTTCAACGGCCCCGCGCAGTGGTGGCGCAGCGTCTCCGGTCAGGGCGGCGACGCGAAGTGGACCGGCACCACCAAGACCACGAAGACGAACTGGGCCGAGGTCGGGCTCGACTTCGCGGAGGCCGGCCGCTACCGCATCGAGGCCTACGTCGCCGGATCGAACGCGACCAGCAAGCAGGCGAAGTACAAGATCCAGCACGCCGACGGGCTCGCCTCCGTCACGATGAACCAGTCGACGAAGAACGGCTGGGTCTCGCTCGGCGACTTCAACTTCGACGCCGGCACCGGGCAGAACCTCAGCCTCGCCGACGCGAGCGGCGAAGCGAACTCGCTCGGTCGTCGCGTGTACTTCGACAGCATCCGCGTCACGCAGCTCGGACCGCAGCAGTCGAACGTCGCGCCGGACGACGAGGACGACGGCGCGAGCCTGCCGAACGGCATCGATCGCGGCGACGGCGAGCAGAGCTGCGCCGTGACCCCCGGTGCGCGCACGAGCCCGTGGTGGTGCGCATTGCTCCTGGCCGGCCTCGCACGGCGTCGTCGTCGCTGAGAACCCGAACGACCCCGTCGGTACGAATCCCTGCGCAGCCCGCTCGACGCGGGCGCGAAGGGAAGCGTGACGATGAGGCGTGGAACTCCACGCGCGAGCGCACCACTGGTGACGCTCGCGCTCGTGCTCGGGTGCTCGACCGGCGACGGTGAAACGCGACGGCTCGACGACGATCAGCTCGAGCTACCCGACGGGCTGCCGGGCCCGATGCATGCGATGGGTCCCGGCGAGATCACCCCGGTCTTGTTCGTGCCGACCGATCAGAGCGTGGGCACGGCGGAGATCGATGCGGTGCGTGCGGGGCTCGCCGACGTGTGGGCCTGGTACGATCGCGAGCTCTCGCGCTCGCTGCTCGTCGGAGATCTCGTGATCGTCTACGGCGATCACGACGCCGCCTACTACCGCGAGGACGATGGCATCTGGGTCTACGGACCCGACGAGCTCGCCGCCGAGCTCGGCTTCTCGCCGTGGGACCCCGGCCACGTCGTGCTGCTCGTCGGCGCCGGCCTCGAGGGCTGGGCCGGCGGCAGCGGCAACGGCGGCTCCGGCTTCGCGGCGCTCGGGCTCGAGTCGCTGGCCCACACCGAGGTCTGCGCCGGGCAGTGGTGGTGCAACCCGGACATGTGGCGCGGGACCGCGATCCACGAGCTCGGCCACGCGCTCACCCTCGAGCACAGCGTCGAGCCCTCGATCATGTCGTTCCACGGCGACTACCTGAACAAGGTGCTGCTCGACACCGCGGACTGGCCGGAGCGCACGACCGTGCGCGGCCTGCCCTTCGTCCGCCAAGTCGGTGGCAAGCCCGACGATCACGGCATGGACGGCGGCGAGTCGAGCGGCGACGCCGACAGCGGCGAGGCGGGCGACAGCAGCGGCGGCACGAGCGACGACGGCGGCATGATGGGCACGGCGGGCTGGAAGCCGGACTGGGAGCCGTGTGGATCCGACGGCGAGTGCATCTCGCTGCGCTGCGGCTGCAACTGGGGCACCGAGCTGGTGTGCCTGCCGACGGCGGAGTACCCGAAGGAGTGCAGCTGAGCGACGCGCGTCGCCGAGCACATCGGCACCGGTTCGGGACCGCGCGATCGCGGCTTCACACCGGGCCCAACGAAGGACGCGTACGCCAGCGCGGATCCGATCCGGGCGCAGCGTGCGCTGGAGCATCGCGAGATCTCCGGTGGACGGGCGGCAATCGTCGTTTGCACGGATGGAGCCACCCCGCCGCGACCCGCGGCGAGCGTGTGCTCGATCGCGCGACGTGGCGTCCGGCAATTGCCACGCGCACCCGACCGTGCAACAAATCGTCTAGCTGCTCCGCATGTCGCTCCGTGCCCAGCTCGATGCCGCGGCCACCCTGCTCGACGAGGGTGCGGCGAGCTCGGCCGTACGTATGCTGCGCAGCTCGTGGGAGCCCGAGCTCCCCGACGACGACCTCATCCCGCTCTACTGCATGTGGATCCGTGGGCTGTGTGACACGGGTGACCTCGACCATGCGCTGACCTTGTCCGAGCGTGCGGCCGACGAGTTCGGCGAAGAGCCCGACGTGCTCATCGCGCTCGGCAACGTCTACGACCTGCGTGGGCAGCTCGAGGACGCCAAGGGTGCGTTCGAGCGCGCCATCGAGGTCGAGCCCGGTGGCGCGCTGCAGCACTACAACCTCGGTGCGGTGCTCGAGCGGCTCGGCGACGAGTCCGAGGCCGAGGCCTGCTACCGGCGCGCGCTCGAGGTCGACGGCGAAGGCCCGACCTTGTTCGAGGCCAACGCGGCGCTCGGAGCCCTGCTCCGCCGCACCGATCGGCTCGAAGAGGCCGCCGAGATCTACGAGCTCTACCTCGACGAAGATCCGCTGAACGTCGACATGCTGGTCGAGCACGGCATCTGCCTGTCCGATCTCGACGAGTTCGAAGAGGCGGTCGATCGCTTCCGCACCGCGCTGTCGTTCGAGGCCGACCACGGCGGCGCCTGGTACAACCTCGCGATCACGCAGTACCGCATGGGCTCGCCCGACGAGGCCTTCGTCTCGATGCAGCGGGCGCACGACTCCGATCGCAACAGCCCGCTCACGCTCGCGGTGCTCGGCGCGTGGACGCTCGCGCAGGCCGAGCCCGATCTCGACAAGGCGCTCGGGCTGCTCTACGGCGCGATCGATCGCCTCGCCGCGATCGACGGCGCTCACCTGTCGCCGAGCTACGCGAGCCTCGTCTGCGAAGAGGTCTTCGACGCGCTGTGGTCGCGCACCCGCGTGGCCGAGGCCCGCGACGTCGCGCGCATGGCGGGCCAGCGCGACTGGATCACGATGCACATGCTCGACACGCTGAACGAGGCCGACCACGGGCGTGCGCCCGACGAGGTCACCGCGTTCACGGTCACGGCCCGCGCCGAGGCGCCGACGGCTCCGGAGCACTGGCCGGTCGACGCCCAGGGCTACACGACCGGGTTCACGGTGCTGGCCTCCGACGAGGACGAGGCGCGGCGCTACTCGCTCGAGTACCTGCGCAGCATCGAGCCCTTCCCGCAGGTGCAGTTCCAGATCGAGGCCGTGCGGCCCCACAGCCCCGAAGAGCTGTCGCGGATCCAGAGCACGATGCAGCCGCGTGCGCGCGGTGTGGCGGGCGTGCTCTCCGGGCGCGCGTACTTCCGCGGTTGATCGCGGGTCGCTGATCTTGCGCGGTCGATCGCGGTCGACGAGCCTGCGCAGTTGATCGCGGGTCGCTCGAAAGCTCACGGCGCGTGCGAGCGCCGGAGACAGAACGGTGACGAAGCCGGAAGAGAGGGGTGCGCAGTGCCGCGCTATACCTCTGGTATTGGCTCGCTCAGAAGGTGTTCGTCTGATCGACTACGCTCGTGAGATTCGTGCCGCGCTCCCTGCCGAGGCCTTCGCCCCGGCGCGATCGCGGATGGTCTGGTTGCCCGTCCACCTCGGCCTCGTGATCGGCGCGACTGCGCTCATCGCCACCGGGGTCGGGGGCTGGTGGCTCGCCGCGGCGCTCGTGCCCGTGATCGGTCTGTCGTTCGCCGGGCTCGCGATGCTCGGCCACGAGGTGCTGCACGGCGCGGTGATCCGCGGCGCGCGGGCGATCCAGGTGGTCGGCTGGGTGTGCTTCGCACCGTTCGTGCTGTCGCCCCGGCTGTGGACCGCGTGGCACAACCGCGTGCACCACCAGCACACGATGAAGGACGGCGTCGACCCCGACGCGTTCCCCACGCTCGACGCCTACAAGAAGAGCTTCGTGCTGCGCGTGGTGACGAGCGTGTTCTCGCTCGGGCGCACGAGCCCGCTCGGGCTCACCGCGATCGTGCTCGGCTTCACCGTGCAGAGCCTGCACATGCTGTTCGCCGCGCGCAAGACGGTGGGCCTTTCGCCGGCGGTTCATCGCATCGCGATCGGGCACACGCTGCTCGCCGTCGCGATGTGGACGACCCTCGCGTTCGTGCTCGGGCCGCTCGGCTTCCTCTTCGCCTACGTGCTGCCGCTGCTCGTGGCGAACGCGGTCGTGATGTCGTACATCCTCACGAACCACAGCTTGAGCCCGCTGACGGACGAGAACGATCCGCTGCTCAACTCGCTGTCGGTCACCGTGCCGCGCTGGTACGCGTTCCTCACGATGGACTTCGGCCTGCACGTCGAGCACCACGTGCTGCCGACGATCAGCAGCCGCCACGCGTGGCGCATCCGCGATCTGATCGTCGAGCGCTGGCCCGAGCGCTACCAGTCGATGCCGCTCGGCAGCGCGCTGTGGCGGCTCTTCCGTACCGCACGCGTCTATCGCGACGACACCACGCTCGTCGATCCGTGGACTGGACGCGAGTGGGCCACGCTCGGCTCGCCGCCGAAGCCCGAGCCAGTGTCGCTGCCTGCCCCTGTGGTCGCGAACGATCCGACGCCGCCGCTCGCTCCGCGCGAGCACGTCGCGTAGTTCGTCAGGGCGTGTCGGCCGACCACACCGTGCGCGTGGTCCAGGCGTCGCCGCCCTTGTGGAGGGCGAGGATCGAGTGCATCCCGTCCTCCATCCAGCGCTGATCGACGAGCGCTTCGTCGATGCCGTCGGCGTCGAGATCGAACACCCACTGCAGCTCGATCGTCGAGCTCGAGTCGTGCTGCGCGAGCACGTGGCCCTGCTCGTCGAACAGCACGCCGACCCGCAATGGACCGCTGCAGTCGGGCACGAGCGCGGGATCGTCGAGCACCGCGTAGGCGATCGTCTGCCCGCGATCGCGCAGTGCGGCGAGCTGCACCTGCGCGAGCGCGGCGCGTTGCTCCTCCGTGCTCGGACTGGAGGCCGGCGCGTCGACGCAGCGCTTCAGGATGTCGGCGTGCACTTCGGCGGCCGCGAGGACGAGTCCGTTGCGCAGTCGCTCCGCTGCGACGCCTTCGGGGGTCGACGGTAGCTCGAGCTTCGCGAGCCCCGACACCTTCGCGCCGACGATCGCGAGATGCGGGGGACCGCCGATCGCCACGCTCGCGCGGGGGTCCTTGGTGCCCTCGGGCGCGGCGGTGGCGAGCAAGAGCCACGCGATCGGCCCCGCGATGTCGCCCGGCGCCTCGCAGCCGATGCCGGCGATCGTGACGTCGGAGGTGCCGTCGCGGTTCACGACCTGCACGTGGGCGCCGATCGGCGTGGTGCGCAACCCCGATGCGATCGGCACCGGTAACGTCTCGGGCCAGCCCGCCGTGCGACACGCGTCGACCGCGGGGCCGACGTCTTCGATCGCGATCGCGTCGCCGCCGGCGGTGAACGTCACGATCGCGGCGACGATGTCCGCGTGCGCGGAGATCTCGGCGCGCTCGAGCTCGACATAGTCCTCGGCCGGTGGCTTGGCGGTGGTCGTCGGTGACGGCCGACACGCGACGAGCGCGAGCACGCACGAGAGCGATCGCGTCACGGGGACGATGCTACCGCGATTGCGTCGCCGGTCCGTCCCACGCGGCGGCCATCTCGACCACGAAATCCCAGACGGCCTGGATGCGCGGCACGTTGCGCAGCGCACGGTGTCCGACGAGCCACAGGCTGCCGCCTCGGATCGCCGGTAGGCGCTTGGCCAGCGCACGCTCGGGCACGATCTCCGCGAGCCCGGCGGCCTTCAGGAACGGGATCGGCACGAGCAACGCGCCGAGACCCGCACGCGCGGCGTGGAGCTGCGCATCCATCGAGCTCGTGCGCAAGGCGATACGCTCCGGCGCCACGTTGTCGGCGATCCACCGCGCATCGGGCAGGTGCGCGAGCTCGGAGCCCCAGGTGATCCAGTCGAACGCATCGAGCGACGTCGGCCGTCCGATTCGGCGCACGAACGGCGGTGACGCAGCGATCACCGACGCGGACTCCTGCAGCCGCACCGCCACGAGATCGCCGCTCGTCGGTCGGCCGGAGCGCAGCGCGAGATCGGCCTCGCGCCGCGTGAGATCGACGTAGCCCACCGACGCATCGATCTCGATCGCGAGCTTCGGATGGCGACGGCGCAGCTCGGGCAGGTGCGGCGCGACGATCCAGTTCGCGAGGCCCGGCGGCGCGGTGAGGCGCACGATGCCCTCGGGCTCGGTCTCTCGACCGGCGACGAGCCGCGTCGCATCGGCGGCGGCGCGCTCCATCGCTTCGGCGACCGGCATGAGCGACTCGGCCAGCTCGGTCGGCGCGATGCCGGTGGGCGTGCGATCGAACAGGTGCACGTGCACGCGGCTCTCCATGGCGTCGAGTCGCCGCCCGATCGTCGAGGTGTTCACGCCGAGGCGCAGTGCAGCGCCCGAGAGCGTGCCGGCGCGCCCGAGCGCGAGCAGGACCTCGAGCTCGTCCCAGCGCAGCGCGAGCCCGGGCTCGCGGGCGGTGTCGGGCTCCCAGGGCTTTGCGTTTTTGCGAATCTGCTTCGCGTTTCTCGCCATGGCTATGCGTTCTCGCAAGAGTCAGGATGACGCCATGAGCAGCGACGTTCAAGCCCTCCACACAGTCTTCGGTGCCGGCCAAGTCGGTCTCAAGCTCGCGCACGAGCTCCTCGATCTCGGCCATCGCGTGCGGCTGGTCCGGCGTGGTCCGGCCGGGCCTGCCCGCGCGGGGCTCACGTGGATGTCGGGCGACGTCACGGATCCCGCCTTCGCCGACGAAGCGGCCCGCGGCGCCGCGGTCGTCTACAACTGCGTGAACCCGCCCGACTACAGCAAGTGGGACGGCGTGCTCGAGCCGATGATGCGGGCGGTGCGTGGCGCAGCGACGCGGGCGAAGGCGCGGCTCGTGGTGCTCGACTGCCTGTACATGTACGGCGCGCCCGAGACGACGCCGTTCGACGAGGACACGCCGATGCGGCCGTGCAGCGA
>CAZFKC010000071.1:34685-52143 GCA_964519175.1 uncultured Nannocystaceae bacterium
CTGCCTGCGGTGTGGACGGGCACGTCGCGCGAGCTGCTCGCACGCTGCGGTGCGCTGCTCGGCCACGAGGTGCGGACGACCGTGATCCCGCGCTGGGCCCTGGGCGCGATCGGGCTCTTCTGGGCCGAAGGGCGCGCGATCAAGAAGATGCTCTACCAGTGGGATCGACCGTACGTGCTCGACGATCGCCGCTTCCGCACCACGTTCGGCTTCGAGGCGACGCCGATCGACGATGCGTTGCGCGCGACGCTGGGGATCGAGGCAAAGGTCCGCGTCGCGTGATGCGTCACGGCGCGAGCCGGGCGATCCACGGTGCGCTCGTGGCTCCGAGGTCCGCCACACCTGCGACGTAGAGCTCGCCTCCGTCGCCGATCGTCACTGCGTATGCGCGATCGCTGCCGTTCGCGCCGGCTTCGATCGTGCTCTGCCAGCGCAGCGCGAGCTCGCTGTCGAAGCGCATCGCGACGATGCGCGAGGCCTCGCCCTCGTCGGCTTGCCAGCCCACCGCGATCACGTCGCCGTCCGGGGCGATCGCGACGTCGTGCAGCGCATCGAGGCCTTCGCCGGCCAGCGCCACGGTGGCCGTGGCATCCACACCATCGTAGCGGCCGATCCAGCCGTCGCCCTGCACCTCGCCCATCGGCAGGCCCACCGAGATCGCACCGACCACCACGTACGCGTCGCCCTTCGGTGCGAGCGCATATGCGGTCGAGAAGCTCGCGCCCGGGTTGAGCAGCGCGAGCGAGCCGGCGCCGTCGGCCGACGACGCCGCATAGCCGTCGTCGATCACGAAGCCGTCGAGCGTGCCCACGGAGATCCAACCGCCGGCGACCAGCGACAGATCGCGCGGCAGCGCAGTCGCGGGAAACCACGACGAAGGGAACTCGCCGACGACCTCGCCGTCGGCGAGCACCACGATCGCCGCGTCGCCGCCGTGCTCCGTGAGTGCCCACGTCCGACCGTCGGCGTCGAGTCGCACCTCGTTGCATCCGCCCGGCGCGTCGAAGCTCCACAGCGCGGTGCCGTCGACTGCGAGCAACCCGTGCGCGACCCACCGTGGCTCGTCCGCATCGAGCGTGCCGCCGATCGCAATGCGACCTTCGTCGTCGATCGCGAGCCCCCACGCGTGCGCGACCGTGCCCGCGACGAGCGGCGTGGTGTCGTAGCTCTGCATCCACACGAGGTCACCGTCCGGCGTGAGCGCGCGTGCTTGCAGCACGTGGCGTCCGTCTTCCATCGACGTGCCCGCGCCGACCACGATCGTCCCGTCGGGCAACAGCGCGATGCTGCCGGCACCATCACCCGGCGAGTCGTCGTCGACCACCGACCAGATCACCTCGCCCGGACGCACGCAGTCGCTGCCGCAGTCATCGGTGTCGGGCTCGTTGCCCTCGTCGCTCGAGCTGCTGTCCTCGCTCGAGCTGCTCGAGCCCGACGGATCGTCGGTCAGCGTGCTCGGATCGAGCGTCGTCGCGATCGTCGTCGCGAGCGTCGTCGTGGGGATCGCATCGCCGCTGCTCGACGACGAGCTCTCGCTCGCCGCGTCGACGCACTCGCCCGCGAGCCCATCGCCCGCATGCCCGCCATAGCGCGCGCCCGAGGCACAGCCCTCGTCCGGGAAGCTGCAGAACCCGCTGCCCTCGCACGTGCCCGAGCCCCCCGCGATCTCGCAGTCGCCGTCGTCCTCGCAGGCGAAGGCCAGCTCGGCACACGCTGCTGCGCTGCCGATCGCCGCGGCCACGAGGGCCTGCGGCACCCGACGTACGAGGTCCACCGACAGCACCTACGGCGCGCGGGCCGACCTGGATCGACGCGCGGTGCGGACCCGCGCAGGCGCTACTTCTCGGCCTTCTCGCCGGCCGGCTTCTTGTCGAGGCAGATCTCGCCGGAGTCCTTCTTGAGCAGGTCGATCTGCTCGGCCGCCTTCTTCTTGTACTCCTCGGGCGCCTTCGTCTTCTTGGCGCGGAGGGCATCGAAGTAGGCGATCGCGTTCTCGCACTGCCCGAGCTTCGCGAACGCGAGCCCCGAGTAGTAGAGCGCGTCGGGCACGACCGGAGAGCCGGCGGCCTCCTGGATCACCTTGTAGAACTCACCGAGCGCGCTCTTGTAGTCGCGCTCGCTGAAGTACGACAGCCCGATCGAGAAGCGCACCTCAGCGAGCTTCGCATCGTCGGGGTAGCGCGACTCGTACGTGCGCCACAGCTTGCGGGCGTTCTTGTACTTCTTCGCCTTGAACTGCCGCTCGGCCTCCGCGAAGAGCTCGGTCTTGCCCTCGGGGATGTTGGTCGCCTCGTTGAGCTTCTCCTCGAGCGACTTCAAGCGACCGTCGAACTCGGAGCGCACCTCGGTGAGCTCGGTGCTCGCCGCCGACGCCTGGTAGTCGGCGTTCTCGGCCGCGCCACGCAGCTCCTGCACCTCGGTCTCGAGCGTGTCGACGCGCGCGCCCAGGCCGGCCTGGTTCGTGCGCAGCACCTCTTCGACCTGCGCGAGCTTCTTCTCGAGCTCCTCGTTCAGGGCCTTGCCCTTCTCGATGGTCTCGGTGCTCTGCGCGACCTCCTTGCGGAGCTTCGCGACCTCCTTGGCGATCTCGTCCTGATCGACCTTGAGCGCGAGACAGCCCGACGAGAGCGACAGCGCCAGGATCGGCGCGGAGAAGACCCTGGTGCTGCGCAGCATCATCGCCCCCCGTGGCCTACGGCCACACGAACTCTACGCGGCGGTCCTTCTGCATCGAGGACTCGTCGGTGCCGGTGGACTCGAGATCGCCCTTGCTCACCACCTGCATGTTGTCGCCGGTGACGCCGAGGTCCTCGAGGAACTTCTTCACCGTGTTGCCGCGCTTGTCGGTCAACATGATGTTGTACTCCTCGGTGCCGCGCTGGTCGGCGTGCGCCTCGAGGTAGACCAGCTTGTTCTGCTGCTTGAAGCACTCGGCGAGGCCCTTCAGCTGGTCCTGCGCCTCGGTGCTGAGCGACGGGCTGTCGAAGTCGAAGAACACCGCATCGACGCCGCACGGGTTCGTGCCGCCCGGGTTCACGTCCGAGAACACGCACGTGCCGTTGTCGCAGATCTCGTCCATCTTGCACTGGTCGTCGGTCTGGCACGACGTGCCGCCGGCCGGCGTGGTGCAGGTGCCGGTGCCGAGATCGCAGGTGCCCGGAGCGCACTGCACGTCGTCGGTGCAGTTGGCACACTTGCCCTCGGCGCAGACGAGGCCGCCGCCGCAGTCGAGGGTCTGTGCGCACGGCGAGCCCAGCGTGCCGGTGCCGCCCGAGCCCGCGGGCACGAGCGACGGATCGGTGCAGCGGAACTCGAAGCAGGTCCAGTCTTCCTTGTTCGGACCCTTGCCCTTGCAGTCGTCGTTCGTGGCGCAGTTCTGACACTGGCCGTCGACGCACTTCTCACCCAGGTCGACCTTGCAGTGCTTGTCCTTCTTGCACTGCGGGTACTTCGGCTTGCAGCCCGAGACCGAAGCCAGCATGCCGAACGCGGCCACGCAGATCGTGAAGGTACCCAGGCGAGGAAGTAGTGCGCGCATCTTCGGGCTCTCCGTCGGGCTCGTGTGAACCTCTGCGGCCCGAACGGACGCGGAGGACGGCCGCTTTCGGCCGGGGCAAGCAATAGCACGGCGGTAGGCCGTGTCAACCGCGCACGGAGCGGGCAAAGATGCGGATTTCGTGCCTTTCTCCGTCGATCTCGACCACATCGTGCATGGGCTCGCCCGCGACCGAGACGATGTCCGCGCGCGCGATCTTCAGGGCCGCATCGCCGAGCTCCAACGCATCCGCGAGCTGCAAGCGATGGAGCAAGTATCCGGACACACCGATCGGTCTGTAGCGCGCCTCGTGCACCTCGAGCGACCACTCCAGCTCGACCGCATCCCCGGGATGGTGATGTGCCACCACGCCGAGGTCGAACTCGCGTCGACCCGTGTCCGTACGCACGACGCTCGACAGTCGCATGTCGTGGCCCTCGGGCACGCGAGCGACGTGACGCGGCAGCACGGTGCGGGTGGCACCATCGGAGAGTCGGACGATCTCGACCTCGATGTGGATCGGCCACAGCGCATCGACGCGAGGTCCGGTCATCGGCGTGGCGAGGCTGTGGCTGTCGGCCGCGCTGGCGACGGCGGCTGCGCTGGTGGAGGTCGCGGGCACGGCGAGCAGGGGAAGCGTTGCGATCGCGCGGAGCATGATGCGATCGACAGACACACGAGCGGCGATCCGAGGCAAGTTTTCGACCTGCACGCGCCCGATCGAGCGCGTCGCGCTCGGCGTCGCGACGCGGCTTGCCGTCGCGGCGCACCGGGGCGATGCTCTCGACCCGTGCGACGCCCGATCCGCGCCCTCGTGCTCGCGCTCGCGTGCACGCCATCGGTGGGCGGCGGCTGCGGCGGCACGCCCGACGCGAGCTGGGCCGGGCTCACGCAGATCCTCGCGCCGCTCGAGGCCTACGGGCTGCGCCCGAGCCCCACGCCCGACGTGCTCGCCCAGCTCGCGTGGCAGGCCCCCGACGAGGCCTGTGAACAGGTGTACCGGTTGCGGATCTCGTACGCGCCCGCGCAGCTGAACGAGACGGACTCGGTCTCGACGCTGGCGATCGGTCGCGTGCCGCCCACGGTGCGCACGCAGAAGGCCGACGTCGACGTGCCCGAGCACGCGCCGATCCCCGCCGAGGTGGTCGCGCCGTTGCGGCTGTTCTATCGCGGGCTGCGGGCCGAGAAGCGCGGCAGCACGCGCGACATCTACGCGACGGCCCAGCAGTACGGGCCGTCGGCACCGATCGCGGCGTGCTTCCCACGCACGTGGGATCCGATGGAGGACGCGCTCGCGCTGGGCTGGCCGCAGCTGCCCGATCACGCGGTGATGGTCGGCGAGCGCTGGATCGGTGGTCGCGTCGCGGGCAAGTGCAGCCGTGCGCCGTGCGTCGATCCGAACACGGGCGGCGGCGGCGAGCAGCAACACCACCGCGCGTGCGTGAGCATGTCGTGGCAGGAGCGGCTCGCCGGCGTCTACGAGCTCGGCGGCGAGCGCTATGCGCTCGTCGAGAGCCACTGGGACGACGGGCACGGGCTCGTCGCGATGCACGCGCTGGTGCTGCTCGCGGTGCACTTCCTGGGTGGCGGCGCGGCGCAGTCGTACGCCAGCCTCGACGATGCGCTCCTCGCCCTGCACGACTCGGGCGTGCTGAACCAGGGCATCTCCACCGATCGCACGACGCTGGTGTCGCTCGATCACGGCCGACCGCTGTGGTCGCGCACCACGGTGAACCATCGCTATCCGCAGCCCACGACCGAGCGCACCTTCGCGCCGGTCGTGCGCACGTGGGTGCTCGAGAGCGCGGACGCGTGCCGCGGCTCGCTCGCCTCGCTCGGCTGGCAGCGACCCGAGGGCGAGCTCGCCGAGGTCACGGACGCGATCGAGCAGCTGCGGAATACGGACGAGCTGCGCAAGCGTGAGAGCAAGAGCAAACGCGAGGCCGACCCGCAGCCCGCAGCGGATCCGTTCGCTGCGGCTGGTCCCCCGCCCTGAGAGCTGCATGGACAAGATCGTCATCCACGGAAACAAGCGACTGCGCGGCGAGGTGCGGATCCACGGCGCGAAGAATGCCGCGCTGCTGATCCAGTGCGCGGCGCTGCTCACCGACAAGCCCAGCGCGATCCGGCACCTGCCGCGGCTCTCCGACATCGACACGATGTCGAAGCTCCTGCGCTCGCTCGGCTGCGAGGTCGACGGCGATCGCACGCTGCGTGTCGATCCGGGCGGCGTGGCCGAGGGCCCGCTCGAAGCGCCCTACGACCACGTGAAGACGATGCGCGCGTCGGTCACGGTGATGGGGCCGTTGCTCGCGCGCTACGGTCGCTGTCGCGTGTCGCTGCCGGGTGGCTGCGCGATCGGGGCGCGGCCCATCGACCAGCACCTGAAGGGGCTCGAGGCGCTCGGCGCGAAGATCACGCTGAACCACGGCTACGTCGATCTCAAGGCGAAGCGGCTGCGCGGCGCCGCGGTGATGTTCGACACCGTCACCGTCGGCGGCACGCAGAACGTGATGATGGCCGCGGCGCTCGCGAAGGGCAGCTCGCGGCTCGAGAACGTCGCGCGCGAGCCCGAGGTCGAGGAGCTCGCGCGCGTGCTCGTGAAGATGGGCGCGAAGATCACCGGTGCCGGCACGAGCGTGATCGAGGTCGAGGGCGTCGACGAGCTCGACGGCTTCGATCATGCGGTGGTGCCCGATCGCATCGAGGCGGGCACGTTCGCGGTCGCAGCCGCGATCACGCGCGGCGACGTGGTGTTGCTCGACGCGCCGGTCGATCACATGCACGCGACGATCGCGAAGCTCGAGGAGGCCGGCGTGCAGTGCCAGGTCGAGGCCAACGGGCTGCGCGTGATCGGGCCCGAGCGCATCGAGCCGATCGACGTGTCGACGCGGCCGTACCCCGGCTTCGCGACCGACATGCAGGCGCAGCTGATGGTGCTCGCGCTCATGGCCGACGGGCAGAGCCTGATCACCGAGACGATCTTCGAGAACCGCTACATGCACGTGCCCGAGCTGTGCCGCATGGGCGGCGACATCACGGTGCAGGGGCGCGCGGCGGTCGTGCGTGGGCCGTGCAAGCTGACCGGCGCCGAGGTGATGGCCACCGATCTGCGCGCGTCCGCGTCGCTCGTGCTCGCGGGGCTCGTCGCCGACGGCAAGACCGAGGTGCGGCGGGTCTATCACCTCGATCGCGGCTACGAGGCGATCGAGAAGCGACTGCGCAAGCTCGGCGCCGACGTGCGTCGAGTGCACGGCGCGAAGGCCTGATCCGGCCGCGCGCGCAGCGGAGTTGCTAGACTGCCGCGCAGGTGCCGGTCGGTCTGCTCGCGCTCGTGGCGTTGCTCGTGGAAGCACCCGCGCGCGGCGAGCTGGTGCAGCGGGCCGGCATCGAGCTGCGCTGGAGCGCGGATGCGCCGCGGTGCCCGACGGGTGGCGAGGTGCTCGACGACGCGATCGGTGCGCTCGGAGCTGCGCCGCCCGAGCGCACGCAGGTCAGCGCCGACGCCGTGGTGTCCGCCGACGGCGAGGAGCTGCAGCTGCGGCTCACCGTGCGCACCGCGGACGGCGAGGGCACCCGCACGGTGCGTGCGAAGCACTGCCGACAGCTCGGGCGCATCGCGGCGCTGGTGATCGCGCTCGCGATCGATCCGACCGCGGCGATGCGGATCCCCGATCCACCGGAGCCGGAGCCGGAGCCGGAGCCGGAGCCCGAGCCGGAGCCGGAGCCGGAGCCGGAACCGGAGCCGGCGTCGGAGCCGGAGCCGGAGCCCACACCGATCCCCGAGCCCACGCCGATCGTCCGCACCACCGCGCCGCCGCGCGATCGTGCGTCCCGTCGCGCGCCGCTCTTCGGCAGCGTGGTCGTCGGCGCGGGCCTCGGTGCGTTCCCGCTGCCGCGCCCGACCGCCGCGTTCGAGCTCGGGCTCGCGCTCGCAGGCCCACGCTGGCGTGCGGAGCTCGGCGCGACCTACTGGGCCCCGAGCCGGCTGCCCGGCCGCGGCCGCTTCCAGATCGCGGCCGCCCACGTGCGCGGCTGTTGGGTGCCCAGCGTGCGCGCGATCGAGCTGCCGCTCTGCGCCGTCGCCGTCGTCGGCGGCATGCTGGGTCGCGGCACCGCACCGCTCGTGGATCCGCGCACGCAGACGGCGGGGTGGGCGGCGATCGGTGGCGGACCCGCGCTGTTCTGGCGGCCCGCGACCCGCAACCGCCGCCTGGCGCTGTTCCTGCGCGTCGAGGGCCTGGCCGCGCTGACCCAGCCCCGCTTCTCCACGCAGCCGACCGGCGACGTCGTCTGGCACGCGAAGGGTGGCGCGCTGCAGGCCCTGGGCGGGGTCGAGGTACGATTCGCATCACGCCGTGACGGATGAGCCCCTCGGCGGTCTACGACGATCGATGCGGGCGTCTCTCGCCCCTGCCGACCCCCGGTCCGAGCGAGCGCGCGAGCATGTGCCGACCGTCGCAGAGGTGTACGAGCAGCACGCCGAGCTCATCTGGCGGGTCGTGCGGCGCATGGGGATCCCCGATGCGGTGGCGGAGGACGTGATGCACGAGGTCTTCCTCGTGGTGCACCGTCGCCTGCCCGAGTACGACGGGCGCGCGTCGATGTCGACGTGGCTGTTCCACATCGCGCGCGGCGTCGCGAGCAACTACAAGCGCGGGCGTGCACGCGAGCGTGCGCGGCTCGAGGTCGTCGCGCCGCCTTCGGGTGCGCTGCCCGATCCCGAGGGCGACGCCGAGCGTCGCGAAGCGGCGAGCTTCGTGCGGAGCTTCCTCGCGGGGCTCGATCCCGACAAGCGCGAGGTGTTCGAGCTCGTGGAGATCGAAGGCATGCCGGTGCCCGAGGTCGCCGAGCTGCTCGCGCTCAACCTCAACACCGCGTACTCGCGGCTGCGGCTCGCACGGCAGGCGTTCGCGCGCGCGGTCGAGACGCTGCGCGGCAAGGAGGGCGCACGGTGAGCCGCGACGACGACGACGCGCTCGCCGGCGATGCGCGCGGGCTGCTCGCGGCGTACCGCGCCGAGGAGGGCCTGCCGGCCGAGGTGCGCGCGCGCGTGTGGTCGCGCGTCGATCGCAGCCTGCACGCCGAGGCCGCGGTCGTGCCGACCTCCGGCGCATCGCACCTGCGCTGGGCTGCGCTCGGCCTCGCCGTCGCGGCCGCGGGCGCGGCGATCTGGTGGGGCGGCGCGCGGCTGTCGAGCACGCCGGGCGCGGCTGCGAGCGAGGCGCCGTATCGACGCGACGATGCGCGCGACGGACCGCACGAGCTCGAGGCCAAGGAGCCGGGGCGTGCCACGGTCGTCGGTGCGTCGACGCCGGCGCCGCGACCTGCAGAGCTGCCGCCCGCGTCGCCACCCACGCAACCCTCCACCCCGGCGGCCGCGACGACGGCGTCACCGATGCAGCCCGACGCGTCCGCGTCGTCGCGTGCACAGCCGACGCGGTCCGCTGCGCGTGCCGCTGCGAGCGCGGAGACGAGCGGCCTCGCCGACGAGACCGAGCTGCTGCGCGCGGCCCAGTCCGCGCTCGCGCGCGGCGACGCCGGCGACGCGCTCGCGCTGCTCGATGCGGGCAAGCGTCGCTTCGGTGCCGGCGTGCTCGCCGAAGAGCGCGCCGCGGTGCAGGTCTTCGCGCTGTGCGAGCTCGGCAAGCGCACGCGTGCGCGCCGCGAGGCCGACGCGTTCGCCGCCGCACATCCGGGCTCGCCGCTGCTCTCGCGCGTGCGCTCGGCGTGCGCCGAGGAATCTGCCGCGCCCCCGTGACGGATCGTCGCAGCTGCGTACTACGAACCTGCAGGAGCGACCGACATGACCTTTCTTCGAGCTTGTCTTGCAGTGATCCCGTTCGCGACCCTCGCCTGCGATCTCCGCCCCAAGGACATCGGCAACGAGAGCGAGAGCAACGGCGGCAGCGCGTCCGGGAGCGAGAGCGGCGGTGGTGCGTGCGTCGACGGCGACACGAAGCCCGCGGACGACGGCTGCAACACGTGTGGCTGCATCGACGGCGAGTGGGCGTGCACCGCGATCGGCTGCAGCGGTGACGACGGACCCGCGCCGGTCTGCGAGGACGGCCAGCAGATGCCGGCGCCCGACGGCTGCAACACGTGCGAGTGCTTCGAGGGCGCGTGGGCGTGCACCGACATGGGCTGCAGCAACGACGACGCGCCGGTGTGCGAGGACGGCGATCTGATGCCGGCGCCCGACGGGTGCAACACCTGTACGTGCGAGGGTGGGCAGTGGGGTTGCTCGGAGATGGAGTGTGGGCAGGGCTGGTTCGGCGACGAGATCCTCGTCTGCGATCCCGGCGCACCGCAGGACGGGCAGAACGTCAACAGCGTGACGATCGAGAACGACGTGCTCCTCGTCGAGGTCGCGTACGGCGGCGGCTGCGAGACCCACGAGTTCGGGCTGTGCTGGGACGGCGCGTTCGCCGAGAGCGACCCTGTGCAGATCAGCACGTTCATCGCGCACGACGGCCACGACGATCCCTGCGACGCCTTCCCCTCCGAGCAGCTCGCATTCGACCTGGTGCCGCTCAAGACCGCGTGGCAGGAGGGCTACCAGACCGAGAGCGGCACGATCGAGATCCACCTGGACGGGTGGGGGGAGTCGATCCTCTACTCGTTCTGATACCATCGCGGTTCCTCGTGAACCGCCCCCTCACGTTCGCCCTCCCGAAGGGGCGGATCCTCGGCGCCGCCGCGCAGCTGCTCGCGCAGGCCGGCTTTGCCACCGAGGCGATCGCGAGCGCCGACGATCGGCGGCTCGCGATCGACTTGCCCGACGGCAACCGCGTGTTGTTCGTGAAGCCGGTCGACGTGCCGACCTACGTCGAGCACGGCGCGGCGGATCTCGGGGTCGCGGGCAGCGACACGCTCGCGGAGCAGGACCGCGATCTGTACGAGCCGGTCGATCTCGGCATCGGCCGCTGCCGGCTCGCGGTGGCCGAGCCCCGCGAGCGCCCGGCGCGGTTGCGGCGCGGCATGGCGTTGCGTGTCGCGACGAAGTACCCCGTGCTCGCGCGGCGGCACTACCTCGGCAAGGGCATCGACCCCGAGATCATTCCGCTTTACGGCTCCGTGGAGCTCGGCGCGCTCACCGACCTCGCCGATCAGATCGTCGATCTGGTGGAGAGCGGCGAGACGCTCCGGCAAAATGGTCTCGTCGAAGTCGAGACCGTCGTGGACGTGACGAGCCGCCTCATCGTGCACCCCGCCACCTTGAAGCTGCGGGCCGAACGGATCGCCGGCGCGATCGCGGCGATCCGCAGGGTCTGCGGGCATGCGGGCCGACGTGTCGACCCGCCTCTCGACCGAAGGGGCGCGGTGGCGTGAGCAGCGGCGAAGAACGGCTGCGGGACATCGAGCGCGTGCGCAGGGCCGTCACGGACGAGCTCAAGGTGCATCCCCGCATCGGCGATCAGGGTCACATGCCGGACGCGAAGATCCGGCGCGAGCTCGCGGATGCGCTGCCGCAGATCTCGGCGTTCGGCTCGAAGGGCTTCGCATCGGTGCGGGCGATCCTCGACTGGGATCACCAGCTGCCGAGCCAGTACTACCTGCTGCGCGTGCTCGCCTCGTACGACGATCGCGATCGCGAGCGCGTCGACGCGGTGATCGAGGATCGCGACGAGGAGATCGTCGAGACCAACCTCTATCCGGAGTTCGACCTGCCGGACTTCGGCGAGATCGATGCGAGCGAGAGCTACGTCGCGGTGCTGCGCGCGGGCACGACGACGGTCGAGGACTTCCGCTTCCTCAGCCACTGGCGCAAGCAGGTCGGCGGCACGATCGCCGACCAGGCCATCAAGTGCGTCACGAAGAACCCGAACTACCAGCGCGCTGCGGCGGCGCGGCGCACCGACGGGCTCGGTGGCGCGGTGGTGATCGGGTGGGCGCCGCCCTGCCTCGCGAACAGCGAGGGCTGGGCGATCGAGATCTGGCTGCTCACGGAGTTCGACGGGCACACGGGCAAGGCCCGCGTGTTCATGGTGGATCCGGAGCGCAAAGAAGTGACGCGCGAGTACGACACCGACGTGCAGCTCGCGTAGGCGCGGAGCGCCGCGTCAGCGCAGCGCCTGGATCTGCTTCTCGGCCTCGGAGCGGCTCGTGTGGGTCGCGGGCGCGATCTCGAGGAACTTCTGGAACGAGGCGACCGCGGCCTTCTTCTGGCCGTTCTTCGCCTGCACGCGCGCGAGGAACACCCACGCGTCGGGGTACCAGTCCTTGTCCTTGTTGACCTCGTCGGTGGCCTTCTCGAGCGCCGCCGCGGCCTTCGTCATGTCGTTCTGCTCGAAGCGCACGCGACCGAGCAGGTAGTTGGCCTCGTGCTGCTCGGCGTCGAGCGCGAGCGCCTTCTCGAGGCTGGTCACCGCGTTCGCCTGCTCGGCGAGCTCGCGCTGGGCGCGACCGAGGTTGAGCCACGCCTCCGCGTACTTGTCGGGGGCCTCGGCGACGACCTTGCCGAGCTCGTCGGCCGCGGCGCGGGACTCCCCGGCGTAGGCCAGGAGCCGTCCGTACAGGAAGCGCGCCTCGACCAGCGACGGATCGAGCTTGAGCGCCTTCAGGTACTCCGGTCGCGCCTCGACGTACTTGCCGTTGTACTCGAGGATCTTGCCGCGCAAGAGGTGCTTCTCCCACGACGGCGACGACGGCGTGGAGCGATCGATCTGCACCAACGCCTCGGCGTTCTCGCGCAGATCGAGCATCGCCTGCGCGAGCAACAGGTTCGCTTCCCAGTCGTTCGGCGTGGTCTCGAACACGCGGCCGAGCAGGTTCTTGGCCTCGTCGGGCTTGCCCTGCGCGAGGCGCAGCCGGGCCCCGACGACGAGGATCTCGGGCAGCGCATCCGGATCGTCGAGCATGTCGCCCACGAGCGTCTCGAGCTCCGTCAGCGAGCCCTCGCGCACGAAGATGCGCGCGAGCGGAGCGGTGAGCCCCGCGAACTGGCCGGTGCGCTCGTAGAGCGCGAGCAGCTCGGCCTTGCCGGCCGCATAGTCGCCGGCGTCGAGCTTGGCGAGCCCGCGCGCGAGCTGGGCGTGGTTGTCGCGGGGATTGGCAAGGAGCGCTTGATCGAGCGCGGTCGCAGCGGCGGCGGTCTGCCCCGCCTTCGCGAGCAAGGTGGCCTTGTTGCGCAGGATCGTGGCCTCGTCGCGCTTGGCCCCGCGATCGGCGGCCTGCTTGCGCGCGGTGTCGAGCAACGCGAGCGCCTCACCGAGCTTGGCCCCTTCGGCGAGCACGCGGGCCTCGTCGATCTGCGCCTCGAGCAGCGTCGGATCGCGCTGCAGTGCCGCCGCGAACGCGACGCGCCCCTGCTCCGTCTCCGCGCGCATCGAGTGCACGAGCCCGAGCAGATACGACGTGCGTGCGAGGCCGGGGTGGGACTTGTCGAGCGCGAACAGCTCGGTCACCGCTTCGTCGCCCTTGCCGGCGGCGATGTGCACCTCGGCCTGCAGCAACAGCGCATCGGCCTCGCCGGGCTTGGCCTCGACGAGCTTGCGGATCGCGCTCTCCGCCTCGGCCACGCGCCCCGCCGCCACCAGCACGCGCACGCGCGCGAGCGCGAGGTCGCGATCCTCGGGCGCGAGCAGGATCGCCTCTTCGTAGCGACGCGCAGCGGTCGGCAGCGCGCCGGCGGCCTGGTCGATGTCGCCGCGCAGCCGCAGCTTCGTCGCGGTCCAGCCCTTGCTCGTGCCCTCGACCTCGATGATCGCGTCGAGCCAGATCCGTGCGCGACGCAGCTCGCCGGCGTCGAGCGCCGCACGCACGCCGACCGCCAACAGCCCCGGATGCCCGGCCCGCTTCGCGAGCGAGGCATCGATCGCCGCGATCTCGCGGTCGGCATCGATCTTCGCGCGCCCGGCATGGCGCAGCACGGTCGCGCCGAACTCCTCGGGCTTGGTGGCGAGCACGGCCTCGGCTTCGCTGATCGCATCGGCTGCGCGGCCCTGCTTCAGCCGCATCCAGCCGCGATACAGCCGCGAGCGCGCGTCGTCGCCGGCGAGCATGCCCTCGGCTTGGTCGTACACACCGCTGCCGATCGCGACGAGCCCGAGCACGCGGCGCACGAACGGATCGGTCTGCTTCGCGTAGGGCTCGAGCCAGGTGGAGGCCTGTGCGGCGCGCACCGGATCGGGGCCGTAGCGCAGGTGCATGAGCAGCGCGGCCTCGGCCTGGCCGACCGGATCGCCGGCCTTCTCGGCCGCCGCCATCGCCTCGAGGTAGCCGTTCGGCGTGTCGTTGGCGAAGAGTGCGAGCACGGCGGCGTCGCGCTCGACGGCCGCACCCGCGGGCGCGACCGGCTGCTTGCCGTCGCCCTGCTTGGTGTCGGTCTTCGCCGGGCGCTTCGTCACGCCCACCGGGATGTCGTCGATCGGCGGATCGAACATGCCGATCGCATACGCACCACCGACCACGAGGCCGATCAGCGCGACGCCACCGAGCGCGAGCCACAGCGGTCGACGACCGCCTTCGGCACGCACGGCACGCGGCGCGGGGGAGCGGCGTGCCGCCGGCGCGCCGAACGTGGCCTCGGCGGGCTCGGTCGCGGCAGGGCGATCGTCGAGCGCACGCGGCGTGGGTGCGCCCTTGCGGCCGCTGGGTTGCAGCGACTGATCGGCAGGGCCCGGCAGGATGTGCGCCGGCTCGACGCCCTGATCGGCGGGCGCGAGCAGCCCGCTCTCCGCAGGCGTGAGCAGCCCGGCTTCGGCGGGCGTCGGCAGATCGATGTCGATCGGCGTCGGGAGATCGATGACGCCCGCGGGCGTCGGCAGATCGAGATCGACCGGCGTCGGCAGATCGAGATCCGCGACCGAGATCATCCCCGCGTCGCTGCCGAAGTCGGCGACGAGCGGCGCCGACGGGCTCGAGCTGCTGGGCTGGAACGGCGGCGGCTCCGGAGCACGAAACGGTGCGGACGCCGGTCGCGACGGCGTCGGGAGATCGATCGTCGGCACCTTGAAGCTGGTCGAGCTGGTGCGCTCGACCGGCGTCGGCAGATCGGTGACCGAGATGCCGGCCATGCCTGCACCCGGTGGTGTCGCCGGTGGCGGACCGGGCGGTCGCGGCGTCGGTGTCGACGTCGGCGTCGGGCCGCGCGGTCCGGCGGCAGCCATCGATGCGGTCGGGCGCGAGGCCGCGGTCGGCATCGGCGTCGCGCCGGGCGGACGCGCGGCGGGTGCAGGCCCACGCGGAGGCGGAGTCGCGGGCGCAGGTCCACGCGGAGGCGGAGTCGCGGGCGCAGGTCCACGCGGCGGCGGCGTCGCTGCGACGGGCGGACGCGGCGGTGCGGCCGAGCCCGGCACCGGGGGTCGCGGCGCGGCGACGGGCGGCGGCGACATCGGTCGCGGCGTCGCGGGAGGTGGCGTCATCGCGCGTGGCGGCGCGGCGATCGGTGCGGAGCTGCGGGGCGACGCACCGGGCGGCGTGCGGCTCGTCGGCGGCGTAGCGGCAGCGGGCTTCGGCGGCGCGAACAGAGGCGCCGGCGCACGACCGCGTGCGACGTCGGGGAGATCGAGCTCGACCTCGTCGCCGGGCATCGGCAGATCGAGATCGTTGTAGCTGTCGGGGCCCGCGCTGTTGTCCTCGAACAGCCCCGAGCCGATCAGATCGTCGTCGTCCTTCGGGATGCCGATGCGATCCGACGACGAGCCCGAGGCAGCCGAGCGCGCGAGTCGAGTGCTCGGCAGCGGGCCCGAGTCCTCGTCGCCCAGCACGGGCGCGCCCGAGAGCGAGTCGTCGGGCACGATGCCGTAGAGAGTCGCGCCCGAGGTGCTGCCCATGCTCTGCCCGGCGCCGCCGAATGCCGGCGGAGCGCCCGGGCCATCGTCGATCCCCGGCGGACCTGCAGCCGGCATCGCGGCGCCACAGCGGGTGCAACGCGGCGGTGTCCCGCGCGTCGCGTCCATCACGAACCCACACCTGGAACACGTCGCCATGCGGTCGGGCGGCAGCATACCACGCGAGGCTCGGCCGCGAGGTGCTCGTCGGGGGGCCTCGTGCGCGCGAAGTGGCCCCTTTCCGAACGGCATCCGACCGGGCAGTGTGGGCGCGGATGATTTTGCGTGATCCGGTGCACGGGCTGATCGCATTCGAGGGCGACGTCGAAGCGATCGTGCCGCGCTTGCTCGACACGCGGGAGCTGCAGCGCTTGCGAAGGATCCGCAGCCTCGGTGCGGCGTCGCTCGCGTTTCCCGGTGCGGAGCACTCGCGGTTCGCCCATGCGATCGGCTCGGCGCACGTGATGAAGCGCTACCTCCAGCGCGTGATGCACCTGTCGCGCGACATCCCGGCGCGCGACCGCATCGGCGAGGACGAGCGCCGCGTGGCGCTGGCGGCTGCGCTCCTGCACGACCTCGGGCACGGGCCCTACAGCCACACGTTCGAGTCGGTGATCCCCGGCGCGCTCGCGCACGAGGACTGGACGTCGCGCATCGTGCTCGATCCGGAGACCGAGGTGAACGCGGTGCTGCGCACCATCGATCCCGCGGCGCCGGCGATCGTCGAGCGCTTGATCCACGGCGAGCACCCGATCCCGCACCTCGCCCGCGCCGTGTCGGGCACGTTCGACGTCGATCGCTGCGACTACCTGCTCCGCGACTCGCACATGACGGGCGTGCGCTACGGGCTGCTCGATCTGGACTGGTTGCTGGGCTCGCTGCGGCTCGATCCGCGCCCCGGCACCGCCGCGGCCGCGCTCACCGTGGACGGCGAGAAGGGGCTCACCGCGGTCGAGGGCTTCTTCCTCGGGCGGCTCTACATGTACCGCCAGGTGTACCTGCACAAGGCCGTGCGCGCGGCGGAGGCGGTGCTGCGGGCGCTGTTCCGCCGGCTCTCGGTGCTGGGTCACCAGCCCGGCACGCCACGGCCGCTCGCGGCGCTGCTGCGGGGCGAGTCGATCGGCGTCGCGGCGTACCTCGATCTCGACGATCCCGCGCTCGAGTCGGCGTTGCGGGCGTGGTGTGATGCCGACGATGCATTGCTCGCCGAGCTCGCGGCGCGACTGCGCGATCGCAAGCTGTTCAAGACGCTGCGACTGCGTCGCGACGTGCCGATCGAGCATGCGCGTGCGCGGCTCGGCGACGTGCTGCGCGGGCTCGGCATCCCCACCGATCTCGGCAGCATCGATCGCGTGGAGATCGACGCGTACATCGAGGACGAGACGCTGATGGTGCGCAGCGGCACGCGACTCGAGCGTCTGCTCGACGCGTCGCCCGTGCTGCGCGGGCTGTCGCGCGAGAACTTCGTGCACTACCGGGCGATCTTCCCGCCGGCGGCGCGCGAGCGCGTGCGCGTGGCGCTGGCGGATCTCGCAGATCTGACGTGAACCGCGTCGTCATCGTCGGCAGCGGCGGCGCGGGCAAGTCGAGGCTCGCGCGCCGACTGGGTGCGGTGACGGGTCTGCCGGTCGTGCACCTCGATCGCGAGTACTGGCGCCCGGGCTGGACGAAGCCGCCCTCCGCAGAGTGGCGCACGCGGGTCGACGCGCTGCTCGCGGGCGAGCGCTGGATCACCGACGGCAACTTCGAGAGCACGATGGCGCGGCGCTTCGCCGCCGCCGACACGCTCGTGTTCCTCGACGTCGCGCCGGTGATCTGCGTGTGGCGGGCGTTGCGACGCACGGTCTTCGATCGCGCGCGGGCCGATCTCGCGGACGGATGCCGCGAGCGCGTCGACCTCGAGTTCCTGCGCTGGATCTGGCGCTATCGCCGGGAGCAGCGGCCGAAGGTCCTCGCGCGCCTCGCCGAGCACGCGCAGGGGCGGACGATCGCGATCCTCCGCGGCGACGCGGACATCGAGGCCTTCCTGGCAGGCGCCGCGCGAGCGCGGTCGAGCGGGTGACGCGGGACGCGGGCGATGGGGCGCGGGCGCGGGCGCGGGTGCGGGTGCGGGTGCGGGCGATGAGCGCGAGCGCGAGCGCGGGCGGGC